>NZ_JBHUBT010000001.1:0-350556 GCF_042788715.1 Arthrobacter sp. NPDC056886
AAACAGACACACCATGCGCCCCCGGGAAAACGGGAAACACACAATGCACAAAATTTGAAACCAGCTGTAAAAACCAGACCACACCACGGGGTGGCGGGATCCGGTCAATTCAACCAATTCAATACAATAAATTGGTATCAACAAACTTGGCACACTATTGAGTTCTCAAACAACAGACACACCCGGCACCACCACAACCAACATTCAGTCGAGGATCGCTCCGGAGCAACTTTTCAAACTTACCCGAGTCCGGACCACTTTGCAAATCAACGTTTCCGCGACCCACAAACCATCCGACCCGCCCCACCCGAACCCGGAGCGCACGAAACGCCGACCAGATCCGGTCTTGAAATTTAGGGGATTGGCCGCCTCCGGTTCCCAGCTTTCCGCTGGTCTCCCTCTCGGCGACTTAGAAAACAATACACCCACCCAAGCCCCACCGCAACTCCACCCCCGGCCACGCTCCCACCGCCCCGCAGCCCCGGGAATCCGCGGCAGAACGAGGCTTCGGACCCCCAAACGGCACCCCGGCACCACAACCTCGAACTATGCCGTGCATCACCACAACCAGCGCGCAGTCCAACACGCCGCCGCCGGTCCCAGCCAACCAACACCGCCAACACCACCAACACCACCCCAATGAACTACCCCACCGCGCCCGCGACGCAGCCCGGCACCCGGACATCCGACCAACCACCGCACCCCAGGCGCCCGCAAACAGGCATTAAACGCAAAAAGGGCCGGCACCCAAACGGTTGCCGGCCCTCCTTCAAGCCACTGGCTTCAGGACTACTGAATTACCAGGAAGACTTCGTGATGCCCGGGAGCTCACCGCGGTGAGCCATGTCGCGGAATCGAACACGGGAGATACCGAACTTCTGGAAGGTACCGCGGGGACGGCCATCGATGATGTCGCGGTTACGCAGACGTACCGGCGAGGCGTTGCGGGGCAGCTTCTGCAGGCCGAGGCGAGCAGCTTCGCGTACTTCGTCGGTTGAGTTGGGATCAACCAGAGCCTTCTTCAGTTCGAGGCGCTTTGCAGCGTAACGCTCGACGATGACTTTACGCTGTTCGTTCTTAGCGATCATTGACTTCTTAGCCATGTGTTTAGCGCTCCTCTCGGAATTCGACGTGCTGGCGGATTTTGGGGTCGTACTTCTTCAGAACCAGGCGGTCCGGGTCGTTACGACGGTTCTTGCGCGTCACGTAGGTGTAGCCCGTGCCCGCGGTCGACTTCAGCTTGATGATCGGACGTACGTCCTTATCCTTTGCCATTAGAGCTTCACTCCTCGTGCCAGGATGGCGGCGACGACTACGTCAATGCCGCGTACGTCGATGGTCTTGATGCCACGAGCAGAGACCTGCAGCGTGACGTTACGGCGCAGGGACGGAACCCAGTAGCGCTTCTTCTGGATGTTCGGGTCGAACCGGCGCTTGTTGCGACGGTGCGAGTGCGAAATGCTGTGTCCAAAGCCCGGCTCGGCTCCGGTCACCTGGCAGTGTGCTGCCATGACGACTCTCCTCAAAAATATATGAAACGGCTAACGGAGTTCCCGCTGACCGTGCGTTAGGCGGCGTCCGCATCCGGCTCCCACCCCCCAATCACCGGTTCCGCGGGATTCAGGCAGACGGCACAAACCGTCTGGTTCCTCACTGCGGCGAAGATTGTGGGCCACGGGCACCTGGCGCTGACGGTCCTTTGGACAGCCATTGCGAAGTGCCGGGATGCTGGGCGAATACAGGAATGCGCGCAACTTGAGCCCCTAACTACCGGCCTCCAAGACCGTCGATTTCTCAGACGGTTCCTGCCAACCGGAGCAATTGCGCACGCTCCGCGCCACCTAGCGCCTACCAAGTCTACGAGTTCGGCGATTTAAAGACCAATCCGTCGCTGAATGGTGTATAGGGCCGCCGCCCTCGGCCAGTCTGGGCGGAGGAGCGGGCCCCTCCGAGGTCATATGCCCGACGAAGCGTTTTCACAGCCAAATGATAGGCGGCGAAGCGATTCTGGGTCCATGAACACACAACTTCTGACGAGCCGCCCCGAGGTTCCCCGCAGCTCCCGTGGCGCTGTGAACCCCTTCAGGGGGCAGCACCGGCGGCGGTTGCTGAGAGCGGATCTGCTGACGGTCAATTTCTGGGCGTCGCTGGCGGGCGCCGTCGCTTTGTGGCTGGCCGACGGCGGTATGGCCGGCTTCTCGACTGCAGCCGGCTCCTTCACCGCGCTGGGGATTGTGGCCGGCCTCGCCGGCATGGACCTGGTGCTTCTCATGCTGCTGTTGGCGGCCCGCATCCCGCTTATCGACCACACAGTCGGCCACGACCGCGCGCTCGAGTTCCACCGCAAGTTGGGCAAGCCTGCCCTGTACCTCCTGCTCGCCCACGGGATCCTCATTGCGATCGGCTACGGCATGGCGGAAGGTCTGGATCCTGTCAGCGAAGCGGTCGCGCTGTGGGTCCTGGTGCCGGACATGTGGCTGGCCTACATATCCATGCTCCTGTTCATCGCCGTCGTCGTCACCTCGCTGGTAGCCGTCCGACGTCGGTTCCCTTACGAATTCTGGTACGCCGTCCACCTCCTGACGTACGCGGCGGTCCTAACTGCGCTCCCCCACCAGTTCAGTGTGGGCGGCCTCTTTGCTGAGGGCACCTGGCAGCGCTGGTACTGGCTGGCACTATGCATCGCAACCGGCGCCGCCCTGCTCTACTACCGCCTGGTGCAGCCGCTGGTGGCAACGTTCAGGCACCAGTTGACCGTTAATCGAGTGGTGCCGGTGGCCCCCGGGGTGGTGAGCATCGAGATGTCCGGCCTTGGCCTGGACCAGCTGGCAGGCAGCGGCGGCCGGTTCTTCATCTGGCGGTTCCTGGCACCCGGACTGTGGTGGCACCCGCATCCGTTCAGCTTGTCCGCCGATCCCATCAGATTCGACGCCGCAGGCCACGGCACGCTGAGGATCACGGTCCGCAACCTGGGCCGGGGTTCGGCTCAGCTAGCAGCACTGAGGCCCGGCACCAAGGTGGCGCTGGAGGGTCCGTACGGGCTGTTCAGCACGGCCGCGCGGAGCCGCAGCCACGTGGTGATGGTCGGTGCAGGGATTGGCATTACGCCGATCCGCGCCCTGCTGGAGAGCACACCGTTCCAGCCCGGGAACGCCACCGTCATTCTCCGCGGCCACAGCCAATCCGAGCTCTACCTGGGCGAGGAAATCCTCGGCCTCTGCCAGCAGCGCGGAGCCACGCTCTTCCACCTGACCGGCTCCCGCCCGTCCGGCGTACGGAGCTGGCTGCCGGAGAGTTCCGCGCGTGCCGGCCACCGGCTGGCCAGTTATGACCCGAACGTCGCCGATGCTGACGTGTACGTCTGCGGCCCCGCCGCCTGGGCGCAAAGCGTCCTTGAGGACGCCCGCGCCGCCGGCGTCCGGGAAGACCAACTCCACTACGAAAGGTTCGACTGGTGAGAACCCGCGCAGCAGTTTCAGCCGCCCTGGCCTCCGCCGGCATCCTCATTGCAGGCTGGCAGTCGGGCGTCCACATAGCCGATACCAGCAGCGCCGTCGCCAGCGCGGCGACCGGAACCGCCGGCTCCACCGGCACGGGCACGGACGACTCCACGGCGTCGTCCGGTTCGTCGGGCGCCGGCACTACAGGCGCCACGGGCACCACCGGGGCATCGGCCAAGGCCGTCGGGACGTACGCCGGCTCAGTGGTCCAAACCCGGTTCGGCTCCGTCCAGGTCCAGATCACCGTGCAGGCCGGAAAGATCACCGATGTCACGGCGCTCCAGCTGACAGATGCTGAACGCAAGTCCGTGCAAATCAGCAACCGGGCGGCACCGCTCCTGCGCGACGAGGTGCTCCAAGCCCAATCCGCGAATGTGCAGACCATCAGCGGCGCCACAGTGACTTCCGACGCGTACTTGAACTCCCTTCAGGCGGCCCTCGATGCAGCCAACCTCTGAGCTGGCCGGTTCGGCCCTGAAGGCCCGGACGTTTGGCTCCATGGGCACCGTCATCAGCCTGACCGTTCCTGCCAGAGCCTTGGGAGCAGCGGCCTTCCCCGGAACAGCATGCGGCGGCGAGCGCGAGTTCGATGCCGCAGTCGCCGCCGTCGAACGGGTGTTTGCCCGCGCGGATGAGACCTTCAGCCTGTACCGTCCCGATTCCGAGGCCAGCCGGCTGGCGCGCGGGGAACTTTCCCTTCGGGACGCATCCGCCAGCATGCGGGACCGCTACGCGGATGCGCTCAGCTGGCGGCTCATGACGGAGGGCGCGTTCTCCCCGGAGCGGCCCGACGGCGTGCTTGACCTTTCCGGGATCATCAAGGGCTACGCGATCGGGCAGGCCGGCGCGGCGCTGCGGAGCCAGGGGATCACCGACTGGTGCCTGAATGCGGGCGGCGACGTCCTGGTGATGGGTTCGCCCGTGCCGGGCAGCGGAGCCGCTTGGGCGGCCGGGGTAGTTGACCCGCTGGATCGCTCGGCACTGCTTGCCGCCTACGGGCTAGGCGGGCCCGGCACCCGGCGGGCCCTTGCGACGTCGGGCTCGGCGGAGCGGGGTGACCACATCTGGACGGCGGGCTCCCGCGGCGTCGAGTTCGCCCAGGTCTCCGTGGCCGCGGCAGACATTGTCACGGCCGACGTGCTCGCGACTGCGATCGTTGCGGGCGGGACCGCGATGCTGCACCGGGCCACAGACGGCTGGGACATCGATGTGCTCGCCGTGCGGCGCACCGGGGAACTGCTCGCGACGCCGGGATTCCGCACCTAGCTTGCCGTACTCTGCCGTTGGGGTTTAGAGATGGGTCAGCTGGCCGTACTTCGGCTCCAGGCCGTCGCCGGACGACTTGCCGGTGACGCGCCGGACAACCCACGGCCCAGCGAATTCGCGGACCCATCGGGCATTCGCACGGAGGGCGTCCACCCGGCTCAACTCAGGGACCGGAGTCATGGGCGGGACGTCTATCGAGTGCTCGTGCGCCAGGACCGTGAGGACGCGCTTGGCCATGTTCGCGTGGCCGGCGGCGGACATGTGCATCCGGTCCGTGGCCCACATACCCCAGTCGTAGTACTCGCTGAAACGCCAGTAGTCGACCAGCAGGGCACCGTGGTCTCCGGCGATGCCGCGAACCAGTTCGTTGTAGATGGCCGTGCGGCCGCGCATGGTGCCGAAAATCTTGGAACCCCGCGCGTCGAAGCCGGTGAACATCACCACAGTGGCGCCGGTGGCCGTGAGCTTGCGGATCCCGGCATCGTATTCGGCCAGCAGGTCATCGATGTCGACCTTGGGCCGGAGGATGTCGTTGGCGCCGGCGTAGATGCTGACCACGGTGGGTTTGAGTGCGACGGCGGCATCCACCTGTTCGGCCATGATCTGGCGGAGTTTCCTGCCGCGGATGGCAAGGTTCGCGTACCCGAAGCCCGGGTCCGCGGCGCCGAGCCCCTCTGCCACCCGGTCCGCCCAGCCCCGTACGCCGTTGGGCCGGGTGGGGTCGTCGTCGCCGACACCTTCCGTAAAGGAGTCTCCAAGGGCTACATAGCGGGACGTGAAATCCATGGGTCAAGTCTGCCAGCAGTTGCCGCGAGCAACAAAGACGGGATGCCCGACGGCGGCGCATTCAGCTTTCGTGCTTAGGTGTCCCGCAGGATCCAGTGGTCGTCGTCGAGGCGGGCCACGATTTTTTCGCCGATCCGGGCCAGGTCCGCGACGTCCTGCGGGCTCAAGGCGTCGAGGAACAGTGACCGGACCGCCTCCACATGGCCCGGGGCAAGCTTCACGATCGTCTCCATGCCGACATCGGTCAGGTGCGCCGTGGTGACGCGGGCGTCGCCGGGGTGCGGCCGCCGCTCAAGCCAGCCCCGGTTCTGCAGCTTGGTGACCACGTGGGAGAGCCTGGACAGGGAGGCGCTGGTGCGGGCGGCCAGCTCACTCATGGGCAGGAAACGGCCCTCGGTCTCCGAAAGCATCGCCAGGACGTTGTAGTCGAACAGGGAAAGTTTGCCCGCGGCATGGAGCTGGGTGTCCAGGGCGGCCGGCAGCATGGTGTTGATGCTGAGCTGGGCAAGCCAGGCCCGGCGTTCGTCGGCGTTGAGCCAGCGGGGTTCGGTCATGGCTACATTCTAGGAGACTGGAAGCTTGACGATTCAACTTCAGCCCGGGAATTCCAGAAAAGTTCCCGCCTGCCGGCAGCCGGCTACCGGTAGGCTGGCCGCATGTACGTAGTCTCCCTGACATACAAGGTCCCCGACGACATCGTGGACTTCCATCTTGCGGCGCATGTCACGTGGCTGCAGGCGGCCTTCGACGAGGGCGTCTTCATGGTCGCGGGGCGCAAAATCCCCCGCACCGGTGGCCTGTTGCTCTCCAACGCGGACCGGGCCAGCCTTGATGCGGCCCTGGCCAAAGACCCGTTCTACGTCAATGGTGTGGCTGATTTCGAGGTCATGGAGTTCCATGCCAACAGGGTGGCACCGGGCTACGAAAACCTGCTGGACAGCTGAGTCCCTGGCGGCTACCCGGCGCCGGTCTGGCCCCCGGCCTGTTGCTTCTGCAGTAGCTTCTTCAGGCCGCCCTTGCACGGGACTCTCACGGGTTCGGGCCAGCGCGGCCGGAGCTGATCGCCGAGTGTGACGCCGCGGAGTTTGCGTCCGAACAGGGGCAGCACCCAGTCGTGGACCCAGCGGCGCTGCCGGCGTTCCCACTCCCGCAGTCCCGGTTTCACCGGCGGCTCCCACGCCTTGGGCTTGATCTTGTGGGGCACGCCTAGGTGGTCCAGGACCTGTGAGGCAAGGTATTTGTGGCCTGCCTTGGACATATGCAGCCGGTCCGAATCCCACATCCGTGGGTCATGGAATGCGTCGAAGCGCCAGTAGTCCACCAGCACCGCGCCGTAGCGGCCGGCGATCTCGCGGACCCGCCGGTTGTATAAGGCGTTGCGTTTCTTCAGCGGCTCCAGCAGCGCGGAGACCTTGACGTCGAAGCCGGTGAAAAGCACCAGAGTTGCCCCCGTGCCGGCGAGCGCAGCCACCGCAGACTCGTAGTCCTCCATGAGGGATCCGATGTCCGTGGCGAAATCCAGGATGTCGTTGCCGCCCGCGTACAGGGTGACGAGCGTCGGCTCCATGGCCAAAGCAGGACCGAGCTGCTCAGCGATGATGTGACGCAGACGCTTGCTGCGGATGGCCAGATTGGCGTACTCCCACCCCGGCTGCGCTTTGGCCAGCTTCTCCGCGACCCGGTCCGCCCAGCCCCGCACGCCGTTCGGAAACCGGGGATCGTAGTCCCCCACACCCTCGGTGAAGGAATCCCCCAAGGCAACAAAGACCCGCCGCCCACCCCGATCCGGAAGCAAGGGATTTGGAAGCAAAGGATATGAATCCACCCCAACACCCTAACCACCCCAAAAAACGGGCAGGGAAAGAGCAAGTTAACCCAAGGTGACCCCCCAAGACCCGCAGCCGCAACCGCAACCGTCGAGTCGCGTTGGTGAAAGGCGGGACGCACCGAAGGTGAGCCGACCGCAAGGACGCTGCCGCAACAGTTGAGTCAGCTTGCGAAAGGTGGGGCGCACCGAAGGTGACCGACCCACAAGACCGCAATCGCCGCTTTGCTAAGGAGCGCATCGCCGACCAGAGCCGAGAGAGGCCGCCCGCGGCCGAACGAGGCGGCGGGAGGTGTCTAAGCGACGGCAAAGCGGCGATTGCGGGCGAAGCCCGCACGGAAGCACGCACAACGGGAGCCACGGCAAGCGACAGGTGAAGGGCGGAAGCCCGGACAGCGGGAGCGACGGCAAGCGACGGGTGAAGGGCGGAAGCCCGCACAACGCGGGCGACGGCGAGACGGTGGTGGAAGAGAAGGAGGAGCCAGAACTACAGCTCGGCCTTCCCCTGCCGCCAGTACCCCATGAACGCAACCTGCTTCCGGTCGATCCCGACGTCCCGCACAAGGTACCGGCGCAGCTCCTTGACGGTACCCGCTTCGCCGGCGATCCAGGCGTAGAACGGCAGGGCCCCGGCCGGCTTGTCCGGGTTTTTGCTGGCTCCGATCGCCGCGGCGTCCATCCGGGCGGGGGTCTCCCAGAGGATGTCCTGGTCCACGTTGACGTCATCGGGTTCGGGCCCGGCTCCGCCGGCGGCGGCCTTGATGCCCACCCAGCCCGGCTCGGGAACAGCGGCGCGGACCGCCTCCTGCAGCAGTTCGCCGTGCGGACGTGAGCGCCCGATTGAGGCGCCGCGTGCCAGCCAGGTGATTTCGACGTCGGCGTCCGACTGAAGCTCCAGGAAGTCGCCGGCCTCGGGGACTTCGAGGAACGCGTGCCCGCTCATGTAGGACGGGAGGCTTTCCAGGATGGCGCTGATGGCCGGAACAGCGGTTTCGTCGCCGGCAAGGAGTACCCGCTGGGCCATGCCGGGCCGCCATTCGATGCCGGAGTAGGTCTCCGCCGTGACACAGTGCGCGGCCCGGTTGTTGGGCCCGATGATGGTGAGGGCGTCACCGGGCTTGGCGTTCAGGGCCCAGTTCGCGGCGGGTCCGCCGTTACCGGCGGCATCGAAGTGCAGCACGAAGTCAACGTCGATCTCCGGGTAGACGGCGTCGAGGCGTTCCTGCCGCACGGTGTAGGTGCGCATGGAGCCGCGGGTCGCCGGATCCATGGCCAGCCATTCCTGGTACCAGCCGGACTGCTCCATCTCGAACACCGGCAACGGCAGCTGCGTGCCGTCCTCGGCGAGGGACGGGATCATCAGCTTTACGCGCAGGTCCAGGGTTCCGCCGTGGACGCCGAAGTCACGCAGGGAGTACCCGCCGAAGGTGATGCGGCGGACATTGGGGCTGAGCTGCTGCACGGCGGCCACCGTCACGTCGAACGCCAGGGTCATCGGTTGGGTGGTTGCTTTGCTGTTAACTGCCCTCATGGGACCAACTCCAGGGTTGCTGTTTCGGCTTTAGGGAAATGGGTGTGGTGCCGGCCAAGAGGAATGATCAGTGGCGTGCCGGAAATGGGATCGGGCAGCACCCGCGAGTCCAGGCCGAAGACGTCCCGGACCAGGTCCTCGGTGACGACGTCGGCGGCGGTGCCCTCGGCCACGATTCTGCCGCCCTTCATGGCAATCACGTGGTCCGCGTATCGGGCCGCCAGGTTCAGGTCGTGCAGGACGATAGCCACGGTGGTGCCGCGCTGCCGGTTCAGGTCGGTGATCAGGTCCAGGACCTCCACCTGGTGGGCCAGGTCCAGGTAGGTGGTGGGCTCGTCGAGCAGGAGGACCTCGGTTTCCTGGGCAAGCGCCATCGCGATCCACACGCGCTGGCGCTGCCCGCCCGAGAGTTCGTCGACATTGCGCTCGGCGAGCTCCAGCGTTTCGGTGGCTTCGAGCGCGCCCTGCACGGCGAGATCATCGGCCGTGCTCCAGCTGCGGAAGAAGCCCTGGTGCGGGTAGCGGCCGCGGCCCACCAGGTCCCGGACCAGAATGCCGTCGGGGGCTGTGGGGTGCTGCGGGAGCAGGCCGAGGATGCGGGCGAGTTCCTTGGCCGGGCGGGAATGGATGTCCTTGCCGTCGAGGGTCACGGTACCGCCGGCCGGCTTCAGCAGCCTGGACAGGCCGCGGAGGAGCGTGGACTTGCCGCAGGCGTTGGCGCCCACGATCATTGTCACCTTGCCCTCGGGGAGCTCCGCCGTAAGGTCTTCCACCACCCGGCGCTGGTCGTACTGGAGCGTAAGGTCCTTGGCGTTGAGAACTGCCATGTCAGGCGTCCTTTCGGTTGGCTGTGACCAGGAGCCACAGCAGGAACGGTGCACCGAGCGCGCCGGTGACCACGCCGACGGGCAGGACGGTGCCGTCCAGCAGCAGGGGGGCGATGTTGGCGGCGAAGTAATCCGCGGCGAGGACAATCAGGGCGCCGACGAACGCGGCGGCCGGGAGGCTGGACGTCCCGGTGAAGCGGCGCGCGATGGGGCCGGCCAGGAAGGCCACGAACGCCACAGGCCCGGCGGCTGCCGTGGCGACGGCGGCCAGGGCGACGGCGGCGGCTACGACGCCCAGGCGGGTGATGCCTACCCGGATGCCGAGCCCGGCGGCGGCGTCGTCCCCCAGTTCCAGGATCCGGAGCGGTCCGGCGAGGACGGCGACGGCGGGCACGAGAACCAGCAGCGCCAGCGCCAGGACGCCGGCGCGCTCCCAGCTGGCTGAGTTCAGGGATCCGTTCAGCCAGATCAGGGCCTCGGCCGCGGTGCGGATGTCCGCCCGCGTCATGAGAAAGTTGACCGCGGCGTTCAGTGCCGCGGCGATGCCGATGCCGGCCAGGATAAGCCGGCTCCCGGCCGCGTTGCCGCGGTTGCCGCCGCCTGATCCGAGGGAACCGCTCCGGGAGATTGTGTAAATCAAGACCGCTACGGCCATGGCCCCGCACAGCGCAGCACCGGAAACGGCCGCTCCGGAGGCCCCGAAAACCACGATGGCAGTGACAGCGGCCGCGCTTGCCCCGTAGCTGATGCCGATAACGTCGGGACTGGCCAGCGGGTTGCGCAGCATGGTCTGGAACAGGGTGCCCGAGAGCCCGAAGGCAATTCCGATCATGGTGCCGATGACTGCCCGCGGGAGCTTGTTCTCCATCACGATGAAGCTGGCGCCGGGGATTTTCTCGCCCCCGGTGAGGTGTGCCGTGAGGATCCTGAAGAAGTCCGGGATGGTGACGGTGTAGCTGCCCAGCAGGATGCTGACGGCCAGGAGCACCACGACGGCGAAGGCCAGGAGGGCCGTCCGGCTCATGAACCGGGTATTGCCGGCCGGTTGGTGCTCCGCGGGGGCGTTGCCTCCCAGCTCATGCCTCACGTTGGCGAGGTCTGCCTGACTCACAGCCCTGCTCCTTTCCCGCGGCGGACCAGCCACACGAAGACGGGCGCACCCACCAGAGCCGTCATGATGCCCGCGGGGACTTCGCCGGGGAGCAGGATGACACGGCCCACCACGTCCGAGAGCAGGAGCAGCACGGGTGCCAGGACCAGCGAGAAGGGCAGGATCCAGCGGTAGTCCGGGCCGGTCAGGAAGCGGACGGCGTGCGGAACCACCAGCCCGACGAATCCGATTGGCCCGGCCAGGGCCGTGGCGGAGCCGCAGAGCAGCACAATGCCCAGCGCGGTGACGCCGCGGGCCAGGCCGACGCGCTGGCCCAGGCCCCGGGCAATGTCGTCCCCGAGGGCCAGGCTGTTCAGGATCCGCCCGGTGAACAGGACGATCAGGGCCCCGGCAGCCAGGAACGGCAGCCCGGGCAGCACCACCGACCAGTCACGGCCGGCGATCCCGCCGACCTGCCAGAAACGGAACCGGTCCAGGGTGTCCTGGCTGGAGACCAGGACGACGTTCATCAGCGAATACAGCCCTGCGCTCAGGGCCGCGCCGGCGAGTGCCAGTTTGACCGGCGTCGCCCCGTCACGTCCCATGGACGCGATCAGGTAGACGGCGACGGCCGCTGCCGCGGAGCCGATGAACGCGAACCAGATGTAGCCGGTCAGGGACGAAACGCCGAAGACGTAGATTCCGGTGACGACGGCGAGGGCGGCGCCCGCGTTGACACCGATGATGCCGGGGTCTGCGAGCGGGTTGCGGGCCACCCCCTGCATGGCCGCGCCGGCCAGCCCGAGTGCGCCGCCGGCGAGCAGGCCCAGCACGGTGCGCGGGATGCGGGCGTGGATGACGGCGTGGTTGCCGTCGGTGGGGTCGAACTGCGTCAGCGCCTGCCAGACGGTGCCGAGGGGAACCCCGCGGGCACCGACGGTCAGGGACGCTGCACAGACCAGAACAAGTACGACGACGGCGGCCAGCAGCCAGGCGGCCTGCGCCGCGTGGGCTTTCCTCCCGGTGGGGGCCGGGGGTGCGCCGGGCGCGCTGGCGGCGGGCGCCGTCGTCGTACTGTTCGTCATGGGAGGGTGTTACTTCGCCGCGGTGACTTTGTCCGCCGCGGAGGCCAGCTGCGGCAGGAACGTGTCCAGTGACCAGGGCAGGCTCAGCGGTGAGGATGCGGAGATGGACAGCGTCAGCGTGTTGTTCGAGTCGGCAACCAGGGCGCCGCTCTTGATGGCGGGGATCTGGCCCAGCAGCGGGTCGGCCTTGATGGAGCCGGTGGTGGCCGCATCCGGCACCCAGGTCACGAAGATGTCCGAGTTGAGTTCATTGGCCTTTTCGGCGGACCACGGGATGAAGAATTCCTTGGAGCCCTTGGAGTTCTCCTCCACAACGGGTGCGAGCTTCATGCCGATTTCGCTGAGGAAGCGCGGACGGTTGTCGTTGGCCGTGTAGACGTTGACGCCGTCGCTCTTGTCCGGCTCCAGGTTGCCGTAGATGAAGGACTTTCCGGCGATCTGCGGGTACTTGGAGACCTTGTCCTTGATGGTGGTCTCGGTGTCTGAGACCAGCTTGTCGGCTTCGGCTTCCTTGCCGAGTGCCTTGCCGATCATGGTGGTGGAGTCCTGCCAGGAGGTGCCGTAGGCGATCTCCGGCTGGGCCACGACGGGTGCGATTTCGCTGAGCTTCTTGTAGTCCTCTGCCGTCAGGCCGGAGTAGGCGCCGAGGATGACGTCCGGGTTGAGCTTGGCGATCTCGGTGAAGTTGATGCCGTCCGCCTCGGAGAACTGGACGGGGGCCTTCGCCGAACCGAAGCCCGCGCCGAGCTTCTCCAGCGCGGCGTCCTTCCACGGTGTGGAGCCCTTGTCGTTACCGCCCCATTCGTTCTTGGGGACGCCCACGGGAACCACTCCGAGGGCGATGGCGACGTCGTCGTTGACCCAGGAAACGGTAACAACGCGCTTGGGCTGTTCCTTGATAGTGGTCTCGCCGAAGAGGTGCTTGATGCTAACCGGGAAAGCGATGCTGACCGGCTGGCTGGGGGCGTCCGTCGCCGGCGAACTTGCCGGCCCGGTGGAGCAAGCCGTCAGGGTAAGCGCGACGGCGGCCAGAAGAGCTGCGGCCCGCCCTGCGGTCTTGCGGGGGCGGCGGCCGGCTGGGCGGCCGGCGGAACGGGGGAAGACGGCGAAAGCCACGGAACTCCTTAGGTATGTGATGCAAACCTAAGTAAGGCTAGCCTATCCTTTGGTTAATTAAGAAAGGTTTGAGTAACGTAATTGTCTCATTTGGCTTGGTTGCGCGATGTCAGCTGTAAGAGACGCTCAGCAAAAGCGCTTTGAGGGCCTGGCCCTCGGCTCCGGCAAGCCAGTCCTTGGCCGCGTCGTCGCTGGCGAAAGGCTTCTCGATGAACTTGATTTCCGCCACCAGGACTTCCTTGCCGATCCGGATGATTCCGTCCAGCCGAGCACTGTCCCCGGCGGGGGGCGCCCCGGCCGAGAGGTGCATGCGGTACGTCGGACTCGCATCCATCCGGTCCACGTAGAACGCGTAATGGGCCGCGGGAGCGGGCTGCCGGCTGAGGCCCGGCACGGGTTCTGATTCGAATACCGTCCTGCGCACGGGATGGCTCACGCCGTCAGCGATCCGCCCGGAGTAAACCGTGACCTGCTCGGTGCCCTTCGCGTCCAAGACGGTCGCCGTCCGCGACAGGGAGGGCTCCCCCGGGCCAGTAAACAGTTCCACCCGCCAATCTGCGGGGTACTCAAAGGACAGGCGGCCGTCGGGGAAGGTGTACTTCGCGACGTCGGCAGCACCGAGAGCCGACGACGGCGGCGGGGTGCCGACCGCCGTCGCGCCCGCCGTGGCCGCAGGAGTGGCCGCAGGAGTGGCGGCAGGAGTGACCGCGCCGCATCCGGACAAGATCAGGGCCGTGGCAGCCGCGAGGGCAGCTATGACGGGGAGCCGACGTGCAGAAAGCATGATGGTGCCTTTCGCGATGAAGCCGTCAGCTCGGCAGGCCTACTTCCGTCACGCCGTGAAACGAGTTGCCTATGGTGGCCCGGATGGAGCATGCGGCGATGTGTTGTGCAAAGCAGAATCGCACGCAGACGCAGGACCCCTCAATACAATCCACAATAAATCCACCGATTTGTTATTATTCGCCACGCTGCGTCTCGGGTCAGCGCAGGACGATGTCCACAGGGCTCGCCTCGGACCGCCAGACGCCCTCGGTCCCCGCACGCGGGGCAATCACCGGGGCCGTCAGGACGCCGGAGCGGTTGGTGCGCTTGTCCCGCAGGATCTCCGTCACCGATCCCAGGTGCCGGGAGAGGTCGATCACGTTCTCCGGCGCGGCCAGCAGCAGCTGGAAGCCGAACTCGTGCAGGGCCTTGATACCCGCCCCGGCGAATTCCTCGGAGGCGAGCACGAACGCCTCGTCCATCATCACGGTGCCATACGTGGTGAAGCCCTGCTCGGCGATGCCCAGCTGGTAGCTCAGCGCCGCAGCCATGATGAACGCGGTGAAGCGCTGCCGCTCACCGCCGGACATGGAGCCGGTGTCCGCGTGCATGTAGACGTCGGTCTTCTTCTGGCCCTTCCCCGCCCCCTTGGGACCGGCACCCCGGGCGCCGGCACTCTGCACCTCGCGGTGCTCCTTGCACTGGATGAACAGGTGGCCGCGGACGTCCAGCACCTCGGCGCGCCAGCGCCGGTCCTCTGGAGTCTGCGAACCGAGGCGCTTCACCAGCGTTTCGAGCGACTTGTAGCGGGTGGTGAGCTCGGCGTCGTCGTCCGTCTCCGCCCCGGACACCGCGGCGGACGCTGCCGTGGCCGTCTTGCCCGGCCGGGTATGCCGGACCTTGAGCGCGTTCTGGATGGCGTCCTTGAACTGCTTCGCCGTTGCCGGCAGCGTCTGTTTGATGTCGAGTTCCAGGAAGCTGCCCTCGTGGAAGTTGACCTCGGACAGGATCCCGTTGAGCGGCAGGATGCGGCTCGTGATGGCGCGGCGCTCCTCGTCCAGCAGGTGCAGCAGGGTGGAAAAGGATTCGTGTGTCCGCTGGTTGAAGAACTGCCGGAACTCGGCTTCCTGGGCGGGCAGCCCGTCGCTGACAATCGCGTGGTAACGGGATTCGAACTCCCCCGCGGCGCCGATCGAGGTGCCGTGGTCCGCGGAAATCGCCGTGCCCCATTCCCGGACGAAGCCCTCGAAAATGCGGGTGAGGCGCTCCGAAGTGGCCTGCCCGCGGGACTCGGCCCCATGCAGTTCGGCAAGGAGCCGGGTGCGCACCTGGTTGGCCAGGTTGTCGAGTTCGTGCATCTCCAGGACGTCGCCGAAGCCGGTGAAGTACGGTTCCAGCGCGGCGATGCCGTCGTCCGACGGCGGCGCCTGGGCCAGCCGGTTGCGTGCGGCGTCGAGCAGCGAATCAGCGGCAGTCATGCGCGCATCGAGGGCCTTGTACTCGCTCTGCAGCACGGCCGCGGCCTCGGTGCTGGACTGGTGTTTGTGCCGCGCGGCTTCGATGCTGGCGCGCAGCGGTTCGAGGTCCGCCTGCGCGGCCAGGGCGTCCTTGAGGCGCTGCTCGATCCGGGCGAGCTCCTCCGCTGCCACGGCAGCCGAGACCTGCTCCCAGGTCCGGTGGTCGTCTGCCACGCGGCGCAGGGCATCGAGCTGCCGGGTCATGCCCTGGTGTGACTCTTCCCGGGTTTGCGCCAGATCGGCAGCCTTGGCCAGCGCCTGTTGCAAGTCCTCAACCTGGGCCGCCACAAGTTCGAGCTTGGCGGCGTTGTCGAACCCGAGGACGTAATCCTGCCGGGAGGTGAAGCGGTCATCCTTTTCCACCGTGTGGCGGTTGCGCTTGACCACGCCGCCCAGGCTCAGGCCCTTGTCCAGGCCGGCGAGCTCGTCCGGGTCTTCCACGCACGGGTAGGCGAAGTCGAGGGCAATCCGTTCGCGCAGCCAGGCGCTGGCCTGCCCCAGGGCATCGGCGTGAGCGCCCGCGGCGAGGCCGGCGTCAGTGAGGAAGCGGAGCTTGGTCAGCAGATCGCCGTCGGCCACGTCCTCGACAGCCAGCGCGCCGCCGGCCAGGGGCCGGGAGACGTCCACGGCGCGCAGCGCCCCGCGCACGGAGTGGTCGTTGAGGTACCGGGTGACTGCCGCGAAGTGCTCGCCCGGGACCAGCAGCGTGGTGGCCAGGCTTCGCAGCGCCCGCTCGGCGGCCGGGCGCCACTGCTCCTGGCCCTCGGCGAGGTCGATCAGCTCGCCGCCGAAGGGCATCTGTTCCTCGGGCACGCCCGTGGCGGCCGCAATGGCGCCGCGGTTTTCAATGCTCGACGGCGGCAGCAGCGACTTGCGCGTCTTCAGGGAGACGAGCTCCTGCTGGGCCGCGGCGAGTTCGCGCTTCCGGGTGGCGTGGCCGTCAAAGGCCTCGAAGCGCAGTTCCTTGAGCGCCTCGGAGTCGTCCTGGAGCTCGGCCGAGCGTGCCGCGGCGTGCTCGTGGGCCTGTTCCCAGCCGGCGGCCGACCACTGGAGTTCCAGCCCGGCGTCGGTCAGCGCCTTGCGGGTCGATTCCTCGACCTCCTGCCGGAGCTTGAGCCCCACCCGGGCGTTCTCCAGGGACTGCTCTATCGCGGAAATCGCGTTGCCGCCCTGGTTGTTGTACTCCCCCTCGAGCTGGCGCAGCTCCTTGGCGAAGCCGTCGCGGACTGCGCGTTCGGCGGCAAGGTCACTGGCCTTGGCCTGGGCGAGCTCCTTCAAACGGGCCAGGGTTTTCTCATGGACCGTGACAGCGAGTTGTTGCTTGTACGCCTCGAATTCCTCACCTGTTAGGTCCCGCAGCCGGTTCGCGTCCAGCAGTGCCTGCGCGTATTCCCTGTTCAGCCCGGGGACGGGAGCCAGCTGGTCGCGCTGCTGCCGGACGTCCTCGAGGCGCTGCCGGATGGACATGAGGTTGCTGAATTCCTCGACGACGTCGTCCGCCGCAGCCAGTGTGGCGGGGGCATCGAGGACCTGGTCGCGGAAGAAGGTGTTGACGCTGCCGCCGAGTCCCTTGCCGGCCTGGATGACGCGTAGCAGCGGGAGGGCCTGGTCGGAGTTGATGCCGAGGAGGCGGCGGAAGCGTTCGGCGAAGGCCTTGTGGACGTCGAAGATCTGGGCGTCCGGGAAGATCGCGTCCAGCGCTGACTTGGTGAAGCGCTTCTCAGCGATGCCCTCGATCGCCGCGAGATCCAGCGGCTTGTTGTCGATCACGTAGTAGCGGCCGACGCTGGATTCCGTGCCGTTCTTGGGCAGGTCGAACAGGGCCGATACCGTCACCCGGGTGCCGGCGGCGTTGTCAAAGGTCAGCGCGACGGCGGACCAGGTGGCGCCGGGGCGCTGGAACGCACTCGCGGAGCCCTCGCCCACCGCCTTGTCGCCCACCTTGCCGCGCATGTACGTGAACGTGGTGCGCTTGTCCTCGACAGCGCCACCTGCCCGCTGCGCGGCGGCTTCGTTGGAGCGGGGACGGGCGTCGAAGACCCGAAGCATGGCATCGAACAGCGTGGACTTGCCGACGCCCGAGTTGCCGGTCAGCAGGGTGCCGTTGCGGTCCACGTGCATGGTGTGGGCGCCATGGAACGTGCCCCAGTTGACCACCTGGACGAGGGCCAGGCGCATCTGGCCGGGGTTGGTGAGCTCGCCCATCGGCAGCATGGTTGCGATGCTCACTTGTTGGCCTCGCTTGTTTCCTTGGTTGCTTCAGGTGTGGTTGCGTTAGGCGTGGTTGCGTTTGACTCCGCAGCCGATGCCGCCCCCGCCCCTTCGCCGCGCCGCTGATCTTCGATCAGCTCAGCGCGCGGCTCCGACAGCGGGTCCGGACTTCCCAATGCTCGCAAGCTCGCATCGGGGCCCTCGTCCAGTCCCTTGGATGCCACTCCCGGGGCGGCATCGCCGTCGTCGTCGTTGTTCAAGTCACCTTGGGCGTCCGTAACGCCTGCTGCGTCGCTCGAGCTGTCACTTTCGACGGCGGCATCGTCGTCGTCTTCGTTGTTCAAGTCACCTTGGGCGTATGTAACGGCTGCTGCGTCGTCGTCGGCGTCACCTTGAGCACCGGCAACGGCTGCCGCCTCGTTATCCCGGCCGGTGGCGACATAGCCGTCGTCGTCGCTGGCCGGCTCATTGTCTGCGTCGTCTTCGGAATCCCCCGTGGCCACGGTGTCTGCGTCGAGCTCTAGGAGTGGCTCGGTGCCTGACGGGTCGGTGCTGGCCGCGATGAGGGCTTCGATTTGGGCCGGGATGTCGCCGATGTTTTCGAACGGGAGGGCCAGGGGGAGGGCGTTGGAGATGGTGTAGACCTCGTCCAGGCCCGTGGTGAGGAGGAGCTGGCGGGCCAGGAGCTTGGTGATGGCGCGATTGACGACGTCGGCATCCCGCAGGGCATCCTGCTGGCCGGTGGGCTGGTAGTGGGCGACGAGTTCGGCGATTTCCTCGCGCGTGATCGTGGGGTCTGTCTGGGCGGTGACGTGGCGGTCCAGGAGCAGGCGCAGGCGGAGCAGGACGATGGTTTCGACCCGGCTCAGGGCACGCTGCTGGCGCAGGATGCTGGAACGGGTGCTGCCGCCGATCGCCTCGGGGTCCACGGGGCGCAGGACAGCCACCTTGCGTTCGTGGTCCAGTTGCAGCGTGAGGAAAAGCTCGGAGAGGCGGCTGCGCAGGATCAGCTGGTTGTCCAGGAGCGTGGTCCACAGTTTTTCGTCGCGTCCGCCGTCGATGTATGGGCCCTTGAGCAGCTTCACGAGCGCCTGGCGGACTTTCATCGGGAGCACGCCGGTGTCGCCCGGGAAGAGGGCGGCGCCGTCGACGAACGTGTCCCGGGGAGTGACGGTAAAGGGGTCGCTACGGACGTGGCCGCCGTCGTTGTCCGCGGGCGGTAGATCCGCTGTCGCAGTCTCTGTCGCAGTCTCTTCAGTCATGGTCAATCCTTCGCGAGCGTGACGACGGGCAGGTAGGCGGTGCGGGTGGTGCCGTCGATTTGTTCGAATTCGATGGGGCCCCAGGCGCCGCGGTCGAAGCCGGCGCCGTCGTGGAGGGTCTGCGACAGCAGGGCCCGGATGGAGTTGATGTGGCGTTCCCCGGCCGGCAGCTGCGCCCAGGCCTCGGTCAGGGTGGTGGCCCCCGCGAGCGCGGCGCGGATGGCTTCCGGCTTGGCCTTGGCGGTCCGGGGCGAGCGCGCCCGGTCCGAGTCGGAGAACGCGATGGGGTCAGCCAGCTTGGGCGGGGCGGCGAATTCGTCCGGGTCGAAGAGCTTGACCATGGCCAGAGATTCGAAGCCGGCACTGAACAACACCGGGCCGCGGACCAGGCCGGGCCGTTCGCGCTCGTAGGGGAGGGAACGGATCGCCTGCTCGGCCTCCCGCAGGACCTTGCGGAGCCGGACCGACTGCCGGAAGTCGTCGCTTTGGACGTAGGTGTTGAGGCTCTCACTGAGTTTGCCGTAGATCCTCTGGATCTGGCTGTGCTGGCTGCGGAGTTCGGCCACGAGGTTCTTGAGGGTCTCGCGTTCGTCGTGGCTGAGCTCATCCGCGAACTGCCGGCTCAGCACCTCGCCGATCGCCGACCGGAACCTCAGCTGCTGTTGCGGGTCCTCCAGGAACGCGGTGAAGGACCGGAACGTCCGGCCTTCGGGGCTTTGCCGCAGCCGCTTGTCGGCCTCGAGGACCTGGGCCATGGTGGCGCCCTTGCTGAGGGATTCCTCGATGATCTGGTTGCGCAGCTCCCCCACGAGCTCCTCAATCCGGTCACGCATCTTCTTGTAGTCCGCGGGCAGGCTGGCGGCGAGATCGAGGATGTTGCCGGCGGCCTCCACGGCCTCGTCGTCGTCGAGCAGTCCGTCGAAGTCCCCGGAGCTGATGTCCTCCATCAGCTGGCGGCGCTCGTCGATCTCCTCTTCGAGGGATTCAATCCGTGCACTCTGGTCCGGGTTGGTCTCGTTGGCGAGCTTCTCCACGTCGCCGAGCAGTGTGCCGAGCCGGGAGCCGTTCAGCGTGGACCGCTCGCTGGAGAGGCTGTCCAGGAAAGCCAGGACGCGGGCAGCAGGCTCGGTGACTTCGTAGACGATTTGGCCGGACTGGTTCCGGCGCGTCAGGAAGTTCTTGCGCGTCCATTCGTCCGCATATTTTTTTCCCGAGAGCGCGCCGCCGGCCGGGCCGCCCTGCTGCTCTCCCGTGCCGGGGTCCTGCCGGCGGAGCTGCTCGAGGAAGGCGTCGACGTCGGCGTGGAACTGCTCCAGCGGCAGCTGGGCGCGGGTGCGGGTGAAGGAGGCCTGAAGCACGGCGATCACCCACGGCGCCGAGCGCGTCAGCGCCCAGGCAGGTCCCTTGGTGAGGAGCTCAAGGTCCCGGAGCCGGGCGCTGATGGCGTCGGCTGATGACACGGCGGAGCGGGACACGCACTCTCCTTCGGCTGCCGGGGGATGGTTGGGGTGGTGCTGCGGGGCAGCGGAATCGAAAAACTGCCAGCTACAAGGTTAACGCAGGCCCCCAGCCGTTAACGCAGAGCCCCTGCCGCATTCATCGTTGTGCGCTCCCCTATGTCGGAGCAAACTGGAATGACCAGCTGAAGGGAGACGATCATGCGGAAGAGAACGATGTGGATCACGGGGGCGGCCTCTGCAGCAGTGGTGCTGGGGGGAGCTTCGATTGCGGTCGGGGCAACCCAACAGGCCCGGGATCTTCCGTCCCTGAGTCCGGATGACCTGACAGCCAGCATCGGGAAACTTGCCCTTGGTGACGATTCCGACGGACCGGCGCTCACTGACGCCGACCGCGCCAGGGCAACCAGCGCCGCACTGGCGAAGGTTGGCCAAGGCAGCGTCACCGAAGTGGAGCGCGACGACGAGTCCGGCGCGGCGTATGAGGTCGAGGTCCGACTCAACGACGGGACCCAGGTGGACGTTGCCCTCGGAGCGGACTTCCAGGTGGTGAGCCAGAGCGCCCCTGAACACGACGAGGACTGACACAGGGCAGCATTCCTGGCATTGACGTCCGGTGCGACACCCGGGATTGGTGAGGGTGCCGCGACCGTGCCGTGACCTACGCCCCGGTAGCATTTCGATCCCGTATCAAGAGGGCAAGATCGGCCACGGGACCCTAGTTCAGCACGTCTCCTGCACCCTACGCTCTGGCTACTGGTTCAAACCGAAGCGATGGTGCAGGGGGAAGAATGCAGTTCGACCTAAGCGCAGTGGAAACGGGCACGATGGTGGTGATTGGAACCCTCGTGTTCGCCCTGGTGATCGCCGCCTTCATGATGGTGTCCGCGTTCGCGGCCATGGTTCTGGTCGGCGTGGGCCGGCTCGCCTGGTACCTCGTAGCCGGCGCGGTGGTTGGCCTGGTTCACGGCATCAACCACGGTTGGGACCGGCTGGTCCACCACGCCTCAACCGTGGAGTTACCCGCCGAATTCCAGGTCGACTTTGGCGCGGACTTCCGGCCCGACCATCCGGGTCAGGCTTCCCCTAGCACAGGCACTTACCCGCGAGTAGTATTGCGGGACAGCTGAAGGGTCCACCACCCGCGGCGGATCCAGGGCTCGAGCCGGCCACCCGGTTAGAGGAGATGCCCAGTGAGCTCCGCCATTGAAGACCCCGCCACCGCACCCGACTCTCCTACACCCGACTCCCTAACACCAGGCACCGCGACGCCGGGCGTGCCGGCGCCGGAGACCGCCGGGGCGCCGGACCACATCGGCCCCGACGCGACGGCCGCCGACGCCCGGGCCATCGCCGAGGCCGCCCGTGAGACCAGCTGGAAGCAGCCCAGCTTCGCGAAGGGCCTCTACCTTGGCAGCTTCGATTTGAGCCTGATCCACCCGTGGCCCGAAGCCCCCGCCGACGACGTCGAACGCGGCGAGGCCTTCATGGCCCGGCTGACCGATTATTGCCGGACGATGTCCGGGCGGGCCATCGAACGGGACGACCGGATCCCGGACGACTATCTCAAGGGGCTCGCCGAGCTCGGCGCCTTCGGCATGAAGATTCCGCGCGAATACGGCGGGCTGGGCCTGACCCTCGTGTACTACGGCCGTGCACTGGGCCTGCTTGGATCGGTGCACCCCAGCCTCGGCGCCCTGCTGTCCGCGCACCAGTCGATCGGCGTCCCGGAGCCGGTCAAGGAATTCGGCACCGCTGCACAGAAACGGGAATACCTGCCCCGCTGCGCGGCCGGAGCCATCACCGCCTTCCTGCTGACCGAGCCCGACGTCGGCAGCGACCCCGCCCGGATGGGCAGCACAGCTGTCCTCTCCGACGACGGCGAGTCCTACGTCCTGGACGGCGTCAAGCTGTGGACCACAAACGGCGTCATCGCCGAACTCGTCGTGGTGATGGCCCTCGTGCCGCCGCACACCGATCCGGACGGCACCGCCCACAAAGGTGGCATCAGCGCGTTCGTGGTGGAGATGGACTCCCCCGGCATCACCGTGGAAAACCGCAACACCTTTATGGGGCTCCGCGGGATCGAAAACGGAGTTACCCGCTTCCATCAGGTCAGGGTCCCCGCCGCCAACCGGCTGGGCCGGGAAGGCCAGGGCCTGAAGATCGCGCTCACCACGCTGAACACGGGCCGGCTCTCGATCCCCGCGCTGTGCGTCGCCACGGGCCGGTGGAGCCTGAAGATCGCCCGTGAATGGTCCAACGCCCGCACCCAGTGGGGCCGGCCGATCGGCCAGCATGAGGCCGTGGGCAAGAAAATCGCCTTCATCGCGGCCAGCGCCTTCGCCCTGGACGCCGTGTTTGAACTCTCCGCGGAAATGGCCGACGCCGGGCAGAAGGACATCCGGATCGAGGCGGCCCTGGCCAAGCTGTGGTCCACGGAGATCAGCTGTCTCATCGCTGACGAACTCGTGCAAATCCGTGGCGGCCGGGGCTTCGAAACGGCGGACTCGCTCGAAGCCCGCGGCGAGCGCGCCGTCGCCGCGGAACAGCAGCTCCGCGACATGAGGATCAACCGGATCTTCGAGGGCTCCTCGGAAATCATGAAGTTGCTGATCGCCCGCGAAGCCGTGGACGCGCACCTGGCGGCCGCGGGAGACCTCGCCTCGGAGGACGCCCGCCTATCGGACAAGGCGAAAGCCGCCGTCGGCGCCTCCGGCTTCTACGCGAAGTGGCTGCCCAAACTCGTGGCCGGCGCGGGCATGGATCCGCGGTCCTACAGCGACTTCGGCCGGCTCGCCAAGCAGCTCCGCTACGTGGAGCGCTCCTCCCGGCGCCTGGCGCGGCAGACCTTCTACGGCATGGGCCGCTGGCAGGCGAAGCTTGAGCACAAGCAGGCTTTCCTGGGCCGGATCGTGGACATCGGTGCGGAGCTCTTTGCCATGGCGGCCTGCTGTTCCCGGGCCGAGATGCTGCTGCGGACGCAGCCGGAACGCGGCGCCTCCGCGTACGAACTCGCCGAGGCCTACTGCGAACAGGCCCGTGTTCGCGTCGACGAATATTTCGACCGGTTGTGGCGGAATACCGACGACGCCGACCACGCCCTGGCCCGCAAGACTCTGGCCGGCGACTACGCCTGGCTGGAGGCGGGTGTCCTTGACCAGTCGGAGGGAACCGGTCCGTGGATCGCGGACGCCAGCCGGCGCGCCTCGGTCCGGGAAGACCTGCACCGCAAGTACCGCTGACGGCGCCACACAAATGGTAAGCACCCTTGCTAATTGGATACCGCCGTGGTTAGGTGGACGCCAGACTGTCACCCCTACGGTGCCCGGTCATTCAGCGAAAGTGAGCAACCCTCATGAGCAGCACTCCAGGCCCCGACGACAAGACGACACGCCTCACCACGCAGGAAGACCGCACGGCCGGGCCAGTTACGGCAGTCCGCCACAACGACCCCGTCCGTGATGCACCACGCCACGACGCACCCCGCCACGACAATGTTGCCGACACCGCCGGGGAAGAGATCCCCACGCGCCAAACGGTGGTGGCCCGCGAGAAGGAACAGTTCGGCGGCATCCAAGTCGGCTCGGCATTCTTCGGCTGGTTGGCGGCCACGGGTACGGCCGTGCTGCTCACCGCGCTGGTTGCGGCCGGCGGCACCGCCGTCGGACTGGCCACCAACACCGATGTGAACGATGCCGTAGACCAGGCCTCAAGCAACCAGACGGTCGGGCTGGCCGGCATCATCGTGCTGCTGGTGATCCTTCTGATCTCGTACTACTGCGGCGGCTATGTGGCCGGACGGATGGCCCGTTTCAACGGCGCCAGGCAGGGCTTCATGGTCTGGATCTGGGCCCTGATCGCGGCGATCGTGGTCGCCGTGCTGGGTCTGGTTGCCGGGCAGCGCTTCAACATCCTGGCAAACCTGAACAGCTTCCCGCGCATCCCGATCAACGAGGGCCAGTTGAACACCCTGAGCATCATCGCCGCGATTGTCGTGGCCCTGGTGGCTTTGGTGGGTGCGGTGCTGGGCGGCCTCGCGGGCATGCATTTCCACCGCAAGGTGGACCGGGCAGGCTTCACCCCGGCAACGGTCGAGGAGAACCCTGTTGCGGACTCCTCGGCCGCGGACTCCTCGCCCTCACGCCGCTAGCCCGGGATACCGCCGGCGCGGCGGCGTCAGCCGGAAACGACGCCGGACACGTAATACCAGCGCCGGTCCACCCGGACAAAGCGGCTGGCTTCGCGCTGCACACCGCGTTCGCCCTCGTGCCGGTAGTGCGCGGCGAATTCCACCACGCCCTCACTGTCCAGCGGGCCGCCCCGGCTGGTGGAAATAATGTCCAGGCGACGCCACTGCATGCCGGCATCGAACTCCAGTTCCACGGGCCGCGTGTCCGGGTGCCACGTCCGGAGCAAGTAGTCCGCGTCCCGGACCACGAAGGCGCTGTACCGGGAGCGCATGAGCTGCTCCGCCGTCGGCGCCTCGGCATCTCCGCGATGGAACCGGCCGCAGCAGTGGACATACGCCTCGCCGGACAGGCACGGGCAGTTCCCCTCATGTGGTGAGGCCGGACTGCTCAGGGACCTGTCCGAGCCGGACGCGCCCGCGGGCTCGGAATCGGCTGCTGCGGCGTGCGTCACAAGGTGTCCTTCCGGCGGGCCGGACGACGCCGGCGGGGCTGACTTTGACTATAGACGCCGGGGCGCAGGGGCCGTGCCCCGTTCGCGGATAACGGCTTCGACACATCTTCGCCGCGACCGCCCGGGGCGGCACGCGGCCAAGGAAAAGTACGTATTGTTAAGGGGGCTCCTGCCCGCCACGTGGTTGCGGCAGGGACCACGCTGCAGCAGGCCGGCCAGGAGAGGTGACATGGAAGATCCCACAACCATTGCGCTGAACCTGACGTTTTTCGGGACCCTCGGCGTGGCGTTCGTCATGTTCCTCGGTCTCTTTATGGTCTTCGCCGCCACCCTCGTGCTCGCAGGGATCGGCCGGCTGGCGGCAGTCATTGTCCTGGCCGCCGCCGGGCTCCTCCGCGAAAACCCCGTTGTACGGGAAAATACAGTGCGTGAAGACCGGGCCCGGGATGATTGGCCCCTGGTCAAGCCAGTCAAGGCCACAAAGCCCGCGCGCCCGGCCGCGACGAAGAAGCCTCGCCCCCCTGCCCGGAATGCAGGCAAAAAGGAGCCGGCGTTGTCGCCCGAGTGGGCGGCCGCCGTCGCCCGGGCAGATGCCCGCGCTGCCGCAAGGGCCAGGGCCGCCAGCCCGGCCGTCCGGGTCACCGTCCGGGACCTGCCCAACCCCATGGCACCGGCACGGGACATCAAGGAAGTCTCAGCCCTCGTGCAGTCGGCCACGGACACCAACGGAACACTTGGCGCTGTCCCGCGGGCGTTCCAAAAGCCGCCAATGCCCGCGGCTAAGTCCCTGCTGGACACCGGCTCCCTGGTGTCACTGCGCGGCAGCCTGCCGGCCGGGAAGGCCAAACAGCCGGCCCAGGAGCGCAAGGCCGGCTAACGCCCTTACCCCGGGCAGGCAAGTCCGCTACGTTGGAACCCATGGAATTCAGATACCTCGGGAACAGCGGCTTCAAGATTTCAGAAATCACGTTTGGTAACTGGCTGACCCATGGCTCCCAAGTTGAGAACGACGTCGCCACCCAGTGCGTCCGGGCCGCGCTCGACGCCGGTATCAGCACCTTCGACACGGCGGACGTCTACGCCAACACCGCGGCGGAGACGGTCCTCGGCGCAGCGTTGAAGGACGAGCGCCGGGAGTCGCTGGAAGTCTTCACCAAGGTCTTCGGCCCCACCGGGCCCAAGGGCCACAACGATCTTGGCCTGTCCCGCAAGCACATCATGGAGTCCATCAATGGCTCCCTCAGGCGGCTGCAGACCGACTACGTGGACCTCTACCAGGCCCACCGCTACGACTACGAGACGCCGCTGGAAGAGACCATGCAGGCCTTCGCGGACATCGTGCGGCAGGGCAAGGCCCTGTATATCGGGGTCAGCGAGTGGACGGCGAACCAGATCCGCGATGGCCATGCCCTCGCCAAGGACCTGGGCTTCCAGCTGATCTCCAACCAGCCGCAGTACTCCATGCTGTGGCGGGTGATCGAGGCCGAGGTGATTCCGACGTCGGAAGAGCTGGGCCTGTCCCAGATCGTCTGGTCCCCGATCGCGCAGGGCGTGCTGAGCGGCAAATACCACCCCGGCAAGCCGGCCCCCGAGGGGAGCCGCGCCACGGATTCCAAGGGCGGTTCGCGGATGATCGAGCGCTGGATGTCCAACGAGGTCCTCACCGGCGTCCAGCAGCTCAAGCCGATAACGGAGGAGGCCGGGCTGACCATGGCGCAACTCAGCATCGCCTGGGTGCTGCAGAACAAGAATGTGGCCTCCGCGATCATGGGCGCGTCCCGGCCGGAGCAGATCGAGAAGAACGTGGCGGCCGCGGGCGTGAAGCTGGACGCGGTGATCATGGACAAGATCGACGCCGTCATCGGCCCGCTGGCCGAACGCGACCCGGCGCAGACCAAATCGCCCGCCTCCCGCGAGGCCTAGGCCCATGTCTATGCCCAACGCTCCCGAGCTCGCCGTCACCGGATCCACGGGCCAGCTGGGCGGCCTGGTGGCCAGGCTGCTGGCGGCGGCCGGAAGCGAGCAACGGCTCCTGGTGCGGGACGCCGCCCGGGCACCTGAGCTCGAAGGTGCCGTCCCCTTCGTGACCGCCTACGCTGATCAGGACCGGACGAAGGCGGCGCTGGTCGGCGCGAAAACGCTGTTCATGATCTCCGCCGCCGAGGCCGAGGACAGGCTGCAGCAGCACCACGCCTTCGTCGACGCGGCGGCCGCAGCGGGCGTCCAGCACATCGTCTACACCTCGTTCTTCGGCGCGGCGCCGGACTCCACGTTCACCCTGGGCCGGGACCACTTCGCGACAGAGGAGCGCATCAAAGCCTCCGGCATGGACTACACGTTCCTGCGGGACAACTTCTACCTGGACTTCCTGCCGCTGCTGGCCGGCGAAGACGGCGTCATCCGCGGCCCCGCCGGGAACGGCGTGATGGCGGCCGTGGCGCGGGCGGACGTTGCCCGCTCGGCCGTCACCGTGCTGCGGGACCCGGCCCTGCACGTGGGACGGACCTATGATCTGACGGGCCCGGAGAACATCTCGCTGGCCCGTGGCGCGGAGCTTCTGACCGCCGGAACCGGCCGGGCCATCACCTTCCACAACGAGACTCTGGAGGAGGCCTACGCGTCCCGCGCCGCCTACGGTGCGCCGCCGTGGCAGGTTGACGCCTGGGTGAGCACGTACACGGCCATCGCGTCCGGCGAACTGGCCGGGCCGACGTCGGCGGTGCATGAGCTGACGGGCCGCGAACCGCTGAGCCTCGAGCAGTTCCTGGCCGAGGCACACACGCTGTAGCCCGACCGCCGGCGTCCTCGCGGGACATGTCGGGCCGGCCTGTCGCGGTGTTGACGGTTTCCGCGCTGCGGCGTAGACCTGATTTCAGGTGACACCGGCCAGCAACGGGCTGGCGAACAGAAGAATCGGTGCGGAGAAGAATCGCAACGCCATGCCAAAGCAAATGTCCAGACACTCCGGCGTCCTGAAAAGTCCGCGGCGGCAGGACCGGAGACTCGCGCCGCATTCCGGGGAGCCGAGCCACGGCCCGCTGACAGCGGACGAGCTCCAGCTCGCCGTGCGGAATCATTCCATGCCGCTCGAGGCCCTGCAGATCGACACCACTCCGCCCGGACTGCACTACGTGCTCACCCACTTCGACATCCCCTTCATCGACATCGAGCACTGGCATCTGCAGATCGGCGGTGCGGTGCAGCGGGCCGTGGAGTTGAGCATGCGGGCCCTGCGCCGGGCACCGAGCATCACCCTTCCGGTCACCCTGGAGTGCGCCGGCAACGGCCGGTCCCTGCTACGGCCGCGCCCGTTGAGCCAGCCGTGGGTCCTAGAGGGAGTCGGCACCGCGATGTGGACCGGCGTTCCGCTGGCCTACCTGCTGACCCAGGCCGGTGTGGAGGACGACGCCGTCGAGGTGCTGTTCACCGGGGCGGACTCCGGCGTCCAGGGCGGCGTCCCCCAGCAGTATGCCCGGAGCCTTCCGATCGGTGAGGCCCTGCGGCCCGACGTCCTGCTCGCCTACCGGATGAACGGCGCAGACCTGCCGCCGCAGCACGGCTATCCGCTCCGGCTGGTGGTGCCCGGCTGGTACGGCATGGCGAGCGTGAAGTGGCTGTCCTCGATCAGGGTCCTGACCAAGCCTTATGTCGGGTTCCAGCAGGCCGTGGCGTACCGCTACCAGCAGGATGCCGACGATCCCGGCACCCCGGTCACGTGGATCAAGGTCCGCTCGCTCATGGTCCCCCCGGGCGTCCCGGACTTCTTCACCCGGAGCCGGATCCTGCCCCGCGGACCGGTGATGCTGACCGGCCGGGCGTGGTCCGGGCAGGGCGCCGTGCAGCGCGTCGACGTCGGAATCGACGGAAAGTGGGCCCCGGCCCATCTGGAGCACCCGGCCGCGCCGTTCGCCTGGTGCGCGTGGTCGCTGCCCTGGGTGGCGGATCCCGGCGAACACGAGCTCTCCTGCCGCGCCACCGATGCCAGCGGCGCGGTGCAGCCGCTGGAACCGGAGTGGAACTACCAGGGCATGGGCAACAACGTGGTGCAGCGGATCAGGGTCAGCGTCGAGTAGTGCGGGTGCTTTAGCGTCCGCGCCGCAGGTGCTCCGCATTCAGTTCGTCCAGTTCCTCGTCCGTAAGGTCATCGAAGCCGCGGGCCTCGTGCTTGTCGCTGCGCGAGAAGCGGATGAACATCAGGATGATCAGGGGCAGGTCGACAATTTCGCAGATGAACCACAGAACGTCCCCCGCCAGTTGCTGGTCGCGCAGGGCATCGGGGAACCAGCCCAGCGCGGACGGTGTGGTTATGACGTGATCGAGGACCTGGCCGTTGAGGCGCAGCAGGATCCCGGGCACGGCATCGACCAGCAGCTCAATGAACACAAACACGAATTCCAGGATGAAGAACGCGCTGGATCGGCGGAAGTCTGCGTCCTCGATGATCGGCAGTGCCATCATCATGCCCAGCAGCGGGACCCCGATGGTCAGGAGCGCCTCGGCCCACGGCGCTGCGCGGAGGGTGTAGAACGCCGGCGTGAGGAAGGTGGAGAAGAGCGCGAGGCCAAGGAGCGGGGCGGCCATTGAGTTGCCGGCCAGCCGCACAGCACGGTGTGCGAGCGCCTTGTTCAGCCGGTCAACGCCCCCTGGCGGGAGCGCGACCCGGGCCAGGGAGATCGGCTTGCCCAGCCCGATCAGCAGGGGCACCACGAAGAGCAGCAGGGAAATCTTGAGCGTGAAGGCCCACCGGAGCTGTGCGCTGTAGACGCCGGGGAAGCCGCACGTCAGCACGGTCAGGAATCCCAGGCCCAGGAAATAGAACGCCAGCGCCCGCCAGACGGGGTGGCGGTGGCCACGAGCCGCCGCGGCCTTCAGGCCCAGCCCATACAGCACCGCCGAGCCGCTCATCAGGGCAGCGGCGGCCCAGTCGATCTGCCAGGCGGTGAGGACTACTTCAAGGGGCGGCACGGGCTCATGCTAGATGCCTTACCTTGGAGGACCCCGACTTCAACTTGGAAGGACCCGGCCATCCGCGCCCACAATCAGCCGGATCCCTGCTCCCGGGCTCACGGGCGTGCCCCGGCCGGCTGCCGCACACCTGCAAGATTCACGCCGGCAAGATTCACACCGGCAAGGTGTGGACCGAACACGGTGAACACCATCGCCACGGACGTGGCTCCGGGGTCGGGCGTCCCCACGCTCTTTTCCGCCAGGGGCCGCGCCCGTCCCTTCAAGGGGCGCAGGGCCGCGGTGGCCTGCGCCGCGGCGGCAGCCTCCCGCGCCGCTTCGGCCCAGCCGGCATCAGCCCCAGCCCCTTCGCTGGCGAGCCGGCCGAAGGTCTCGGCAAACGGGACCAGCGCGTCCACCTACTGGACAGGGTGGCTGCTAGTGGATGTGGCTTCCGCCGTTGATGTCGATGGTGGTTCCGGTGAGGTAGGCGGATTCCTCGGAGGACAGGAACGTGATGACGGCTGCGATTTCCTCGGTGCTGGCGTTGCGGCCCAGCGGGATGCCGGCATTGATGGCCGCCTCCTGTTCCTCGGTGCTGCCTACGCGGATGTTGGTGTCCACGGCGCCGGGGGTGATGGCATTGACGGTCACGCCGGTGCTGCCGATTTCGCGGGCCAGGGCCTTGGTGAAGCCCAGGATGGCGGCCTTGGCTGCGGAGTACGGGACCTTGCCGAAGACGCCGCCGCCGCGCTGGGCGGAGACGGAGGACATGTTCACGATCCGGCCCCAGCCGCTGGCGATCATGTCCGGCAGGAAGGCCTTCGTCACCAGGTAGGTTCCGGTGGCGTTCACGGCCATGACCTTGTTCCAGAGGTCAAGTGTGGTCTCGAGGAACGGCACCGGGGACGTGATGCCGGCGATGTTGGCCAGGGCGCCGACGGCGGGGAGGCTGCCGGAGCGGACCTCGGCGGCCACGGCGTTGTACGCCGCTGTCACGGAGTCCTCGCTGACGACGTCGACCTCGTAGCCAAACGCGGGAACGTTGAACTCGTTGCCGATCTCGGCTGCGACCTTGGCGGACTTCTCGCCGTCGAGGTCCAGGATCACCACGGCCCAGCCCTGGCTGGCGTAGCGGCGGGCGGTGGTGATGCCGATGCCCCGGTCCGAGGTTGCTCCGGTGAGGACGGCGGTGCGCTGGATGGTGCTCATGATGCTCCTTGATTGGGTGTTGGTGTCTGTTGATGGGATCGATTGCTCCACAAGCGCCGTTTTGAGGGTTCAAAACGGCCGCTACGGAGCAACCGATAGTCAGATGAGGTCTGTGATGAAGCTGGCGGCCTTGGCGGCCGCGGCCGGGCGTTCCCCGTGGGTGACGTCCCTGGTCTCCAACTCCAGGGAGAAGTGGCCGGTGTAGCCGCCGGCGGCGAGGGCGGCCAGGCCGGCGGCGAAATCGGCGTGGCCGTTGCCGATGCTGAGGTTGATGTTCCCCGGTACGGCATCGCGGAGGTGGACGTGGGCGATCCGGCCCTGGTGGCGTGTGAGGTAGTCCAGCGGGTCCTCGCCGGCGGCCACGATATGGCTGAAGTCCATGACGATCCCGACGCCTGAGCCGGCCAGCCGCCGGGCCAGTAGTTCCGCGCGCTCCAGGTTCCAGGAGAACCGGAGGAAGTGCAGTGATTCGGTCCAGAGTTCGACGCCGAACCCGTCGGCCCGCTGCTTGGCGGCGATGAGTTGCCCGGCAACGGTGTCCAGGTCCTCGTCGAGGCTGCGGACGGGATCGTGGCCGAGGGCGCCGCAGGGCAGGACCAAGGCCTTGGCGCCGGTTCCGGCCGCCAGGGTGAGGAGGGCGTCAAGGTGCCGGTTCCGCGCTGCCTGTGCGTCGGCGTCGAGCACGGCGTTCAGGTCCCCGATGTCGCCGTTGACCGACCGGACCCGCAGCCCGGAGGCTACGACCTCGGCCGTCACGGCGGCGACGGCCCCGGCGTCGAGCTCGTAGGGAACGTGGTCGCACACCCCGGGGAGGGCTCCGAGATCTATTTCCTCGAAGCCGAGGCCCGCGATGGTGCGCAGGGCCTCGGGCAGGTCCTGATGGCGGAAGCTGATGGACGAGCAGCCGAGTCGGGGGTTGAACATCGTCGTTGATCCTCTGGTCGCGCCCTGGGGCGATGGTGATATGGACCACACTACAAATTCGACTGTCAACAGTCAACCTTTGAAGTTGACTGTTGACATTGCTTATGGCGTGGGTCACACTGGCGTATCATCTGTTAACAGTCGACAGTGTCGGTGCGGAAGCGTCGGCAGCTCTCTTCGAAAGGGATTGACATGAGCAACGAAGCTCTCACCATGCGGGGCCCGGTGCACGGCACAAAGGACGCCCGGCGCGTCGCCATCGGCTCCGGCGTCGGCGCCGTGATCGAAACCTATGACTTCATCGGTTTCGGTACGGCCGCGGCCCTGTACTTCGGCACGGCGTTCTTCCCCACCGGCGATCCGGTGACGGGAACTCTCGCCGCCTTCGCCACGCTTGGCGTGGGATTTGCGGCCCGCCCGATCGGCGGCATCATCGGCGGGCACCTCGGTGACAAGCTCGGCCGCAAGCCCGTCCTCGTGGCCTCGCTGATCCTGATGGGCGTCGCCACCTTCCTGATCGGCCTGCTCCCCACCTACAGCCAGGTCGGCCTGCTCGCACCCGCTTTGCTGGTATTCGTCCGCATTGTCCAAGGCCTGGCTTTCGGCGCGGAATGGGGCGGTGCGATCCTGATGAGCTACGAGCACGCACCCTGGAAGTCAAAGGGGAAATACACCGGCATCGTCCAGGCCGGCTTCCCGGTCGGGCTGCTGCTGGCCAACCTCGTGTTCCTGGTCAGCGTGAACCTCGGCGGCGAACTGGCCTGGCGCATTCCCTTCCTTGCCAGCATCGTGCTGGTAATCGTCGGCCTCATCATCCGTTCCAAGGTTCCCGAGTCCCCCGTCTTTGACGAGGTCAAGGACAGCGGCGCAATCGTGAAGTCACCCATCGTCGAGGTCATCAAGACCGGCTGGCGCAATATCGTGAAGGGCATCGGCCTCCGCATCGCCGAGACCGCCGGCTATGCCGTCTCCATCACCTACATGATTTCCTACCTGAACAGCCAGCACCTGGCCGACAAGTCCCAGACACTTGTGGCCCTGTGCATCGCCTCCGCCATCGGCATCTTCGCAACCCAGGCCTGGGCCCGGCTGACGGACAGGATCGGCCGCCGGCCGCTCTACATCTGGTCCACAGCTTTCGCCGTCCTGTTCGCCGTCCCGATGTTCCTGCTGGTCAACACCGGCCTGTTCGTCTTCATCATCGCCACCCTCGTGATCTCCTACGCCGTCTGCCAGAACTCCCTGGCCGGCGCCCAGGGCGCCTGGTTCCCGGAGCTCTTCCAGGCCAAGACCCGCGCCTCCGGCGCCTCGCTGGCCTACCAGATCTCCGCCATGGTCTCCGGCTTCACCCCGTTCATCACCACCCTGCTGTTCGTCAGCTTCGGTTGGATGGGCCCGGCACTGCTGTTCGGCACCTACGCCGCAATCGGGCTGTGGGCCGCCGTCGCCACCCGTGAAACCTGGGGCAAGCGCGAGCGCATGCTCGCGGACGAGGCCACCAAAAACACCCCGCAGGCGGTGAACGCCTGATGGCCGCCACAGAAGAAGCTCAACTGACTGACACCCAGGAAACTATGACTACCGCCCCCAGCGAACGCATTGACAGTGTTTCAGCCGCGGCGTACCGGATCCGGCACCACGCACTGACCATGGGCGAGGTCCAGGGCCAGGGCTACGTCGGCCAGGCCCTCGGCGCGGCCGACATGCTCGCCGTGGTCTACGCGGACCAGCTCCGGTTCCGCGCCGAGGATCCGCACTGGGAAGCCCGGGACCGGTTCCTGCTCTCCACCGGCCATTACGCGATCGGCCACTACGCCGCCCTCGCCGAAGCCGGAATCATCCCGGTCCAGGAACTGGACACCTACGGCTCGGACAATTCCCGGCTGCCGATGTCCGGGATGTCCACCTACACCCCCGGCATGGAGATCTCCGGCGGCTCCCTCGGCCACGGCCTGTCCATCGCGGTCGGCGCCGCCCTGGGCCTGCGCTACCAGGGCTCGGCCGCCCGGGTCTATAACTTCCTTTCCGACGGCGAACTCGACGAAGGCTCCACGTGGGAGGCCGCGATGGGCGCCCACCACCACCAGCTCGGCAACCTGACCGCCATGGTGGACATCAACGCCCTGCAGGCCGACGGCAAGACGGACACCGTGCTGCGCACCGAGCCCGTTACCGAGAAATGGGAAGCCTTCGGCTGGTACACCCAGCGCGTGGACGGGAACGACGTCGGCGCGCTGCTGGCCGCGTTCGACAACGCAGCCGCCCAGGCCGCCGCCGTCGGACGTCCTTCCGTCATCCTGTGCGACACCAAGGTGGGCCGCGGTGTTCCGCTGCTTGAACAGCGCGAAAAGGCGCACTTCATGCGCATCGAGGAACACGAATGGCAGATCTGCCGCGAGGAACTGACCGCAGGTTACGAAGGAAAGGCTGCACGATGAGCACCGCCACAAATTTGAAGGGCACTGCCCCGAAGCTGAAGACCTCGGCCATGATCGCCTCCTTCGCGGATCCGGGCCAGAAGACCATGTCCGCGCCGTTCGGGCACGCCCTGGTCAAGGCCGCACAGGAGAACGACAAGATCGTGGGACTGACCGCGGACCTGGGCAAGTACACGGACATGCACATCTTCGCCCAGACCTTCCCGGAACGCTTCTTCCAGATGGGCATGGCCGAGCAGCTGCTCTTCGGCGCGGCCGCAGGCCTGGCCGAGACGGGCCTGGTCCCCTTCGCGTCGACGTACTCGGTGTTCGCCGCCCGGCGCGCCTACGATTTCCTGTGCCTGGACGCCGCCGAGCCGAACCTCAACGTCAATATCGTCGGCGGGCTCCCCGGGCTGACCACCGGTTACGGCCCAAGTCACCAGGCAACCGAGGACATGGCGATCTTCCGCGGCATGCCCAACCTGACCATCGTTGACCCCTGCGACTCGCTGGACATCGAGCAGGCGGTTCCGCAGCTGGCAGCCAGCGAAGGGCCCACCTACCTGCGCCTGCTGCGCGGCAACGTCCCCACCGTGCTGGACGAGTACGACTACAAGTTCGAACTCGGCAAGGCCAAAGTCCTGCGCGGGGGCCGCGACGTCGTCTTCATCTCCAGCGGGCTGATGACCATGCGGGCGCTTCAGGCGGCCGAGGCGCTGGCGGCGCACCACGTGGATGTCGCCGTCGTCCATGCCCCCACCATCAAGCCGTTCGACGCCGCAACTGTCCTCGCCGAGCTGAACACCGACCGCCTCGCGGTGACGCTGGAGAACCACAGCGTGGTGGGCGGGTTGTTCGAGACTGTCGCCTCCGCCGTGGTCACCGCGGGCCTGGGCAAACGAGTGGTGCCGGTGGCGCTGCCAGACGAGTTCCTCGACGCCGGCGCACTGCCCACCCTGCACGAACGCTACGGACTCTCGGTGCAGAGGATCGTCGCCAAGGTGCTCGCCGAGCTTGCCTGAAGACGCGCGGGGCCGGCAGCTGCCGGTCCCGCGTCCGTGCCGTACCATCAACTGTTAACAGACCAACTGTAAACAGTTGACCACTGACAGTGAGGACAACCCAATGGCCGGAGCAACAGCCCAGCTTCTCGGACTGGAAAAGAAGAGCCTCCGCGAGCAGGCGCTATCCGCGCTGCGGACGGCCATCACGAGCGGTGAACTGGAGCCCGGACGGCACCTGGTGGAGACCGAACTGTCCGACATGCTTCAGATCAGCCGGGGAACACTGCGCGAGGCCCTGCGCCAGCTGGAACAGGAAGGACTGCTGTCGGCAGGACCGCGCGGCCGGCTGTCCGTGCGGCACCTGGACAGCAAGGAAATCCGGGACATTTTCTCCGTCCGGGCAGCGCTGGAATCGCTCGCGGTCCGGACGCTGTGTGAGCTGCCGGACCGGGCGTCGGTGATTGCGTCCCTGCGCTCGGCCGTCGATGCCATGGCCGCTGCCGCCGAGGCGAGCCTGGAGGAACGGATTGAATCCGATCTCGAGTTCCACCGGACGCTGTGCCGGCTCACCGGAAACGAGACCCTGCTGCACTCCTGGGAGTCGCTTGAGGGCTCCATTCGGATGTCCATCATGTTTGCCGGGATCGAACGGGCCGTCAAAAACATGAGCGTGGACCGGCACCACGACATTGTCGCCGCGATCGAGACCGGCAACGCGACACTGGCCCGCACAACGGTCCTCGAACACATGGATGTTGCCGCAGCAAACCTGGTGGCCTAGCCGGCGTCAGTAGTCCACGATCGCGCCAGCGGAGATATTGACGGTCGCGTCGGTGATGGCCGCCGCCTTGTCCGAGACGATGAAGGAGGCCACGTTTCCGACGTCCGCCAGCGTGGCCGTGCGGTTCAAGTGCGCGGCCCTGGCAATCTCCACCACGATCTCCTCGCGGCCCTCGGCCTGCCAAGGGATGGTTTCGATAATGCCGCCGGTAACCATGGTGACCACCCTGATGCCGTGTTTTCCCAGCTCGAGGGCCCACTGCCGGCGCAGCCCTTCCATCGCGTCCAGTGCCACCTTGAACCCGCCCAGGCCCGGGATAGTCTGCGGACCGGAGCCGCCGAACATGAGCACGACGCCGGAGCGCTGCTTGACCATGAAAGAGGCGGCCGCGCGGGTGGTAAGGAAGTGCGTACGCGCGGCCAGGGCGATCGGCCGGGTGAAATCATCCACGTCGATCTCCATGAGTGGCTCCTGCACGTCGCCAAACGAGATCACGTTGAAGGAGATATCGATCCTCTTGCTCTTCTTCGCCACCCGGCTTACGAAGGCATCCACCTGCTCTTCGTCCAAGGCGTCGACGACGGCGGTCTCGGCGGTGCCGCCTGCCTCGCGAATTTCATGGGCTACTTTTTGCAACCGCGATTCGGTCCGCCCTGCGATGTGGACCGTGGCGCCGTCGGCCGCGAAAGCCCTCGCCACCGCCCCGCCAACCGCTCCTCCGCCGCCGTAGATCAGGGCGGTCTTGCCGTGAAGCAAGCCGTTTTCCGGAAGCCCGATATTCAGCATGGTTGCCTGCCTAGTGCCGCGGAGTTCGTGAATTCCCTCAACTATGTTCTTGCGGAGGGCCGGTGGCAAGAGGACCGGCGGCCCCGCGGACCGGCGCTGCGCGCGGCGTGGCGGGAACGGTTGCCACGCCGGGACCCGGCCAGGCGTCCCCCCAATGCACACTCCTGACCGAACCACGACGTACCGGGCGGGCTGTTGCCGCCCCAGCACACGAGAAATTGGACACGTCCAATTTCTCGCCCTGAGCCTACCCGGAAAATATTGGACATGTCCAATCTGCTAGACTCGCAGGCGGCCTGACGTTTTGTGACGAGCCCGCGCCTGATGAATATTGTCCGATGAAAGAAGCCCCTGTGAGCGACCACCAGCCGACCCCCGCGCCGGGTCCAGCCCTGGCCCGCAAGCTGAACATCCTGCTGGACACCGCCGAAGCCGAGGGCCGAAAAGTCACGTTCACCGATGTCCGGGACGCCATGTCCGCCGCCGGGACGCCGCTCTCCCGGGCCCGGTGGCATTACATGCGAGCGGGCACGGGGCCCGCCGTCAAGAAGGTCGAACTCCTGCAGAATCTGGCCAAGTTTTTCGGCGTAAGCGAGAATTACCTGATCGACGGGGACGAAGAGCTTCCGCCTCGGGTGGAGGCGCAGCTGGAATTGCTGGCCTCGATGCGGGTCAACAAGGTGCGCAACTTCGCGGCCCGCCAGCTGGACGGGCTCTCCCCGGAAACCCTGCTCCAGATCCGCGACCTGATCGACGAGCAGCTCTCCCGCGGGGATTCCGACCAGACCTCGCGCAGAAATTCTGACCAACCCTGACACCCAGCGCCCCTAACCACTCGCTGACCTGCACTGATATGATTCTGGCGAGGTTTGGCCGTCAGGAAGTGGCGTGTCCACGCTGACGCTCTATTAACAGCCAAGGACTCGTTACATGGACTACGACGCCGCCCGGTCGCGGGCACGGGAAGCGGAAGCAAGCCTTTCTCTCAGCGAGCCGGTCTCCCTGGCATCAATCCAGGCGCACGTTGAACGGCAGCGGAACCGCAAGATCGTCATCAAGCCCATCGAGGGGGCAACGGACAAGGTCTGCGGGCTGTGGTTCGGACTGGACCACATGGATTTGATCCTGCACGCCCGGGCCGCATCCGAAGTCCACCGGCAACAAATTGTCCTCCATGAGTTCGCCCATATGATCCTGCAGCACGAGCAGGACATCGTGTCGGCCGAATACGCCGGCACATTCTTCCCGGACCTGGATCCCGAACGCGTCGTCAGGGCTCTTAAGCGGACCGATTTCCGCAATGAGTACGAGATCGCTGCAGAGCTCCTGGCCGACCGTCTGGCCGCACGCATCCGCCGCTCCCAGGACCGCTCGGGCGGACAGCCGGGGAACTTCGGATCGGTTTTCGGGTGATCCAGCTCCTGGCAGCCGCGGTACTTTTCGTTCTCGCCGCGGCCCGGATTCCGGCCATGCTGCGGAACCGCCGCGATACCGTGTTCCTTTCGGCCGTGTTCGCCGGCACCGGCTCGGTGCTGATGTCGCCTGTCGTGTACGCCGCGGTCGATGCCCACATCGGCGGAATCAATCTCGCCAAGCTTGCCTTGCATTTCTCGATGATCTTCAGCCTCTGGTACCTCCGGCGTTCAGTCCTTGAGGCGATCGTGCCGGCGGACACGCGCCGGGCACTGGTGCGCTCCCTGCCGCTGACCCTCACACTGGCGCTGGAATTGACGTTGTTCGTCCTGACGGGCCCCACCACGACGACCGACAGCTGGGGGCTTTACCATGAGCGTCTGCCGGCCGCCTTGTTTTCCGCCGTGCTGATCGCCTTCATAGGGTGGGTGTGCGGCGGGGTCGCCGTCGCGTGCTTCCGCTATACCCCGAGGATGCGCCGGTCCTTCAAGGTCGGGTTCACCATGGTCGGCGCCGCTAGTGTTCTTGCCCTGTTCGTGACGATCAAGTTCACGATCGGGCTGCTCTCAGTCCCGATCCCGGCGCTTCTGGCCGTCCCCGTGCCCTCCGACACCATCATCCGGGTCGTGGAGATGCTCACCCTCATCCTGGGCGGGGCGGGCTTGACGGTGCCCGCCGTGGCCGGCCATACCCGCCTCAAGCGGCAGGCCCGCTGGGCGGCCGACACCCTCGCCGGCGTCGAACCCATCAGGGACCGGGTCCTGCAACATACAGGCGCCGACCGCCTCCTCGAAAGCGACCCCGCCGCGCCAACCGGGGAACGGCTGCACCGGATGATCGTTGAAGTCTGGGATGCCGAGCTTGCGTCCGGCGGGACCTTGACGGCGCAAGAGCGCACTTTCCTCCTGGCCGCCGAAGAGCAGCTCGATCTGAACCGACTTCCTTGACAGCTCCGATCCGGTCATAAGGCCCGGCGCCAGCGTCAACGCGGCCCGGCACTAGCTTTTGGGCGGCCCTCCGGGGCCTTCATCGCGGGGGGCCTTCATCGCGGGAGCCTTCACCGACTGCGCCGACCGAGCCGACCGAGCCGTCGGGGGGTTTGGGAGCAGGCGGCCCACCGGCGGGTCCGGCCGCCGGCGCTCCTGCCGCGCCTCCTGCCCCCGGTCCGACGGCGGGTCCGGCCGCCGGCGCTCCTGCCGCGCCTCCTGCCCCCGGTCCGACGGCGGGTCCACCGGCGGGTGCGGCGTAGGCCGGCACCGGCAGCTCGCCCGGATCGATGGGACCCATATCGAGGTGGAACGGCGGATACTCGTCCCGCATGAGGGCAACGTAGGCGATCACTCGGTAGATCCAGCGGTTCAGGCCGAGCAGGAGGTCGAAGATCCCCCGCCAGTACTGACCCGTGAACAACAGGATCACGCCGGCAATGAGAACCAGCAGCCCCAGCAGGGAGATGCCCACACTTTGCGGCTCCCACTCACCGCCCTGGAACACCCACGTCGTCGCGGTCCCCGTCAGCACGCCGATGATCAGCAGATGCGGAATGGCCAGCAGCCACGATTTCACCAGCACCAGGCCACGGGATAGCCGCTCGGGATAGTCGACGTCGAAGTCCGCCGGGTAATCGGTGCGAGCCAGTGTAAAGGGCGGATAGACGTCCGTACCGATCGCACTGAAGGCGTAGAAGGCCACGCGCCAGTTCCAGCGGATCACGCCGACATTGAAATTGAACAGCGAGCGGGGGTAGCGCGCCGTGAACAGTATCGCGAACCATGCCACGATCGTGACCACGCCGAAGGCGAACCAGAGGAAGAACAGGATGATGAGGTGTGGGATGGCCAGGAACCACTTCACCAGCCACATCCACCGCGAGAGATTCGGGTCCAGGTAGCCGTGGAGGCGTGCGGGGTAAACGTACGGTGTAGTCGCTCCCGGCATTACCGGATAGGGAGTCACCGGATACTGAGTTCCCGGCGCGGCAGCGTAAGCCGCTACAGTACCCGGCATGGCAGAGGTGTTCTGCTGGCCGGGAGCGGTCCCGGGCGGGTAGGCACCGGCCTGATATTGCTGGCCGGGCTGGGCTGGCAGGTAGCCAGGAGGGACGCCGCTGCCCGTTCCGCCTTGGCCGGGCCCGCTGCGGCCGAGTCCCGCGGCGCCCAGCACGATCAGCGGCACCCCGATCAGCAGCATCACCAGACCGCCGATCAGCAGTCCGATGAATACCGGCAAGAGCAGGTCCGTGCGCGCCCCAGCCTGCAGATTGACGCTCACCGGGGAACTCGCATCGGCGTTCATGACCACCACGGCCCAAGCCCCGGAGCGAAGGTTCCAGGTCAATTCCTGCTCCCCCGACCCCGTGGCAGACGCGGCCCAGAAGTTCTGCGGTGCCGGATTGGCCGGGATTTTGGCACCATTGACGTCGCGATACAGCGCGCGGAAGGGGCGGAATCTGACGTCGACGATTTCGGTGCGCTGGACACCGGCCAGATACGACGCAACATCGGCCCGCGGGGCAATTCCGATGAAGATTTCCTTGCCAGGATCGGTGGTGGAACCGCGGAGCAGCACGCTGCCCGCAAAGTCCATGGGGACACCGTCGTTCACGCCGCCTCCGGTGGTGAGATCCAGCCGGGGGGTCGTCAGCGCGTAGGAATTTCCTGAGAACTGCTCCGACGGCGTGATGAAGTACCTGCCGTCCCGCTGCTGATAATTGACCCAGCCCGCGACGCCGGCGCCCGCCAGCAGTCCCAGACCGAGCAGCGCGCAGAGCGAGCCAATCACCAGCATGACAATCCGGCCTGCTTTCATGGCCGCCGTCCTTTCAGATGGTCCCTTTGCCACGCCCGGCTGGGCGGGACTTCCGGAAACTGGCGGCCCGGGCCGCTACCGCCCGCGCCAGGTCAGGAACGGTTTGGCTTCGGCGATGATGTCTGCACCGCCGGCACGGAGGACGCGGGCAATCTTTGTGACGGCGCCGCCGTGGCTGAAGGTGCGCAGGCGTGTGTTGCAGGCGACCGCCTTGGCTGCTGGTGGCCGGTGCCGCCCGATGCCAGTGCTGTAGACAAAGAACGCTTTCACGCCGTGATCACCACTTTGAGGGCCTTCGTCTCCGCGGCGTGGGCGAAAGTGTCGTACGCCTCCATGAACTCGTCAAAGATGAAGTGGTGGGTGGCGAAACTGTCTGCAGGGATTTTTTGTTGAGCGACCAGCTTAAGCAGCATGGGGGTGCTGTTGGTGTTCACCAGGCCCATGCTGATGCTGATGTTCCGAATCCAGAGGTCTTCGACATGCAGTTCCACTGCCTTGCCGTGGACTCCGACGTTGGCCACGTTGCCGCCGGGCCGCACGATCTCGGTACACATCGTGAACGTCGCCGGGATGCCCACGGCCTCGATCGCGACGTCCACACCCTGCCCGTCGGTCAGGACCATCACCTGTTCCCTCCAGTCGGGGGCGCTGGAGAGGATCACATCAGTGGCGCCGAATTCACGGGATTTTTCGAGCCGGTTCGCGTCGAGATCGACGGCGATGATCGTCGCGGCGCCGTAAAGTCCGGCGGTGCAGATCGCGGCGAGTCCGACCGGGCCGGCGCCGATCACGGCAACCGTGTCGCCGGGCTTGACCCGGCCGTACTGCACACCGATCTCAAAGCCAGTGGGAAGGATGTCGGAGAGCATGACCGCCTGTTGGTCGCTGACTCCCTCAGGCAGGAGGTGCAGCGAGTTCTCGGCGTAGGGGACGCGGACGAATTCGGCCTGGGTGCCGTCGATCAGGTGCCCGAAAACCCAGCCGATGCCGGACGTGCCTTCCTCGCCCAGGCAGTGCGAATACAGGCCTGCCCTGCAGTTGGCGCAGTGCCCGCACGACTTGATGCAGGAAATGATCACGCGGTCGCCGACCTTGAGGCTGGTGACGGACGCCCCGATCTCCGTGATGGTGCCGACCCCCTCGTGGCCCAGGATGCGGCCCTTGGCCACAGTGGGGACATCGCCTTTGAGGATGTGCAGATCGGTGCCGCAGATGGTGGTGGTGTCCACCTTGACGATCACATCGCTGGGGCTCTGAATTGTGGGATCGGGGACGTCGGTCCACGATTTCTCACCGGGCCCACCGTAGACGAGGGCTTTCATACGTGTTCCTTGGTCTTGAGAATGACCAGCGGGTCTACAAGGCGGAGACGGCACGGCGTCTCCGTACCGTCGATCCCCGAAGACATCAGCGAGGCGCGGGCGCGCTCACGGAGTTCCTCGATCGCGGCGGCCGACACCCGGGCATGGGCGAGGTCGAGCACAAGCTCAAAGCTGGGAAGCTTGCTAGTGACGCGGCGGCAAACCACATACAGTGCCCGCACGTTGGCTGCGGTCACCACGCCATGCACCTCGATCCGCGCTGATTCAGCGTCGGCGTTCAGGCGCATGAGAACTTTCAGTTTGGGGTCCCCGGAATGGTGGTGCATATGGTGGTGCATCGTCATGTGGCCGTGGCCTCCTGCCATTTCCTGCTGAAGCCGGAAAGTGCAAACGCCATTTCCTTCCCCAATTCGCGGTGAGACCGTGCTGCATTACATGAAGCGGTTCCTCCCTCAACTACGACCCCCAACTGGCCGTGCAGGAACCTCCCCACATTTAGCTTGGTGGCGATGCATGGCAGGGGTAAGGGGCGAAAGTCCCGTGTGGAAGGGTTTTGGGTGTGTGTTTCAGATTCACGGGCTGTGCACGCCTAGCCTGTTTCTATGTCTACTCCGCTCGATCCGTGCCTCGCGCCGGACCTCGTACTGGCCTCGGCGCGGCAACCCGGGGACGAAATATGCTTCGACGTTCATCTTTCCGGCGGCGCCGTTTCTGCGATCATCCCGTCGCACCACGACTCGCCTGCGGTCCCGGCCGCAACGCGGGTGGTGGACCTGGACGGCCGCTACGTCATTCCGGGGCTGTGGGATGAGCATGTCCACATGACGCAGTGGGCGCTGGCCTCCAACCGGCTTGACCTCTCCGCCGCCGGCTCGGCGCGCGAGGCGGCTGCCGCCGTCGGGTCCTATCTCGCCGAGACCGCTGCCGCCGAGTCCCAAGTCCCCGGAGGCGGCACTGGGGTCAGCGGCGGCCCTGCGGCTCCGGGAGCTGTCCAGACGCTGGTGGGCGTCGGTTTCCGCGACGCCGTCTGGCCGGATCTGCCCAGCTTGGCCCTCCTCGATGGCGAGACACACGGCCGGCCGGCGGCGCTGATCAGCCACGACCTCCACTGTGTCTGGCTCAACTCAGCAGCGGCCAAACGGTACGGGGTGCGTTTGGACGCCGACGGGCTGCTCCGGGAAGATGCGGCGTTCGCCCTGACCGGCGAGCTCGCCCAGCTTCCGGATGCGGTGGTGGATTCCTGGGTGCAGCATGCGGGGCGGGCTGCTGCGGCGCGGGGTGTGGTGGGGATCGTGGACTTCGAGATGACCTGGAACCGCGACGTCTGGCTGCGGCGGATCGCCGGCGGTTTCGCTGCCCTGCGGGTTGAGGCGGGAGTCTACCCACAGGACCTCGACCGGGCCGTGGCCGAGGGGCTGCGGACAGGTTTGGCTGTGGCTGGCGGCGGCGGGCTCCTGACCGTGGGCCCATTGAAGGTGCTGATCGACGGCTCGCTCAATACCCGCACCGCGTACTGCGTTGACCCGTATCCGAACGGCGGTCACGGCCTGCTGACGGTGGGCGAGGCGGAGTTGCTTGCCCTGTTGGTCCGGGCGCGGCAGGCGGGCTTTGTGCCGGCGGTCCACGCCATTGGCGACGCCGCCAACCGCGTCGCGCTGGATGCCTTTGAGGCGGCGGGCATTGCCGGGCGGGTGGAACATGCCCAGTTTGTCCGGAGCGAGGATTTCCCCCGCTTCGGCCGGTTGGGTGTGACCGCGAGCGTCCAGCCTGCGCATGCCCTCGACGACCGGGACGCCGCCGAGGCGAACTGGCCAGGACGCACGGACCGGTCCTTCCCGCTCCGTTCGTTGGTAGCCGCCGGCGCGACGCTGGCCCTTGGCTCGGACGCCCCGGTGGCCCCGTTGGACCCGTGGACCGCCATGTCTGCCGCCACGGCGCGGGCCCGGCAGGATGGCCGGGGCCCATGGCATGCCGAGCAGGCTCTCACGCGGCAGGAGGCCCTCACCGCCTCAACCCGCGGTCGCGGCCGGCTCCGGGTGGGAGACCCCGCCGATATTGCCGTGCTCGACGGCGACCCGCTGACGGTTCCCGACGCGGAATTTGCCGCGATGCCGGTGGCCGCCACGTTGGTGGCGGGAGGGTTCACCCACGGCGGCCAGTAGCTGCCTGCTTGGTGACTCTGACTTATTTGCCTTTGGCCTGTTTACCTTTGACTATTTGCCTTTGACCCTGGCCTGGACGAGGTTGGCGAACGGCAGCCGGCCGTAGTCGTCCCGGAACCGGGCATGGTATCCGGCCTCCGATTCGTTGACTGCCTCCGCGGGCAGCTCCTTCCAGGCAACCAGGAGGGAGCCGGGATCGGCGAGCTGCCAGATGAGCCTGCCATCCCAGTGTCCTGGCGGCTTGCCCTTGCCGAAATCGATGAACTCCTGGATTTGCCGGCGAAGGCCACGGTTGCCCTTACTGCCGACGCCCGCTTTCCCGAGATACACGACGTCGGCGCCGTCCACCCACTCGGCGGTCAGCGCCGGCTCCGGGACCGAAGGGTCCTTCTTCTTGAAGACCCCTGCCGTGCTTCTGGGCAGAAACCGCGGCTCATAGCCTGCAGGCTGCAGTACGGCGAAGATCCCGGTCCGCTGCGGGATCCGGTTGATGTCCAGCGCCGCGAGAGTCCTGAACCCCGTAAACCCGTCTTCCTTGAGTGACTTTCTGTTGATCGGCATGGGTTCCTTGGCTCGGGGGTGTTCGCCCTAGAAGCTTACGGCGTACGAAAGTAGCCTCAGCCGCGGGTGAAAGTGCCTAGTCCGGTTTGATCGTAGAAATCGAGCCTGACGCTCGACGCCGTTCCGCCGGCGCCGGAGGCGGCGCCGTCCGCGCCGGGGGCGAAGATTGCCCCCGCAAGGCCGTTGGCGTTCTCGCCGATGGATTCGAAGCTGAAGGTGTCGCCGTCGAAGTGTTTGAGCGGGAACTTGGTGGTCCTGCCGGCCGGGCCCAGCTCAAGGGTCAGCACGCCGCTCTCCACGGCGACGTTGAGCTGGCCGTAGTAGGAGTTCGCATACTTTCCAACGTAGAAATCGTTGCCGCGCGCCGGTTGGACCCGCTGCGGCGCCTGGGAGTAGTCGACCTTTGGCTTCTCCGCCTCATCGATCTTCTGGAAGACGCCCGCGGTGAAGCCGAACCAGTCCACTGTCGGGGCGCCGTTCTGGGCCGTGTCCAGGAATGACGCGCAGATGGCTTCGGGGATGCCCTGCGGCCGGCCGTTGGTCAGGGCCACAATGCCCAACTGCTCGCCGGGGAGCAGCGAGACGGCGGTCGCGGCACCAAGCTCGAAGGCTCCCGAGTGCCCGAGCGAGAGCCGGGCGTGGTCGTCGTAGGAGACATTCCAGCCCAGGCCGTAGAAGCGGGTGCGGGCCGCCGGTGTCGCGGGAGGGCCCGATACCGCGTGCGGGACATGCGTGACACTTAGTGCGTCCGGGGCGATAACCTCTTTGCCCTCAAAGCTGCCGTTGGCAAGCTGCAGGCGGATCCAGCGGGCCAGGTCATGCACAGTGGAGCTGGCCCCGCCGGCGGGTGCCTCGGCGTCGGCGTCCCGGCTGTATTTGGCCACCCAAGTCCTGTAACCGGCGGGCACGTGGATCAGTGCCCTGTTCGACGCCTTTTGGTAGTCCGCGTGGCGATAGCTCGTGGATGTCATGCCAAGGGGCTTGAACAAGACTTGCTCGGCGAGGTCTGCCCAGGGCAATCTCATGGCATCGGCAGCAGCCAGCGCACCTGCCGTGTAGCCGAAGTTGCTGTAGTTGTAGCTCGCCCGGAAGGAGTCCAGTGGCTGCTGGTTGAGGTGGCTGAGGATGTAGGTCTGGTCGAATCCGAGATCCTCCAGCAGGTCGCCCGCCCCCCGTATGTAGGCCGCCTTGATGTGACAACAGGTCCGCGACCGTGGCGTTTCGCGTCACGTAGGGGTCCTTCAGGGCGAAGCCCGGGCTGTGGTTGATCACGGGGTCCGTCCAGGAGATGGCCTTGCGGCTCACGGCCACGGCCGCAATGGTGGAGGCCAGGGGTTTGGACACTGAGGCCACTTGAAAGACGGTGTCCGCGTCCACCGTTTCGGGCTTGCCCGACTCCCGCACGCCGAAGCCCTTGGCGTACACAATCTCGTCCCGGTAAACCACGGCCACTGCGACTCCAGGAACGCCGGTGCTCTCCATCGCGCCCTGGATTATTCCGTCCAGCTTGGCCAGGGCGCCGTTGACCTTTTGTTGGTCCAAAAGCGGTTTAACCTGCGGTTCCGGCGCCGGAAGCAACGACGCCGACGGCGTGCCGGAGGCCCCAGTGCCGCTGCCTCCGGTGCCCGCGGGGGCATTTTGGGCCGTGCAGGCGGCCAGCAACGGCATCCCGGCTATGCCCGCGGCGCCGACGCCGACCGCCTTCAGCAGGGAGCGGCGGTCCGACGGCAGCGACCCGATCCTCATCGCGATAGATTCCCTATGGTTCATGGACAACCCTCCGCCCGATACCGCCTGGGGCGCCGAGCTGACGCCCTCTTTTATGATGGACCCGCGCCGGTGTTTTGAGACAGGGCGCCCGGGTCGGCGGGCGCTGGGAGCCTGGGGGCAAGCATTAGCTGGCGGGCTGGAGCGGTCGATCTCTCAGGACGACTGGCGGGCGCGGGCGCTTGGAGGCGCTGGGCACGGGGGATGGATCGGCGGGCCTAGCCACGGGCCAGCCGGGCTCCCGGCACCGGCGCCAGCTCCGGCACCAGGCCAAAAAGCGAAAGCGCGGCAGGCTCAATGTGGGTGCTGCAGCTTAAGGACCAGTCAGCTGGCTGCCGTGCTTGCCTGGATCAGGTTTGCGAACGGCAGCAATGGGCCACTACTCGAAGGACTCGATTCGCGGCTCGCGGCTCGCCCTGGACCCCGGCACGCTTCATGGGGTCCAGCAGGTCCGGGTTGGCGCAGAATGACCGGGTCTGGCCGACGGAGTCTAGTCTTTACGCCACTCGTCGCAGTCGGCAACCTTGTGAAAAACCTCGGAAGCGCCACGGCAATGCTCCTTGCGGGACGGGGAGCTGCCCGCGACCGAGGCTCCCCCGGTCGGTTAGAAAACGACCGATGCCAACCACTGGCCGCGCTGACAAACCTGACCCGGCGACGGCGACAAAGAAAGCCGCCCTCCAACCGAAAGGCGGCCTGACGTTCGGGCCTGCAGGTACCTTCGCGATCTCGCTAAGAGCAGGCTCGGACACTTCAATGTCCCGAACAACCCGACGTCATCAGATGGCTACCTGCAGGCGCTTTAAGCCTACGCCCGCCTCACCGCCATCACCAGAGGCCGCAAGCCACTGGGCCCGAAACGAAGACCATCATGAGGACCCGCGACCAGGGAGACCGGCCATAAAGGCCCCGGCCGAAACACCCCCTGCCGCGAAAGCGTAGAGTGGAGGAAGCCGCCTGATTCTGGACGCCAAGTGCTGAGGGAGAAATCGTGACGATTGACTGGGACGAAAAGAAGACCCTGCTGCAGGAGCCAAACATCGCCGCCGTGACGCAGCTGTGCGACGAACTCATGGAAAAGAAGCCTGGATCGGTGGTTCCGTACATCGACCCCATCCATGATGAGGACGAATGCCGGATCGTCAGCCTGCATATCAGCCCCGGCAAGGGCACGGAATCGGGTTTTGTTTCGCACTTCAACGACGATGAGGCCGCCCGCCGCGCCACCTCCATCTACGAGGCCGCCGAGCTGGATCCCCGCTATGTGATGCCGTGGAACGCCTATCCGTGGATCCGCGATCCTGACGCTTCCTCGGCGCTCAACGTCCAGGAAAAGACCGACGGCCTGCGGCCGTTCCGCCAGTTCCTCAAGATCAACAAGCGCGTCTCGGCCGTTATTGCCCACGGCGCGGACGCCCACTCGTTCCTGACCCTCTTCGAGAAGACCTACCATTCTTCATTGAAGAACCATGGCGTCAAGATCTACAAGGCCACCGCGCTCGGCGGCCGCGCCTTCGCAGTCTCTCCGGCCAAGCAGGAAGAGCTCCTCGCCAAGAACGTAGAAGTCTACAAAGACGCCATGCAGCGGGCCGGCATCCAGCACCTCTAAGGCTTTACGCAGCAGCCGGCGCCGGCAGCATCAGCCGAGCCCGGCAACATCACCCGCAGGCGGCGCCAGGAACAGCCGACGCCGGCGGGCATCACCCCGCCAGCAGCCTGCGCCGGTGCTTGAGTTCCTTGACCCAATTGCGGGTGACAATCGCCGAAAACGGCGAGGCGCCGTCGTCGGTCATGTGGCGGAAGGCCGTGCCCGCCTGAAGGTCCGCCAGCAGCGGCTCCGAAGCCCTCAGGGCCAGCTCCAGCACCTGGACGGCGGCGCGCTCCGTCAGCCCCATCCCCGCGGCCCAGCCCAGGAAGTGCCTCCGGGAAACCCCCGTCCGCTTGCCGTCCAGGGTCAGGGCCAGCGTCTTGTCCCCGTAGACAACAGTGGAGGGGATGTCGTACACCGGCGCAATGGACCACTCCCCGGCGGGCTGCTGCACCATGGACACGTTCTTCGCGTGCAGATCACCGTTGCCCGTCAGCCACGCAAAAGCCGCCTGGAGGGCCAAATTCCGCAACGCAGGTAGTGGCGCCGCGCAATACGCCGCCAGTGCATGGCACACCTGCCCGTATCCCACGTTGTACTTGTCCGCGGGGTAAAGCCCCAGCACCTGCGCCCCGTCCTCGACGGCGAGCCGCTGCACCGCCCCCGGCGATTCTGCCGCCGCTTTGGACCCCGAGGCCCTAGAGACACGCTCCCCGGAGACAGGCACCCGGTCGAAGCGCTCAACGAGCAACCCCGGCCGGCCGGCGACGTCGCGGATCAGCTGGACCCGGCTCAACGGGATCCGCAGCCGGGCCGCGTACCGGAACATCACGAATTCGTTTTCGACGACGTGCGGGAACTCGGGGGCGTTGAGTTTAAGGATGTACCGCCTGTTAGCGCTGGCCACAGGCATGGAGATCATACCTGCGGACAGCTTGTCCTGCACGCCAGCTAGTGCCACGGGGTCGATCAGCCCGGAGTCTCCCAGCAGGGCCTCGAAATCCACGGGTGTGCCGGGGTCAAGCTCGACGGCGTGCTCGTCCGGGTCCAGCTTCTCGCCATGGCCAACGATTTGCACGTCACCCACGGGGTTGGCGCCGGCCGCGATGAGCAGGGACAGCTCATCGTCCACGCTCGTCTTGATGGAGCGGCGCAGTGCATTCAGCCGTCGGCCCTCCGGCAGGAGCCCGGTGAAATACGGCGGGGCTGCCCCCGCCGCGGACAGCACTGGCTCCGGAGTCAACGGCAGGGAACTCGCGACGGCGGGGCCTCCGGACGCCAGGTAAGCCGGCAAGTAGCTGAATCTGGTGCCGCCGTCGTGGCGTTCCAGCCGGGCCGCCAACACGCCGGCCTTGTAGATATCCGCGATGCGGTGCCTCATGGCCGGACTTCCGGGCCGTCCCGCAGTTCGCTGTTGGCCCGCGGTTCGCTGTGGGCCAGCGGTTCATTGCTGGTCCGGGCTTCACTGCCTGCCCGCGGGCCGGCGAGGGCTCGGGCAGCGGCTCTGGTCCGGGTCTGGACCCGGAGTTCCAGCCCCAGCGTGTCCAGGAGTGCCAGCAGGGAATCCAACTGGACCGTACGTTTGCCCTGTTCGACGAACCGGACGAAGCGCTCTGAGACCCCGGCCAGTTCGGCTAGTTCGCGTTGGCTCAGCCGGAGCGAACCGCGCCGGGCCCGGGCCTCGGCGGCGAGTTCGTCCGGAAGTGAGTTCCCCATGGCCGCCTCCCGTTGATCAAGATACGTCCGATTCACCTGAGCGCATAGGTACGAACGTGCCGTTTTGCGTGTAATTCCAGTATAGAACCCGCACACGGGGCTGCACAGCGTCATATCGGCACGTTCGTACCGGTGGGGTGCGGCGGAGCCCGTGGGGCGGGTTCGGGAGCCTGCGGCGGGGCCCGTGGGGCGGGTGCGGCGGAGCCAATGGGGCCGGCCTGCCGGAGCCGGCGGACGCAGCTGACTCGGGATCCCTGTCGCCCACCGTCACATAACGGGCGGTCCTGCCGGGCGGCGCGTGGCGGTTCAAAATGGCCCGTAGGATTTAAGGGACCCTAGAAAATCAGCCCAGCCAGGAATTCGGAGAGGACTGCTCACGATGACGCGCGCTTCGTTCCGGCTTTTCCGCACCGGGTTGATCGGAGCCCTCATCGTGGCGCTGGCAGCCGGCGGCCACCTGGCCGGCGGCGGGCGGCTGCCTGAGCCGGCGATCGTGACGGCGCTGTGTGCCGTGGCGATGGTCCCGGTGGCGGTCCTGACGCGCTTCCGCCTGAACTTTCCTGCCCTGGCCGGCCTCCTCGGCGCGGGGCAGTTGTGGCTGCACTGGTCGTTCGGCGCACTGTCCGCCGCCGCGCCCCTGAGCGTTTCCGCGCGGATGGCCAACAATCATCCGGGCCATGCGGCGGCTGTGATTCCTCCGGAGCTGCTCCACCCGTCCATGGCCTCGTCCGCGGCTGACATGGGCGGGGGCATGTTCGCTGCCCACGCGGTGGCGACCCTGGGCACGGCCCTGCTGCTGGCCGGCGGCGAGCGGGCGCTGTCCGCGCTGGGCGCCTGGCTCCGCCCGCTGGTGCAGCTGCCGGAACCTGTCGTCGTGGCGCCGCTGCGCGTCCCGGGCCCCTGCACGCTCACCCCGGCCCTGCCCAGGGCCCGGGTGGGCCGGCTCCTGCCGACCCGGCGCGGCCCGCCCCTACTGACTCCCGCTGCCTGACACCATCCCTCTTTCACGCACGGACGGGGACGGCAGGCGGCCACCCGCCACGGCCGGACGGACACCGCACCGGCCGGTCCCCACCGTTTCTTCGTTAGTGAAAGGCACCCTTGCCATGAAAACCTCCCTCCGCCGCACCCTCAAGACCGCCGCGGCCGCCACGATGACCGCCGCGCTGCTCGCCGCCGGCGCGGCCGCCGCGTCCGCCCACGTCCACGTCGACTCCGATGACCCGGCCGCGGGCGGCTACAGCCACCTGACGTTCAATGTCCCCAACGAGTCCGCCACGGCCAAGACCAGCAAACTCGAAGTCACGCTGCCCACCGACACCCCGTTCACCTCGGTGTCGGTCAAGCCCGTCGAGGGCTGGAAGGCCGTGGTCACCACCAGCGAGCTGCCGAAGCCGGTCACCATCGCCGGCGCCACCGTCACCAAGGCCCCCAGCTCCGTGGTCTGGACCGCCGACGCCGCCCACCAGATCGGGCCGAACGAATACCAGGCGTTCTCCCTCTCCGTGGGAGTCCTGCCGGATGCCGGCACCACCGTGACGCTGCCGACCGCCCAGACCTACACCGACGGGACGGTCGTGAAATGGGACGAGAAAACGGTCGAAGGCCAGGCCGAACCCGAACACCCGGCCCCCTCGTTCGTGACCACGGCCAAAGACGCCGAGACCGCGGCCCACGCCGCATCCACGGAAACAACAACGGCGCCGTCGGCGGCCCCGGCCGCGGCAGCCAGCACCTCAAGTGATGCCGGCTCCGTGGCCGGCTGGATCGGGATGGCAGCAGGACTGATCGGGCTCGCCGTGGGCCTGACAGCACTGGCCCGCACCCGCCCGTCCCAGGCCAAGCAAGCAGAGACCAAGCAAACGGCCAAATAGCCCGTTAACTAAGCCCGACAAGTAACACGGTCAGGCAGCTTGTCGCCGGACCTCCGGCGGCAGGCACGACGGCGGCTCCGGACACCCGGGGCCGCCGTCACAATTGACACCCCGGTGTGATCCCTGCCATATTTTAGGGGTGAACCTGTCAGACAGCCGGACAGCAGGACAGCCTTTGGCCCGCCTCAGCGCCGCCGAAGCCGTTTTCAACGTCCTCCGCTCCGAAATCGAATCCGGCAAGCTCGGCGTCGGCGCCAAGCTGAGCTCCGAGGCCAGCCTCGCCCAGCAGTACGGCGTGAGCCGCTCGGTGGTCCGCGAGGCCCTGCGGTCCTGCACCGCCCTGGGCCTGACCGTCACCAAGACCGGGCGGGGCACGTTCGTCGTCGCCAACCACGTGGCCAAGGACCTGGTCCTGGGCCAATACTCCGCACGCGACCTCACCGAGGCCCGTCCCCATATCGAGGTTCCTGCCGCCGGGCTGGCCGCCGAACGGCGTTCGCCCGAGGAACTGGACACCATGCGGGACATCGTTGCCGCGATGAGCGGCGAGGACGACCCCGAAGTCTGGGTGGGCCTGGACTCCAGCTTCCACGCGATGATCGCGCGGGCCAGCCGGAACAAAGTGTTCGAGAACGTCGTCGCGGACATCCGGGACGCCCTCGCCCACCAGTCCGAGACCCTGAACATGGTGGCGGACCGCCAGCACGCTTCTGACGAGGAACACCGGCGCATCCTGGCTGCGATCGAAGCCGGTGACGCGGCGACGGCGCGCATTGCCATGAGCCAGCACCTCCATGCCGTTGGCGTTGCCCTCGACTCGATCCTCAACGCCTGACGGCAGGCGCCTGACGCCATTTGTCAGGAACAGCAGGGCCGGGACAGCAGCGTCAGCGACAGAGGGCCTGCCAAGGCAACGGCACCTGCCGCCACAACCACACCGACCGCTACCGCCACCGCCACCGCCACCGCCACCGCTAAAGGATGCAATGATTTCTCCCGCTCTCGCGCACACCCCGCCCACGCTGGCCCCGGAGCGGCTGCCGCAGCACGCGCCGCTCGCGGTCCAGACCCGGGACGGCATCGTCGAAAGCGTCCACTACGGCTCGGTCATCGCCACCGCAGCGGACGGCCGGACCCTCCTGGCCGCCGGCGATCCCCTCGCCCCGTTCTACCCGCGGTCCGCCCTGAAGCCCCTGCAGGCCGTCGCCATGGTCCGCGCCGGCCTGGACCTGCCGGACGATCTCCTCGCCCTCGCCGCCGCCAGCCATTCCGGTGCCGCCACCCACCGTGACGGTGCGCTCCGCATCCTGGACCTGCATGGCCTGACGCCCGGCGACCTCGAGAACGGTACCGACCTACCGTACGGCGCCCGCGAGCGCGAGGACTGGCTCGGCGACGGTGGCCAGGCCACCCAGCTGACACAGAACTGCTCCGGAAAGCATGCCGCGATGGCTGCCACCTGCGTCATCAACAGCTGGCCGGTCCAGGGTTACCTTGACCCGGCGCACCCCCTGCAACAACTCGTGGCCCGGACCGTGGTGGATCTGACCGGCGAGGACCCGCAGGCCACCACCGCTGACGGCTGCGGGACCCCGCTGTTCGCACTCACGCTGCGCGGCATGGCCCGGGCCTTCGGCCGCCTCGCCGCGGCCGCCGGATCCGGCGGCGGCGCGGAAGCCGCCGTCGCACACGCCATGCGCCGCCACCCCGAGATGGTTGCGGGCGAGGATCGGGATGTCACCACACTGATGCGCTTGGTTCCCGGCCTGTTGGCCAAGGACGGCTTCGAGGGCGTCCAACTGGTGGGCCTCCCCGACGGCCGCGCCGTCGCGGTCAAGGTCTCCGACGGCGGAGACCGCGCCCGGATGCCGGTCACCGTGCGGGTCCTGGCCGCGCTCGACGTCGACACCTCACCCCTGGCCCGCCTCGCCGCCACCCCTGTGCTGGGCGGCGGCCGGCCCGTCGGGCTGCTGCAGGCCACTGATTTCCTCGCTGCCCCCAAGACCTCCGACGCCCCCGAAGCCCTGTAAGGACCGCCATGACCTCGCTCGACGCACGCGCAGAATTCCGCTCCGAACACGACCTCCTGGGCGACCGGGATGTTCCCGCCGACGCCTATTGGGGCGTCCACACCCTCCGGGCCGTGGAGAATTTCCCCATTACCGGCCAGCCGCTCTCCTCCAACATGTACCTGGTCCGCGGGCTGGCCGCCGTGAAACTGGCCGCCGCACGCACCAACCACGAGCTCGGGCTGCTCGACGCCGAGCGTGCCGCGGCCATCGGGGAAGCCTGCGCCGACGTCATGAGCGGCAAGCTCAGCGAGCAGTTCGTGGTGGACGTCATCCAGGGCGGTGCCGGGACGTCGTCGAACATGAACGCCAATGAGGTCATCGCCAACCGGGCCCTGGAAATTCTCGGGCACCCGAAGGGCGACTACGCCCGGCTGCACCCCAACGACCACGTCAACCTCAGCCAGTCCACCAACGACGTCTACCCCACCGCGGTCAAGCTCGGCACGATCTTCGCGGCGCGTGAACTACTGGACGCCCTCACCGAGCTCGAGGACGCTTTCGCCGCCAAAGCCCTCGAGTTCCGCACGGTGGTCAAGATGGGCCGCACCCAGCTCCAGGATGCCGTCCCCATGACGCTCGGCCAGGAATTCGGCACCTACGCCGTCACAATCGGCGAGGACCGGCTCCGCCTGGCCGAAGCCGACCTGCTGATCCACGAAATCAACCTCGGCGCCACGGCGATCGGCACCGGCCTGAACGCACCGGCCGGGTACGCCGAGGCCGCCTGCCGGCACCTCGCCGAGATCACGGGCCTGCCGCTGGTCACGGCGGTGGACCTGATCGAGGCCACCCAGGACGTCGGCGCCTTCGTGCACCTCTCCGGCGTGCTCAAGCGGGTGGCCGTGAAACTCTCCAAAATCTGCAACGACCTCCGGCTGCTCTCCTCCGGCCCGCGCGCCGGATTCGGCGAGATCAACCTCCCCGCGGTGCAGTCCGGCTCCTCGATCATGCCCGGCAAGATCAACCCGGTCATCCCGGAAGTGGTCAGCCAGGTGGCCTACGAGGTGATCGGCAACGACGTCACCATCACCATGGCCGCAGAAGCCGGCCAGCTCCAGCTCAACGCCTTCGAACCGATCATCGTCCACAGCCTCCACAAGAGCATCTCCCACCTGGAAGCCGCCTGCCGCACCCTCACGGCCCGCTGCGTCCGGGGCATCACCGCGAACACCGAACACCTGCGCCTCACCGTGGAACAGTCGATCGGCCTCGTCACTGCCCTGAATCCGCAACTGGGCTACGCCACGGCCACGGCCATCGCGCAGGAAGCCCTCGCCACCGGCAAGGGGGTTGCGGAACTCGTGCTCGAACACGGGCTGCTCACTGCCGAGCAGCTCACCGAGCTCCTCAGCCCGCAGCGTCTGGCCAACCTGAGCAAGTAGCGCACCCTCGAACCCCGAAGGACCCCATGACTCATCCCGATACTGCCCGCGCCCAAGAACTGCCAGCCCAAAAGCAGCCAACCCAGCAACAAGACGCCGTTTCCGACCACACCATTCCGGCGCATGCCCATGCTTCCGGGGCCGCGCTCCACGCCGAGGACCAGGGCTACCACAAGGGCCTGAAACCCCGGCAGGTCCAGATGATCGCGATCGGCGGCGCCATCGGCACCGGCCTGTTCATGGGCGCCGGCGGCCGGCTCGCCACCGCCGGACCGGCCCTGATCATCAGCTATGCCGTCTGCGGGTTCTTCGCCTTCATGATCCTGCGCGCCCTCGGCGAACTCGTGATGCACCGGCCCTCGTCCGGCTCCTTCGTCTCCTACGCCCGTGAATTCTTCGGCGAGAAGGCCGCGTTTGTCACCGGCTGGCTGTACTGGCTGAACTGGGCCATGACGGCGATCGTGGACATCACCGCCGTCGCGCTGTATATGAACTTCTTCAAGAAGTACTGGGCGCCCATCGCGGACGTGCCGCAGTGGGCATGGGCCTTGGCGGCCCTGATCCTGGTCCTGGGCCTGAACCTCATCAGCGTCAAGGTGTTCGGCGAGCTTGAATTCTGGTTCGCGCTCATCAAGGTGGTGGCCCTCGTGTCCTTCCTGCTCGTGGGCATCTACTTCGTCATCTTCGGCACGCCCGTGGCCGGCCAGGAGGTCGGCTTCAGTCTGATCGCGGACAACGGCGGCATGTTCCCCAACGGCCTGTTGCCGGCGATCGTGGTGATGCAGGGCGTCGTGTTCGCCTACGCCTCGATTGAGCTGATCGGCACCGCCGCCGGCGAGACCGAAAATCCGGAGAAGATCATGCCGCGGGCCATCAACACGGTGATCGTGCGCATCGCGGTGTTCTACGTCGGCTCGCTGGTGCTGCTCTCCCTGCTGCTGCCCTACAGCTCCTACAAGGCCGGCGAAAGCCCCTTCGTGACGTTCTTCGGCTCCATCGGGGTGGACGGTGTGGACGCCATCATGAACCTCGTGGTCCTTACCGCGGCGCTGTCCTCGCTCAACGCGGGCCTCTACTCCACCGGCCGGATCATGCGCTCGATGTCCGTTTCGGGTTCCGCGCCGAAGTTCGCCGGCCGGATGAACAAGTCCGGTGTCCCCTACGGCGGCATCGCCCTCACTGCCGGCGTGGCCGTCCTGGGCGTGATCCTGAACGCCGTAGTCCCGGCCGAGGCCTTCGAGATCGTCCTGAACGTTGCATCGCTGGGCATCATCAGCACCTGGGCCATGATCGTGCTGTGCCAGATGCAGCTTGCCCGGCTCGCAGCCCGCGGGGAGCTGCGCCGGCCCGCGTTCCGGATGCCGGGCGCGCCCGTGACGGGCTGGATCACGCTGGCCTTCCTCCTGGCGGTGCTGGTCCTCATGGCATTCGACTCGCCCGTGGGAACGTGGACCATCGCCTCCGTCGTGGTCATCGTCCCGCTCCTGATGCTCGGCTGGCGCCTCTGCCGGCACAGGATCCTGGAAATCGCCGCAGTCCGCGACGGGTTCACCGGCCCGTATCCGCTCGTGGCCAACCGCCCCGCAGGGAAGAACGTACGCGGCACTGACGGCAGCGCCGGCGGGGATTTGGAGTGACACCCCGGTAATCCTCCGCGTAACGGAACGCCGCGCAACATCCCGGCCCGGATGGTTCGCATATGCTCAGCAGAGGAGCCCATACTGGCGCCCACTGGCTCAGCGACGAACCATCCGGGAGACACTTCATGACCAATTGGCGGATCAGGGACTTTCATTCGGCGGACCTCGACGGCATCCTGCACCTCTGGGAATCCCTCAAAGAATCGAACGTGGAGCCCGTCTACGCGCTCTCCGAGGTCCTGGCCTCGTGCGAAAAGGACCACGCCGTCGTCGCGGTGCACGGCGAGCAGGTGGTGGGCGCCGCCGTCGGACGGGCCGCCCATGACCAGGGCTGGATCGTTTTCCTGGCCACACTGCCCGAGTTCCGGGGCCGCGGGATCGGCACCTCCCTGCTGGCCGCGGTCGAGAACCGGATGGCCCCGCACGGGCTCAACAAGCTCTCGGCCCTGATGCCCGAGTCCGAGACCCGGGTGGAGGCGTTCCTGGGCCGCGGCTTCGCCCTGAAGAAGAACCTGCGCTACTTCGAGCGGAAAATCCCGGTCCAGCGCCAGGAGCTGGAACCGCTCAGCCTGCTGGGCGGCCGGATCCTGGCCCGCGACCTGTGGGAGAACGTGGCCGGCATGCGCAACGAAAAAGAACTCCTGGAACGCCGGCTGGTCCTTCCGCTCGCCGAGGCCGATCTCGCCGACGAATACGGCGTGGTGCCACCGCGGGCCGTGGTCCTCTTTGGGCCGCCCGGTACCGGCAAGACGACGTTTGCCAAGGCGATCGCGTCCCGGCTGGAGTGGCCGTTCGTGGAGGTCTTCCCATCCCGGCTGGCCGCCGATCCGCAGGGGCTGGCCGGGGCGCTGCGCGAGACCTTCCTGGAAATCGCCGAACTGGAGCACGCGGTGGTCTTCATCGACGAGGTCGAGGAGATCGCCGCGCAGCGCTCGGGCGAGCCGCCCTCTCCCCTGCAGGGCGTCACCAACGAGCTCCTCAAGATCATCCCCGCCTTCCGCGAACAGCCCGGCCGGCTCCTGGTCTGCGCCACCAACTTCATCCGCGCCCTGGATTCGGCGTTCCTGCGCCACGGCCGGTTCGATTACGTCATCCCGATCGGCCTGCCGGACCGGCAGGCTCGCGAGGCCATGTGGCAGCGCTTCATCCCCGTCGCCGTGGTGGACGACGTCGACGTCGAGCTCCTGGTGGACCGCACCGAGGGCTTCTCCCCCGCGGACATCGAGTACGCGGCCCGCAGCGCCTCCCAGCGGGCGCTGGAAAAGGCGGTGTACGACGACGGCGGTGCTGCGTCCGGTGGCAGTGCTTCAGTCCGCGAGGCGGTCCGGAAGGGCCCCTCGACCCAGGACTACCTCGATGCCATCCGCGACACCCGGACGACCGTCAGTGACGAGGTGCACCAGGATTTCCTCGAGGACATCGACGCCTTGGGGCGCGTCTAGGCGCCGGCGGCGGGTTCACTGACCGAACTCGCCGGAAGCGCGCGAATTCGCCGTAACGTTCCGGCGACTCCGAACCCTACCGGCGAACTGGGCGCACGCCGGCTGCGGCAGCGGCGACAAGGAGTAGACCGTGACCCTGTTTCTGACGATTGTGAGCGGCCTGGCCTGGACAGTTGTCTACGTCGATGCGATCCGGATCGGCTTCAGGGACAGGACCTATGCGATTCCGGCCGCCGCGCTCGGGCTCAACTTCGCCTGGGAGGTCATCTACTCCGCCCGCTCCATCGCGACCGGAATTACCGCGCAGGGCGTCTTCAACATTGCGTGGGGACTGGCCGACGTCGTGATTGTGTACACCTTCTTGAGGTTCGGCCGTTCCGAGCTGCCGGGCTGGGTGACGCGGCGGCTGTTCATCGGCTGGGCAGTCCTGCTGGGCGTCACGTCCTTCGCCGTGCAGCTGCTGTTCGTCGCCGAGTTCGGCTGGGACGACGCGGCCCGCTATGCGGCCTTCCTGCAAAACCTGCTGATGTCCGGGCTGTTCATCGCGATGTTCGTTGCCCGCGGCGGGCGCCGGGGACAGACCCTGCTGATCGCCGTGGCGAAATGGATCGGCACGCTCGCGCCGACCATCGCCTTCGGCTGGCAAGGCAATTCGCCGCTGATCCTGGGCGTGGGGATTCTCTGCAGCATCTTTGATCTGGTGTACATCTGGCTGCTGTGGGGCTCCCGGCAGATGAGCCCTAGAGGGTAACGACGATCTTGCCCTTGGCATGGCGGCCCCGAAATACTTGGCGAGCTGGACGGCGAGTGTTCCCACGCCGCCTGCGCCGCCGTAGCGCGTGAGGACGTAGGCACGCATGCTCAGTCCCGGGCGGACTCAATTTCGCTGGCGGTCTCGCCCGGCGCGGCCGCCGTGATTGCGGCCGCCGAATCACCCGCCGGGTCGTCGTAGGAGAGGTTCTCGTAGTCGGTGTCGTCCGCCTCGTCGAGCATGTCGTCGAGTTCCTTCAGCAGCCACGGATTGACCCGGGCCAGGATTTTCCGGGTTTCCTCGACGGGGACGGCGGCGTAGAGCACCGGCCGGGCGTCGTCGTAGCGGGTGACCGGGGGTTTGTCCGGCCACTTTTCGGCCAGCGCTTTAACCCGTTCGGGAAGCGAATTGTGCGCGTTGTCGGCAATCTTCACCAGCGTGGCGTCGTGGTCCTCGGCGATGTACCGGATGCCGGCCTGGTAGTCGTCCGGGTTCTCATGCAGGCGCTTCGTGACCCGTTCAATGATGTCCACGGCGTGCTCGGAGACGCCCATGTCCAACAGCGCCTGCCGCGTCATCGGGGTGTCCTCGGCGATGTCGTGGAGGTACCCGGCGATCCGGATGTCGTCGTCGAAGTCCGCCAGGGCATCCCCGACGGCGAGCACATGCTCCCGGTAGGGCCGCTTGAGCTTGTCCTTCTGCCGGTTGTGGGCCACCTCGGCCAGGACCTTGGCTGTCTCGACAGTGAAGCGGGGCTGGGGGTGTGCGGGCTCGGTCATGAATCCAGCCTACGCGCCGCGGCTGTCCGTTCGGGCCCGGCCGCCGGTCCCCGGATCCGGTCGGGGAATGCCGGGCCACACCCAAGGCTCGCGCGGCAGGGCTGCGGGGTCGAAGACGGCCAGTGCAAATTCCAAAGGGCCGGGCGGGAGTCCGACGGATGCCAGCAGCGTGTTCCGGACCTGGTCCGCGTTTACGCCGGCCAGCGCCAGGTCGGCGAGCGTGACTGCGCCGTCGCGCTTGGCCAGCCGGGCGCCGTCGGCGTTCAGTACCAGCGGCACATGCGCATATTCCGGAGCAGGCATATTCAGGAGGGATGCCAAATACGCTTGGCGCGGCGTGGACGGCAGCAGATCGTCGCCGCGGACCACCTGATCGATGCCCTGGGCGACATCGTCCACCACCACGGCCAGGTTGTAGGCGGTCACGCCGTCGTTGCGCCGGAGCACGAAGTCGTCCACCACCCCCGTGTAGGTGCCGTGAAGCGCGTCGCGCACCGTCGCCTCCGCCACGGCGGAACGGAGCCGGACGGCAGGCGGTCGAGTAGCCCGTTTGGCCTCGCGCTCGGCGCCGGTGAGGTCCCGGCACGTCCCCGGGTAGGCGCCCAGCGGAGCGTGAGGCGCCGACGGGGCCTCCTGGATTTCCCGGCGGGTACAAAAGCACTCGTAGGTCAGGCCGGCCGCCGTCAGCTGCGCAATCACCTCGGCGTACAGGTGCTCACGGTCCGTCTGGCGCACGACGCCGCCGTCCCAGCTCACCCCGATCGCCGCAAGGTCGCGAAGCTGTTCAGCCTCGGCTCCGGCCCGGGCACGGTCCAGGTCCTCCACCCGCATCAGGAACCGCCTCCCCGTGGACCGGGCGAAGAGCCACGCCAGGATGGCCGTCCGGAGGTTGCCCACGTGCAGTTCACCGGAGGGACTGGGGGCGAAGCGGCCAGCTGAGGTCATGGGACAAGCCTATGCGGAGCAGCACAAGAGCCCCTCAGCTACCGATGACTTCGGGGAATCCGACGTCGGTGGCTCAGGGGCTCTTGCCGCGTGGTGGTGCGTTGTGCGGAGTGACGATGCGTGAACAAGAGTCAATCAGCGGCGGGATCCTTGCGGGAGCCTCATCCGGGGCCCGGGTGGTGTGCCGGGGTGTCCGTAGCCTTCGGGATGGCGGAGGTGGCCGCGTTCCCTTTGTTGTCACCATTTGAGCAGAAGCCCTACAGTTGGTGCAACGGACCGACGCGGGAGTGGCCAATCTGATCAACTTCAGTCGGGACAGTGAACAGGAAGTGGTCATTTTGCAGGAGCTCGACGCGACGGACCGGCGGATCCTCGCCGCGCTGGACGAAGATCCCCGCGTGCCGGTCATGGTGCTGGCGCAGAAGCTGGGCCTGGCCCGCGGAACAGTCCAGTCCCGCCTGGAGCGGATGTCGGCGTCGGGCGCGCTCCGCCCGAACAGCAGCCGGGTTCTGCCGTCCGCCTTGGGCCGGGGCGTGGCGGCCGCGGTGAGCGCGGAACTGGACCAGAGCCACCTCAACGAGGCGATCGCTGCCCTGCGCAACATCCCGGAAGTACTTGAATGCCATGCCCCGGCCGGCGACACCGATCTCCTGATCCGGGTGGTGGCCAGGAGCCCGGATGATCTCTACCGCGTGTCCGAGGAAATCCGGCTGTGCCCCGGCATCGTCCGGACCTCCACGAGCATGTTCCTGCGCGAAGTCATTCCGTACCGGACCACGGGACTGCTCGGCGCCTGAACTCTCCGTGGAGAACCGGCTCTGCCGAGACCGGCCTCCCCCGGCGCCCCCGGTCACGGTTTAGACCGGCGGCCCGGTATTGGCTTTCAGGTTCTTCATGACCAGTGTTGACGTCAGGCGTTCGACGCCGGGCAGCGAGGTCAGTTCGCTGTCATAGAAGCGCTGGTAGGACGGAAGGTCCTCCGCGATGACCTTGAGTAGATAGTCCGGCGAACCGAAGAGCCGCTGGGCCTCCACGATGTTGGGATTGTCGGCCACCCGGCTCTCGAAGATCTCCATCGTGGAACGGTCCACCTGCCGCAGGGTCACGAACACGATCGCCTCGAAACCGAGCCCCACGGCGGCCGGATCGATGTCCGCCCTGTAGCCCCGGATGATCCCGGCCGCCTCTAGATCCCGCAGCCGGCGGTGGCACGGAGCCACGGTCAGCCCCACCTTGGCCGCCAGGGCCGTGGCAGTCATCCGGCCGTCCGATTGGAGGTAGCGCAAAATACTTCTGTCAATATTGTCAATCACGCAATTATCTTACCCGAAGGGGCTGATTCGTCAGTAAATAAGCGAACACTTTCGGGCCGAATTTGCCTAGAGTTTTCTTTGTACCCGCTACGGGGTGCCGCACCCCCTGGAGCCCGCCATGAACCCCCAGCTTTTCCTCGCCTTCCTGGTTGTCGCCGTCGCCCTGGCGTGCACCCCCGGCGTCGACTGGGCCTATTCGATCGCGGCTGGGCTGAGGAAGCGCAGCTTCGCGCCCGCCGTCGCCGGGCTCTGCGGCGGCTACGCCCTCCACACGGCCCTGTTGGTGCTGGGACTGGCGGCACTGCTGGCCGGAATGCCCGGCGTGCTCGGCTGGCTGACGGCCGCGGGCGCCCTCTACCTGCTCTGGCTGGGCTTCAGCACCTTGCGGTCCTGGCGCGGGGCCAGCTTCGGCACCGGCGCGGCGGCCCCCGGTCCGGCCGCGCCCGCAAGCCAGTTCCGGATCTTCCTCCAGGGCATGGGCATCAGTGGGATCAACCCCAAGGGCCTGCTGTTCTTCGTGGCCCTGGTGCCGCAGTTCGTCAGCCCTGACGCGGCGCTGCCGGTCCCGGTCCAGTCGGGACTGCTGGGGCTGACTTTCGTCCTGCTCGTGGGCGTCATCTACAGTTGCGTGGCACTCCTGGCGCGGAAACTGCTGCAGGCCAGGCCGGGCGCAGCGCGTCAGGTGACACTGGCCAGCGGGATCATCATGCTGGTTCTGGGCGCCCTGCTGCTCGCCGAACAGATCGTGCCCGCCGTCAGCGCAGCGCTGAACCGCGGCTGAGAGCGGGATTCCCGGCTACTTGCGCTGCATGTACCACTCGGTGAAGGACGACGCGCGGCCGTCCGCGGTCAACTGGATGACCCACAGGTTGTCATAGCTTCGGCTGTTTCCCCGGTAGGTCGTCAGGCCCTGCACAAAGGCCCGGCCGCCGTCGACCCCCAGCAGCTTCCACTCAAACGTCCAGTCATCCGGCTCATCCCGCCCCGCCAGCCAGTGCTCGACGATGTCGTCCCGTCCCTGCCACGGTTCGGCTTCCTGCGGGCTGGTGGCATAGATGGCGTCCTCGGTAAACAGGGCCCGGATGTCCTCCGGATCGTTCGTTGTCCACGCCGTGATGTAGTGCTGCATCCAGCGCTCCACCGCATCTCTCATGCCTCGGTTGTACTCCCCGCCACAGGGGCCCGCAAGAGTAGTCGATACGTGTATTTGGCCGCGATCGGGCGTGAAAAACACTCAGTGGTCGTCAGTGCGGCCGTATTCGCGGTCCCAGAGTTCGTGCATTTCCGCGTCCTTGCGGATGGCCTTCACGGCCTCCAGCTGTGCCGGTTTGTGGCGCTGCCATTCCCGGGCCCCGAGGGTCTTGCGGCCCGCGTCCAGGAGGAGCAGGGCAGTGTCCGTCAGCGCGTCGCTTCGGAGGGTGAAGTCTGTCTTCCTGCGCCGCAGGACTTCCTGCAGTGCTGATCGGGAAGCGGTGTAGGCTCCGAGCCTGCGCAGGGACCGGGCCCGGACCAGCAACAGCGCGGCGGCGAGATCGTCCGCGTTCAGCAGCCCCTCGGTCTCCGCCACCACGTCAGCGTCGCGTCCCAGCTCGGCCTCAAGCGAACAGCGGGCCAGGGCCAGAGGCAGCGACGGCGGCAGGCCGGCAAGCGCCGCGAGCGCCGCCTCCGTCTGGCCGGTCTCGCGCAGGGAATGGGACAGGGCCAGGAACACGGCCTCCTCACTGAACAGCACCGGAACCTCGATCCGCTCCGCCACCTCCACCCTCGTGACGACGCCGGCCAGGTACACAGCGGCGTAGCGGTTGGCGTCCTGGTCGTTCCGCAGGCTCAGGCCATGCTGCAGGAGCTCGGACGCGCGCAGATGACCCCCGTGGGAGTAGGCCAGCAGCCCGGCCATGAGGTAGCAGACTCCGGCCCAGCCGGGGTAGGCGCGGGCCAGGGTGATCAGGCGGTCCGGGTCGGTGCTGCCGAAGACGGCGGAGTGCACGGCTTTCATCCTCTTGGCGGACGCCCGGCCTCCTACCCTGCCCAGCCGTGGCACGCCGCCCTCGGCGGCCAGCGTGCCGGGGGCCCGGCCTGCGATGAGTCCGGTCATCAGGGAGCCCACGTTTCCGGCCAGACCGCGGACCGGTGTCCGGACCACAGGCTTGCGGAAGGGCGTCAGGTCGCGGGTGTCCGTGTACGGCCTGCGGGGCTCGTCCGGAATTGGGTCGACGGGAATTTGGGTGTCGGGGATCCGGTCGACGGGAATTTGGGCGTCGGGGATCCGGCCGATGGGAATGTGGCCGTCGGGAATGCGGGGGGCGGATTCGCCACGTCCGGCGCTCATGCCCCCATGGTAGTAGCCACCGGCAGGCCGCTGCTAGGCGGCTGCGGCCACCCAGAGGCCGATCACCCAGGTGCTCGCGGCGAGGCAGGCGAGCCCGAACTCCACGATCATGCCAAAACCCGTGGCCTTCAGGGCGGCCCAGCTCGAGGCCACCGCCGTGCCGAGCACGCGGGTGCGCTGCAGCTCGCTGAGCAGGAGACCGGCGGCAAAGCCCACGAAGAGCCCCACCACGGGGATGATGAACATACCGGCCACGCCCAGCACCAGGCCCACCACCACGGAACGGCTCGGTATGCTGTGCTCTTTGAGCTTCCGGCCGGTCAGGACGGCGCTGGCGGCCATGCCGGCCAGGACGAACACGAGTCCGATCCCAAAGACCACCCAGCCGGTGGTTCCGGCGCCGCCCCACAGGGCCCAGGCAAGCAGGCTCGCCCCGATCAGGATGCTGCCGGGCAGGACGGGAATGATGGTACCGGCCACGCCCACCAGGATGGCGAGGCCGCAGAGCACAGTCACCAGGGTCTCGGGGTTCATGGGCCCAGTCTAGGCGGCGGGCAGCCCAGGCGGAGGACGGATCCCCACTAGGCCCACCAACGGCGGCGCTCCCCCGAGGGCAGCGCCGCCGTCACTGTGGGCCGCAGTGTGTCGCGGATCTACTCGGCTTCGACCGCCGCGGCCACCGCAGCGGAGACGGCCGGGGCCACGCGAGGGTCCAGCGGGCTGGGCACAATGTAGTCCGCGGAAAGATCGTCCTCGGCCAGTTCTGCGATGGCCCGGGCCGCGGCGAGCTTCATGGCGGGCGTGATCCGGCGGGCGCCGGCGTCGAGGGCGCCGCGGAAGATTCCGGGGAAGGCAAGGACGTTGTTGATCTGGTTCGGGAAGTCGCTGCGTCCGGTGGCCACCACGGCCGCGTACTTGCTTGCGACCTCCGGGAGGACTTCCGGGTCCGGGTTGGACAGGGCGAACACGATCGAGCTGTGGTTCATCAGCTTCAAGTGCTCCTCGTCCAGCTTGGCGGAGGAGACACCGACGAACACGTCGGCGCCGAGAAGCGCCTCTCCCGGGCCGCCGGCCACGCCGCGCGGGTTGCTGCGGGCGGCGAGCTGGGCCTTCTTGCTTGCCGGATCGGCGGCGATGTCCGCGCGGTCCTTGCTGATGGTGCCGCGGGAGTCCAGCAGGACGACGTCGCCGATTCCGGCCGTCAGCAGGATTTCGGCGACGGCGATCCCGGCCGCCCCTGCCCCGGAGACCACCACGCGCAGGCTGTCGAGCGGCCGGCCGGTCACCTTGGCGGCATTGGTCAGGGCGGCGAGGACCACGACGGCGGTGCCGTGCTGGTCATCGTGCATGACCGGGCAGTCCAGTGCCTCGATGAGCTTCTCCTCGAGTTCGAAGCAGCGGGGCGCGGCGATGTCCTCCAGGTTGACGGCGCCGAAGCTGGGGCGGAGCCGGACAAGTGTCTCGATGATTTCGTCGACGTCGGTGGTGTTGAGGACCAGCGGGATGGAGTCGAGTTCTCCGAAGGCCTTGAAGAGCGCGGACTTGCCCTCCATCACGGGCAGCGAGGCGCTGGCGCCGATGTTGCCCAGGCCCAGCACGGCCGTGCCGTCGCTGACCACCACTACGAGGCGCTGGGCCCACGTGAGCGTCTTGGCGAGCTCCGGATTGGCATGGATGGCGCGGCTGACCTGGGCGACGCCGGGCGTGTAGGCGATGGAGAGGTCGCGCTTGCTGGCGAGGGGGACGGTGCTGGAAATCGAAAGCTTGCCGCCCTCGTGGGATGCGAAGATTTCCTCGTCGCTGAGCACGGCTACTGCCTCAGCCGGGGAGGTGGAATCGGCGGGAATGATCGTTTCAGTGGACACGTCGTTGTCTCCTGGGACTCACCGTGGGCGCACGGCTCATGGAAGCTCAAGCAAGGCTGCTTGAGTTGGTCTGGCGGGGGCTGCGGCGACCAGAGGTGGCGGTCGCCGGTGGAGCCCCCGGTTTTGCTGGCGTCAGCGGTATCCGGTCCAGCAATCGTAAACAAGGGACCCTGCCGGTTGCGCCGCGCACGAGCCCGGTTGCGCCGTGGTGAAACGTTTCCCCAAGATGTTAAGTGATCCGGATCACGCGTGAGACGGTTATATTCGGGTCTCTGGTCTAGACCGGTTACGCGGCCTGCGGGGCTCTTTGCAGGAGTGAGCAGGCCTTCTTCAGGTCTTCTTCGGCCTCGAAGAGGGACAGCCGGCGGCAGCGGACGGCCTGGACAAGTCCCGTAACCGTCAGCAGCAGGACCCGGGCAACTGCGCCGTCGTCGCACGCTGACGTCACTGCTTTCTCGGCCGTCGCATCGATCTCGCGGAGCAGCCGCGTGGTGTCGGTGTCCTTGACGTAGACCGCGCGGTTGAGGGCCTGCTCCACGGCGGGCTGCATCAGGCGCATGTGGAAGATCTCCATCACCACTCCCGCGAGGGCCTGGGCCGTTACCTTTCCAACCTCGGGCGAGCTCCCCGCGAGGAGTTCGCCCAGTTGCTTGCGGTACAGCGCCAGGACCAGCTGGGTGGAGGAGGGGAAATAGCGGTACAGCGTCCCCAGCGGCACATCCGCCTTGGCCGCCACCTCGGAAAGGACCACGGAGTCCAGCCCCTTGCGGGCAAACCCCGCCGCAACGTCAAGGATCCGCACATAACGGAGCCGCTGCCGGGGCAGAGTGGGAGGAGGGGCCATCGGTGGAAGATCTGAGTGAAAATCAGGCATCAGCAGCGTTCCGGGGGTCGTTTTTCTCGGCAGCCGGGCGCCATCCGCCCACCGCGCTGCCGCGGCAATTGCCGTCCACTATACGCCACGAAACCCGGCGCCCGGCCAGGCCGCCGGGGCCCCGGAAGCCCCCTAAATGGGACGTGCGTGGCTCAGTCCACGCCCTTGATCTTCACCACGAACACGGCGCCGAGGAGCCCGATCACGGCGGCGGCCACATACAGCGAAACGTACCCTCCCCAGAGCGTCACGAAGGGAAAGGCAATAAGCGGGGCGAGCACTTGCGGCAGCGAGTTGGCGATGTTGATGACGCCCAGATCCTTGCCCCGGTTCAGCGCGGTGGGCAGCACCTGGGTGATGAGGGCGAAGTCCACCGCCAGATAGCAGCCGAAGCCGATGCCCAGCACCGACGCGCCGATCAGGGCGCCGGGCCAGGTGGGCGCAAACGCAAGAATGAGGGAGGCCGCGGCGATCACCGCGGAAGAGATGATGACCAGAGGCTTCCGGCGGCCCATCCGGTCGCTCAGCCGGCCGCCGATCACGCTGGTGATGATCACCATGACCGCATACAGGCCCGTAAGGATCAGGACACCAAACTCGGGCTCGATGCCTTGGGTTTCGCGGACCCGGACGGCGTCGTGGAGGAAGAACAGCAGGTAGAGGGTGACCATGTGGTTGCCGATGTTCACCAGCAGCCGCGTCAGCCAGGCCCAGGCGAAATCCGGGTAGCGGGCCGGGGAGATCCAAAAGCCCCGCGCAAAGCCGGACAGGCTGAACGCCGGACGGGCCTGCGCGGGCAGCGGAACGTCGTCGTTCTTGAAGTAATAGAGCACGACGCCGGCCAGCAGCGCCACGGCGCACACCAGGTATCCGGCGGCGAAGTTTCCCGTGACGGCGGCGGCGATCACCGCGCCGAGGAGGATCCCGACCGTCTGGCCCATGGCGGCCAGTCCGCCCACCGTGCCGCGCTGCGGGACCGGTACGCGGTCCGGGATGGCGGCGGTGATGGCGGCGTAGGCGCCGTTGCAGCCGGCCTGCACGAGGCACCAGAGCAGCGTCATGACGGCGACGTTGGGCGCACCGGCCAGCGCGATAAGGGCTGCGGCGCCAAGGACCGCCCCGAACAGCACCCACGGCACGCGCCGGCCCAGCCGGGAGGTGGTGCGGTCGCTGAAGGCGCCGAACAGGGGGTTGGCCACGAGGGACACGGCCGCGCCTGCCCCGGTCACGAGGGCCAGGATGGCTTCTTTGTCCCCTTCGCTGAACGCCGCCGCCTGTTGTCCTAGCAGCACCTGGATCGGGCCGAAGAACGCCGCGTTGATGCCGAGGTTCACCAGGACCACGCCCGCGGTCCAGACCGGGCGGACTCGCTGCTCCGGTTCGGCGAGCGCCGCCGACGTCGGAGCTGGGCTCGGTAGGTCGGACAAGCTCATGTGGTTCCCCCCGGAACTGGCGACGCAGGCTGATGATCTGTGTGGGGCCAGACTATCGGGACTCGGCCGATCTGGACCCAATGTGCCGGAACCACGCATTTACATTCCGGCACAGTAAGGTCATCGTTGAACCTCCAACTATGGAGAAGTTCATCATCACTCGTTCCGTGGGGGAATATCTTTTGTTGTCACCAATACCGGGCGGTCTTGCCCGAACGAAGGCCGTGGGGATCGCCATGGCAGCACTCATGGCGCTCAGTGGCTGTAACTCCAGCCCGGCAGCAGAGGGGAACCCTGCCCCGAGCGAAGCCTCCGGCTCCGGCGGAGCTGAGGCCATAGTGGTACGTGTCATCGACGGCGACACATTCAAGGCCTCGATAGACGGTGAAGATAAGACTGTCAGGCTCCTGAATGTCGACACTCCAGAGACCAAGGACCCCAACGCGCCCGTCGAATGCATGGGTCCCGAGGCGACCAAAGGCCTCGAACAGCTTCTGCCCGTCGGAGCCAAAGTCAGGCTCGAACTGGACGTCGAGCCTTTGGATAAATACGGACGCACGCTGGCGGGAGTTTTCGACTCAGCCGGAAAGCTGGTCAACGCCGAGGTCGCTCGGCTGGGACTCGGGGTTCCCGTCCTGTTCGAACCCAACAAGAAGTTTTACCCACCGGTTGTTGCGGCCTTCGACGAGGCTCGCACTCGGGGTGTGGGGCTGAACTCCTCGAGCGTCGCGTGCCTGCCGTCCCAGCAGGTCGCAAAGGCGACTCTGGCTGTTGAGACCCTCGCCGCCGCGCCCCTTTCCGCTTCCGCGTCCGAGCTGGACCGGGGCCACGCCGGGCTGGTCACCGCCCTCGCAACGGTCGCCGCGCTCAAAGCAGCGTCAAAAGCCAAGGACAGCGTCCACTGGGCCGCCTACAGGACGTCGCAGGTGGCGGCGATGGTGAACCGGCTGGATTCGGCGGCTACGGCTGGAGCTGCCAGGCAGACCGCCATTGGCGCGAAGAAGAAGGAACTCGCAAAAGCAGAAGCGGACGCAGCCGCCGCCGCAGCCGCCCGCCAGGCCGCCGAGGCTGCTGCCGCAGCGGCAGCTGCCGCCGAGGCCGAGCGAATCCGCAACCTGCCGCCCGCGCCGGCACCCTACGTGCCCCCGGCACCTGCCCCGTACGTCCCGCCCGCCTATGTACCACCCGCTTATGTTCCCCCCGCCCCAGCGCCGAACCCGTATCCGGGATACACAGGCCCCCGTTGTTATGCCCCGGGCGGCAAGTCCTGGAGGCCGTGCAGCAAACGGTAGCCCTAGTTCCAGGGACACGGGAGATCTGGACCAAATGTGAGAGCCTCGATCGTGAAAAACTCTGCCAACCCAGAAGGAGTAACCGTGACCGCATCCAGCATCAACACCGCCGACCTCTACGATGAGCGCGGCGACGAGCTCAGCTCCCTGGCCGTACAGTTCCAGTCCCTCGGCGGCCAGTCGCACTTCAGCGGGCCGGTCCGGACCATTCGATGCTTCGAGGACAACGCGCTGGTCAAGACCGTATTGGCCACCCCCGGCAACGGCTCCGTGCTGGTGGTGGACGGCGCCGGCTCCCTCCGCACGGCACTCATGGGGGACATGATTGCGGCGAGCGCCGTCGCGAACGGCTGGGCCGGCGTCGTGATCAACGGCGCCATCCGGGACCGGCTCGCTATCGCGGGGCTGCCGCTGGGGGTCAAGGCGCTGGGCAGCAACCCGCGCAAGAGCGCCAAGGAAGGCACCGGTGCCATCGACGTTCCGCTGGAGATCGACGGCGTGGCCATCCGCCCGGGTGCGATGATCTGGTGCGATCCGGACGGAATCTTGGTCGAACGCTGACGACTTTCTTCTGCCCGAGGTAGTGGCGGGAACATTTGAGCCAGTAACATAGTTACTGAAAGCAACTATCCGCTTGATCCCCACACTTCACCTTGGAGCAGTCATGTCCAAAACCACCTCCGTGCGCGCCGCAGGAGAGGTCCTGACCCACCGTCAGACCATCACCGTCATGGTGGGACTCATGCTCGGCATGTTCCTGTCTTCGCTGGACCAGACGATCGTGTCCACCTCGATCTACACGATCGCCAACGACCTCGACGGCCTTTCCCTGCAGGCCTGGGCCACCACCGCGTACCTCATCACCTCCACGGTGAGCACCCCGCTCTACGGCAAGCTCAGCGACATCTTCGGTCGCCGTCCGCTGTACCTCATCGCCATCCTGATCTTCCTCGCTGGCTCTCTCTACGCAGGATCGGTCCACTCCATGACCGAGCTCGCCATTGCCCGCGGCATCCAGGGCATGGGCGCCGGCGGCCTCCTGGCCCTCGCCCTGACCATCATCGGCGACATCGTGGCACTCAAGGACCGCGCCAAGTACCAGGGCTACTTCATGTCGGTCTTCGGCATCTCCTCGGTCCTGGGCCCGGTGATCGGCGGCGCCTTCGCCGGCACCGAGACCATCCTCGGAATCGACGGCTGGCGCTGGGTCTTCCTCATTAACCTGCCGATCGGCCTCGCCGCCCTCGCGGTGGTGTTCATGTACCTGCACCTCCCGGCCAAGCACGTGAAGCAGAAGATCGACTACTGGGGCGCGGCCGCCATCACGCTGGCGATCGTCCCGCTCCTCCTCGTCGCCGAACAGGGCCGCAGCTGGGGCTGGAGCTCCGCCAACTCCTACCTCTGCTACGGCCTGGGCGTCGTGGGCATCATCGGGTTCCTGCTGGCCGAACGGCGCGCCGGCGACTACGCCCTGATCCCGCTCCGGCTGTTCCAGAACATCACGTTCGGCCTGTCCTCGCTGCTGAACTTCATCATCGGCATCGGCATGTTCGGCGCCATCGCGATGCTGCCGATGTACCTGCAGCTGGTCAAGGGCCTGACGCCCACCGAGGCCGGCCTCATGATGATCACCTTCACGGTGGGCATCCTCACCGGCTCCATCACGGCCGGCCGGACCATCTCGGCCTCGGGCACGTACCGGATCTTCCCGATCCTGGGCACGGCGGTCCTGACCGTTGCCGCCGTCGTGATGGGCCTGTCCCTCGGTGCCGACACGCCGCTGTGGGTCCCGGGCGCCATCGCCGTCTTCTTCGGCCTGGGCCTAGGCTTCTGCATGCAGCCGCTGACGCTGGCCATGCAGGTCTCCGTCCCGTCGAAGGACATGGGCGTGGGCACCTCCTCCGCCGCGTTCTTCCGCTCCATGGGAGGCGCGGTGGGGACGGCCGTGTTCATCTCGATGCTCTTCAGCCTCGCGGCGGACAAGATCGCCGCGGGCATGAAGGACGCCGCGCAGAATGCCGCTTACCTCAAGGTGCTCAAGGATCCGGCCGTGGCCGCCGATCCCGCCAACGCCAAGCTCTACGAGTTCTTCAAGAACGGTGCCAGCAACGATTCACTGAACGACACCAGCTGGCTGCACACCGCCAACTCGACGCTGACCCGCCCCATCACCGAGGGCTTCGCGCAGTCGATCGACGCCGTCATGCTCACAGCCGCCGTGCTCACCGGCATCGCCTTCCTAATCACCTTCGCCCTGCCCAACAAGAAACTCACGGACCCGAAGGCGGCTGCCAAAGAGGCAGTTGCGGCCGCCGCCCACTAGGGCGTTCCTCCGGCCGGTTCATTTCACGGCAGTTCCACGTAGCGGCAGGCAGCACGTCACGGCAGGCAGTCTTTGGACTGCCTGCCGTTGTCGTCTGCAGTCAAACCGGGCTCCGGAAAGGGGCCCGACGCCGGAACCCTGCCGTGCGTGACGGCTGCGGTTTCCGGTCCGGCCGGCCCGGCCGACGGCGTGCGCAAAGTGTATGTTTCGTCTCACTTTCCGGCGGTTGTGACAGGCGGCACGCCGGCTCGGGTGTAAGACTGGGTAGCTGCGGCGAAGGCCGTGGAACGCGAACTGCCAAGGGAGCCGTATGACCATCACCCAGGACCAGACCGCAGCCAAGATCCCGAAACGGGTCATTTGGCTGGCCGTGGCGGGCGCCGTCGGCGGCTTCCTCTTCGGCTTTGACTCCTCCGTCGTCAACGGCGCCGTCGACGCGATCAAGGACGAGTTCGCCCTCAGCGAGGCCGTGACCGGCTTCGCCGTCGCCGTGGCCCTCCTCGGCTGCGCGGCCGGCGCCTACCTGGCCGGCAAGGTCGCCGACCGCTACGGCCGGATCCCGGCCATGAAGCTGGGCGCGCTGCTGTTCCTGGTCAGCGCCATCGGCACCGGGTTCGCGTTCGGCGTCTGGGACCTGATCTTCTGGCGCCTGGTGGGCGGGCTCGGCATCGGCCTGGCCTCGGTGATCGCGCCGGCCTACATTTCGGAGATCTCCCCCCGCCACGTCCGGGGCCGCCTGGCCTCGCTGCAGCAGCTGGCGATCACCACCGGCATCTTCGCCGCCCTCCTCTCCGACGCCGTGTTCGCGACGTCGGCCGGCGGCGCGGACCAGGCCCTCTGGTTCGGACTGGAAGCTTGGCGCTGGATGTTCATGGCCGCCGCCGTCCCCGCGGTGGTCTACGGCTGGATCGCCTTCACCCTGCCCGAATCGCCGCGGTTCCTGGTCTTCCAGGGCAAGAACGAGGAAGCCCTCAAGGTCTTCAAGACGATCGCCCCGGACGAGGACTCGGACCGGCACCTGCGCGACATCAAGACGGCCATCGACGAGGACAAGCTCGCCGGCCAGAAGGGTTCCCTGCGCGGCAAGGCCCTGGGCCTGCAGCCGGTGGTCTGGATCGGCATCATCCTGTCCGTGCTGCAGCAGTTCGTCGGCATCAACGTGATCTTCTACTACTCCACCACCCTATGGAAGGCCGTGGGCTTCCAGGAAAAGGATTCGCTCACCATCTCCGTGGCCACCGCCATCACCAACATCCTGGTGACGCTCGTGGCGATCGCCCTCGTGGACCGGATCGGGCGCCGCCCCATCATGCTGGCCGGCTCCATCGGCATGGCACTCTCGCTCGGCACCATGGCCCTGGCCTTCAGCTCGGCCACCGGGTCCGGGGACGCGATCTCGCTGCCCGGCGCGTGGGGTCCGGCCGCGCTGGTCGCCGCCAACGTGTTCGTCATTAGCTTCGGCGCCTCCTGGGGCCCCCTGGTGTGGGTGCTGCTGGGCGAGATCTTCCCGTCCCGCATCCGTGCCCGCGCCCTGGGCCTGGCCGCGGCCGCGCAGTGGATAGCCAACTTCGCCATCACCCTGAGCTTTCCCGTCATGGCCGCGGCCTCGCTGCCGCTGACGTACGCCATGTACGCGCTGTTCGCGGCGGCATCGTTCTTCTTCGTCATGTTCAAGGTGCCGGAGACCAACGGCATGTCCCTGGAACAGGCCGAAACCCTGTTCGTGCCCAAGGGTTCCGCGAAAGAGTCCGCCAAGGCCTGATCCGGCGCGCCGCGTGAGGCCGCCGCTGCACCCAGCGGCACGACAGAGAACGCCCATGCTTCCTCGGAAGCATGGGCGTCCTTGGTCACTGCGGATTCTGCACGGAGCCAGCGTTGCTACACCACGTGCGGCTCGTGCGCCGTGAGGTAGCGGCGCCCGCCGAAGACGACGGCAATCGCGGCCACCATGGCCAGCGCGCCGGCGAAGAAGGGCACCTGCGGGCCGAAGTGCTCGCCCAGCTGCGCGGCGGCAAAGGGTGCCAGGGCGCCGCCCATCCAGCGCACGAAGTTGTAGCCGGCGGACGCCACCGGCCGCGGCGAATCCGAAACGCCCATGGCCAGCTCAGTGTAGATGGTGTTGTTGACCCCCAGGAGTGCCCCGGAAATCACCACGAGGACCACGACGGCGGGCACCGAGTGCCCGGCGGACAGGCCCAGTCCCACAAGGTCCAGCATCAGCAGGACCAGGGTGCCGATGAGCACCCGGACGGCTCCGAAGCGGTTCTGCAGCAAGGGGGCGGCAAAGACCGAGAAGACGGCGACCGCGACGCCCCAGCCGAAGAACACCCCGCCGATCCCATAGGCGTCCATGCCCAGGATGAAGGGCGTGAAGGCGAGGACGGTGAAGAAGCCGTAGTTGTAGAACAGGCCGCTGGCCGCCGTCGTCCGCAGTCCCTTGTGGCCGAGGGCAAGCAGCGGATCACGGAGCCGGACTTTCCGCTCGGGCAGCGCGGTCTTGGGCAGCAAGGCAATGAGAGCGATGAAGGCGGAGGCCATCAGCACGGCCGTGCCGAAGAACGGGGCACGCCACTGCCAGCCGCCCAGCAGCGCACCCAGAAGCGGACCGAGGGAAATCCCCAGGCCGAGGGCGGCCTCGTACAGGATGATCGCTGTGCCGGCCCCGCCGCTTGCGACGCCGACAATCACCGCCAGCGCCGTGGCCACGAACAGTGCGTTGCCCAGTCCCCAGCCGGCCCGGAAACCGATGAGTTCAGCCACGCTGCCCGAGGTGCCAGACAGCGAGGCGAACACGACGATCACCGCCAGTCCGATCAGCAGCGTCCGCTTCCCGCCGATCCGGGAGGAGACGTAACCGGTGATGAGCATGGCGACCGCGGTCACCAGGAAATAGCTCGTAAAGAGCAGCGACACCTGGCTCGGGGAGGCGTCCAGGTTCTTGGCGATCGCCGGCAGGATGGGGTCCACCAGCCCGATGCCCATGAAGGCGAACACCGCCGCGAGGGCCGTCGCCCACACCGCCTTGGGCTGTTTGAGTAGCGAGGCCTTCTCGGCCTCGAGGGTAACTTCGGCTGCCGGCAGGGTGTCGGCGGGGTGGCCGTGCATGGGAGGGGCTCCTAAATGATGGGAATTTCGGTTGAGGGTCAGGCCTGGAGCGTCGCGTTGATCCGGCCGATGACCGGAAGGGCGGCGGCGAGGGCGGCGCGGTCATCGTCCGGGAGGGACGAGAGGATGCCGGCCATGACGGCGTTGCGGCGCTCGTTGGCGGAGGCGACGGCGGCGAGGCCGGCTTCCGTAAGGGTCACGCGGACGGCGCGGGAGTCGCTGGGGTCCGGTTCCCGGCGGGCGAGGCCGGCCCGCTCGAGCTTGATGATCTGCTCGGTGGCGCTGGGCACTTTGACGCCGAGGTTCCGGGCGATTTCGCCCACCCGCACTCCGCTGGCGGAGGAAGCACTGCCCCCGGTTGCGGGTGCGGCGTCCATCAGCATCTTGAGCGTGCTGAGCTGGGCGGCGCTGAGTTCGCCGTCGGCGTCGAGACGGCGGACGAGATAGATGCTGTGGCGGAGAGCCTCGCGGAAATCCTGGGCGAGGGCGAGAAGGCCGGGGTCAGCCGGTTCACTTGACGTCATAGTTAGGTAGCCTAACATTTAGGCTACCTAATGGCAAGGAATATCGCGTTGCCCTATCACTCTGGGTGGCTAAACCCGGCGAATAGCAACCGAGAGTGATAGCGCAACGGGCGGGTGACGGGTTAAACACGGCTTAAACACGCCGGCGCCGGAACTCGCGTGAGTTGCGGCGCCGGCCCAGCTAGGGCGTTAGTCAGACGACGGCCTTGGCTTCCTCGATGAGTGAGGAGACCGCGGCGAACAGCGGGTGGTCCGCTGCGAGGCCGGTGATCGTCTCCGTGGCCTCGTCCGGCGTGGACGCGGAGAGGATTTTCGCCAGCTCCACGGCCTCGGTGTCGGCCGGATCGTTGAAGCGCAGGGCCGCGGCGATCGCCCCGAGCAGCGCCTCGGGGACAATTCCGCGCTCGGCCAGCTCGGCAGCGGGGCCGATGAAGCGTTCGTGCCGGCTGAGTTTGCGCAGCGGGGCACGGCCCACCCGGTTGACGGTGTCCGGTAGGTGCGGGTTGGAGAAGCGGCCCAGGATCTTCTCCACGTACGCCTCCTGATCCCCGCGGTTGAAGCCGTGCTTGGCCACCAGCAGCTCCTTGGTTTCGTCCAGGACGGCGCGCACGTCAGCCGCGACGTCCTGATCGGCCATGGCCTCGGAAATCTTGCCCAGGCCGGCCTCGAAGCCGAAGTAGGCCGCCGCCGCGTGGCCCGTGTTGACGGTGAACAGCTTCCGTTCGATGTACGGCTCCAGGTCGTCCACGAAGGTCGCGCCCGGGATCACCGGCGCCTGCCCGGTGAAGGGGGTACGGTCGATCACCCACTCATAGAACGTCTCCACCGTGACGTCCAGGCCCTGCCCGGCCTCCTGGTTGGGCACGATCCGATCTACTGCCGTGTTGGCAAACACGGCGGCAGCGTCCAGGGACCCGGCGGCCGGATCCCACTGGGCAGCAACTTCGGACTTGAGGATGTCGGTCGCGTTGATCGCGTTCTCACACGCCATCACCTGTAGCGGCGGCAGCCCGGGGGCGCGGGCCGTGATCCCCTTGGCGATCACAGGCGCCACAAACTTCAGGATGTGCGGCCCGACGGCGGTGGTGACGATGTCCGCCGTCGCGATTTCCGCGACGACGTCGGCTTCCTGGGTGCCGGAGTTCAGCGCACGGAAGTTGTCGATGGTGCGGACGGCGGGGTTCTCTCCCACTTCGTGGACCTGGTAGCTGTCCGCGGCGGCCAGCTGGGTGATGAGGGCGTCCGCGACGTCGGCGAACACCACCTCATACCCGGCCTCGTGCAGCAGCAGGCCCACGAATCCGCGCCCGATGTTTCCGGCTCCGAAATGAACAGCCTTCACTAGGAGTTGACCTTTCCGAACAGGGCCAGCACTTCGTCAACCGTGGTGGCCGCCTCGAGCTGGGCCACCTGGGCCTTGTTGGTGAAGACCTTGGCGATCGAGGACAGGATGTGCAGGTGTTCGTTGTTGACGCCGGCCACGCCGACCACGAACTTCACTTCCTTGCCGTTCCAGTCGATGCCGTTCGGGTAGCGGATCACCGATACCGCGGACTTCATGATGTGGTCCTTCGCGGCGTTGGTGCCGTGCGGGATCGCAAGGAAGCTGCCCATGTACGTGGAGACGGATTCCTCGCGTTCGTGCATGGCGTCAATGTAGCCGGAGTCGACGGCGCCGCGGTCCAGCAGGAGCTGCCCGGCCTCATCGATCGCGGCGTCCCGCGTGGTGGCGGTGCCGTTGAGGATGACGCTTTCGGCCACCAGGATCCCTGCGGGACCAGTATCGGCGTCCGGCTCGGCCTCCGCGGGGGCCTCCGGCGCGGCGACAGCGGCCGCGGCTGGGACCGCTCCCGCGGTGCCAGCCGCTGTCGCATCTGCTTCCGTATTGCTGGCCTTGACCAGTTCCACGATCTCGTCGTACCGCGGGCTGTTCATGAAGTTGTCCACGGAGACATGCACGGCGCTGGCGGTCGCGGGCTTGGCCCGCTCGGTCAGGTCCTGGTGGGTGATGACGACGTCGAACGTGTCGCTGAGGTTGGCGATTGCGGAGTTGGTGACCTTGACGTCCGGGAAACCGGCCGCCTTGATCTTGTTGCGGAGCACGGACGCGCCCATCGCGCTGGAGCCCATTCCGGCGTCGCACGCAAAGACGATGTTCTTGATCGGGGTCGCGAGGACGGCGACGCCGCTGGGGCCCACGCCCTCACCGATCAGGGCCGCGGAAACCGAGCTCTTCTTGCCCTTCAGGGCCTCCATCCGGTGCGTGGCCTCGCCGAGATCGTCCTCCGCGGGTGCCTTGCTGGCCTTCAGGATCACCGATCCGATGAGGAAGGACACCGTGGTGGCGAACAGCACCGAGAGGGTCACGCCGACGTAGCTGTCGCGTGCGGTGGAGGCGTAGACAGCGATGATGCTGCCTGGGGCAGCCGGGGACCGGAGGCCGGCGCCGGTGACCACCAGGGTGAAGATGCCTGTCATGCCGCCGCCGATTGCGGCGAAGATCATCATCGGCTTCATCAGGACGTACGGGAAGTAGATCTCGTGGATGCCGCCGATGAACTGGATCACTGCCGCGCCAGGCGCCGACGCCTTGGCCAGACCCTTGCCGAAGAACGAGTAGGCCAGCAGGACGCCGAAGCCGGGACCGGGGTTGGCTTCGAGCAGGAACAGGATGGACTTGCCCTGCTCGAGCGCTTGCTGGGTGCCGAGCGGGGTGAGAATGCCGTGGTTGACGGCGTTGTTCAGGAACAGGACTTTGGCGGGCTCGATGAAGATGCTGGTAAAGGGCAGCAGGCCGTTCACCACAAGGAATTCGACCACGGCGCTGGCGCCGTTGCTGAATGCCTTCACGATAGGGCCGACCACCAGCATGCCGACGACCGCCATGGCAGCGGCCAGGATGCCGGCCGAGAAGTTGTCGATCAGCATTTCGAAGCCGGGCTTGACCCGGCCTTCCCAGATCTTGTCCGCCTTCATCATCAGCCACGCGGTGAGCGGGCCCAGGATCATGGCGCCGATGAACATGGGGATGTCAGTACCGACGATCACACCCATCGTGGCCACGGCACCGACCACGCCGCCACGCACGCCGTAGACCATCCGGCCACCGGTGTAGCCGATCAGGAGCGGGAGCAGGTACGTGATCATCGGCCCAACGAGCTTGCCGAGCTCCGCATTGGGGAAGAAGCCCGCCGGGATGAAGAGCGCCGTGATGAAGCCCCAGGCGATGAACGCGCCGATGTTGGGCATGATCATGCCGGACAGGAACGTCCCGAATTTCTGGACGTGCACCCGCACGCTGGTCTTTGGTTTCGCAACTGTATCTGTTGCCATGTGAGTTCCTAACCGTCGTTCCCGCTGCTTTGCAGGATGGTCCGATAATTTCGCCGAGCTAGCTGGTGGAGCTGTTGGAGATCCGGTGGAGCCATTCGAGGAAGAGCTTGAGTTCCGAGCTGGAGAGCTGGTCCGAGTGGGACGCCTGGAGTGCCGCGTTCAATGCGATGGCCGCCACGACCACGGAGGATTTTCCGCTGTCATCAGAACCGTTGCTCCGGGCCTGCTCGGTGGAAACCGCAAAGATCATGGCGTCGCGGGTCATGGCGGAGAGCTCGAGGTTCCGCTCCGGCACCTTTTCCGCGATCAGCATGAGGGTCATGCCCACGTTGGCCGCCAGGATGGACCTGGCCGCCTCCTTGGGCTGGACGTTGAGCTGCCCGGAGACTGCCGCCTTGTTGAGCATCTCCTCCATGAGGGCCTCGGCATCGGCGACGATCGCCGGACGGCTCTCAGGGCGGATATTGCCAAACATGACGAGATAGAGTTCCGGCTGTTTCAGCCCGAACTGGACATGGTTGTCCCACATCCTGCGGATGTCCTCCAGCGGTTGGCCAGAGGGCGCGAAGTCACGTTCGCCCGCGACATATTCGTCAAAACCTGCTGCGACGACGGCGTCGAACAGCCCTTCCTTGTCACCAAAGTGGTGGTAGAGGGTCGGTGCCGTAACACCGGCCAGCTGTGTGATCTGGCGGGTCGAGACTGCGGATCCGCCCGAGTTGGCCAGCAGCTCGGCGGCCGCGCGCAGCAGCCGGGCCTTGGGTGGTAGCTGGCCATCGATACTCATAACCGCTACCCTAGCACCTATAGCAACGCTATATGAACTGCATCACATACAATTTTTGCAGGTGCCGTGACCCGCCTGTTGACGTAGCCGTCGACGGCAGGCACAAATGATCAGCAGGGTCAGCGGCGGCACCTGGTTTACCGGCTTAGTGGCCACTGGCCTACGACAGAGAATGAGGACCTTCAGTGCAGAACTTCCCAGGAGTAGGCGTTAGCCCAGGCCGCATCATCGGCACCATCCGGCAGATGCCCAAACCGATCAGCGAACCGCCCGCCGGAGAGCAGCTTCCCGCCGGCGTCACGGCGGAAGACGCGACGGCGGCACTGAAAGCCGCGGCGAAATCCGTCCACGACGAACTCAAGGCCCGCTCCGAGACAGTCACCGGCGACGGCAAGGCCGTCCTCGAGGCCACGGCCCTCATGGCCACCGACACCATGCTGCTCAAATCCGCCACCAAGCTGATCGGCCGCGGCACGTCCGGGCAGCGGGCAATCTGGGAAGCCGGTGCCTCCGTCTCGGAAATGCTGCACAACCTCGGCGGCTACATGGCCGAGCGCGCCACGGACGTCCTGGATGTCCGGTCCCGGATCGTGGCGGAACTGCGTGGAGTCCCCGCGCCGGGCATTCCCGTGTCCTCCACCCCGTTCATCCTCGTTGCCGAGGACCTGGCCCCGGCCGATACCGCCACCCTGGATCCGGAAAAGGTGCTGGCCCTGGTCACCGCCGGCGGCGGGCCGCAGTCCCACACGGCGATCATCGCCCGCTCGCTGGGCCTGCCGGCCGTGGTCGCCGCCGTCGGGGTCGACGAGCTCGCCGACGGCACCGAGGTGTACGTGGACGGCGCGGCCGGCCTCATCACCGCGAACCCGGATGAGTCCCAGCGCGCGGCCGCAGCGCACTGGGCCGCCACGGCGTCGTTGTTGGCCGCCTTTGACGGGACGGGCACGACGTCGGACGGCCACCTTGTGCCGCTCCTCGCCAACGTCGGCGGAGCCAAGGACGCCGTAGCCGCGGCAGGGCTGAACGCCCAGGGCGTGGGGCTGTTCCGGACCGAGTTCTGTTTCCTTGAGCGGGACACCGAACCGACCGTGGAAGAACAGGCCGCCGCCTACCAGGGCGTCTTCGACGCCTTCCCGGGCAAGAAGGTGGTGCTCCGCACTCTCGACGCCGGCGCGGACAAGCCGCTGCCGTTCCTGACCGACGCCACCGAACCCAACCCCGCCCTGGGCGTCCGCGGCTACCGGACAGATTTCACCACGCCGGGGGTCCTGGAACGCCAGCTGCAGGCAATCGCCCTGGCCGAGAAGGCATCCGAGGCCGACGTCTGGGTGATGGCCCCGATGATTTCCACCGCGGAGGAGGCGGCCCGCTTTGCCTCGCTGTGCGCCACGGCAGGGATCAAGACCCCCGGCGTCATGGTGGAGGTCCCCTCGGCTGCCCTGACGGCTGAGGCCATCCTCCGCGAAGTCGGCTTCGCAAGCCTGGGCACCAACGACCTCACCCAGTACGCCATGGCCGCCGACCGCCAGCTCGGCCCGCTGGCCGGCCTGAACACACCCTGGCAGCCGGCCGTACTGCGGCTCGTGGGCCTGACGGTGGAGGGTTCGGCCGCCGAGGGGCACAACAAGCCGGTGGGCGTGTGTGGCGAGGCCGCGGCGGACCCGGCCCTCGCCGTCGTCCTCACCGGACTGGGCGTCACCACCCTGTCCATGACGGCGCGTTCCATCGCGGCCGTCGCCGCCGTGCTGAAGACCGTCACCCTGGCCGAAGCGCAGGAGTTGGCCAAGCTGGCCTTGTCCGCGCCGAGCGCAACTGAGGCCCGCGCCTGGGTCCGGGCAAAACTGCCGGTTCTGGAGGACCTTGGGCTGTAACCGCGCGGCAGCCGGTGGGCCCGCGGCCGGTGGGCCCGCGGGCCGGCCCACCGACAGGCCCTTCCGCTGCGCCGGTGCCGCTAGGATGCACTCATGGCACTGATAGCTCCCCGGGTGACGGCCGGCCTCCCGGCCGAAGACGCGCAGAAACTGCGGTACGCCCTCGACGGCAGCCACGACATCACGGTGTTCGTCGACGGCACCGTCCACCGGCTGCCGCCCGCGGCGCGGGACGCCGTCGTCGATTTGCTGGGCCGCTTCAGCCGCGGCGAGGCCGTTACCGTCAGCAGCGTCGAGGAGATGCTGACGACGTCCCGGGCCGCGGAGCTTGCGGGGATTTCGCACACGTACCTGCGGAACATGACCGACCGCGGTGAGATCCCGGTCGAATACCGCGGAACACACCGACGGATCCGGCTGGCCGACATCATGGCCTGGCTCGAGACGCAGAAGAAGAACGGCATGGGCGCCGTGTCACCGGCCGGCCAGGACGACGAGGGTGCCGGTGTTGAGTGAACAGACGCTTCATGAAGGGATGCTTCATGAAGCAGTGATAAGGATCAAGCAACGATCCCGCTCCTGCGCGGAAACACTGATATCGCGCGGGTTACGCTTGAATTGTGGGTAAATTCAGAGGGTGGCACATCGTGGCAGGCATCGCCGCCATGCTGCTCGCTGGCATCTTCGGAACCGCGATGGGCCTGAATATCACCGCCACTTATTTGGCCAGCGGCGTCGCTTTCGTTGCGGTCTCCCTCTGGGTGGACAGCCGGATTTCCCGCCGCCGGAGCGCACTCCGCCATCCCGGTCCCGGCGCCGGTCAGGACGCGAAACTGGCCCTGGACGCCGATTCCTCCAAGCCCGAGGGCTAGGCCGCAGGCTCAAATCAGGCTGCATCCGCTAAATCCGCGGCCGGCCCGCCCAGCGCCGCGCTTTGAGCGCAGCATGCAGTTCCAGCCGCACCATTCCCTTCAGCGGATCCACGCCCAGCAGCTGGCGGATCCGGCCGAGCCGGTTGTAGATGCTGCTCCGGTGCAGGTGCAGCTTGGCCGCGACTTCCTGGACCGAGCCGTCGTTGTCGTAGAACAACTCCAGCACGGGCAGCAGCTCGCGGTTGCGGTCATGGTCCTCGAGCATGCGGAAGTACACGGATCCCGCGTCCGCCCAGGCCCCCGCCCCACCGCCGGCCGAGGCCAGGAGCTGGTAGACGCCGGTGGCCCGGCAGTCGACGAGCTCGCCCAGTTGCGGGTCCACTGCCGCGGCTTGGGCCGCCTGCCGCGACTGCCGGTAGGCCTCGGCGAGTTCCCGCGGCTTGGCAAATCCCTCGCTCGTGCCCAGGATGATCCGCCGGACGGTGCGCCCAGAGCGTTTGGCGAGTTCCAGTTGATAGTGCACCAGCACCTGGGCGTGGTCAGCGCGTCCCGTGGATTCCTTGAAGAGCACCACGGCGTGGGTCTCCGTGCCGGCGCTGAACAGGGCGGCGTCCACCCCGATGGTCGCCTGCAGCGCCGCGGAGCGGTGAATGAGGGTATCGGCGATGGGGTCCGAGCCCCCGGCCCAGCCATCGGCGTCCAGGACGGTCACCAACTGCCAGGGTCCCTTGCCCTGGACCTCTTTCCAGCCCGCCACGGCAGCCGCCGCGTTCGCCTCGCCGGCGCAGGCGGCCAAGAACTCCTGCTCACGGCGGCGGCGGAACTCGGACTCGGCCGTGTTGGAATCGAGCAGCAGGGAGGACAGCTGCTCCAGCTCCGGCGCCACGTCCTGCAGTTGGGCGAGGACGGCCGCGGCGCTTGGTTCCTCGGCGTCGAGCTGGACCCAGAGGTACCCCACCCGGAAGCCGCGCACCAGCAGCGGCACGCACACACGGCCGAGCATGCCGAGGTCCTCGTTGGCCGGCACCACCACCGGCCGGACCGCCGTCGCAATCCCGTGGGAGAGCTGCCACGCGATGACGTCCACGGGGACCCGCTTGCTGAGCAGGAAGTTCACCCGGACGCGGTCCGCGTGCGATTGGTTCGAACTGTAGGCCAGGAGCAAGCCGTCGAGGTCCTCGAGGGAGAGGCCGCGGCCCAGCCGCTGCGCCACCTGCTCCACGAGCTGCTCCACGTCCTGCTGCTGCATCCTGCCACACTACTGCTCCGGCCCGCCGCGCTGCGAATGCAGCCGGGACGGACACGAGCCGACACCTGACGCCCGCCGCCTCGACAAATGTCTATCCGCGGATTTGAAAAACCCCGGAATCACGCGGCCGGCGCCCGTGGCGGTGCCGCGGCACCTGTCGCGTGCCTCACAGCGGGATTTATTCTGGAAGTACGAATCCCCCGCTCACCCAGGCCCACGAGGCCAACACCCACTGGAGCTAATAAATGATCATCGGTGTACCCAAAGAGATCAAGAACAACGAATTCCGCGTCGCCATCACCGCTGCTGGCGTCCACGAATTCCGCACCAACGGCCACACGGTCCTCGTCGAGCGCGGCGCGGGCCTGGGCTCCGGCATCACGGACGAGGAATACGCGATCGCCGGCGCGGAGATCGTCGCCGAAGCCGACGACGTCTGGGGCCGCGCCGACATGGTGATGAAGGTCAAGGAGCCGGTCAAGGCCGAATACCACCGCTTCCGTAAGGACCTGATCCTCTTCACCTACCTGCACCTGGCCGCCGAGCCGGAACTGACCCAGGAACTGATCAACTCCGGCGTCACCGCCATCGCCTACGAGACCGTCCAGGAAGGCCGCACCCTGCCGCTGCTGGCCCCGATGTCGGAGGTTGCCGGCCGGCTGTCCGTGCAGGTGGGCGCCACCTCCCTGATGGCCCCGGCCGGCGGCAAGGGCGTGCTGCTCGGCGGCGTCCCGGGCGTCCGCCCGGCCAAGGTTGTTGTCCTGGGCGCCGGTGTTGCCGGCACCAACGCCGCCGCCATGGCCCTGGGCCTGGGCGCCGACGTCACCATCCTGGACATCAACATCAACCGCCTCCGCGAACTGGATGCCCAGTACCAGGGCCGCCTGAAGACGGTCGCGTCCAACAAGTACGAGATCGAGAAGTCCGTGGTCGACGCCGACCTCGTGATCGGTTCGGTCCTGATCCCCGGCGCCAAGGCCCCGAAACTGGTTACGAACGAGCTCGTGTCCCGGATGAAGCCCGGCTCGGTGCTGGTGGACATCGCAGTGGACCAGGGCGGCTGCTTCGAGGACACCCACCCCACCACGCACCAGGAACCGACGTACAAGGTCCACAACACGATCTTCTACTGCGTCGCCAACATGCCCGGCGCCGTTCCGAACACCTCCACGTACGCGCTGACCAACGTCACCCTGCGCTACGCCGTCTCCCTGGCGAACCTGGGCGTCAAGGCTGCGTTCGAGCGCGATGCCGCCCTGGCCTCCGGCCTGAACATCGCCGGCGGCAAGGTTGCCCACCGCTCGGTCTCCGAGGCGCACAACCTGCCCCTCGTCTCCGATTGGCACGAGCTGGTCTCCGCGTAACCTGCCGGTCGCCGCTTAGCCAACACTGCATCGGCTGCTCCGCAACCGCCCTTTTGGACCCCCAGAACGGCAGTTACGGAGCAGCCGATGGTGTTTTAAGCCAGGGAGCGGGCCTGCTCGATCAGCCGCAGCACCTGGAGCGGCCCCTCGGGGTCGACGGGGACGGGCAGCGCCGAGGCTGCCCCGCCGTCGGCGATCTTTGCGGCCAGGATCCGGTAGAACTCCGGGTAGGCGCCCCGTTCGGTGGGCAGTCGGTCCAGATGCCCGTCGCGCCCCAGCAGTCCGGCCCAGTCCGGATCTTCCATGCCGTAGTCGGCGTCCAGCGGGCTTCCGCCGGCCACGATGTAGGGCTCCTGCGGGTCCACACCGTGCTTGGTGAAGCCGCCCTCGCTGCCCAGGATCCGGTAGCGCGGCCCCTGCTGGGCGCAGAGCATGTTCATCCAATGGTGGCTGGTCACCCCCGAGTTGTGCCGCAGGGCCACGAAGACGTCGTCGTCAGCCACACCTCCCGGCCGCCGGGCCGCCAGTTCCGCGTGCGTGACCGTGGCCGGCCCGAAAAGCTGCACGGCCTGGTCCAGCAGGTGCGTGCCGAGGTCAAAGAGCACCCCACCGCCGTCGTCGGCCGTGGCTGCCGCCTTCCATGCCTTGGGGACATCCGGCGACCACCGCTCAAAGCGGGATTCAAAGCGGGTCACGGTGCCGAAGGCTCCCGCGTCCATAAGCGCCTTCACCGTGAGGAAGTCGCCGTCCCAGCGCCGGTTTTGGAACACGGTGAGCACCCGGCCCAGCCGCGCGGCCAGGTCGATGAGTTCCTGCCCCTCGGCGCTTCTGACGGCGAACGGCTTGTCGATAACGACGTCGAGCCCGGCTTCCAGCGCAGCTTTCGCCAGCGGGTAGTGGGTGGCGGGCGGCGTGCCGAGCACCAGCAGGTCCAGTTCTCCAGCGAGCTCCAGGATGTCCGCCGGGGTGTCGACGATCCTGGCCCCCGGGTAGCTCTGCGCGGCAGCAGACTGCCTGCCGGCGTCGGAGGTGGAGATGGCGTCCAGCGAATAGGCGGGGTTTGCGGTGATGAACGGGGCGTGGAAGACGCTGCCCGAGAGGCCGAAACCGGCGACGGCGGTGCGGATGGGCCGGGTTGGATCGTTGCTCATGGTGCCTAGGCTACCGCCCTGCCCGCTTGTTGGACCCGGCGGGTTGGTTGAACGGACGGCAGGTTAAGAGAACGAGGCCGGCGCCACCCGGATGCTTCCGGGGGCGCCGGCCTCGGCCATGCTGCTCAGTACTGTTCAGTATTACTCAGTACTGCCTAGTACTGCTCAGTCGGCAGAGCTTACTTCTTGTCCCAGCCGACGACGCTCCAGTCCGGGGTCTGGAACAGGCTGGCGCCGTAGTTGGCCAGGCCCGTGCGGGCGAAGTAGATCTGCGGGCCGTTCATGATCACGCCCATGGAGAAGTACTTTTCCATGTGCTTCTTCTCAACGTCCATGGCGGCCTTGTTGCGCTGGGTGTCATCCTGGATGGACGCGAGGTCCTTGATGGCCTTGTCCAGTTCGGCGTCGCCGAGACCGTTCTCGTTGGTGGCGGAGTCGTAGAACTGCTTCACGGCGGCGGTGGCGTCGGCGCCCACCGTGTAGCCGCTGATGGTGAGCTGGAAGTCGCGGCTGCCAACCACCTTGCCGAAGTCGGCGTCGCCGCGCTGGTCAATGCCAACCTCCATGCCGGCCGCCTGCAGCTGCTTCTGCAGCGTCTGCACGGTGGCCAGGGCGGTGGGATCGTCACCGAAGTTGGTGATCTTGAACGACGCCGGAACGCCGGCCTTTTCCATGATGCCCTTGGCGTTTGCCGTGTAGCCGGCCTCGGTCAGGACCTTCTTGGCGGCATCGGCGCCGGTTTCCTTGACCGGGTAGTTGTCCTGGTAGTACTTCGAGAACGGCATCAGCATCATCGAGCCCGAGCTGTTCTCGTCCCAGTTCAGGCCGCCGAAGCGGACGGCGCGGATGGCGGGACGGTCGACGGCGGTGAAGATCGCCTTGCGGACGGCGACGTCGGTGAGCGGCGCCTTCAGGGCGTTGAGGTTCAGGCCGCCCGCGAACAGGCGCTGACCACGGCGGACCTCGGAGTTCTTGGAGCCTTCCAGCTGCTTGTACTTGGTCAGCGTGCGGCCGTCAGCCATGTCGACCTCGCCGTTCTTGAAGGCGGCGATCTCGGCGCTGGCCTCCAACTGGCGGAAGATCACCTTCTCCAGGACCGGCTTCTCCCCCCACCACTTGTCGTTCGGAACAAGGGAGACGGTCTTCGCGGCAGAGTCAAACTTATCCACCTTGAACGGGCCGGCCATCCACTCGGGGTGCATTTCACCGCTGAAGCCGGTGTTGAACAGTTCCGGGGTGTTGACGGCCTGCGGGATGAAGCCGCCGAAGATGTCGCTGAGCGGGTACACCGGCTGCGTGGTGGTCACAACGACTTCCTTGTCGCTGCTTCCGGCCTTGACGGAGTCGATGAACTCGTAGGCGCCGGACGAGACGATGTCGATGTCCTTGTTCTTGCCGTTGAGCATCTTCCACGTGTTTTCGAACGTGGCGGCGTTGATCGGAGTGCCGTCGTTGTAGGCGGCCTTCGCGTTGATCTTGATGGTGATGGTCTGCTTGCCGTCTTTGACCTCGCTCTTGAAGTCTTCGCAGAAGTTCTTGTTGAGGTTGGCGGTGCCGTCGAAGTCCAGCTTCCAGCAGCCCACGTAGCCGGCCTCGTCGATCGGGTAGTGCAGTTCCGTATTGTCCGCCGAGTTGCCCGCGTTGGAGAAGCCGTTGAAGTCCGGTCCGATGTTGCCCAGGGGCAGGGTCACGGTGCCGCCCTGCTGCAGCTCGGCGGCCTTCTTGGCGTTGACGCTGACGAGCTTGCTGAGGTCGCCGGAGGCGTCCTGGGCCTTGGCGCTCTCGGCCGTGGTGGAGGCGCCGCCGCTGCCGCAGGCAGTCAGCGCAAGCGCCGCCACGACGGCGGTGATGGCGCCGACCTTGGTGCGATTTTTCATGAGATCCCCTTCATTTTTTCGTGCGAGTGTGATGCATGGTGGTCTGGCGGATTGGTGGTTGCTGGTGCCGGTTCTGGCGGTCGGGCTGTCAGTGGTCTTCGTGGACCACGACCATGTCCGCGTCCAGTTCGCCGTCCGGGTAGAAGCAGGCGAACTGCTGGTCGACGGCGGCCGGTTCCAGGACGGGCTCCAAGGTCAGGCACTTCTCCTGCTTGGCCGGCGGCAGGGCCGCAAACACGGGACAGCGGGTGGCGAAGTTGCAGCCCGCCGGCGCCTCCAACGGCGAGGGCAGGTCGCCCTGGAGGATGATCCGTTCGCGGGTGCGCTCCAGCTCCGGATCCGGTACCGGAATCGCGGAGAGCAGGGCCCGGGTGTAGGGGTGGCGGGGGTTGTCGAAGACGGCGTCGACGTCTCCGATCTCCACGATCTTGCCCAGATACATGACGGCAACGCGGTTGGAGATGTGCCGCACCACGGAGAGGTCATGCGCCACCATGAGATAGCTCAGGCCCAGTTCGGCACGGAGCTTGTCCAGGAGGTTGATGACGCCGGCTTGCACTGACACGTCGAGGGCGGAGACGGGTTCGTCCAGGACAACCAGCCGGGGGTTCACGGCGAGGGCGCGGGCAATGCCGATCCGCTGGCGCTGGCCGCCGGAGAACTGGTTGGGGAAACGGTTGACGTGGTCCGCCTGCAGGCCCACCAGCTCCATGAGCTCCATGATTCGCTTCCGGATGGCCGGCTTGGGCATGCCCAGGTTTTCCATCGGCTCGGCCAGGACCTCGTAGACGGTGAAGCGCGGATCCAGCGCCCCGGTTGGATCCTGGAACACCATCTGCAGTTCCCTGCGCATGGCGCCCTTGGTCTTGGCGTCGGCGGCCTGCTTGTTGCTCAGCCCGCCAATGACCACCTCGCCGTCCTGGTCCTTGTGGAATTCCATGATTTCCAGCAGGGTGGTGGTTTTTCCGCAGCCGGACTCCCCCACGATCGAGAAGCACTCGCCCTCTCGGATATCGAAGCTCAGCCCGTCCACGGCCTTCACCGTGCCGATCCTGCGCTTGAGCAGGGCGCCCTTCATGAGCGGGAAGTGCTTCCTGACGTCGCGGAGTTCCAGGACAGGCTTGCGCTCGTGCCGCGGCACCACGTCGAAACGGGAGACCGGCACAGCCGGGGCGGCAAAAATCGCGTGCGCGTCGACGTCGGCGAGGGCTTCGGTCTTGATGCACGCGGCGCTGTGCCCGGTCCCGGGCCCCACTGCCCGCAGGTCCGGTTCGCCGTCGAGGCAGGCCTCGCTGGCCAGCGGGCAGCGCGGCGCGAAGGAGCAGCCGGTGGGCGGATGGGCGAGGTTCGGGGGGATGCCCTCGATCGGCACCAGCGAGGTCTTTTCCGCGATGTCCACGCGCGGGACCGCGCCGAGCAGGCCCATGGTGTAGGGCATCCGAGGGCTGTAGTAGATGTCGTCGACGCTGCCGGTCTCCACCGGCCTGCCGGCGTACATCACCATGATGTCGTCCGCCATGCCGGCGACCACGCCGAGGTCGTGCGTGATCATGACGACGGCGGCGCCGGTCTCCTCCTGCGCGGCGTGGAGCACCTCGAGGACCTGCGCCTGGATGGTGACGTCCAGCGCCGTCGTCGGCTCATCGGCGATCAGAACCCGGGGGTTGTTGGCGATCGCGATGGCGATCATGACGCGCTGGCGCATGCCGCCGGAGAACTCGTGCGGGAAGGCCTTGAGCCGGTCCTTCGGGCTGGGGATGCCGACCAACCCCAAGAGTTCGACGGCGCGGGCCACCTTGGCCTGCTTGCTCATGGTCGGGTTGTGGACGGTCAGGGCCTCGACGATTTGGGTGCCGACCGTATAAACGGGGGTCAGGGAGGACAGCGGGTCCTGGAACACCATCGCCAGGTCGTTGCCGCGGTGCCGGCACATGGCCTTGTCGCTGAGACCCAGCAGTTCCTTTCCCTTGAGCCGGACGGAACCGCTGATTTCCGCCGTCGGGGGCAGCAGGCCCATAATCGCCATGGACGTGACCGACTTGCCGGAACCGGACTCGCCCACGATCCCCAGCGTCTTGCCCGGCAACACGTCGAAGTCGATGCCGCGCACCGCGTGCACCACGCCGTTCTCCGTGTTGAAGCGGACGTTGAGGTCGCGGACGGAGAGGACCGCGTCGGTGGGGGCGTGCAGCCCGGCGACGCGGAGACGCTCGGCGGTGCTCTGGGCGGTGTCCGGGGCGGTCGTATTGCTGGTCATTTGCTCGTCTTCTGTGTTTTGCCCGTCACGGCGCTGCCGATTCGCGCGCGGCCCCGCTTTGTGCGGCCAACGGAGCTGGAACTGGGGTCGAACGCGTCGCGGAGGCCATCGTTCATCATGGCCAGCGAGCCGGTCAGCAGGAACATCACGATCAGGGGAGCCCAGAACATCCACGGAAAGGTGGAGACCTGGGAGGTGGACTGGCCGATCAGCACGCCCAGGCTCACGTCCGGGACCTTGATGCCGATGCCGATGAAGGAAAACGCGACCTCGGCGAGGATGGCGCCGGTGACCCCGCGGGTAACTTCCAGGACCAGCAGGGAGCCGATGTTCGGCACGAGGTGGCGCCAGACGATCCTGCGCGGCGGGATGCCCATGTACTGGGCTGCTTTAACGAAGTCACGCTGCATGAGCGACAGCGACAGGGACCTGATCAGGCGCGCTGTGCCCATCCAGCTGAAGACCAGCAGCACGATGATGAGCAGTAGCCAGCTGGGGACGGTGTTCTTCAGGCCGTTGGCGCCGCCGCTCGTTGCCACCGCGACCACCAGCAGGGCGGGCATCATGATCAGGGCTTCGAGGATGAACAGCATGACCTTGTCCACCTTGCGGCCGAAGTACGCCATGGTGCAGCCGTAGACGGCGGCGATCAGCACCGAGACCAGACCGACGACGACGCCGATCAGGATGGAGACCCGGGTGCCTTCGACGGTCAGGGCGTAGAGGTCGATCCCGGCCTGGGAGGTACCCAGCAGATGCTCCCCGGAGGGCGGCATGCCGATGTTGAACGGGTCGATGCTCTCCTTGTCCCAGCTGCTGAAGAAGCCGCCGACGAAGGAGAAGAGGGTCAGGGTCAGGAAGATGACCAGGCCGGCGAGGGCTGTCCGGTTGCGCAGGAAGCGCCGCAGGATGATCCGCGACTTGCCGATCACGACGTCGTCGTTTTCGATCTTTCCTTCGTCCAGGACGGCGGCCGGGTCAATCGTGTTGAGGTTGGTCATGATTACTGCACCCGCACTCTCGGGTCGACGAGCGTGGTGGCGAAGTCGGCGAGGATCGCCCCGACCGCGAAGATGACGGAGCCGTAGGCGAGGGTGGCGGTGGCCGCGTTGACGTCCTGCAGCGCGATCGAGTCGATGGACCAGGATCCGACGCCGTGCCAGGCGAAGATCTTCTCGGCGAAGAAGCCGCCGGCGAAGATGGCCGGGATGGTGAAGGCGATGCTCTGCGCCACGGGGATGAAGGACACCCGCAGGGCGTGGCGGCTGATGGCCTGGTTGCGGGTCAGGCCCTTGGCCCGTGCCGTCCTTACGAAATCGGCGTTGACGTTGTCCAGAAGGTACTGGCGCTGGGCGATCTGGTACGCGCCCCAGCCCACAACCGTGATGGCGAAAGTGGGCACGGCGTAGTGGGCGAGCATGTCGACGAACTGGGCCCAGCCGCCGCCGTCGAGGCCCGGGGTGGAGATGCCGGTGACAAAGAAGACGCGCTCCCCGACCGACTCGTTGATGTTGATGGCGCCCAGCTGCACCAGGAAGTAGGCGATCGGGGCGGGGACGATGTACATGAGGTAGCTGTACGAGGTGATGACCCTGTCCGAGGCCTTGTACTGACGGGCGGCGGTGTAGACGCCGAGGGCGACGCCGATGACCAGGGTCAGGATGATCGAGGCCAGGAAGAGCCGGGTGGAGATCCAGACCCGGTCGCCGAACTCGGCGTTGATGAAGGCCCCGTTGGGGCTCCGCCCCCAGTCCCAGCGGGTGAGGATGCCCGTGAGCCAGTCGACGTAGCGCTCCCACGGGTTGAGCGTCGGATCGAGCCCCTTGAGCCGGAAGGAGTTGACCACTTGTTCGGGGGTGGGCCGCGGAATCCGCTCCTGCTCGAGCAGTGCCGGCTGCAGTGTGCTCACCGCCAGGAGATAACCGGCACTGGTGGTCAGGAAGATCATGAAGACATACGTGACGGCACGTTGGGCGAGGTATCGAAGCATGGAGCGGCTAGTTCTGGATCGCCGTTGTCTGAGCGGATCCGGGCGCCGAGGCGGCTGCTGGACGGGCCGGCCTGCCTGCCGGGGTGACAAGTCTATTCACAACTTAGGTCCTTCCGTCGTCCCCCATCCGGCAGTGGGTTCCGCCACCGGTTCGGGATCATGTGCCAGCTGGTTTTCCGGCCGCCCGCAGGCCTCGCGGCTGAGTCCTTGTGGACTATGTTGCGGGTCACATTCCAGAGGAAGCTATCACATATGCCGGGCCGCGGAGCGCTCCCGGCGGCCGCGACACGGCGGCTCAACTACAGATCGTTATGAATAAGTCCGTGGAGTGGATTTTGACTCGCGGAATGGCCAACACCGCGCTATTGTCCGGCTACTACGCGTGTGACGAGTTCCCGCCAGGTTTCCGCCAGCCGTTCGGGCGCAATCCCGTGCACGCTGACGGAATGGAGTAGCCGCTCCGGCTCCAGCGCCGCCCCGAGGGCTGACGCCATGAGGCCCGGGTCCGCCGTCACACCGGCCTCGCGCAGCAGCATCTCAAGGTGGCGGTGCCAGAGGACGGCCGGCGGCACATCGAACCTGTTGTAGGCCGACGCGTCGGCGGCCCGGGCCAACTCCCCGAACTCCAGGGTCCAGGCAATGCGGGCGGCACCCACGGCGATCAACCGCTCCAGGGGCGGCGCGCCGGGGCCCACCGGCGGCGGCCCAAAGATGAACCTGCCCTGGAATTCAGCCTCGGCATCACTAAGCAGGGCCATCATCAGCCCGGCACGGCTGCCGAACCGCCGGAAGACTGTCCCTTTTCCAACTCCGGCGCGCTGCGCCAGCCTGTCCATGGTGAGGGCGTCGACGCTGGATTCCTCCACGATTTCCCGGGCGGCGCAAAGAAGCAGCTCCCTGTTGCGCGCCGCGTCACGGCGCCCGGCTTCTGCGGCGGGCGCTGCGGGGCGCCCTCCCCCGGACTGGGCACCGGGACGGATCGGGATGAGGCTCACACCGCTGAGTCTAGCCCCCCGGAATATAACCGGACCGCAGTCCGTTTAGCATGGGTGAAGGCCCCCAAAGCCCTACGATCCACCAGCCGCCGGAACCATCCTGCGGCGTGATGCACAGGAGTACACATGTCCAAGCAGACCATCCTCGCCCTCGTCGGCAGCCTCCGCGCCGGCTCCACCAACCTGCAGCTGGCCGAGGCCATCGCTCTCAACGCCCCGGAGCAGGTGGACGTTGTCATTCACGAGAGCCTGGGCAACATCCCGTTCTACAACGAGGACATCGACGTCGAAGGCCAGGTGCCCGCTGCCGCCGCCGCCCTGCGCGCCGCCGCCAGCGACGCCGACACCATCCTGCTGGTTACGCCGGAACACAACGGCACAGTCCCGGCATCGCTGAAGAACGCCATCGACTGGCTGTCCCGCCCGTTCGGCGCCGGCGCCCTGTCCGGCAAGCCCACCGCGGTTGTCGGAACCGCCTTTGGCCAGTTCGGCGGCGTTTGGGCCCAGGATGAGGCCCGCAAGGCCGTCGGCATTGCCGGCGCCCAGGTCCTCGAGAACGTCAAGCTGGCAGTCCCCGGCTCGATGGTTCGCTTCGCCGAGGTCCACCCCAAGGATGACGCCGAAGTTGTCGAGCAGATCAAGGGTGTGTTCGACGCCCTGGCCGAAGCCCCCGCCGCGGCAGCGGCCTAGGCCCTCCGCCACTCACGGACTCCGCTCCACAACACCCCAAGGCCCCCGGCAGGATGCAGCTGCCGGGGGCCTCCGGGATTTCCGGACCACCCGGGGGCGCCGCGGACGGAGGCTTGACGATTTGATGGCAAGCAAATGCTAGAAAACAATCGTTTCCTCCCGCGCAACATGGGTAGTATCCTAGGGTCTGTGACCCACGAAACACTTGATGCCGCCGCAGCAGTACTTCCGGCCGAGGCCATTGACGCAATCGAACGTGCGGCTACGTCCGCCCACCGCCACGAGATCCTGTTCTCGGAGCGCGCAGCAAATATCAAACAATCGGCAGTCCGGGACGTCTTCGACATCTCGATGCGCCCCGGCCTCGTTTCCCTCGCCGGCGGAAGCCCGTACCTGCAGTCCCTGCCGCTGGAACGCCTTGGCCAGACCGCCGAGAAGATCATCGCCGAGCAGGGAATGATCGCCCTGCAGTACGGCAGCGGCCAGGGCACTGAGGAACTCCGCTCCCAGATCTGCGAGGTCATGGCAGCGGAGGGGATCCTCGACGCCGACCCGGCGAACATCGTGATTACGGCCGGTTCGCAGTCCGCCCAGGATGTCGCCGCCAAAGTCTTCTGCAATCCCGGAGATGTGGTGCTCGTGGAGGATCCTACGTATGTGGGCGCCCTCAACACGTTCGAGGCCTACCAGGTGGGAGTCGAGGCCGTGCCGATGGACGGCGACGGCATCGTCCCGGACCTGCTGGAGGCGAAAATCGCCGCCCTCCAAACCGCCGGCAGAAACGTCAAGTTCCTCTACACCATCCCAAGCTTCAACAACCCGTCCGGCATCACCCTGTCCGCAGAACGCCGGCAGGCGGTGGTAGATATATGCCGAAACGCGAATATCTTGGTGCTGGAGGACAACCCCTACGGCCTCCTCCGCTTCGACGGCAAGCCGCTGACCCCTTTGCGGGCTGCCAACCCGGACGACGTCATCTACATGGGGTCCTTTTCCAAGATCTTCGCCCCGGGCCTCCGGATCGGCTGGGCCCTCGTCCCGGCCCACCTGCAGCGCCGGTATTACCTGGCATCAGAGGCCGTCACCCTGTGCCCGCCCACCCTGAACCAGATGCTGGTGTCGGCCTATCTGCGCGAATACGACTGGCGCGGCCAGATCGAGACGTACCGCGGGCTGTACAAGGAACGCTGCGACGCAATGCTTGCCGCCCTGGCCGAATACATGCCGGACGGGCTGAGCTGGACCCAACCCGACGGCGGTTTCTTCGTCTGGGTCACGCTGCCCGAAGGCGTGGACACCTACCCGCTGCTGAAGAAGGCCATCGACGCCGGCGTCGTCTTCATCCCGGGAGCGGCGTTCACGCCGTCGGACGACACCTCGAACAAGATCCGGCTGGCGTTCAGCGCGGTGCCGCCCGAGTCGATCCGTGAGGGCGTGCGGCGGCTCGCGCCGGTGCTGCGCGAAGCGTTGGCCGCACTGTAGTTTGAAGAACTGTAGCGTGAACACCGGCAGGTTTCGCTGGGCCTGTCGGGCAGCACTAGTTCCTGAACAGCACTAGTCCCTGAACAGCAGGGCCCAGCGAACAGGCACACTAACCAGCATTAGTCGTTCAAAGAGGAGCAGTCCATGACCGGAATTATCGTTGTCGGCGTCGACGGCAGTGAAACTGCCCTGCGGGCCGCGCAGACCGCGCGTGACCTCGCAGTTTCCATGGGGGCGACACTTCATGTGGTCAGCGCCTTTGACAGCGACAGGACCCAGGTCTTCGGCAGCGGCAGTGACGAGTGGATCGTCTCCGACGCCGGCAACGCGGAGAAGGTGGCGCGGACCGTGGCGGACGGCCTGCGCCGCCCGGACACCAACGTCACCCATGCCGCAGCCCGGGGCAAGCCCGCCGAGGCCCTGATCCGGGAAGCCGAACGGACCGGTGCCCGGATGATCGTGGTCGGGAACCGCCGCATGAGCGGGATCGGCCGGGTCCTGGGGAGCGTTGCGAACAGTGTGGCCCACAACGCCCCCTGCGACGTCTACATCGCCAAGACCGACGCCGACTAAGGCATTACTGCTTCTCGGACACCGCGGCCGGCTCTGGGGCCGGCACTGCGGCGGGCTCTGCGGGCTTGAGCATCCGGCGCAGGATTTTTCCTGAGGCCGACTTCGGCACGGCCTCGATGAACTCCACCCGGCGGATCTTCTTGAACGGCGCCACCTTGGCTGCCACGAAGTCCATGACACCCGCGACGTCGAGGGCATCGCCGTCCGCGCCGGGCTGGCGGACCACGAACGCCTTGGGCACTTCCTGGCCGTCGGCGTCGCGGGTCCCGATCACCGCCGAGTCGGCGATGCCGGGGTGCGTGAGGAGCAGCGCCTCCAGCTCCGCCGGGGCGATCTGGTAGCCGTTGTACTTGATCAGTTCCTTGAGCCGGTCCACGATCGTCACCACCCCGTCTGCCCGCACCGTGGCGATGTCTCCGGTGTGCAGGAAGCCGTCCGCGTCCAGGGTGTCCGCGGTTTCCTGCGGCCGGTTGAGATAGCCCAGCATCACGTTCGGCCCGCGGCACAACAGATGCCCCGGGGCGCTGGTTCCTTCCGCGGGAACCGGGATGTCCTCCCCCGTAGCCGGGTCCACGAGCCGGCACTGCATGTTTGGCACGGTGTGGCCCACAGAGCTGACGGGGACGTCGCGGCTGTCGCGCGGGATCAGGTGCGACACCGGGCTCATCTCGGTCATGCCGTAGCCCTGCAGGACCCGGCAGCCGAGCCGCTCGGCCAGGCGGGTGCCGAGCTCACCGTCCAGCGGCGCCGCGCCGGAGAGGGTGGTGTGCACCGAGCCGAGGTCGTACTCGGCAACCAGCGGGTGCTTGGACAGCGCCACGGCCACGGGAGGTGCGATGAACAGGTAGCTGCATCGGTGCTCCTGGATGATCCGCAGGAACTCGGGCAGATCGAACCTGGGCATCGTGACCAGCCTGGCGCGCTGGCGCAGGGCGAGGTTCAGCAGCACGGTCAGCCCGTAGATGTGGAAAAACGGGAGCAGCGCTAGGAGCCGGTCCTCGGGACCGACGCCGAGCAGCCCCCTGGCCTGTTCCACGTTGGCGATCAGATTTCGGTGGCTGAGCATGACACCCTTCGGCCTGCCCGTGGTGCCGGACGAATAGGGCAGCACGGCCACATGCGTGGCCGGATCGAATGAGACCCGGGGAGCCGGGGCGCCCATGGCGAGCAAGTCACCCAGCGAGGGGTGGCCGTCGGCGCCGTCGAGCACCACGAGCCGCGAGGCCGGGATCCCGGTCCGTTCAGCGGCCTCCCGGGCTGCCGGCAGCAGCGCCGAAACGGTAAAAAGCCAGCCGGCGCCGGCGTCGGTGAGCTGGAGGGCGATCTCGTCCGCCGTGTACAGCGAGTTGATGGTGGTGACCGTGGCGCCGGCCCGGAGCAGGCCGTGGAAGACTGCCGCAAAGGCCGGGACGTTGGGGCACAGGATGCCTGCCACGCCGTCGACGCCGAGGCCCTGGGCGGCCACGGCGCCGGCGAGGGCATCGATCTGCCCACGCAGCGCCCGGTACGTCGTTTCTGCACCGCTGGTGCCGTCGACGACGGCGACCCGGTCCAGCTCCTCCTCTGCCAGAGTGCCGAAGAGGTAGTCGTAAATGCTGAGATTGGGAACTTCGACGTCGGGGTAGGGGCTTGAAAACACGCAACATCTCCTTTGATCCGCGTCCGCCCGGGCTGTCGGCGGCTGGTGTCACTCTAATGCCGGGGTGCACCGCCGGGACAGGACGGCGCGGACTTGACTGTGTATCGAACTTGATCAGGATCACCCCCTCCCGTGGGCAGCCTCACCGCCCATTGGGCCGCCCGGAACAGACCGGGCCGATAAAATGGGAAGTGCCCTGCGATGGTGCGGACATCCAAGAACCCACCTACCCAAAGGGACCCATGATCACTCTTCAGCGCCGCCAGCTGGTTGGCCACGACATTCTCCTGGCCCGGCACGGCAACCACATCAGTGCCATGCGCGTGGACCGCGGCGCCGGCCGCGTTGTCGCGTTCCTGGACGACGGTTCAACCGACAGCGCCCCCAACCTGATTGCCCCGGGCCTGCGCATGCCCGACACCCTGCGCAGCGTGTTCCGTGAGGACTGGAAGTTCCTCACTGCGATCAGCGCGTGCGGCGCGGGGCTCGGGGGCCTGATGTTTGCCGCCTCGGCCGCCGTCGCAGGCATGAGCGGCGATCCCGCGATGGTTCAGATGCTGACCGCGTACTCGGGATACTGAGACACCCGGGCCATTCGGCCCGATACCGACGGAACCCCGCCGCTGAATGCTTCAGCGGCGGGGTTCCGTCGTTTTCACCTTGGCCGCGGCCCGGGTCCTACGCTCCGTCCCAGTTGCCGGCCGCGGGACGTCGCGGCGGCCGGGGAACCCGCGGTATTCCGCGGGTGCAGGGCTGTGGGAGCCGAAGCAACTGGGGAGGAACGTTGCGGGCTGCGGTCCTCGGGCCGCGTCAGTCCAGCAGCAGTGCCGGCTCCTCCAGGATGGCGGCGACGTCGGCCATGAAACGGGCCGACAGGTCACCGTCCACCACCCGGTGGTCGAAGGAGCCGCCGAGGGTGGTGATCCACCGCGGAATGACTTCGCCGTCGAGGACCCAGGGCTTCTGCTTGATGGTGCCGAAGGCCACGATCGCGACCTCGCCCGGGTTGATGATCGGCGTGCCGGTGTCGATCCCGAGGGCGCCGATGTTGGTCACGGTGAGCGTGCCGCCCCGCATCTGGGCGGGCTGGGTCTTGCCGGCCCGCGCCGTGGTGGCGAGCTCGTTGAGGGCCAGGGCCAACTGCTTGAGCGAAAGGTCCTGGGCGTTCTTGATGTTCGGCACCATCAGTCCGCGGGGCGTGGCGGCCGCGATGCCCAGGTTCATGAAGTGCTTGACGTGGATCTCCGCGGAATCGCTGCCGTCCGGATTGTCCACCCAAGTGGCGTTGACACTCGGGTTCCGCGCCGCGGCCCAAATGACCGCCTTGGCCAGGATGAGCAGCGGGGAGACCTTGATGCCTTCGAAGTCGCGGGAGGCCTTCAGGCGCTTGACGAATTCCATGGTGCGGCTGGCGTCGACGTCGACAAAGATGCTGACGTGCGGCGCCGAGAACGCCGACTCGACCATGGCTTTCGCGGTGGCCTTGCGGACGCCCTTGACGGGGATCCGCTCGATCCGCTGGTCCTGCGGGCGGCCGGACTTGCCCCAGAACGAGTCCGCCTTGTCCACCTCGGCATCACGCTGGGCCTGATAGCTCACCAGGTCCTCACGGGTCACCTCACCGCGGGCGCCGGTGGGGACGACGTCGGCCAGGTTGATCCCGAGGTCCCGGGCGATCTTGCGGACCGGCGGCTTGGCGAGCACCTTGCCGACCAGGCCGCTGATGGCACCGCCCAGCGTGGGGCGCAGGTCCACGGCGTCGGCCGGGCCGGCGGCCTCCGCAGCCGGATTGCCGACGGCGGCCGGGCTGATCCAGATGTCGTGGGCCTCCACAGCAGCCGGCTCTATTACCGGAGTGCCGTTGCCGGCGGCCGAAGTGGCCGCCGGGGCGGATATCCGCCGCCGGCGCTTGACGGCGTCGGCCTTGGGACCGGAGCCCACAAGCGGCCCGCCAGCCGGGCGCCCGGCTGCTTCGCCGGCCTCGGACGTGTCAGCCGGCAGCGTGCCGTACATGGGCGCCGCGGGAGCGGCCGCGGCGGCAGGTGCCGGGGCAGCAGGGGCGGCCGGCACCGGCGCGGCCGGCACCTCGGCGGCGACGGCGTCGCTCACGCTGATGATCGGCGTGCCGACGTCCACCGTGACTCCCTCGGAAACCAGCAGTTCCGTGACGGTCCCCGCGAAGGGCGACGGCAGTTCCACCAGGGACTTGGCCGTCTCGATCTCGCACAGGACGTCATTGATGGCCACGGTATCGCCGGGCTTGACCTTCCAGGCGACGATTTCGGCCTCGGTAAGCCCTTCGCCGACGTCGGGAAGGTTGAACTTGTTGAGCGTCATGGGTCCTCGTCAGTACGCCAGGGCGCGGTCCAGCGCCTCAAGGATGCGGTCGATGTCCGGCAGGTAGTCTTCTTCGACCTTGGCCACGGGATAGGGCATGTGGAATCCTCCGACGCGGATGACGGGAGCCTCCAGCGAGTGGAACGCCCGTTCGCTGATCCGGGCGGCAATTTCGCCGCCAATGCCGCCGAACGTGGGGGCCTCGTGGGCCACGATCAGCCGGCCGGTCTTCTGGACCGATGCCGTGACGGTGTCGAAGTCGATCGGCGAGATGGAGCGGAGGTCGATTACCTCGACGCTGTGGCCGTCCTCGGCGGCGGCCTCCGCCGCTGCCAGGGCCACGGGCACCAGCGGCCCGTAGACCACCACGGTGGCGTCGGTTCCCTCGCGCAGCACATGGGCCTTGAAGGGGTCCGCGGACGCGCCGGGGGTCTCGGTGTCGACCTCGCCCTTGAGCCAGTAGCGGCGTTTGGGTTCGAAGACGATGACGGGATCCTGGCAGTCGACGGCCTGCTGGATCATCCAGTAGGCGTCGTGCGGGTTGGACGGCGTGATGATGCGCAGGCCGGCCGTGTGGGCGAACAGCGCCTCCGGCGATTCGGAGTGGTGCTCGATCGAGCCGATGCCGCCGCCGTACGGGATCCGGATGACGACAGGAACGGTCAGGTTGCCGTTGCTGCGCGAGTGCATCTTGGCCAGCTGGGTGGTGATCTGGTTGAACCCGGGGAACACGAAGCCGTCGAACTGGATCTCGCAGACAGGCTGGTAACCGCGCAGGGAGAGGCCGATCGCGGTGCCGATAATGCCGGATTCGGCCAGCGGGGTATCCACGACGCGGTCGGCGCCAAACTCGGCGATCAGACCGTCGGTGACCCGGTAGACGCCGCCGAGGGCCCCGATGTCCTCGCCCATCAGCAGCGAGCGGGGGTTGTTCTTCAACGTGGCCCGCAGGCCCTCGTTGATGGCTTTCGCAATGGTCATGGTGGTCATTTACTCGGCCGCCTTGTCTGTCTGCTCCGCCTGTGCCGGATCTGATTTTGCCTGTCCGGTTTCGGCATCGGCGAACCCTGCGCTGTATTCCTCGAACCAGGCCAGTTCCTCGGCCACCAGCGGATGGGCCTCCACATAGGTATTGGCGAAGGCAGTCCGGATGTCCGGGGTTTCGAGGTCGTAAGTGGTCTTGCGGACATAGGCTGCGAGCTCGTCGCCGTCGGCCTTGACCTGGTTGAAGAAGGCGTCGTCCGCGAGGCCCTCGGCGCGGAGATACTTCTCCAGCCGTTCCAGCGGGTCCTTCGCCCGCCACAGGCTTTCCTCGGCGGACTCGCGGTACTTGGTGGGGTCATCGGCCGTGGTGTGCGCCCCGACCCGGTAGGTGAACGCCTCAATCAGGACCGGACCGTGGCCTTCGCGGGCCTGCTCCAGCGCCCACTCCGTGACGGCGTGGACGGCGATCACGTCATTGCCGTCCACCCGGATGCCGGGGAAGCCGTAGCCCTTGGCGCGGTTGGCGAGCGGGATGCGGGTCTGCACAGAGCTCGGCACCGAGATCGCCCAGTGGTTGTTCTGGCAGAAAAACACGACCGGCGCCTGGTAGGAGGAGGCGAACACCATGGATTCATGGACGTCCCCTTCGGAGCTGGCGCCGTCGCCGAAATACACCATGACGGCAGCATTCGGCTCCCCGGCCTGTCCCGCTTCACCGCCGGCCACGGCGTTGGCGGCCGCCAGCTTCTGGTCCCGCTGGATGCCCATGGCGTAACCGACGGCGTGCGGGGTCTGGGCGGCCAGGACCAGCGTGTAGAGGTGGAAGTTCGTGTCCTTCGGGTTCCAGCCGCCGTTGGAGACACCGCGGAACTGACGCAGGAGCTCGGCCAGGTCCACGTTCCGCGTCAGGGCCACGCCGTGCTCGCGGTAGGTCGGGAAAATGTAGTCCTGCGGCTGGCTGGCCCGGCCCGAGCCGATCTGGGCAGCCTCCTGTCCCGTCAGCGGAACCCACAGGGCCAGCTGGCCCTGCCGCTGCAGGGCGGTGGCTTCCACGTCGAAGCGACGGATCTTGGCCATGTCCGCGTAGAACCCGCGCAGCGTGGCCGGATCCAGCTTCTCGGCGTACTTTGAGAAAACCGGGTCCGAGCCCAGAGTGCCGTCAGGGGCCAGCAACTGCACCATCGATTCGGCCGGGGCGCCCAGTTGGGCCTCCGCCTCCGCCTCGAGCTGGTCATCCATCTCGGTTCCGTCGAACTCGGTAGAGGGCAGATGTATGGCGCCCATACCGTCTCCTTGCTTGCCGCATCCGAATGCGCCGCAATCGCTGGGATATATGCCGGAGTTGGAATGCATTCCGCATTCGGCATATATTTTGGCTTACTGTTCCTTACTTTATCCGCACGGGGCGGACTGAACGTGCCGTGTTAAGCGCTAGGAACGCTGTGGCGGTTTTGTATAGATCGCACAGAGCTCCAGGAACCGGGTGTTGGCTTCCGCTTCGCCGACGCTGACCCGGACGCCCTCGTTGCCGAAGGCGCGCACGGACAGTGCCCGCTCGGCAGCCAGGGCGGCGAATTCCGCGCTGTTTGCGCCCAGATTGAGCCAGACAAAGTTGCCCTGGGCCTCCGGAACGAACCAGCCCAGATCCCTGAGTCCGGCCGTGACCCGGTCCCGTTCGTCCACCAGGCTTTGTACCCTTTCTACAACGTCAGCGAAGTGCTCGATCGACGTGACTGCAGCCGTTTCCGCGATTTGGGACACCGCGAAGGGCGTGGCGGCTACCCGCAGGTGCTGCGTCAGGTCGGGCCGGGAGACGCTGTAACCCACGCGGAGTCCGGCGAGGCCATGCGCCTTCGAGAACGTCCGGAGGACGACGACGTTAGGGTACTTCCGGTACATGGCGATGCCGTCCACAGCGTCGCCGGCCCGGACGAATTCCTGGTAGGCCTCGTCGATGACCACCACGACGTCGGCCGGAACGGCGTTGATGAAGCGTTCCGTTTCCTCCGTGGTCAGGATGGGCCCGGTCGGGTTGTTGGGCGTGCACAGCAGGATCATCCGGGTCCGGGCGGTCACTGCGGCGGCCATGGCGTCCAGGTCATGCCGCCCCTCGGCCGTCAGCGGGATCCGGACGCTCTCGGCCCCCGCCAGCCCCACACAGATCGGGTAGGCCTCGAACGAGCGCCAGGCGTAGATGACTTCGTCGGCCTTGCCGTCGTCGTTCTGGCCGGCGAAGGTGGCCAGCAGCTGGTTGAGGGCGCCCAGGCTGCCGGCGCCCGTGACGATGTCCTCGGCGGGAACATCCAGGAAGCGGGCCAGCGATTCGCGCAGCTTGCTGCTGAGCGGATCGGGGTAGCGGTTGAAATCGGTCTGCGCCGCGATGGCCTGCTGCACTGCAGGGATCGGGGGCAACGGGTTTTCGTTGGAGGACAGTTTGTAGCTGACCAGGCCTTCCACGGGGGCGGGCGGTTTGCCGGCCGCGTAGCGGGGGAGGAGGTCTACCACCGGACGGGGCCTGATGCCCCCGGCCGGGTTCTCTGATGAAGTCATGCCAACTAGCCTACTTCGGGTCGCTGGTGCTGTTGGGGGATGGCCGCTGCCGCAAAGGGGAAGATGGTCCCTGCCGCCGTCGCTGGGCTTATGACAGCATGGGGCCATGCGCTCATTCATCGTACGAGTCATCATCAACGGGCTGGCTCTGGCAATCGCCTGCTGGATCCTCACCGGGCTGGATATTTCCACCCAGAGCGACGGCACCATCAGCCTCATCCTGGGCTACCTGTTCATCGGCCTGATTTTTGGCTTGGTCAATGCCTTCGTCAAGCCGATCGTCAGCATCCTGTCGCTGCCAATCACCATCCTGACCCTGGGCCTGTTCACGGTGGTCATCAACGCGGCAATGCTTTACCTGACGTCCTGGATCAGCAGCTACACCACCGTGCACTTCACCATCGACTCGTTCTTCTGGACCGCCGTGTTCGCCGCCATCATCATCAGCGCGGTGTCCCTCGTGGCCAGCTTCCTTCCCGCCCTCGACCGCTAGAAGCTCCCGGGCCGTGCGGCGGTCCCGGACCCACGGGCCCCGGAGCCGCGGATGTTCCCCGCGGTGCCCGCGTTCCTGGTGATGCCGGCCGGGCCTCGCGCCGCAGCGAGAACCGGCTCACCGTCGCCGCCCCGCCGGTTCCCACCACTGCGGCCAGCGCAGCCGTGGAGTCCTGCAGCGTGTTGTCCCGGCTTGCCGAGACGAGCGCGGCACCGTCCGCGTAATTCTCCAGCCGGTGCCCGGGACCCAGCCCGAAGTCCTGCAGCGGCGGCATTGCCAGCGGGTTGGTGAGGGTCACGGTCACGCGGTCCCTGGTGTCCGGGTTGGCCAGTCCGTCCGCTCCCGGCACCCAGTCCTGTTCGTGCTCCAGGTGCAGGCTGCGGATCCCCGGCCCCGGGCTGATACCGCCAACGGGCGAGCCCGCCGTCAGCACGAATTTGAGATCGTACTCGGCCAGGACCGCCCGGTCTTTGCTGAGGTTCATGGCGTGGATCCCGCCCTGGCTGTAGCCGACAGCCACGAGCCGATCGCCGGCCTCGGCTCCGGCCTGCTCCAAAGCCTGCCGGATGGCGGCTGAGGTCCATGCCGAGTCGTGGCCCAGGGCCTCGGCGATTCCGGCGGGGTCAAAGGGGTTGGTGCCTTCCGGCAGGCCGCCCTGCTGGGTTCCGGGGATGATGACCACCCACGCGGGCCGGGTGGCGCCGTCGACCTCGATGACCTCGATCCGGCCACCCTGCTCCCCCACCGCTCCGGCGCGCCGCAACAGCCCGGCCGGCGAGAGGTCGACGTCCGCCGAATACGTCTCGCGGCCCACGATGCTGACGGGCCGGGGCTTGAGGAACGTGAGCCCCGGCGCGTCCGAGGCGTCCCGGACCAGGCGGCGGACGTCTGTGGGCCCGCTCAGGGCTCCGGCGACGGCGGCCAGGGGCCCGGGCAGGCCGAGCAGCACGGCGAGGTTCCGGGGCGCCATGGCGGTCCAGTCTTCAACGATGCCGCGCACCGCCGGCAGGGCGAAGGGCGCCGGCGCTGCGCCGAATTCGGAGCCGTGAAACCCCATTCGCAGCAGCAGGGCATTGCGGGCTTCGGCGTATTCGTACTCGCGGTGGCTGGCGCGGACGTCGTCGCCGATGCGCTGGAGTTGTGACCGGACGCGGCCGACGTTCCGGCCGGCCTCCCCCACGGCGATGATGGCATTGCTGCCGCTGGTGTAGGAGTCGGACTGATAGGGGAAAAGCGCGCGCCGGACGGCGTCGGCCTCCACTTCCACCGACTGCAGCTGCCGGACCAGCCCGTCCAGTGCCGCAGCACCTGCCAGCAGTTCCTCAAACTGGAAGCTCACCCCGCCGATTCCGCCCCGGATCCGCAGGCTGCCGTCAGCCGGCGGCGCCGAAACCCCGGGGGTGCCGCCGGAACCTGCCGGGGTCACCTCGGCCATCAGGGGCCCATCCGGTCCGGAGGCTGCGCCACGTTCCGGGCGTGCCGGAGCACCACGGCAACAGCATCGAGGAGGGAGTCCCGGCTTCGGCGCAGCGCCGCCGCGTGCAGGGACAGGGCCAGCCGGTAGGCGCGGCCGGCCGGCGACTGCCACGTCTGCAGCTCAAGGCTGGCGAGGGCGGCGAGCACCGCGTCCGCCTCATCGGCGCACCTCGCAACGCGCGCCGCGAGCTGCTGGACTTCATGACCGCGTGACGCGCACTGGAGGGCATCGGCGGCCGTCACGCCAAAAACGGCCACGCTGCCTGCCGGCCCGTGTGACATCCACCTGCCATCTGACATCCAACTGCCGGGCGTCATCCCGCTACTCATGGACCGACGCTATCGGCCTGCCAGAACCGGCTGAAGAGCGCCGACCGGCTATGTGGACAACGCCCCGGACAGCCATCCCGGACCGGCCGGCAAAGTCACACGGCACTGTCATAAGAAAAGGTGCGCTTAAGGCCCGGCGGCACTTCGTGAAAGAATCGGCACATGCCTGAAACTGCCGCCACAGCTGATACCCGCACGCCGTCCGGACGCCTGGCCCTCGCCGCGTCCGACCACCAGATCGCGCTCGGCCCGCTGGATGGCCGCTACCAGTCCGCCGTCGCGCCGCTGGTGGACTACCTTTCCGAAGCCGCCCTGAACCGCGACCGCGTGGCCGTGGAAGTCGAGTGGCTGATCCACCTGACCGGCAACAGCGTCCTGCCCGGGGCTGGCCCGCTCACGGCGGAACAGCAGCAGCAGCTGCGCGCGATCGTTACGGAGTTCGACGCCGGTTCGGTCACCGAACTGGCCGAGATCGAAGCGGTGACGGTGCACGACGTCAAGGCCGTCGAGTACTACATCGGCCGCCGCCTGGCCGGCATCGGGATCGATCACCTGACCGCCCTCGTGCACTTCGGCTGCACCTCCGAAGACATCAACAACCTCTCCTACGCCCTGGGCGTCAAGGGCGCAGTCGAGGACGTGTGGCTGCCCGCGGCCCGCGCCCTCGTCGCGCAGATCAGCGCCATGGCCGAGGACAACCGCGCCGTGCCGATGCTTTCCCGCACCCACGGCCAGCCCGCCACGCCCACCACACTGGGCAAGGAACTGGCCGTCATAGCGCACCGGCTTGGCCGCCAGCTGGACCGGATTGCCCGGACCGAATACCTCGGCAAAATCAACGGCGCCACCGGCACCTACGCCGCCCACGTTGCCTCCGTCCCGGGCGCCGACTGGGAGCACGTCGCCAAGGGCTTCGTCGAAGGCCTCGGCCTGACCTGGAACCCGCTGACCACCCAGATCGAAAGCCACGACTGGCAGGCCGAACTCTATGCCGACGTCGCGCGTTTCAACCGCATCCTGCACAACGTCTGCACCGACATCTGGAGCTACATTTCGATCGGCTACTTCGTGCAGATCCCGGTGGCAGGCGCCACCGGCTCCTCGACCATGCCGCACAAGGTGAACCCGATCCGATTCGAAAACGCCGAGGCCAACCTCGAGATCTCCTCGGGCCTGCTGGACGTGCTGGGCTCCACCCTGGTCACCTCCCGCTGGCAGCGCGACCTCACCGATTCCTCCTCGCAGCGCAACATCGGCGTGGCGTTCGGCCACTCGCTGCTCGCCATCTCCAACGTCGCCAAGGGCCTGGACCGGCTCAAGGTGGCCGAGGACGCCCTGGCCGCTGATCTGGACACCAACTGGGAAGTCCTCGGCGAGGCGATCCAGATGGTCATGCGCGCCGAGGCCATCGCCGGCGTCGAAGGCATGGAGAACCCGTACGAGCGGCTCAAGGACCTGACCCGCGGACAGCGCGTGGACGCTGCCAGGATGCAGGAATTCGTCCAGGGACTCGGCCTGTCCCCCGACGCCGAAGCCCGGTTGCTGGCCCTGACTCCGGGCAAGTACACGGGCATCGCGGACCAGCTGGTGGACCACCTCAAATGAGGCTCCTGCTCATCCGCCACGGCCAGACGCCCGGGAACGTCCTCGGCCAGCTGGACACCGCGCACCCGGGGCCCGGCCTGACCGAACTCGGGGAGCGGCAGGCTGAGGCCTTGTCCCGCGCCCTTGCGAACGAGCGGATCCATGCCCTCTACGCTTCCACCCTGGTCCGGACGCAGATCACGGCCGCGCCCCTCGCCCGGGTGCACGGGCTGGAAACCGAGGTGCTGCAGGGCATTCACGAGATCGAAGCCGGGGCGCTGGAGAAGCTGACGGACCACGAATCGCACAAGCGGTACCTGGGCACCATTTTTTCCTGGGCGGACGGCGACCTGGACCGCCGGATGCCGGCCGGTCCCAGCGGGCGGGACTTCTTCGACCGCTACGATGCCGCGATGGCCACAGTAGCGGCACGGGGCGACGGAGCGGGGGGCTCAGGATCCGTGGCCGTGGTCAGCCACGGTGCAGCCATCCGGGTGTGGGCTGGCCTGCGGGCGGGCAACATCGACCCGGACTTTGCCATCAAACATGTGCTGGACAACACCGGAATCGTGGCGCTGGACGGCGATCCCGACGGCGGCTGGGAGCTCATCCACTGGGACGACAGCCCCGTGGGCGGCCTGGCCCTGGCGGACCCGACGGCGGAGGACCCCACCGGCCGTCCGGCGTAGCGCAACGCTTACCGGCAGGAAACACGGCCGAAACCGCTGGCGCCTAGCCTTGGATTGCATAACACTTCGGCGAATCGAGGCAGTGATGCAGACCAACCCGCGGCTCAACATCCGTCAGGTCACTTGGGCAAACCCCGTCGGTGCGGACCTGAGGGCCGCCCAGCAGGCGGAACTCGAGGCGCGCTTCGGCCGGCCCGACCACGAACCCGGGCCGCCGCCGTCGGAAGCGGACACGGCGGTGTTCCTGGTGGCGCACGACAAAGCCTCGGGCCAGCCGGTGGGCTGCGGCGGCCTTCGCATGCTGGACGCCCAGACCGCCGAAATCAAGCGACTCTATGTGCTGCCCTACACCCGCGGCTCCGGGGTGGCGAGCTCCATCCTCGCGGCGCTCGAAGCCCACGCCCACGCGCTGGGGGTCACCACCCTGACGGCAGAGGCCGGCTCGGTGCAGACCGACGGACGGCAGTTCTACGAGAACTCGGGCTTTGTGTCCGTGCCGAACTTTGGGCCGTATGTCGGCGTGGTGCACTCGTACTGCTACGCGAAGCCGATCGATTCACACAGCGCCGCGCACACCGCCATGGCCTAGGGGGCCGCGCGACCGGAGCAGGGGGAACGCTGCGTCACACAACGCCGCCTGCCACCGACTCGGCTAACCTCGCACTATGGAATCGGCCGACATCACTTTCCGCACCCGCAAATGGGTCCGTCCCGAGGACCTCAACGCCAACGGCACCTTGTTCGGCGGGAGCCTGCTGAAGTGGATCGACGAGGAGGCGGCCATTTACGCCATCCTGCAGCTGGGCAACGGCCGGGCCGTCACCAAGTACATCTCGGAAATCAACTTCGTCAGCTCCGCAGTTCAGGGCGACCTGATCGAAATGGGCCTGACCGCGACGCGCTTCGGCCGGACGTCACTGACCATGCGCGCCGAGGTCCGGAACATGATCACGCGCCGGAGCATCCTCACCATTGATGAGATTGTCTTCGTGAACCTCAGCGCGTCCGGGAAGCCCGAGCCGCACGGCTACACCGAGATCACCTATGACCGGGACCGGATTCCGACGCACCACCTGACCGAGACCCTTGACCAGGACTAGGCCCAGGACTAGGAACCGGACCAAGACCGCCCGCTCTAGGCGGAGCCCGGGCCGGAGCGGCAGCGGCGTCCGATGATGCCGAGCAGCGCGTCCCTTGCAGGCTGGCCACGTTCGGCCAGGGCCAGGCGCATCACGGCCGACGACGCCGCCCGCAGCGCCTGCGTGCGCAGGTGGCGCGCCCGGTTATAGGCCGCCAGTGCCTCGTCCACGGACCGGGTGTTGAGGAACTCCGCAAGCGTCACGGCATCGACTAGCGCTTCACAGGCCCCTCGGCCAAGATTCGGGGTCATCGCGTGGGCGGCATCGCCGACGAGGGTCACCCTGCGGCGGACGTAGCTGCCAAGCGGCGGCGTCGTCCAGACCCGCTGCACCAGGGATGTCTGCGGTGCTGCCGCGGCCAGGACCTCGAGGATCGCCGGGGGGTAGCCTGCGTAGCGGGCACGTGTTTCCGCCAGGACGGCGGCCACATCCAGGCTCCCTGGTCCTGCGCCGGAGCGGAACGCCGCGTACCAGTTGGTCCCGTCCGCGGCGGGACCAACTCCGAAGAGTTGCCCCCGGCCCCAGTATTCGCCCGTGTGCCCGCGCCACAGCCGTCCGGGAACCACGCCACGGACCGCGAGATACGGTGTGGGCCGCGCCCCGGAGCGGGCGCCCCAGCAGCTGCGGCGGACCGAGCTGTGGACGCCGTCGGCGCCCACCACAAGGCCAGCGGGACCCGGCCGGACGACGTCGATGCGGCCGGACGCCCGGCCCACGCTGACCGGGACGGCGGCGTCGAGCAGCCGGATGAGGTCAATGCGGGAAACGCCGATCAGCCCACTCGCCTGTGCCGCTGTCCAGGGCTTGCCGGAAGCCGCGCGGACACTCATGCCCTCGATCACCGGGCTCGCCTCCCTGACCGCGTCCAGGATTCCCAGGCGGCCAAGGGCCCGCTGGGCCGCGGGCCACACGGCAAGTGATGTTCCGACGGCCGGGAGTCCGGCGCGTTGCTCGTTGACGGTGACGTCGAACCGTGCGGGGTCGAGGCGGGCCGCCAGGGCCAGTCCGGCGATGCCGCCGCCGATGATGGAAACCGTCTGCCGGCCGGGGACAGGCGGCGCCGGTTCGGTCACGCCCAGAAATCGTCCGCCTTGGCCGTGTCCTCGAAGAACTCCCGCCCTTCCACGATCTTTCCGTCGCGGACCACAAACGTGATGACGGTGGCCAGGTCAATTGTCTTGCCGTTGCCCTGGGCCTGGGTCTGCTGAATGCCCACGGTGTACTTTTCACCGCCGACGACGTCCTGGAGGTTGGCTTGGAAGGAACCCTGGGATCGGGCGCCGAGCTCGCCGAAGTAGCTCATGATTGCGTCCCGGCCCTGTTTGGTCCCGGACAGCACGCCGCTTCCGGCCGCGTACCAGACTGCGTCCTCCGCGAACAGGTCGCTGAGGGTCGCCATATCCCCTGCGTTGAAGGCCGTGTACCCACGCCGGACCAGTTCAACATTCTCTGCGGTTCCCATGATCGGACACCTCTCCGTCATCCTTGTCGGTCGTGCTTGTCGGGTCATGCTGGGACGGTTCAAGGGTAGTCCTGGCCCCGGTACCTGTCGACGGAAAATGCGGCCCCTGCCGGAGCCCTACCGAGCGCCGGGCCAGCCGGTGTACGCCTCCGCCAGATAGGCGCGGCCGTGGCGGGAGGACACCACGGAATGAAGCTCGCCGAGTTGGCGCGCGCGGGAGAAGTCGTCGGCGTCGGCGGGGGTGTGCAGCATGGAGGTCATCCAGTAGGAGAACTGCTGGGCCTTCCACACCCGGTCCAGGGCGCGGCCGCCGTAGGCGTCAAGGAGGGCGGTGGAGCCGGTGGCGTAGAAGCTGTCGAATCCCTCAAATAGGACCTTGACGTCGTTCAGCGCCAGGTTCAGGCCCTTGGCCCCGGTGGGCGGCACGGTGTGCGCGGCGTCTCCGGCGAGGAACAGGTTGCCGTGCCGCATGGGGGCGTGGACAAAGCTGCGGAATTTCAGGACGGTCTTGTCGATCACCGGCCCTTCCTTGACTTCGAAGCCGTTGCCGTTGACGCGGCTGCGGAAGGCGTCCCAGATGCGGTCCTCATCCCAGTTGTTGACGTCCTCGTTGGGGTCGCACTGGAAGTACATCCGCTGGACCGTCTCAGTGCGCTGGCTGATCAGGGCGAAGCCGTTCTCCGAGTTGGCGTAGATCAGCTCATCGGCGCTGCGCGGCGCCTCGGCCAGGATGCCGAACCAGGCGAAGGGGTATTCGTGGAAGTACCACTTGCGCTGCGCCTCGGGAATCTGGAGGCGGCAGTGGCTGCGCGAACCGTCCGCGCCAGCGATGAAGTCGGCCTGGAGTTCGTACTCGGCGCCGTCCGCATCCGTAAACCAGACTTTGGGCTTGGCTTCGAGGTCATGGATGGTGGTGTCCGAGACGCCGTACCGGACGTCGCCGCCGTCGGCCGCCCGCCGTGCGGAGAGGTCCAGGAACACGTCCGTCTGCGGGTAGAGCCACACCGATTCCCCGACGAGGTCCTGGAAGTCGATCCGGTGGCTTTCGCCGTTGAAGCGCAGTTCGATCCCGTCATGGCGGTCACCGTCGCGCAGCACGCGGTCCGAGACACCGCTGTCGACGAGCATGTTGACCGAGCCGTGCTCCAGGATGCCGGCGCGGACCGTCTCGGAAATCTCCTGGTGGCTGCGCAGCTCGAGGACGGTGGATTCGATGCCGGCCTTGGCCAGCAAATGGGACAGCATGAGCCCGGCCGGGCCGGCACCCATGATGGCTACCTGCGTGTTGATGACTTTTCGCTGTGCCATGTGCGTCTCGCTTCGTCGCGGGGTCCGGGGATCAGGGCCCGGGCCGTTTTCGTCTTCCGGCTAACAGTGTGCCCCCGGAGGCGTGATGCACGTTACATTGATTCCGCTGAATGGAATACTGGGGTCTGGCGGGACTCACCAAGCCGCCGCCCGATCCCGCGGGCCGCGGTCTGGAGGGCGGGAACGAGCGCCTGCAGGCGCACTTCGCGAAGGGGAACGACGACGCCGAGTGCCGCCACGGCGCGCTTTTTGCGGTCCAGCACGGGCACGGCGATCCCCCACGTGTCCGGATCTACGACGCCGGCGAGCTGCGCATAGCCCTGGTGGACAGCCTCGCCAAGGAGGGCGAGGATGTCCTCGGGGACCAGCCGTCCGGTCGGATCGCTGAATCCTTCAAGGTACTCAACCTGAACGGCGCGGGGCTGGTTGGCCATGAGCACCAGCCCGGCCGAGGACACATGCACGGGCATCCGGCCGGCCACCTGCGCGCGGTTGGCGACCGAGCCACGGCGGGACAGCCGCTCCACAAAGAGCGCTTCCCGGCCGTCCAGCACGGCGAGGTTCACGTTCTGGTGGAGCACCTGCTGAATGTCCTCCATGAACGGCAGGGCGGCCTGGCGGAGTTCGAGCGTGGGGGAGCTGCGGTTGGCGAGCTCCCAGAGCCGCAGGCCCAGGCTGACGGAGCCGCCGGGGCCGACCTCAAGCAGGCCGTGCCCGGCCAGCTGCCGGACTAGCCTGTGCGCTGTGGTCAGCGGGAGCTCTGCCCGCGCGGCCAGCTCCGAGAGCGGCAGGGCGGTGACACCCTCCGGGAAGGCGGCAATCAGCCGCAGGATCCGGTCCACCACCGAATCGCCGGAGTTCGAATTGGCCACGCCCCTCCTTCCATTGAATGGGCTTTAGTGTCCCATGCAACACCCTCGAGTGATAGAACTCTCATCATAGGAAGGGTCCGGCCATCATCGGCCGGGCACCCTGAATCACGTAAATTCTAGCGCTGAGGTAACAATGTCAATGTCGTCATTGGACAGGTCGTCGTCGGGGAAAAAATCACGGTGGCCCGTGTGGCTCTGCTGGCTGGCCATGGTGCTGGACGGCTTTGACCTGGTGGTGCTCGGCACGGTCATTCCCACCCTCATCAAGTCGCAGGAACTTGGCTTCGACGCAGTCGGGGCGACATTTGCGGCGACCATCTCCCTGGTGGGCGTGGGGCTCGGGGCGCTCTTCATCGCCCCGCTCTCAGACCGCCTCGGCCGGCGGAACCTGCTGGTGGCCTGCGTGACATGGTTCTCCATCTTTACGATCGCCGTCGTCTTCGCAACGAACGTGGCCTGGTTCAGCACGTTCCGGCTGCTCGCCGGCCTCGGCCTGGGCGCCTGCCTGCCCGCGGCGCTGGCCTACATGAACGACTACGCACCTGCCGGGACGGCCGGAAAGTCCACCACTCGGACCATGACCGGCTACCACGTGGGCGCCGTGGCCACGGCGTTCCTGGCCCTCATGGTGATTCCGAGCTGGCGGACCATGTTCGTGGTGGGCGGCCTGGCCGGCCTTGTCCTGGTCCCCTTCCTGTGGTTCAAGCTTCCGGAAACTCTCCCGCCGGTCATCCACATCCCTGCGGTCGCCAAGTCCCCGGCCGCCACCCAGGTCCGCGCGGAGAAGGCGGCCGCCACAGCCCCGGCTCCGGCAGCGGAAGAACGCGCCAGCTTCCGGGATCTGGGCAGGAAGCCCTACCCGCTGATCGCAGCCGGCGTGGCCGTGGCATCCTTCATGGGGCTGCTGCTGGTCTACGGCCTGAACACCTGGCTGCCGCAGCTCATGGCCTCCGCCGGCTACAGCCTGAACGCCGGCCTCGCACTGCTCCTGGTCCTGAACGTGGGCGCTGTTGTGGGTCTCCTGATCGCCGGGGTCCTGGCGGACCGGCACGGCACCAAGAGGATCGTCCTGCTCTGGTTTGGCCTCTCCGCCGTGTTCCTCGCCGCACTCAGCATCCAGATCCAGAACGAAGTCGTGCTCTACGCCGCCGTCTTTGTCACGGGCGTGTTCGTCTTCAGCTCCCAGGTCCTGGTTTACGCCTGGGTCAGCCAACTCTTCCCGGTCCGGCTCCGCGGCACCGCCCTGGGCTTTGCCGCCGGTGTGGGCCGGCTGGGGGCCATATTGGGCCCGGCCGTCACGGGCGCGCTGGTCGCCGCCGGGATTGCCTACCCGTGGGGCTTCTACGTTTTTGCCGCCGCCGCGGTCCTGGCGGTCCTCGCCCTCGCCTTCGTCCCGCAGACCGTCGCGGCGACGTCCCGCACCGGCGCCAGCGTCGGGCACTCCTAGTCGGGCACTCCTAGGAGAGGCGCCCGGGGGTCCTGGCGCCGCGGCGGCCCTTGAGGCGGCGCCACACGCCGGGCGCCAGTACGACGGCGATGCCGACGGCGGCCCCGATGATCGTCTCCACGATTCTGTCGCGGAGCAGGAGGCCGGGCGGCACGGGTGCCACGAGGAGGGTGGAGGTCAGGGCCAGCGGCGTGACGAAAACCTGCGCCAGCATGTACTGCCGCGCGATGAACATCTCGGCGCCGAACTGGCACGCGGCGATCACCAACACTGTCTGCCAGGCCGTCGGCTGCAGGAGCAGGATTCCGGCGAGCAGCACCAGTCCCAAGGCGGTGCCCGCGATGCGTTGCAGGCCCCGGCTGACGCGGTGCCGGGTGGTGTGACCCACGAGCGGTACGACGGCGGCCACCATCGCCCAGTAATTGTGGCCAATGCCCAGCCATTCCCCGGCCAGGGTCCCCAGCGTTCCCGCCATGCCTGCCGCCACAAGGTAGCCCCAGCTCTCGTGCCACGCGGTGCGCTTCTCCTCCTGAGTGAGGGCCGCAGGCCTCGGATTCACCCACGGGGTCCGGCGGTTCCGGGCCACCCGCGAAGACTGGCCGAGCAGCAGGGAGAACGCGACCGTGAGCACCGCGACGAGCATGCACTGCCACAGCGGCGGCTGGTTGGGGATCGATGCGATGGCCGCGAACGCAAAGATATGGAACAGCGAACCCGCGGGGCGCAGGCGCCACCACGCGACCACCAGGGAGCAGCCCCACGCGATCACCGTGGTGGCCACCACCAGGACCCAGGTGGTGGCTGCCGCAGAAAGCCCTGCAAGAGCGTCCACGCGCGCAGTGAGGGCGGCCAGGAACATCACCAGGAGCATCAGCCCACCGCCCCGCATCTGGAGGGTCAGCCGTCTGGCGTGCGGCTCATTGCGGCCGTAAATCCCGGTGAAGGCACCGAAGGAAGCGAAGATTGCCAGATCCAGCCGGTCCAGCAGCACCAGGGTGATCAGCGGAACAAAGACCCCCACGGCGCAGCGGAAGGCGACCTGGTGGTCCTTGTTGCCCGGGGCGATGGTGAACATCTCGGAGAACAGCTTCACAGCGCCGACTCCTCGGGGCCAACTTCACGGCGCCTGCCCCACGGCGGCAGGACTTCGCGGCGTGCCTTCACGGGCGTGTCTTCACGGGTTGGGGCTCCTTTTCGCAGCGGTCGGAGTGGTACGACGGCGGCGCTGGCATCCACGGCCGAGTTTACGCCGGAACGGCGCGGCGACGGCATCGGAATCCGTTGATCGGGATCGGCCGGACACCGGTCGAAGTGGTAGCGTCTATCGGTTGAAGCAAGCCAGCAACGCACACCGGAGGTTCCCCATGCTCAAAGGATTCAAGGATTTCATCCTTCGCGGCAACGTGATCGAACTTTCCATCGCCGTCGTGGTCGGCACCGCGTTCACGGCCCTGGTCAGCGCCTTCACCTCAAACGTCGTCAACCCGATCCTCGCTGCCGCCGGCGGCGTAGAAACCCACGGCCTGGGCTTCTATGTCTGGCCGGGCAACGACAAGACCTTCGTCAACATCGGCGCCGTGGTAACGGCCTTCCTTACCTTCCTCATCACCGCCGCGGTGGTGTATTTCATCTTCGTGGCCCCCATGAACCGGATCAACCGGATGGTCAAGAACCGGCTTAACGCCGCCGAGCCCGAGGAGAAACCGATCCCGGCCGACACCGCGCTGCTGGCCGAGATTCGCGACCTTCTGGCCACGCTGGCCGGTCCCGCGTCCGACGGCGGCAGTGCCGGCGTCGGGGAGCGCCTGGACAGGAACGCGCCGTCGGCCGTCCCTGCCGGAGTCGCAAGCCGCCGCCAGGCTTAAAACCACCCGCAGACCTACAACTCAGCCGCCAGGCTTAGAACTCTCGGACGTCCTGCTCCTCGGGCGGGGTAAAGATGGACTCAATGGGCTGGCCGAAGAGCCGGGCGATACGGAAGGCCAAGGGCAAAGCGGGGTCGTAGCGGCCTGTTTCCAAGGCGTTTACGGTCTGCCGTGAGACGCCGAGCCGGTCAGCGAGGGCGCCCTGGGTCCAGCCGCGGTCCTCCCGCAGCGTCTTGAGCTGGTTTTTCATCGTCGGCCTACGACCGCTCCGGAGACAATCCACCCGAGCATGCCCGCGCTGTAGATGATCCAGCCGACGCCGGGAACGCTAAGCCCGGCAATCTCTAGGAAGGCCAGGGTCACGGAGGCAATCATGGCGACGGCGAACCCTCCCCCGAGCGCCTGCAGCAGGAGCAGCCGCTGGTAGTCGTCAATCCGGCGCACATGGCGCAGCACGGCGCGTACGATCCACAACGCCGGAATCACCGGCAGGACCGCCCAGAGGAATCGCCAGGGACTATCGCCGTCCAGATCCCCCCAAACCAGCACGCCGACGAGCACCACCGCGTAGGCGACGATGCCCGGCCAAAATTCACGTTGATACGCGCGGGACTTCTCGCGGTCGCCCTCGCTACGGTCCTTGCTGTCAAGTTTGTTTGTCATGGCTTCATCTTGGAACCCGGCTCTGACACCTGTCAAGGGTGCTTGTCACTGATTTTTCTTGCGCGTCCTATGGCGGGCGGAAGGTGCGGAGTACTTTGATGTAGACACGCCCGCCGCTCGAGCCTGGATGCCGAGGAGGAACGCCATGCCGGATGTTAGCTGGAACCACGAGCTGGTGGATCAATTGGAATGGCATTTTGCCCATCAGGCCCGCCCCAGGCTGGACAGGTTAACTGATGACGAATATTTTTGGGAGCCCGTTCCGGGCTGGAGCCTCCGGCGCAAGGACGCCTCAACGCCCCCGGACGCGCCAGGTGCCGGTGATTTCACCATCGATTTCAGCTACCCGGAGCCCGTTCCGGCTCCGGTGACCACCATTGCTTGGCGCCTGTGCCACATTCTGGTCGGCGTGCTGGGCGCGCGGACGGCATCGCACTTTGGCGGTCCAGCCGTGGATTACCAAAACTTCGCTTACCCGGCCACCGCCTCCCTGGCTCTGGGGCAGCTGGACGAGTATTACGCCCGGTGGGTCCAGGGCGTGAAGAGCCTCGACGAGGCAGGTTTGGGGGCGCCCTGCGGCCCAGCCGAAGGTCCGTATGCCGATGCGCCCCTCGCGGCACTGGTCCTGCACATCAACCGCGAGATGATCCATCACTTGGCCGAGGTCGCCCTGCTCCGAGACCTCTACGCGCACCGCCACTTGCTGGGCGGCTCGGAACGTGGCCCGGGCCTCTAGCGAGACTGTCGACCGCCCGATCCCGTCCGAAACTGTCACCCGGCGGCAACCCGGCCGAAACAGCTGGCCGGAATCATGGGAACATGACGCGCACCGCCGCAGGCAAAAACCTTGCCAGAACCCCAGTCCAAGCCCAGCACCCTGCCGCCTCCGAGTTGAGCTGCGAAGTGTGTGGCCAGATGCCCGAACCGACCAAGGCGCGGCTGACCCTGGCCAATGTCGCCGTAATGCTTCCGATCGAATTGCTGGTGCACGCTGCGGTGGTGGGAACCCACCTGCCTTACGTTGCAAAGGTCCTGGTTCTGACCGTGACCGCGACCATCCTGGTGATCTGGGTGGCCGAACCTTCAGCAGCCCGGATGCTCAGGGGCTGGCTGCATGCTCCGGCCCTCCGCCACCGCAAACGGCTGGTCGCAGCGCCTGCCCTGTGGCGGGCGCGGACCGTACTGAAAGACAAGCCGGGATCGCTGCAGAAGCTGACGCAGGCCCTGGCCGGGCTGAACACGAACATCCTCAGCATTCATGTTCACCCCGTGGCCGGCGGCGTGCTGGACGAGTTCGTGCTCTCGGCACCCGGTGACGTGCGCGAAGCCGAGTTGCTCCGGGCGCTGCGGGCAGGCGGCGGAGCGGATCCGCACCTCTGGCCGACCACCGCCCTGGCCATGGCCGACGGGCAAACCGGCGCACTGAGCCTGGCCGCCCGGATCGCCGCCAGTCCGGAGGAGCTGCCGCTGGCCGTCGCGGAACTCCTGCGGGCACGGATCATCCCCGCACCGGCAGCCGGCAACGCCGGGGTGCCACCCCGGACGGGCGGAGACGGGACGGTCCTGAAAATCCCTACGGCGTGGCACGGGCCCATTACGTTTTCGCGGCCCGGCGAACCGTTCACGCCGGCCGAATCCGCCCGCGCGCACCGGCTGGCCGAACTCGCCGAGATCCTGGCACACCGGACGGCGGCACGCTAGCCCCTGCCCGGCCGGCTAAGCGGAGTCGCCTAGACGGCGGCCATTCTGATCTTGAGCGCGTCCGGCTCCAGGGTCACGGCCAGGTGCTTCCCGGTACCGAGATGATCGCCGTCCAGTTGAAACTCCTGCTCGCGCTCCAGGGTAATTTCGGCCGTTTTCCCTTGGAAGTAATCCACGGACTCGGTCTCGTTCTTATTCTTGTTCCGGCCGAAGATGCCGGCAATCACGCCGAGCCAGCCGAGCCGCCCACGGGGCGACAGGATCAACAGGTCAAGGACGCCGTCGTCAGGTTTCGCCTCTGGGAAGATCTCGATGCCGCCCATGAGCCGGCCGCAGTTGCCTACCATGACGCTGCGGATCCGGCGGCGGACGGGTTCCCCGCCGTCGACGCTGATCCTGGCCTTCACCGGCTTGCCGGGGAGTTTGCGGATGCCCGCCTCAACGTAGGCAAGCCAGCCCATCCGGTCCTTGAGCACGTCCACGGTGTCGGCCATGATGGCGGCGTCATACCCCAGTCCGGCCATCACCAAGAACACCTGCTCATCATCCGACCGATCAAGGGTCGCCTTGACGACGTCGACGGATCTGTCGCTGCCGTTCAGGACGTCGAAGCAGGCGGATAAGGGATCGGTGATGTCCGCTCCGAGGTTGCGGGCCAGGAGGTTTCCGGTGCCCAGCGGCACGAGCCCCATGGGCGTTCCGGTGCCCGCGAGCACCTCTGCCACGCAACGGACCGTTCCGTCCCCGCCCGCCGCGATTACGACGTCGACTCCGGCCTCCAGCGCCTCGCGGGCCTGGCCGGCTCCCGGATCTTCGACCGTGGTTTCGAGCCAGAGCGGTTCTGCCCACCCTTGCGTCTCACACAGCCGGAAGATTGCGCCCTTGAGCGCGGGACCAGCTGACTTGGCGGGGTTGATAACCACGGCGGCGCGCCGGGACGCTGCGTTGGCCTGGGTCTTCGGGTTTCCCGGAGTCGCGGTGTTGTTCTCTGTCATGGCGTCCTTAGGGGCAATTGGGCGAAATAGTACCCGAACTGAAAGCCTAGCCGCAGGGCCCGCGCTAATCGTGGACGTGCGCTCCGCCACCTCACTAGACTGGGCTTCGTGATGTTCCGGGGGCTGCACTCCGGACGCCGAAAGCGGGGGCAGATGACTGAACCAGAGAAGTATTCAGCAACGGCTGAATCATCCAGCATGGATCCCCACGACTGGGGCCGGGCGATGGCACTGGCGCTCACGCGGCTGGCCGAGCAGATCGCACCCGATGACAGCGAGGACATCCATGCCCTGGTGGTGGGCAGGAACTTGCACCTGAAAATCAGTGACGAGCCCGGGGGCGTCACCATCACGGTTTCCACAGAACCCGTCCCGGACTCCGCTCCCTGACGGCTCTCTTCCAGCCCGCCAGAGTCGTAATTCACCGTCCCGAGGTCAGGTCCTCGGAGATGACTTCCGCCGTGGCCACCGTGGCCTCACGCACAGCTCTGAGGTAGGCCTCGGGGTCCGCCTGCGCGGACACCGTCTGGGCCTGCAGCGAGACGTTGATCGCCGCCACCACCTTGGGCCCGTCATGGACCGGCGCCGCAATGGACATCAGTCCCAGCTCCAGTTCCTGGTCCAGCAGGCACCAGCCCTGGGCGCGGACCGTCTCCAGCTCCGCCAGGAGGGCAGCCCGCGTGCCGATGGCTCCCGGCGTGAGGGGCCGGATCTCGGCGGCCGCGAGGTAGTCCGCCAGCTTCGCCGGCGGGAGGGCCGCGAGCAACACCCTGCCCATGGACGTCGCATAGGCGGGGAAGCGGGTGCCCACTGTGATGCCGACAGTCATGATGCGCCGGGTGGACACCCGGGCGATGTAGGCGATGTCTGTGCCCTCGAGCACCGCGGCCGACGTCGACTCCCCCAGTTCGAGCGAGAGCTCTTCCAGGTGCGGCTGGGCCAGCTGCGGCAGGGACAGCCCGGACAGGTAGGCGTAGCCGAGCTGCAGCACTTTGGCGGTGAGGGCGAAGATTTTGCCGTCGGTGCGGACATAGCCCAATTCCGCGAGTGTGTGCAGGAACCGCCGGGCCGTGGCCCGGGTCAGCTCGGTCCGCGCCGCCACCTCAGTCAGCGTCATCTTGGGGTGGTCCGTGTCAAAGGCACGGATCACGGCGAGCCCGCGCGCCAGCGACTGCACGTACTGGTCGCTGGCCGCGGGCGCGCCGCCGCTCTTGGCTGGCTCAATCATTTCTCGCCTCTCGGTCCCGCATCACTTTAGCGGGGCCCACGTCATCCGGCCGCAGGATTGTCAGCTTGGGTCCGCGGCCCGGAGCGGCACCGGGACCATGGCCTGGAGTTCCTCGAGCGTGCAGCCGAACGTCTCCCGCACCTGGACGCCGTCGGGTCCGGTCAGGAAGACGGCCTTGTCGGTGTAGACACGGGTCACGCAGCCGATTCCGGTGAGCGGGTAGGTGCACGCCTCCACGATCTTGGACGCGCCGTCGCGGGTCAGGAGCGTCATCATGACGAAGACGTCCTTGGCGCCGGTGGCGAGGTCCATGGCGCCGCCGACGGCGGGGATCGCGTCAGGGGCGCCGGTGTGCCAGTTGGCGAGATCCCCCGTGGCGGAGACCTGGAAGGCGCCGAGCACGCAGATGTCCAGGTGGCCGCCGCGCATGATCGCGAAGGAGTCCGCGTGGTGGAAGTAGGACGCCCCGGGAAGCTCGGTCACGGGGATCTTGCCGGCGTTGATGAGGTCGCCGTCGATCTGGTCCCCGGCGGCAACAGGTCCCATGCCGAGCATGCCGTTCTCGGTGTGGAGCGTGATGTTCTGCTCCGGCTCGAGGTAGTTGGACACCAGGGTGGGCTGGCCGATGCCGAGGTTCACGAAGGATCCGGGGGCGATATCGCGGGCCACGAGGCGGGCGAGATCGTCACGGCCCAGCGGCTTGTCGCTGGCCTGGCTGACGGTCCGAAGGCTGGCCTGGTCATTGGTTGGGATGCTCATCTCAGGCCACGCTTTCTGTCTTGCCGACCTCTGTCTTGCCGGTGGCGGTACCGCTGGAATCAATACGGACGATGCTGTTGACGTAGATTCCGGGGGTCACGATGACCTCGGGGTCCAGGCCGCCGGTGGGGACGATTTCGGAGACCTGGACGATGGTGTGTTTCGCGGCGGCGGCCATGATGGGACCGAAGTTCCGGGCGGTTTTGCGGTAGACGAGGTTGCCCCGGCCGTCCGCCGTGAGGGCCTTGATGAGGGCGACGTCGGCGTGGATGGGGGTTTCGAAGACCTGGCCGCGGCCGTCGAGGATGCGGGTTTCCTTGCCCTCGGCGAGCATGGTGCCGTAGCCGGTGGGCGTGAAGAAGCCGCCGATCCCGGCGCCGGCGGCACGGATCCGCTCGGCGAGGTTGCCCTGCGGGACGAGTTCGAGTTCGATCTCGCCGGCGCGGTACTTTTCATCAAAGTGCCAGGAGTCGGACTGCCGCGGGAAGGAGCAGATCATCTTCTTGACCCGGCCTTCCTTGATGAGCAGGGCCAGGCCCTGGTCGCCCTGGCCGGCGTTGTTGTTCACCACGGTCAGGTCGGTGGCGCCGCCGTCGAGCAGCGCGTCGATCAGTTCGAACGGCTGGCCGGCGTTGCCGAACCCGCCGATCATCACGGTGGAGCCGTCCTTAATCCCGGCGACAGCCTCACCCACGGTGTCAATGAAATTCAGCATCTTCCCTAGCCCTTCGCTGGTTTTGCCGACGGGTTATCCCCACGGGCGGCGGTTACGTTTTCGAGGACCACAGCGAGGCCCTGGCCGACGCCGATGCAGATCGCGGCGACGCCCCAGCGCTCACCGGAGGCCTGCAGGGACCGGGCCAGGGTGCCGAGGATCCGGGCGCCGGAGGCGCCGAGCGGGTGGCCCATGGCGATCGCGCCGCCGTGCCGGTTCACGATGGAGGGGTCGATGCCCCAGGCGTTGATGCAGGCCAGGGACTGCGCGGCGAATGCCTCGTTCAGTTCGACGGCGCCCACCTGGTCCCAGCCGATGCCGGCCTTGGCGAGGGCCTTGTTCGCGGCCTCCACCGGGGCGTAGCCGAAGTACTGGGGGTCGTTGGCGTGTGCGCCGCGCCCGGCGATGCGGGCCAGCGGCTCCACACCCAGGATCCCGGCGGCGGCCTCGGACCCGAGCCAGGCGGCGGAGGCGCCGTCGGAGAGCGGGGAGGCGTTCCCGGCGGTGACGGTGCCGTTCGCGGTCCGGAACACGGTTTTCAGCCCGGCCAGTTTTTCGGCCGAGGAGCCGGCCCGGATGCCCTCGTCGCGGACCAGGTCCGTGCCGGGGACCGGTGCGACGAGGTTGTCGTAGAAGCCCTCGTCCCAGGCTGCGGCAGCGAGGTTGTGGGAGTTCGCGGCGAACTCGTCCTGCGCCTGCCGGCCCACGCCGTACTTCTCGGCCAGCCGTTCGGTGGCCTCGCCCAGGGAGATGGTCCAGTCCGCCGGCATGGCCTGGTTCACCAGCCGCCAGCCCAGCGTGGTGGAGGCCAGGGTCAGATCCCCGGCCGGGTAGGGCTTCTCGGTCTTGGGCAGCACCCAGGGCGCGCGGGACATCGACTCGGCGCCGCCGATCAGCATGAGCTCGGCGTCACCGGTGTTGATCTGGCGGGAGGCGATGATCGCCGCGTCCAGGGAGGAACCGCAGAGCCGGTTGACCGTGGTGCCGGGGATCGAGACCGGCAGCCCCGCCAGCAGGGTGCCCATCCGGGCGACGTTGCGGTTTTCCTCGCCGGCGCCGTTGGCGTTGCCGAAGACCACCTCGTCGATCCGTTCGACGTCCAGGGCCGGGGCGCGCTTGACGATTTCACGGATCACGTGGGCGGCGAGGTCGTCCGGGCGGACGGCTGCGAGGCCGGAGCCGAACTTGCCGAACGGGGTCCGGACGGCGTCGTACACAAATGCCTGGTTCATGGTTTCTGGTCCATTTCTGCCCTGTCCATTTCTGCCTGGTCCATGGAATGGAACACTTGCTGGGCGGTCTTGAAGGCGGTGTTGGCGGAGGGGACGCCGCAGTAGATGGCGGTCTGGAGCAGGATTTCCTTGATTTCGTCCCGGCTCAGGCCGTTGGTGATGGCGGCGCGGATGTGCATGGCCAGCTCTTCCCAGTGCCCGTGCGCCACCATGGCCGTAAGCGTGACGGCGGAGCGCATCTGCCGGCTGATCCCTGGCCGGGTCCAGATCCCGCCCCAGGCGATCCTGGTGATCATGTCCTGGAAGTCCTCGGTGAAGGAATCCTTGTTGGCGTTGGCGCGATCCACGTGGGCGGCGCCGAGGACCTCGCGCCGGACCTTCATGCCGCCGTCGTAGATTTCCTGGCTGGTCGCGCCGGGCTGGACCACACCATTCCGTTCGGGGCCGGTCATGCCGGGGCCGGTCAGGTCGGGGCCGGTCATGCGCCCGCTCCCTGGGTCTCGGTCCAGGTGATGAGGCCCTTCAGCAGCTCGGCGATGTGGCCCGGCGCCTCGAACGGAGCCAGATGGGCCACGCCCTCCAGGCTGACGGCCGTTGCCGTGCCGCCGCCGGAAACGATGCCCGCGGCCACTTCCTCGGCCATCGACGGCGGAGCCACGGCGTCTAGGGCGCCGGCAACAACCTGGGTGGGGACGCGGATGGTGCCGAGCTGGTCCCGCACATCGAAGCCGGCCAGGGCCTCGCAGCAGAAGGCGTAGCTGACGCGGTCGGCGTCCCGGAGCGTGTGCAGGAGCCGGCTGCTGAGTTCGGGCTGGCTCTCCATGAATCCCGGGGCGAACCAGCGCTGCGCCGAACCCTGGATCATCACCGGGGTTCCCTGGGTGCGCACGGTTTCGGCGCGCTCCAGCCAGCCCTCGGGAGTGCCGATCTTCGCGCCGGAGCACTGCACGGAGAGGCTCTTGAGCCGGTCGCCGTGCTTGATGCCCAGCTGCAGGCCGGTGGCCCCGCCGAGGGACACGCCGGCGTAGTGGAAGCGCGCACCCGGGGCGATCGAATCGACCAGGCCGATCACCGCGTCCGCGAGGTCAGCGACCGTGAAGGTCTCGTGGGCCGCCGGCGAGACGCCGTGCCCGGGCAGGTCCCAGGCGACGACATCGACGTCGTCGCCCAGCAGGGCGCCGGCCTGGCTCCACACCAGGGAGGATGTTCCGAGCGAGGGTCCGACGATGAGGAGGGGCTTCTCGCCCAGTGCGCGCTGGGGCGAGAGCAGGACTGCTTTGACGGTGGGTCTAGCCACGGGAGGCTCCATTCTGGAGGTGGGAGGCGGTGGCACGGTCATCTTCAGGTGAGGCCGGGCAAGCGGCGTATTCGGGGTAGGCCCCGAGGATGCGGCGGGAGATGTCAACGGCCTGGCCGACGTAGTTGGCGGGGTTCAAAAGCTGCTCAAGCCGGGCGTCGGTGAGCAGATCGTCCGGGACGGCCGCGCGGAGCAGTGCCCGGTAGGTGGCCGCCTGCTCCGCGGCCGGGGCCTGGAGTGTTGCGTCGACGACGGCCTGCAAACGCTGTTTTCCGGTCCGGCCCGGTCCCGTCCCGGCGCTGTTCACGTCCAAAAGCGGAGGCCCGTCCAGAAGCGGCGCGACGGCGGCGTTGACGGCTTCGGAGAGCAGCAGTGGGCCGGCGAGGTCCAGGTTGCGGCGCATCGCCACCGGGAAGACCTCCAGCCCTTCGGCCAGTTCGCGCAGCTGCGCTGCGGCGCCGAGGGCCAGGCGCAGCAGTTGGCGCAGGGCGGCCCATTCGCTGTGCCAGGCGCCGTCGGGGCGTTCGTCGTTGAAATTGGCGGCGGCGAGGTGCAGTTGTGCGGCCAGGGCCGGGGACTGCAGGGCGGCGCTGCGGATCAGCACGGAGAGCACGGGGTTCTGCTTCTGCGGCATGGCGGAGGACACGCCCCGCCCGGCGGCGCGCGGTTCGGCGAGCTCGGCCACTTCCGGCCGGCTTAGGAACAGGACGTCGGCGGCCATTTTGCCGGCGGCGTCCGTCACGGCCGCCAGCGCGTCGCCGAGCGAGGTCACGGCCAGCCGGTTGGTATGCCACGGGGCCGGCACGGTGGCGAGACCCAGGCGGGCGGCCAGCCGGTCGGCGAGGTCCAACGGGGACAACACCGCGCTATCGGTCAACACCGTGCCGGCGGCGAGGGTCCCGGCGGCGCCGCCGGTCTGCACCGGCAGTTCGAGGGCCTCGAGCCGGCTGGCCGCGGCGGCGAGCCCGTTGAACCACTGCGCGGCCCGCAGCCCGAAGGTGTAAGGCAGCGAGTGCTGGGTCAGGCTGCGTGCAACACAAAGCGTGGCCGCATGGGCTTCGGCGAGGCCTGCGAGGGCGGACGTTGCCGCCTTGAGGTCGGTGAGCAGTTCGCGCACGGCGTCGGCAGCGAGCAGCATCAGCGCCGAGTCGAGCACGTCCTGGCTGGTCAGCGACGTGTGAACGGCGTGTACCGCGCCAAGTCCGGCGGCGTCCAGGTGCCTGACCTGTTCCCGGAGGTCGGCCAGCAGCGGGATGACGGGGTTGCCGCCGCCCTGGGCTCGGACGGCGATGGCCGCGACGTCGTAGCGCTGCACGTCCGCGGCGGCGGCCACCACCTCGGCGGACCCAGCCGGGGCTAGACCAGCCTCGTCCAGGACCGCCGCCCAGGCAGCCTCCACTTTGAGGATGGCCGCGAGCACCGCACGGTCCCCGGTCAGCGCCGCCACCAGCGGCGACGCCGACACGGGGCTCAGCAGGCCAAAGTCGCCGCCCAGGCCAGAGTCACCGTGCAGGTCAAAGTCGCCGTGCAGGCCGGCGCCGCCGTCGGTTTCGAAGGACGTCACGTCGAGGGACCCTCGGCGTCGTTGAAATCCAGGAACACGGTCTCGCCGTCGCCCTGCAGGCGGATGTCCCAGCTCAGGCCGCCGTCGGGATCCCGGCGCGCGATCAGGGTCCGCCGCCGTTCCGGATCCAGCGAGCTGAGCAGGCGGTCCCGGGACAGTGCCGCCTCGTCCTCCGGCAGGTAGACCCGGGTGAACAGGCGGTTCATGAGGCCGCGGGCGAACACGGCCACCGCGATGAACGGCGCGGCTCCGGCTTCGGTGGGTCCCGGGTTCAGGGTGGTGAACGTGAACGTGCCGGTGTTTCCCACGGCTGTGCGGCCGAAGCCCGTGAAGGTGTAGCCGTCACGGACCAGGGAGCCCGTCTGGTGAGGGACGTTGCCGTCCGCGTCCGCCTGCCAGATTTCCAGGATCGCGTCCGGGATCGGGTGGCCCGCACCGTCATACACGGTGCCCTGGAGCCGGACGGATCCCGGGGAACCGGGAGGCAGGAGCTCGCGGTCCTTGGCGTAGGGCAGGGCGTAGCCGAAGAACGGTCCGACGGTCTGCGCCGGTGTCGGCGCCAGCTGGGTGGGCTTATTCATGGCGCTCCTATTCATTCTCGTCGCCTTCCGCTCCGAGGGCCTCGTTTTCGGTCCAGGTCCGCTTGGATCCGGTGAGGACAATGTCCCAGTTGTAGGCCATGGCCCATTCGGGTTTGGTCTGCTCGTGGTTGTAGGTGGCCACGAGCCGGTCGCGGGCGTCCTGGTCCACGATCGACTGGTAGATCGGGTCCAGCGGGAACAGCTGGTCGCCCGGGAAGTACATCTGGGTGATGATCCGCTGGGTGAATTCGGAGCCGAACAAAGAGAAGTGGATGTGGGCCGGCCGCCAGGCGTTGAGGTGGTTCTTCCACGGGTAGGCGCCGGGTTTGATGGTGGTGAAGCTGTAGCTGCCGTCCGGGCCCGTGATGCAGCGGCCGACGCCGGTGAAGTTGGGGTCGATCGGCGCCGGGTGCTGGTCGCGCTTGTGGATGTAGCGGCCGGCGGAGTTGGCCTGCCAGATTTCGACGAGCTGTCCGGCGACGGGGCGTCCGTCGCCGTCGAGCACGCGGCCCGAGACGATGATGCGTTCGCCCAGCGGCTCGCCGTTGTGCGCGATAGTGAGGTCCGACTCGAGCGCGTGGACGTCCATGTGCCCGAACGCCGGCGAGTACAGCTCAATGGTTTCCGGATCCGCGTGGTGCAGGCTCTTCGTGGGGTGGCGCAGGACGCTGCTGCGGTACGGCGCGTAGTCCAGCCGCGGCTGGATCTCGGCCGGGGCTCCATCCTTGAGGGCCCGCGCATAGGCCGCGCCTATCGCCTTCATTTCAGCACTGAGGTCTGCCTGGGACTCAGCGGCGGCGTCCCCGGCAGGGACGGCATTGGAATACGTCTTTGGTGCGGCCTTCGTGGTCTGGTTGGCCAGGTCCTCGGTGATCGGGTCGGCGTTGAATATCTCGAGGTTGATTTCTTCAGGCACAGCAGCCTCCTTTCGGTGTTGTGGTTGTTGTTCGGGCAACTGATCAGGGTCGGCGGGCCAGCTGGTGCAGGTGGTCGTACTGGACTGCGTGCCGCACGGGCGCGTTCGGAGCGCCGTAGCCGTCGTAGGCGCCGCGGCGTTCCACCACTTCGAAAAACACGCTGCCCACCGTGGCCGTGTAGAAATGCAGGAATTCGCCGTCGGCATCACGGTCGTAGAGCAGGTTGAGCTCGCGGAGCGTGGCCAGGAATTCCGGCTCCAGCGCGAACCGGGCATCGAGGTCCTCGTAGTAGTTCGCCGGGATCTGCAGGAAGTCCAGGCCGCGGTCCCGTGCGGCCCGGGCCGTCGCCACCAGGTCATCCACCGCGAACGCGACGTGTTCCTGGTAGCCGGGGCGGGGGCCGGCTATGCCGCCGATGCCAGCGGCGGTGCCTGGTGTGGTTCCTTCCTGCTGGATCAGCGGGGCCAGGTTCAGCACCAGGCGGACGCCGCGGCCCTGCGTGAGCATCACCTGGGACCGGACCAGCCCGGTGGGGCTGGCTACCTCGGCGAACGGCTGCGGTTCCAGCGCGAGGGCGCTGGTGTAGAAGAGCACGGCCTCGTCGAAGTGCTGCCACGGCTGGGCGAGGTTGACGTGATCGATCACGGCGCCCGGGTTCCCGGTCCGGTCCGCCGCGGGTTGGTCCAGGCCGTCGCCGAATTCCCGCGTCCACGCGGCCGTGCCGTCCGGGTTTCCCTGGCACAGAAAGATCTCGGTGGAGTCCGGGGCCGCGAAGCCCTGGAAAATCTCCTCATTGGCCTGGCTCTTGCGCGGCACGGCCGGGGCCTTGAGCTGCTGGGCGCGGGCGGCTGCGATCACCGGGGAGTCGACGTCGAATCCCAATGCGGAAATGGAGGCAGAAATTGCAGCGGAACGATCCGACGTCGGCTGGCCGCCGGCGGGCGGCTCTTCATTGATGATCACGCGGGCATGGCCCATGGTCCACAATTGCACGTCCTTGGTCCGGTGCCGCCCGTTGAACGCAAACCCCAGCTGGCCGAGCAGGGTTTCCAGGCCCGCGGTGTCCCCTGCCCGGACCTCGGCGAAGTTGAAGCCGGCGGGCTCGGCCACCCGGGGAAGCGTGACGAGCTCCATGGGGTAGCGGCGCCGGGCAGCTGTCACACCGCCTGCGGCGGGGGCCTGGCCTGTCACACCGCCTGCGGCGGGGGCCTGGTTTGCCTCAAGCCAGGCGGCGCTTTGCTCTTCGAGCCAGATCAGCGACCGCATGGCGTCGACGGCGGTGCGTTCGACGTCGGACTGGCGGAAGACGTCGTTGAACACCTCCAGCGACACCGGTCCGGTGTAGCCGGCGCGGACCACGTGGCCCATGAACTTGGCGAGCTCGAACTGGCCCTCGCCCGGGAACACCCGGTAGTGCCGACTCCAGGACAGCACGTCCATGGAGAGCTTGGGGGCATCGGCGACCTGCACGAAGAAGATCTTCTCCGGGTTAAAGGCCTCGATCGGCGCGGCGTCCCAGTCCCGGGAGAGGATGTGGAAGGAGTCCAGGCAGGTGCCCAGGTTGGGGTGGTCCACCGTCTCGACCAGCCGGTGGGCGTGCTCGTAGTCGTTGACGTACTTGCCCCAGGCCAGGGCCTCATAGGCCACCTTGACGCCGTGGTCACCCGCGAGGTCCGCGAGCCGGGCGAGCTGGGTGGCGCGGAGCTCGTCGTCGTCGATCGTGGCCGTGCCGACGTTGGAGCAGAGCAGCATGGTGTCCATGCCCAGGCGGGACATGAGCCGGAATTTGGCGTCCGCGCGCCGCAGGTTGGCGGCGAGCAAGTCCTCCGGGACGCTGTCGAAGTCGCGGAACGGCTGGTAGAGGTCCAGGGTGAGGCCGAGGTCGGCGGCCAGTTTCCGGACGTCCTCCGGGCTCAGCGGGGAGGTCACGAGGTCCTGTTCGAAGATCTCGATCCCGTCGAAGCCGGCCACGGCGCAGGCCTGCATTTTTTCCCGCAGGGTGCCGGCGAGGCAGACGGTGGCGATTCCGGTGCGCATCAGGCGGACACTTCTTCCGCGGCGACGAGTTCCAGGAAGTGGGAGCGCATCCGGTCGGCGTCGGCCGGGCGCCCGGTGAAGATCCGGAAGGCGTCCGCCGCCTGGCCCACGGCCATCCGGCCGCCGTCGAGCACCTTGCAGCCCTTAGCACGCGCCTCGCGGACAAGCTCGGTTTCGATGGGCCGGTACACGATGTCTGCCACCCAGTGCCGGGACTCCACGAGCGACATGTCCAGCGGAACGCCCGGGTGGGCGGCCATGCCCACGGGGGTGCAGTGCACCAGACCGTCGGCCTGCGGCATGAGCTGCGGGAGCTCCGCCGTCGTCCGGGCGGTGACGGTCCGGTCCGGGAAGAATCCGGCGAGTTCGGCAGCCCGGGCGGCGCAGCGCGCCGCGTCGGTGTCCACGAGGTCCAGCTCGCGGACTCCCGCGGTGAGCAGGGCGTAGGCGACGGCGGAACCGGCGCCGCCGGCACCGAGCTGCACCACCCGGTCCAGCGTGGCGTCTGGGAGCCCGGAGGCCAGCGCCGCCGCGAAGCCGGAAAAGTCAGTGTTGTAGCCGATGAAGCGGCCCTCGCGGATGACCACGGTGTTGACGGCGCCGAGGCGCCGGGCATCGGCCGAGACCTCGTCGAGGTAGTCGAGCACCAGCTGCTTGCACGGGTGCGTGATGTTCAATCCGTTGAACCCGAGGCTCCGGGCGCCGGCCAGCAGCTCCCCCACGGCCTGGCCGGGCAGGCCGAGTTCGGTGAGGTCGATGGGGCGGTAGAGGTAGCGGAAGCCCTGCACGTCGCCCTCGCGTTCGTGCATGTAGGGCGTGAGGGAGGGCATGACGCCGTCTCCCACGAGGCCCACGAGGAAGGACTCTGCTCGATTGCTCATCCGGTTAGCTCCTTTGACAACTGCACTCGGCGGGCGGTGACGCTTGCGGCGTCCGCGGCGGTCCGGGTGATGGGGATTACATTACAGAGTTTGTTCACATGTTGCACTATTGTTCGAATGACGAACTTTTTATTACGGAACACCTTGTTACGCCGGCGGCGCCGTTACCGCTGGGGACAACCGGCCATCACCGCTGGGGCAGCCGGGCCGACAGCTCCGCGGCCGCCGCCTGCAGCAGCGGCACCAGGGCCACCAGCGCCTCCATGCTCAGGCGGAACACGGGGACAGCCGTGGCCAGCGACGCGAAGGCGTGGCCCTGGGCATTGAAGACCGGGACAGCGACGGCGCGCATGCCGAGCTCATTTTCCTCGTCCATGGTGGCGTAGCCCTGGCGCCGAACCTGTTCGATTTCCGCCCGGAACGCCTCGCGGTCCGTGATGGAGAGCGCCGTCAGCGGCTCCAGGGGCAGCTCGTCGACGAGCTGGGCGCGGGTTGCGTCATCTGCGAACGCCACCAGCGCCTTGCCCACCGAGGTGGTGTGCAGTGCCCCGAGATGACCGGGGTCGCTGGTAACCCGGAAGGTCTGCGGGCCGTCCACCTTGTTCACCGTCAGGTGGTGGATGCCATCCCGCACGGAGAGGATGGTCGCCTCGCCCGTCTCCTCAGTGACCCGCCGCAGGATGGGCAGGGCCGTACCCGCGAAGCCGTGGTGGTTGGAGACGCGCTGGCCGAGCTGGAAGACCCGCAGCCCCAGGTGGTAGCGGCGGCCGTCCGGCTCGTAGTCCACGAAACCGTCGCGCGTCAGGGAGCCGAGCAGGCGGTAGGTGGTGCTGAACGGCAGCTCGGCCCGCCGGGAGATTTCCGCGGCACTGGCCCCGCGCGGCTCATCCCCCAGGAGGACCAGCAGCCCCAGCGCCTTGCCCACCATGTCCGTCCGCGAGTCTTCCTTGGCAGCCTTGACGGGCTTGGAGGGGGCTTCTAGCGGCGGGCCGGAAACGGCGGGGACATCTGTGTCTTGATTCACACTCATGCATTCATGTTCCCACATGGTGAGAGCTATTTCTAGATGGTGATTATTTTTCTTGACAAGTGACTGCGCTCACAGTCATGCTTGCTACATCGCACAAGTAGCTTCCACCATGTGGCTACTCGTCCGGGTCTTTCCACGGACTTCCGGTTGCACCACACTTGAACAAACGGCAGCCGAGACCTACCTGATCCATCCGCGACAACGTCGTCACACCAAAGGAACACCATGAGCCACACTGTCCCGTCCACGACGCCGGGTATCACCACAGGAGGGACGCCGAAGAAGGCTGCCCTCGCCAGCTTCCTGGGCAGCGCCGTCGAATACTACGACTTCTTCATCTTCGGTTCCGCAGCGGCGCTGATCTTCCCGCACGTCTTCTTCCCCGATGCGGACACCAACGCGGCCATCATGTCCTTCGCCACCTTCGGCTTCGCCTACGTGGCCCGTCCGGTCGGCGCCGTCGTCCTCGGCCACTTCGGCGACAGGATCGGACGCCGGAAGGTCCTCATGTTCACGCTGCTGCTGATGGGGGCCGCCACTTTCGTCATCGGCTGCCTTCCCGACTTCAAGACGGTCGGCTGGTGGGCCCCGGCACTCCTGGTGCTGGCACGGCTCTGCCAGGGCCTGTCCGCAGCCGGCGAGCAGGCCGGCGCCTCCTCCATGACGCTCGAGCACGCCCCGGACAACCGCCGCTCGTTCTTCACCTCCTGGACCCTGACCGGAACCCAGGGCGGCCAGATCCTCGCCGCCCTCGTCTTCATCCCCGTCCTGGCCCTGCCCGATGAGATCAAGTACAGCATCGGCTGGCGCATCCCGTTCTGGCTCAGCGCCGTGGTTGTGCTGATCGCGTTCTTCATCCGCCGCACCCTGCACGAGCCGCCGGCGTTCGAGGAAGCCAAGAAGACCGCGCAGATCTCCAAGCTCCCGGTTGCCGACCTCCTCAAGGACCACTGGCGCGATGTCCTCCGCGTCATCGCCTGCGCCTTCATCGCCGCCGTGTCCACCGTCTTCGGCACCCTGGCCATCAGCTACGCCAAGAACGTCGCCGGCGTGGACGGCACCACCACCCTCTGGCTCGTGGTGGGCGCCAACTTCATGGCCTTGGGCACGCAGCCGCTCTTCGGCATGCTCGCGGACAAGATCGGCCGCAAACCGGTCTTCATCTACGGCGCACTGTCCAGCGCGGTCCTGACCCCGGTCTTCCTGCTGAGCCTCGAATCCGGCAGTGTCCCGCTGATGTTCCTGGCGGCCATCGGGTTCTTCTCCTTCGGCTACGCTGCAGCCAACGCGGTCTGGCCCTCCTTCTACGCCGAGATGTTCAGCACCAACGTCCGCTTCTCCGGCCTCGCAATCGGCACCCAGCTGGGCTTCCTGATGGCCGGGTTCGCTCCGGCGATCGTTGCGGCCATGGGCGGCATCCAGGCCGGCGGCTGGGTCCAGATCAGCGTCTTCACCGGCATCATCTGCCTGATCGCCACCGTCGCGGCACTGACGGCCAAGGAGACGTTCCGGGTCCCCACCCGGGAACTCGGCCAGTACTAAGCCGGGCGCTGCGTTCCCGCCCACTTGCCGGCCCGATGGCCCGGCGTGTCCACAGGACACGCCGGGCTTTTCGGTGTGTCGGGGCACGGCCGGAAAAGCAACCGGGAAGGAGCGCAGAGGAGACCGGCCGCCACTAGCTGTTGCCGGCGCCCAGCACCGCGGCGAGATCGAACTTCACCGGCTCCTCCAGCTGGTCATAGGTGCAGGAGCGCGGATCCCGGTCCGGACGCCAGCGCACGAACTGGGTGGTGTGGCGGAACCGTGAGCCCTCCATGTGGTCGTACTTCACTTCCACCACGCGCTCGGGCCGCAGCGGGGTGAAGGACAGGTCCTTGCCGCCGCTCCACCGGCTTCCCTCGGCATTCCGCGGCGTCCGCGCCCCCTCCTCCTGCCGGGCCCAGGCCCAGGGGTGGTCCTCGAAACCGGTGACCAGCTCCTGCAGCTCGGCAAACAGCTCCGTGCGCCGTGCCATCGGGAAGGCGCCCACCACGCCGACATTCGCCAGCACCCCGGTGTCGTCGTAGAGTCCCAGGAGCAGCGAGCCGATCCGGTCCGGACCGGAGGTGTGCACGCGGTATCCGGCAAGCACGCAGTCCGCCGTCCGTTCGTGCTTGACCTTGACCATCGCGCGCTTGTCCGGCTGGTAGGTGCCTTCCAGCGTCTTGGCCACGATGCCGTCCAGACCGGCGCCCTCGAACTGCCGGAACCAGCGCTGTGCGGTGTCCCGGTCGGAGGTCGCGGCCGTCAGGTGCACCGGGGCGGCGCTGGCCGCGAGTGCGCGTTCGAGTTCCCGGCGGCGCTCGGCGAAGGGTTTGCCGGTGAGGTCCTCGTCGCCCAGGGCCAGCAGGTCGAACGCCACGAAGCGCGCCGGGGTCTGTGCGGCGAGCAGCTTCACCCGGCTGGCGGCCGGATGGATGCGCTGCTGGAGCGCATCGAAATCGAGCCGGTCCCCGGAGGCCGCCACCAGGATGATCTCGCCGTCCACCACGCAGCGTTCCGGCAGCTCGGTCTTCAGCGCCTCGACGAGCTCGGGGAAGTAGCGTGTCATCGGCTTGCCGTTCCGGCTGCCGATCTCCACCTCGTCGCCGTCGCGGAAGATGATGGAGCGGAATCCGTCCCACTTCGGTTCAAACAGCCAGCCCTTCCCGGTGTCCGGCACCGGCAGGGCGGCGAGGGATTTGGCCAGCATGGGCGCAATGGGAGGCATCAACGGCAGTCGCATAGCGCCCATTCTTGCGCCGCGGGCCGGGCACCGCCACCCCCACGCAGTGGTTCCTCGGCAGGGTTTCCTCAACAGGGTCTCCTCAACGGCCGGGTCCCTCGACACGGCCCCGCCCCCACGGTAGACATGGGTGATGGCTACCATCGGGTTCCACGCCTCGCATGAACAGATCAGCCCCGGCCGCCTCCTGAAGGACGTGCAGCTGGCCGAGCAGGCCGGCTTCGATGCCGCCATGTGCTCGGACCATATTGAGCCGTGGTCCGCCCGGCAGGGCCACTCCGGGTTCGCCTGGTCCTGGCTCGGGGCCGCGCTGGCCACCACCGGCCTGCGCTTCGGGGTGGTAACGGCGCCCGGGCAGCGCTACCACCCGGCGATCATCGCGCACGCCTCGGCCACCCTGGCGGACATGTTCCCCGGCCGCTTCTGGATGGCCCCGGGCAGCGGCGAGTACATGAACGAGCACGTCACCGGCGAGGCCTGGCCGCCCAAGGAGACGCGGCAGCGCCGGCTGGAAGAGTGCGTTGACATCATCCGCCGGCTCCACGCCGGCGACGTTGTCACGCACCGCGGGCTGGTCACAGTGGAGCAAGCCCGGATCTGGGACGTTCCGGAGACCAGGCCCCCGCTCATTGCCCCGGCCGTGAGCGTGAAAACAGCGCGCCGGGCGGCGGCCTGGGCGGACGGGCTGGTCACCGTGAACCAGCCGCCCGACAAGCTGAAGGACATGCTGGCGGCCTACCGGGACGCCGGTGGCCGCGGGATCGCTGCCCTCCAGGTCCACCTGTCGTGGGCGCCGACAGAGGCCGAGGCCGTCGCGATCGCCGTGGACCAGTGGCGCACCAACGTCTTTGCGCCGCCGATTCCCTGGGACCTGCCCACGGCGGCCCATTTCGACGGCGTCAGCGCCGGCGTCCAGGAGGACCAGGTCCGGGCGGCCGTCAACATCTCCGCCGATGCCGGTCAGCACGCCCAGTGGCTCGCCTCCTACCTGGACCTCGGATTCGAGGAGCTGTACCTGCACTTCGTCGGCCAGGAGCAGGCGCCGTATATCGACGTCTTCGCCGAACACGTCCTCCCCCAGCTCCGGCCCGCTGGACAGATTCTGACCGGAACGGACGGTGCGCTGTGAGAATCGCCGAAACCTCTGACCTCTGGTGGAAAAACGCGGTGATCTACTGCCTGGACCCGGAGACATTCTTCGACGGCGACGGCGACGGCACCGGGGACTTCGGCGGCCTGATCCAGCGCGTGGACTATCTTGCCGCGCTCGGCATCACCTGCATCTGGCTCATGCCCTTCTACCCCTCCCCGGACCGCGACGACGGCTACGATGTCACCGACATGTACGGCGTGGACCCCCGGCTGGGAAGCCCGGGGGACCTGGTGGAATTCATCCGCACCGCCAATGACCGCGGCATCCGGGTGATCGCGGACTTTGTCATCAACCACACCTCCGACCGGCACCCGTGGTTCGTCCAGGCGCGCAAATCCGTGGACAACCCCTACCGCGACTACTACGTCTGGCGGAAGGACACGCCGCCGGACACCTCGGACCAGGTGGTGTTTCCGGGCGAGGAAACGTCCATCTGGAGCCAGGACAAAGCCACCGGTGAGTGGTACCTGCACATGTTCGCCAAACACCAGCCGGACCTGAACGTGATGAACTCCAAGGTGCGGGACGAGATCGCGAAGTCGATGGGATTCTGGCTCCAACTGGGCCTGGACGGCTTCCGGCTGGACGCTGTGCCGTTCTTCCTGGAGTTGCTCGGCGAGCCCAAGGACCAAGCCGCGAAAATCGACCCGCACCAGTACCTGAGCGCCCTGCGCAGCTTCCTCAACCGGCGCCACGGCAGTGCCGTGCTGCTGGGCGAGGTCAACCTCCCGTACAAGGAGCAGCTGAAGTACTTCGGCGGCCCGGCCGGCAACGAGCTGAACATGCAGTTTGACTTCCTCTCGATGCAGAACATGTACCTGTCGCTGGCCAGGCAGGACGCCCGGCCGCTGGCCCGGACGCTCAGCAGCCGCCCGAGGATCAACCCCGACAACCAATGGGCCATGTTCGTCCGGAACCACGATGAGCTCACGCTGGACAAACTCAGCGATGCCGAACGCGCGGAGGTCTTCGCGGCCTTCGGCCCCGATCCCGACATGCAGATGTACGGCCGCGGACTGCGGCGGCGGCTGCCCACCATGCTCGACGGCGACCCGGCCAGGATCCGCATGGTCTACTCCCTGATGTTCTCGCTGCCGGGCACGCCCGTGCTTTTCTACGGCGAAGAGATCGGCATGGGCGAGGACCTGCGGGCAAAGGGCCGCTCGGCCGTCCGCTCGCCCATGCAGTGGGACGACACCGGGAACGGCGGCTTCTCGACCGCCCCGGCCGGGGACCTCGTGGCCCAGCCCGTGGACGGACCCTTCGGCCCTGCGCACATCAACGCCGCGGCCGCGAAACGCGATCCGGACTCGCTGTGGAACTTCGTCGCGACGCTGATCCAGCGCTACCGGGAATGCCCCGAACTCGGCTGGGGCAGGTTCGAACTCATCAAGCAGGCCTCACCGGCAGTGCTGCTGCACCGCTGCACCTGGGACGGCTCCATGGTGATTGTCGCCCACAACTTCGGCGCCGAGCCGGCGTCCGTGACGGCCACGGTGCCCGTAGCACCGCCGGAGGACGGCGTGGAAGGCGAGGAAGGCGGACCGGAGGCTCCGGACGGAACAGCCGGTGCGGGGCCTTCGTACGCCGGGGCCGTGCTCCGGGACCTGCTCGGCCGCGAGGACATCCCGCTCTCCGACGACGGCTCATTCGAACTCCCGCTGGACCGCTACGGGTACCGGTGGTTCCGGGTCCAGCACCCGGGGGAACGCCAACTCCCCTGAGGTTCCAGCCTGCATTCCCGGCCGCCGGCAAAAGGGCGCAGGCAGGCAGGAGGCCAGTAACCGCGGCGCCGTCGAAAACTAACCGTCCCCTTACCGTGCTGAAACGCGGACGCAACATTGACGCAGGACACTGGAACTGCCGGCAAGAGCAGGCACCAACTCCAGTCCAGGAGGCCCCGTCATGTTGAAGGAAGCGAAAACCCATGTAACCCGTATCCGCGCCCTCGACCAGCTGCACCGCGGCGACGAGATCGAGGCCCGGCTGCGCGTCGGCCCCAACTACGACGACGTCGTGGTCCGCCGCGGCAGCGTCCAGGAAACGGCCCCCGGAATCGGCGTCGTCTGGATCATGGACCGCCAAACCGGCATGCGCAAAGCCATCAATGCGGACGAATGCACCGTCTGGCGGGTCGCTTGAGGCGTCAGCCTCCCGCCACTGACTGGATGATGAGGACTTCCTGGCCTGGCGCCACGGCAGTCACCAGGCCCTGCAGCCGCCGGATTTCATTCCCGTTGACGTATATATTCACGTAACGGCGAACAGCTCCGGTCTCGTCCCGCAACCGCCGCGACAACGCCGGATAGTCCCCGGTCACCGCATCCAGCAGCCACTCCACCGTCACCGCCGCCTCTGCGGGCGCAGTCAGGATGGACTGCCCGCCGGCCAGCGGTTGAAGGACGCTCGGCAGGACCACACTGATCGCCGAGTCCGCCGGCCCGGAGTCGCCGCTGATCATGGGGCTGTCCATGCGATTGTCCATCCCTTCACAACGCCGCGGGATTCACAGCTGCGCCGGAAGCACGGCCGCGGAAACCACGGCTGCCCGCACGCACAGCACATCCGGCAGGTGCGAGGCCACTTCGGTGAAGTGTTCGCCCTCGTCAGCGCTGGCGTAGACGCTGCCGCCCCGCGTCCCGAAGTAGACGCCCGCGGGCTCCGCGCCGTCCACGCTGGCAGCATCGCGCAGCACGGCGTTGTATTCGGGTTCCGGGAGCCCGGCATCGAGCCGCTTCCAGCTGGCACCGGCGTCATCCGTCCGGTGCACGGCCAGCTTCCCGTCCGGCGGAATTCGTTCGCCGTCAGCCTTCAGCGGGATCACCCAGGCCGTCCCGGCCCGGCGCGGATGCGTCAGCATCACAAAGCCGAAGTCCGCCGGCAGCCCCTCGGCGATCGATTCCCACGATTCGGCGTCGTCGTCACTGCGGTACACGCCGTGGTGGTTTTGGGCGTAGAGGCGGCCGTCGACGGCGGCGTCGGCCGCGATCTTGTGGACGCACTGGCCGAATTCCGGGTTGGGGTCCGGCATGAAGTACGCAGAAATCCCCTTGTTGCGCGGCTCCCAGGAGGTGCCGCCGTCGAGCGAGCGGTAGACCCCTCCCGTGCTCATGGCAACGTGGACTTTCTCGCCCGTGGGGTCAACGACGATCGAGTGCGCCGCGGCGCCGCCATAGCCTGCGCCCCATTCGCTGCGGTGCGGATGGTCCCACAGGCCGCGGTTCAGCTCGAAGTGCTCGCCGCCGTCAGTGGATTTCCAGACGGAGATCGGTTCGCAGCCCGCCCACACGACGCCCGGGCGGGAGTCGGCGTCGGGGTGGATCTGCCAGATCCGTTCCAAGGCGGCGTCGGTGCCGTCGGGGAACGTGATGGCGCCGTTTTCGGGTTCGCTCCAGGTTTCGCCCAGGTCATCGGAGTGGAAAACTGTGGGACCCCAGTGCTCGGAGCGGACGCCCACCAGGATCCGGGTCCTGCCATCGCGGTTATCGATGCCGATGCTGGGCACCTCACTCATCAGAAAATGCGGACCGGACAGGGACCAGTCCCTTCGGTCCGGGCTGGTCGCCAGCCAAAGGCCCTTCTTGGTCCCGATCGCCAGGACATAACTCTCTGCAGTAGCCATGGGTCCCATGCAACCATCCCCGCCGGAAGGCCGCAATGGTTTCCCACCCGCGCCGCAGGTATGCGCTACCGCGCCGGTGGCATCCGTATCAGTCGACAAACTCCGACTGCGTCTCGATGAAGTCCCAGTCCGCAGAAGTCAATACTGCGGCGCCGCCGGCGGATGGTTCAGCGGGACGCGGGCCGCCTGCGGCGGCGATCCCCTGCTGTACGGCCTCGGGCAGTTCGATGGTCCGGAGGTTTTCCCGGAGCCATTCCTTGCTCGCCAAATCCAGATCCAACCACCACATGTAAATCTCCACGGCGGCCACCTCCTCCTGTGTTCTTCAACCGTAGGCCCCGTCCCCGGGCTGTTCAAGGGACTTCGCGGCAAACTGCGCCAGCACCCTCCCGAGCTGCGGGAACGGGAAGTAAGCCCCTGTTCAGGCCGGCACCCCGGAGCCAGAATGAAGTATGTCTGACAACCCCGCCAACGGCACGGCGCCCCTGGTGGTGGGCGTGGTTCCTGGGCAGCATCCCGAAGTGCTGCAGATGGCGGCATTTCTGGCGAAGACCCTCGCCGCGCCAATGATCTGCGCCTACGTGGACGAGGCAAGCTACCTCGTGGAGTGGGATCCGGCGCGGTCCGCGCACCGCCTGTCGCTGCACCCGGACGCGGACGACGCCCGGATCCGGGAGACCACCCGGGAGTTGCGTTCCGTCATCGAGGCACGCTGCGCCAGCCTGGGGATCGACTGGACGCTGCGCACCCTGGCCGGAGACCCTGCGCGGGCTATCGGCAGGCTGGCCGCCGACGCCAACGCCTGCATGATCGTGGTGGGGACCCCCGAGCGCGGCATCGGCCACCGCATTTCCGCGGCGCTCAACGGCTCTGTGGCGGCGTGGTTAAGCCACCATCAGGACCGTCCGATCCTGATGGTGCCGGCGGCCGCTCCAGCGGGAAGAAAATAAAGCGAAAGTACTTATTCGGAGTTCTGGTGTTATCCCACGTCCGCCGAGTAAGCTCGATGTGTAGGCCGGAAGAACCGCCTACCCCAAAGCTGCTCCGGAGTGCGTATCCCCCAATAACGCACTCCGGAGCTCTTTAATGTCCGCAACGTCCCAGATTCGGCACGGCCCGGCACGAAGGCTTGAAAGATACCCCTAGGGGGTATAAGTTGGGGGCATGAGCGAGTCAGAAGTCCCCGGCACGGCGCTGGACACGGCGCGCCTGAACCCGTCACCCCTGGACCTATCACCCCACGAGCAGCACGGCTACACGGCCAACAAGGATGCCTACCTCCGCCGGCTCAAGCGGATCGAAGGGCAGGTCCGCGGCATCGCCCGGATGGTTGACGAGGACAAGTACTGCATCGACATCCTCACCCAGGTCGCCGCCGTCACCAAGGCCCTGCATGCCGTGAGCCTGGGCCTCGTCGAAGAGCACATCGGCCACTGCGTAGTCGGCGCCGCCGCCGAGCCGGATCCCGACCTTCGGGCCGAGGCCATCGATTTCAAAGTCAAGGAAGCCACCGATGCCATCGGACGCCTCCTCCGCTAGGACCCGCACCACCCACCACACCACCGGGCCGGGGAATCGTCACCTGCCCAGCGACAAGGAGCACGCCATGGCCACCGTTTCCACCACCGTCAACGTATCCGGCATGACCTGCGGCCACTGCGTGTCCTCCGTCAGTGAAGAACTTGAGGCGCTCTCCGGCGTCGAGAAGGTCGACGTCGACCTCAAAGCCGGCGGCATCTCCGCCGTCACGATCACCTCCAGCGAAACACTCTCCTCCTCCGAGATCGGCGAGGCAGTCGCCGAGGCCGGCTACCTCGTGGTCGCCAGCGAAGCCTGAATGGCGTTCGCGCTGGCGGGCGCACCGGCCGGCGAGCAGGACCGCCGACCAACAGGGCCGCCGGCGGACGGCACAGCGCGAATCAACAAGGCGAACCGACAGGGAAGACACAGTGAGCAGCGAGCAGTTGTTGGACCGGGCCGGAAGCCGGGTCATTGACCTCGATATCGAGGGCATGACCTGCGCCTCCTGCGTCAACCGGGTCGAGCGCAAGCTCGGCAAGCTCGACGGCGTCGAGGCCAGCGTCAACTTGCCCCTCGAGTCGGCCCGTGTCAGCGTCCCGCCGGACATTACCGACGACCAAATCACCGCCACGGTCGCGGCCGCTGGCTACAAGGCCACGGTCCGGGCCCCGCGGGCCCCGGGCAACGCCGCTGAACCCGCCGGACCCCCGGCCGGCACCGCGGTTCCGGCCGGCTCGGGCGCACCCTCGCTCCGACCGCGGCTCGTAGTGGCAGCCGCACTCACCGTGCCGGTGCTCGCGATCTCGATGATCCCGGCGCTGCAGTTCCCGAACTGGGGCTGGGCGGCCGCCGTCCTGGCCCTGCCGGTGGTCACGTGGGCGGCGTGGCCGTTTCACCGTGCCGCGGCCACCAATGCCCGGCACCTGGCCTCGACAATGGACACCCTGGTATCAATCGGTGTGGTTGCTGCCTACGCGTTCTCGGTCGGCCAGCTCCTTGCCGACCCGCGCATGACCGCACACCCGGCAGCAGAGGGCATGGGCTCCGGCGGCCTGTATTTCGAGGTCGCATCCGTAGTCACCACGTTCCTGTTGCTCGGCCGCTACCTCGAGGCCAGTGCCAAACGGAAAGCAGGCGACGCCCTCCGGGCCCTGCTGGACCTGGGCGCAAAAGACGCGACCGTCCTGCGCGGCGGCACCGAGCACAAGATCCCGGCCGACCAGCTGGCCGTCGGAGACGTGATGGTGGTCCGCCCCGGCGAGAAGATCGCCACCGACGGCGTGGTCCTCGACGGCGCCTCGGCCGTAGACGCCTCCCTCGTGACCGGCGAATCCGTGCCGGTGGAAGTTGGCCCGGACAGCCAGGTCACCGGGGCCACCATCAACACCTCCGGCCGGCTCCTGGTCCGCGCCACGCGGGTGGGATCCGAAACCACCCTGGCCCAGATGGGCCGCCTTGTCTCTGCGGCGCAAACCGGCAAAGCACCCATCGCCCGGCTCGCAGACCGGATCAGCGCCGTCTTCGTCCCGGTCGTCCTGGCCATCGCCGCCCTTACCTTCGGGGCCTGGCTGATGGCGGCCGGACCGGCCGCGGGCCCCGACGACGTCCGGACAGCCTTCACGGCCGCCGTCGCCGTGCTGGTCATCGCCTGCCCCTGTGCCCTGGGGCTGGCCACGCCGGTGGGGCTGCTCACCGGAACCGGCCGCGGCGCCCAGCTCGGCATCCTGATCAAGGGTCCGCAGGTCCTCGAAGACACCCGGACGGTGGACACGATCCTGCTGGACAAGACCGGGACCGTCACCACCGGTCGGCTTGCCGTGGACGGCATTCAGAGCTTTGGACCGCACACCGAAGCCGAGGTACTGCGCCTCGCAGGGGCCGTGGAAAACGCCTCCGAGCACCCGATCGCCCGGGCCATCGCCACCGCGGCATTGGCCGCAGAGCGCTTGAACAACGACGGCGCCGGCCACCCCGCCGTCGCCGGCTTCCGTTCCGCGCCGGGCGGCGGCGTCCAGGGCACCGTGGACGGCCGGCTGGTCACCGCGGGGCGCACGGGCTGGCTGCTGGAGCTCGGCATCGTCACGGCCCTGACCCAGCGGGAGGCGCTGGCCGCTGCCGAGGACTCGGGCGCCACGGCCATCTGGGTTGCCGTAGACGGCGATATCGCGGGCGTCATCCGCCTGCGGGACACCGTCAAGCCCGGCTCCGCGGCCGCGGTCACCCGGCTCCGGGAACTTGGGCTCCGGCCGATCCTGCTGACCGGTGACAACGCCGCCGTGGCCGCGCAGGTGGCGGCCGCCGTCGGGATCAGTCCGGACGACGTCTTCGCCGGGGTGCTCCCGGAGGGCAAGGTCGACGCCGTGCGCAAACTGCAGGCGGCGGGGGCCACTGTGGCGATGGCCGGGGACGGGGTCAACGACGCCGCGGCGCTGGCGCAGGCGGACTTGGGCATCGCGATGGGCTCCGGTACCGACGTCGCCATCGAGGCCGCGGACCTGACGGTGATGGGCGATGACCTCGGGCAGGTCGCGCAGGCGATCGAGCTCTCGCGCCGGACGCTCGGCACCATCAAGACGAACCTCTTCTGGGCGTTCTTCTACAACGCCGTGGGCATCCCGGTGGCAGCCCTGGGCCTGCTCAACCCGATGATCGCCGGCGCCGCGATGGCCGCCAGCTCGGTGCTGGTGGTGGCCAACTCGCTGCGGCTGCGCAGCTTCGGCAGCTAGGCCGGGCTTGGCCCGGGCACCGTTCCCCCAGGTGCCCCTGGCTCAGGCCGCGCCATAGCGGATGGCAACCCGGGCTTTGGCCTTGGCGGCTTCCTCCCCGCGGTCCTTGGCCGGGGCATGGGTCACCAGGGAGTCGAGCAGATGCTGCGTCGCGTGGGCAATCTCGTGGACCGCCCGGTTAAAGGCCTCTTCGTTGGCCTTGGAAGGCTTGGTGCTGCCACTGATCTTGCGCACGTATTGCAGTGCCGCGGCCTCTACCTCGGCGGTGGTGGCGTGGGGCTCAAAATTGTGGAGGGTCCTGATGTTTCGGCACATATCTCCATGCTAGGTGCCTTGGAGCCAGGGAACGAGGGCCCCGCGTGAGAATGCTCGCACCCGGCAGGCAGGCCTGCCGGGCGCCCAGGCGGGTGTTTACGGCACGGGCTCGCAGTCGTTCGCGTGGTCCAGCGCTGCCGCAGCGGTGCCGGCCGGGGCCCGGAGCTCGTCCAGCCGGACCAGCACCACGCCCCCGACAATCAGCAGCCCGCCCAGGAGCTGGATGGGTCCGGGCAGTTCGCCGAGCAGCAGCCACGCCCAAATAACGGCGAACAGCACCTCGGTAAGAGAGACAAAGGAGGCGACTTTCGAGCCGAGCGCCCGCGCGGCGACAATGCCGGACACGTAGGCCACCACCGTGGCCAAGAGCACGAGGCCGCCCAGCGCCACCCACCACGGGGTGACCCAGGGCCCCAGGCGGGTGTCGGCGGTGCTGAAGGCCATCGGCAGCAGCCCGGTAGCCGCGGTCAGCCACATGACGATCGCGCCCACCATGAGCCCGCTAGAGGCCAGGACGATCGGCGCGAGGGTATCGTTTTCTTTGGCCGTAATGAAGAAGTAGATGGCGAGGCAGACGGCGGCCGCGATCCCCCACAGCACGCCGACGAAGTCGACCTTCACGGCTCCGGTGAGGTCCAGGACCAGGACCAGCCCGCCGAGGGACAGGAGCGTTCCGCCAATGGTCAGCGGCCGCGGCCGTTTCCGGCTGGCGGCCCACAGCCAGAGCACGATCAGGACCGGCGCAAGGTACTCCAGCAGCAGGGCGACACCCACCGAAAGCCGGGACACGGCGTTGAAGTAGAACAGCTGGCAGGCGGCGACGCCGATGAATCCGAACAGCACGACGGTCAGCCAGTTGTTCCGGAGCTGATGCCACCGCCCACGCAGGGCGAAAATTGCCGGGATGGCCAGAATCAGGGCCGCGCCCGTGAGCCGGGCCGTGACGGCCGCGCCGGGTGTCCACCCCGTCTCCAGGAGCGCCTTGGCGAATGATCCGGAGAGCCCGAACACCGCGGATGAAAACAGGGCGACCCCCAGGCCCGAGGCCATGAAGCCCGACGCCGCGCCGGCCCGCTTGGCCCCCTGCCCGGCACCCGGCCTTGCGCCCTGCGTGGCGCCGGCCGGTTCGGAGGCAGGCCGCAGAGCGGCGAGGTCTCGGACCGGGGCGGCGGCGGGGCGTTGGGTGGCAGACACGGCAATCTCCTGTCAGGAGTAAAGTAGGGTTATGGTCATGACATTACGCCCGTACGAGGTAAGGAGTCAAGATGGTTTTTGCCCCTGACACGGAAGTTGCCCTGCGTTCTGTGGTCAACCTCATCAACACCGCGGCCAACGGTGAAGAACACTTGGCCACCGCCAAGGATCTGGATGACTTCCTGGAGGCCGAGGGCTTCACCGGCTCCCGGACCCGGGACGAGGCCGAGCTGGCCAGCGTGCGGCGCCTGCGCAGCGAGCTCGCCGAGCTCTGGCTGGCGGAGGAGGCCACTGCCGCGGAGACCGTGAACCGGTTGCTCCGGGAGGCCCGGGCGCTGCCCCAGCTGGTCAAGCATGATCCCTGGGACTGGCACCTGCACGCCACCACCCCGGAGGCGCCGCTGGCCGACCGGATGAGCACGGAGGCGGCCATGGCGATCGTTGACGTGATCCGCAGCAAGGAAATGGACCGCCTGCTGGTGTGCGCCGCGGATGACTGCGACGCCGTCGTACTGGATTTGAGCCGCAACCGCTCGAAGCGCTACTGCGACACGGGCAACTGCGCCAACCGCGCACACGTGGCCGCGTACCGGGCGCGGAAAGCCGCGTCCTGACAGCGGCCCCGTGCCGCGGTGTCCGCCGCTGAGGCTCCGCAGCTAAGCCTGAGGCGTTAGCCGTGCGCTGTCAGGCCAGTGGCGTTAGCGCTGGGCCGTTAGGCCTGCGGGCCGCCGTCACGGGAATCGCCAGAGCCGGCCTCGGGGCGGGGCCGCGCCGACGGGCCGCCGTGGCCGGAGGACGGGCGCTTGGAACTGAGGTTGACGCCGGAGCCCTTGCCTAGGTCCTCAGGGTTTTCCTTGTGGCTCATTGCGAGCATGGCGGCCACCACCAGGATCACAATGAAGGCGATCCCGGCACCGATGAGTGCGAGGTCGAACCGGGGTGAGCGGGCACTGCCGCCCGAGGCGAAGATCAGGACGCCGAAGAACACCACCACGGCCCAGAACGCGGAGAACATGAGCGGTCCCTTGACCGATGTCCGCAGGCTGCGGGACGCTCCGGGTTTCTGCTGTGCCAAGGTGCTTTCCTCCTGCAGCCCGCGCGGGGTAGCGTGGCTGTCTTGTTACCGCAATTGTTCTACGCCGGGTAGAACCTGTCCGTACTAGTTTACGGCCTCCGCGGAATCGCCCGGAGCATCATGCCGCAGGGTCAGGCCGGACAGCATCCACAGGACGCCGCTGATGATGGCCCCGCCGCCCGCAACGCCGAGGAGTGCGTGCGGGCCGAGGCCGATGAAGAACGGCAGCGCGATTGCGGTGCCCAGCCCGATCACGCCGGAGGTGATCCAGTCGCGGGCCAGCACGGACCGGCCGCGGGCGGAAATGCCCGCGACGAGCTCTGCGGCGCCGGCAACGCCCAGGCCCAAGGCTGCGATCGTTCCGAAGACGAGCGGGGCGGGGATCAGTGCCACGGCTGCGCCCGCCCCGGCCAGAGCTGCTCCGCCGGCGGAGAGGATCTTGCCGGCGCCTTCCCGGGGTCGGAATCCGGTCTTGGGCACGGTCCAGAGCATCACCACACCGGTGGCCAGCAGATAGAGGCCGCCGGCCCAGCCCATGCCGGCCTCGGACGGCGCGGCCCAGAACACGGTGATCGCGCCAAACACGAGCGCAACGGCCGCCCTGACCAGCACGGGCTTCCAGAGGTCGGCCGCAGCGCGGATGGCAGGGGTCGCGTCAGGCGCTGCGGGAAGAGTCACCCGTCCAGTTTAGTGCGAAGCCCCCACTGCGCGCGCCGGCCCGGCGCAGTGCGCACTCCGGCGGTTCCGACTCGGCGCACCTAGCCCGCGCCGAGGACCATCCACTTCTCCGTCCGGGCCCGCAGGCCCAGCGTCAGCGCGCGCGCCGCCATGTAGCCCAGGGAGAAGGCGGCCCACAGCCAGAGCAGTCCCCCGCCGGCGCTGGCGCCCGAATTCCCCACGGCCAACAGCAGCGGCAGATAGGCCGCGAGATTGACGACGCCGGCGATCGCCAGGTAGCGGGCGTCACCCGCGCCGATCAGGACGCCGTCGAGGACGAAGACGTAACCGGCCAGCGGCTGCCCGGCGGCGAGCACCCACAGGGCGAGCGTCAGCGCCCCCTGGACTTCGGCGTCGGACGTGAAGAGGGCGCCCGCCCACGGCGCCGCCGCAGCCAGGACGATCCCGGTCAGGACCCCGAAGCCGAGCCCCCACCGCGTCATGGTGCGCGTCAGCGCGCGTGCCGCCACCGGCCGGGCCGCGCCGAGTTCCTTGCCGATCAGGGCCTGGGCCGCAATCGCAAGGGCGTCCAGCGCGAAGGCGAAGAACGTGAAGATGGTCATGGCCAGCTGGTGCGCGGCAAGATTGACGGGACCCTGGGCGGTGGCCACCACCACCGTGGCGAGAATTGCGATGCGAAGGCTGAGCGTGCGCAGCATCAGCCAGGAGCCCACCCTGGTCAGTGCGCGGATGCCGCGCCAGTCCGGGCGCAGGGGAACCCCGTTGTTGCGGGCGTTGCGCCGGACGATCAGCACATAGACGGCCGCCATGGCCCACTGCGCAATGCTCGTGCCCACGGCCGAGCCGGTCACGGACCAGCCCAGCCCGTAGACGAGGACCAGGTTCAGCGCGATGTTCAGCGTGAAACCCGCGGCGGCGACGATCAACGGGGTCCGCGTGTCCTGGAGTCCGCGCAGCACCCCGGTGCCCGCGAAGATGAGCAGCATCGCCACGAGGCCGGGCATGGACCCGCGCAGGTAGTCCACGGCAAACCCATGCACCTCACCGCGGGCGCCCATCAGTTCCAGAAGCGGCCCGGCGGCCAGGAAGCCGGCGGCCGCCAGGACGAGTCCCAGCAGGAGCGCTAGCCAGACGCCGTCGCGCCCCGCGGCGAGGGCCTTCGCCAGTTGGCCGTTGCCGACGGCCCGCGCCACGGCCGGCGTCGTGGAGTAGGCGAGGAACACCATGAGTCCGACTGCCGTGTGAAGGACCGCCGAGGCCAGCCCGACGCCGGCGAGCTCGGCCACGCCGAGATGACCCACAATTGCCGAATCCGCGAGCAGGAACAGCGGCTCGGCAATCAGCGCGCCGAAGGCCGGCACGGCCAGGCGCAGGATTTCCCGCCGGTGCCCTGTAGGCGGCGGCAGGGTGGTGGACAGCGGCGGGGAAGGATGCACGGCTTAACCCTAGCCGGGCCCACGAATCGACACCGCACGTCTTTTAGTTGACATTTCAACTAAAAATCGGGAAGACTTGATCGTGAACGCAACCGAAGTTGCGGCCGCAACCAGCCGCGACGCCTCCTATTTACGAAACGGTATTTCCATGAACCAGCCCGCCCTGACCACCTCCGCCCGAACCGTCCTGCGCGTCATCGCGGGCTTCCTATTTGCCGCCCACGGCTGGCAGAAGTTCTCCGAGTTCACCATCCCCGGCACCCAGGCAGCCTTCACCCAGATGGGCGTCCCGGCGGCGCAAGTTGCGGCCCCGGTGATCGCGACCCTGGAACTGGTCGGCGGTATCGCCCTGATCCTGGGCATCCTGACCCGCGTGTTCGCCGCCCTCCTCGCCGTAGACATGCTCGGCGCCCTGTTCCTGGTCCATGCCTCCGCTGGAGTGTTTGCCGCTACCGGCGGTTACGAACTCGTCCTGATCCTTGCTGCCGCCGCCCTGGCCGTGGCCCTGGTCGGCGCGGGCAAAGTCTCCGTGGACAAGGTGCTGTTCGGCCGCGCCAACTCGAAGCTCCGCGTCCTGGCCTAAGGCATTCACGCTCCAAGCCCATAGCGCGCGACGGCGGGCGGTCACCTCCTGGTGGCCGCCCGCAGTCGTGTCTCTGCGGGTTATGGCGTCCCGGACAGCGATTGTGTCGCCGGCCCGCGGCGCCTGCCGGGCCGTTCAGTAAACTCGCTGCATGAGCGAGAACGCGCCCAATTCCGTAACCCTGCGCTTCCTGGCGGCCCCCACCGATGTCGGCCACAGCGGCTCGGTCGACGCCGGCACAGTGCTCGAGTGGGTGGACAAGGCGGCCTATGCCGCCGCCGTCGGCTGGGCAAAGTCCTACTGCGTGACGGCCTACGTGGGGAACATCCACTTCGCGGACCCGGTCAACAGCGGCGACATGGTGGAGGTCGAGGCCACGATCGTTTACACCGGCCGGTCCTCGATGCATATCCGCACCGTGGTGTCCTCTGGAGACCCCAAGGGCGGGCCGGCCACCATGCGCAGCCAGTGCATCGTGATCTTCGTGGCCGTGGGTGCGGACGGCAAACCCATCCCGGTGCCGCAGTTTGAACCGGTGACTCCGGAAGAAATCGCACAGCGGGACGACGCGCTGGCCCGGATCAAGGTCCGCGAGGACATCGTCCAGGCCATGAGCGGACAGGAATATACCGACGCCGGCACGGCAGAGCGTGTGGTGCTGCGATTCATGGCCGCGCCCACGGACGTGAACTGGGGCGGCAAGGTCCACGGCGGCATCGTCATGAAGTGGATCGACGAGGCGGCCTACGTCTGCGCCTCCCGCTACTGCGGGAAGGACACCGTGGCTGTGTTCTCCGGCGGCGTGCGGTTCTACCGGCCGCTGCTGATCGGCCACGTCGTGGAGGTGGAGGCCCGGCTGGTCTACACGGGCACCAAGGGCATGCACATCGCCGTCCACGTCCGGTCCGGGGACCCGAAAGGGCGCGAGTTGAACCTCACCACGTACTGCCTGACGGTCATGGTCGCCCGCGACGAGACCGGCACCTCGGTTCCGATTCCGCAGTGGGTGCCGGTGTCCGAAGAAGACGTCCGGCTCCACGCGCACGCCCGCGAACTGCTGGAAATCCGCGGGCGGGCGCCGGGGAACCGGCTGCCCAACCACCTGCTTGGGGCGGGCGAGGGCTAGGGCCGGCTAGAAGCCGCCGCCACCCCCACCGGCGTCGGCCGCCATGTTGGCAAACCGCGAGTAGTGGCCCTGGAAGGCCACCACAATGTCCTTTGTGGGGCCGTTACGGTGCTTGGCGATCAGGATGTCCGCCTCGCCGGCGCGCGGTGACTCCTTGTCATAGACGTCTTCGCGGTGCAGCAGGATCACCATGTCGGCGTCCTGCTCGATGGAGCCGGATTCGCGCAGGTCAGAGACCATGGGGCGCTTGTCCTGGCGCTGCTCGGAGCCACGGTTCAGCTGGGACAGCGCGATCACGGGCACCTGGAGTTCCTTGGCCAGGAGCTTCAGGGCGCGGGAGAACTCGGAGACTTCCTGCTGGCGGGATTCCACCTTTTTACCCGAGCTCATGAGCTGCAGGTAGTCCAGGATCACCAGCTTGAGGTCATGCTGCTGCTTCAGGCGCCGGCATTTGGCCCGGATTTCCATCAGCGACATGTTGGGGCTGTCATCAATGAACAGCGGGGCATCGTTCATGCGGCCCATAGTGGTGGCGATCTTGGACCACTGCTCGTCCTTGATGGTGCCCTTGCGGAGGTCCTGGAGACCGATGGTGGCCTCGGCGGACAGCAGGCGCATGGCGATCTCGTTGCGGCCCATTTCGAGGGAAAACATAACGGTCGCGAGGTTGTTCTTGATTGCCGCCGAGCGGGCGAAGTCCAGCGCGAACGTGGATTTGCCGACAGCCGGGCGGGCGGCGATGACGATCATCTGGCCCGGGTGCAGGCCGTGGGTCAGCTCGTCGAGCTCGTAGAAGCCGGTGGGCACGCCGGTCATTCCCTCGCCGCGGTGGCCCGAGGCCTCGATCTCGTCAACGGTAGATTCCATGACGTCCTTGAGGACCACATAGTCCTCGGCGGTCCGGCGTTCGGCGACGGCGTAGACCTCGGCCTGGGCCTGGTTGACGAGGTCTTCGACCTCGCCGTCCTGTCCGTAGCCGAGCTGGACAATCTTGGTGCCGGCGTTGACCAGGCGGCGCAGGACCGCGCGTTCGCCCACGATTTCGGCGTAGTAACCGGCGTTGGCGGCTGTGGGGACGGTCTGGATGAGCTCGTGCAGGTAGGCGGGTCCACCGATCCTGTTGATCTCGCCGCGCTTGGTCAGTTCGTCCGAGACCGTCACGGCGTCAGCAGGTTCGCCCCGGCCGTAGAGGTCGATGATGGCCTCATAGATGGTCTCGTGCGCCGGACGGTAGAAGTCCTGGCCACGCAGGATCTCGACGACGTCGGCGATGGCGTCCTTGGACAGCATCATGCCGCCCAGGACTGACTGCTCCGCGGGGATGTCCTGCGGGGGCTTGCGGCTGCCCTCGCCTCCCCGCGTACCCTCGACCGAGTCCAGATGCGTAACTGACAAAACTGCCGTCCTTCATTGTGTGCCGTGGCGGATGTCCGTTCGCCGCGGCGCGTGTGCCCAGTGCCTTAATGCGCTGTGCCTTAATGCGCTGTGCCTTTAGTACCCAGCGCCTTAGTACGCGACGCCTGAGTGCCCAGTGCCCTGATGCTCAACTGCTGTGGTGCCCAGCTGCTGTGGTGCCCAGCTGCTGTGCTGCCCAGCTGCTGTGCTGCCCAGTGGCAAAACCTGGCACGTGCCGGTTGCCCCATTCTTATCAACGAGCTCCGACAGTCCGCGCCGGTCCGGCCGGCCGCCGTTATCCACAGCGTTGGTGCGGCCGTATGCCACCGGGATCCGGTGGCCGGGCCCTGGTTGGCACCACCTGGCGACCGCAGGTTTCCGCTTCCCAGCCGCGATATCCTGCAACGTTATCCGCCGATCGGTCAGGCACCAACCCGGTCGGCCTGTTGCCCTGTGGATAACCTGTGCACTAGTGCCAGATGCTTGTGCACAGTCTGTGGGTAGAGCTGTGGATAGAAAAAAAGTTGGGTCCGTAATACGTACTTGACCTGCGGAAACATTGGATTCATCTTGTGGACACAAAACATTTTCCGCCAAGCTTCATCCACAGCCTGCACCTTGCGGCTGGGGATACATTGCGGCGCCGGAGGCCACATTTGCCGCCCGATGTGCACATTTGGTGACCGGACTCACGCCTCCGCACCGAATTGACGCCGGCCTTGGCGCACTGTAGGCGAGGTGCGGAGCATGCTGTGGATAACGGCAATCTGGCATAAGCTCTAAACATGGGCGATGTACTGCTAGTCATGTTGCCTGCCCTCATTCTGGCGGCAGTGCTCTGGGCGGTGACCACGGCCCTGAAGCCGCGGAATTTCGGCATCTCCGACGCCGAGCGCTACCAGCGGGAACTGGCCGTGAAGTCCCTGGCCCACTACTCGGCGCAGGTTCAGGCTGCCGAGGCCGCACGCGCCCGGGTTGAAGCGACCACGCGCCCCAGCCAAAACACCCAGCAGCAGTCGCAACAGGCCGACAACGCCCGTTCCGCGCTGCTGGCCCGGATCGGTTCCGCCCCGTCACGGGCGCGCCACGGCCGCGATGACGCCCTGCTCGCCGTCGGACACCTGAGTCCCCACCTCCTCCTGCAGCTCCAGTCGCTGGCCCGCGACGGCCAGAAGACGAAGGCTGCCCGGCTGCTGCGGCAGTCGACCCACACGGACTTCAAGACCGCAAAGAATTACGTAGATCGGCTGTAGCACATGGACTCCATGCTCATTCCCGTACTGATCCTGGTGCTCGTGGCCGCCGGCGTGCTGATGGTGGTCCGCGCCTGGAGCCGCCGCGGCGATCGCCCCAGGCCTGCACCCATGCCGCAGCCGGGCCCTGACTCGGCCGAGCTGGCGCGTACGGCGGCGGCAAGGCTCACCCAGGAGCAGCACAGGCAGCTGTATGCCTTGATCGCGCAGGGGCAGGCGATGGCAGCCATCAAGGTGTACCTCGAGGCCACGGGCGAGGGCCTCCGGGCGTCCCGTGACGCTGTCGCGGCACTGGCGGAGCACCCCCAGCCGTTCCGCGCGCCGGAGGCAGCACAGGAGCCCGTTCCGGACGAGGACGACGTGCCGCAGCGCTTCGCGTACCGCTACCGCGCGATCGCCAGCAAAGGTGATGTCACACGCGAGGTGAGCAGCAATATGCTCAATGACGAGATCTACGGGAGGATCCGCACCCTGGCGAAGAGCGGCGACACCGAGGCGGCAGCGACAGCCCTGACCCGCCACTCGGATATTTCCATGAAGCAGGCCAGGGAATTCATCGCACTGCTCGGCGACTGAGCCCAGGGCGGCCCGGGCTCCGTGGGGACATCCCGGGGGTCTGTCCGGTGGGCTCCGCGTGGCAAGCCGGAATCCGCCGGACTAGAAGTCGAACAGGTCCCCCAGCCAGCCTTCCTTCTTCTTGGGGCGGCGGCGCTCATCGTAACGCGGCTGCTGATACCCCGACTGTTCTGTGCGCGACTGATCAGGGCGCGGACGGTCGCGGCGCTCATCGTACCTGCGGTCGTCATAGCGGCGGTCGTCGGGGCGCCGGTCATCCCGGCGGGGGTCGAGGTTGTACAGCGGCGGCGGAATGTGCGCCGCAGGCGGGAACGCCGCCGGCGGCTGCGGGGCCGCGGGGACGGCTGCTGCAGGGCCCAGGGACTCCGCCGCACGGTCGATGATCTTGTCCAGCTCCCCCCGGTCCAGCCACACTCCGCGGCACTGGGGGCAGTAGTCGATCTCCACACCGCTGCGTTCACTCATGATCAGGTCAATAGAATCCACGGGACACTTCATGTCCCGGACAACGAGCGGACCGACCAAAAGGTTCGGACGGCCCTGCAGGGTCGAAAGCCCGGCGGGTTCGAAAGGCCCGGCAGGCCTTACCGCTGGCTGCTGATCCCGGCGAGCAGCTGCTCAAACGGTAGGGATTCCAGCGCGGCCGGCTTCTGCTGCGGCCCTGAGTCGCGCAGCAGGCCGACGAACTCCCCCGCTGCCCGGTCCACGCGCACCGAGAGCGGCGAGCCGCCGTCGTCGTCGTTGTTCCCCCAGTCCTGCGGTCCGGCGAAGACCGCGGTGGCGGCGGTCCGGGTGCGCAGGTAGGTGAAGAGCGGCCGCATCGCGAAGTCCAGCACCATCTGGTGCCGGTCCGTGCCGGCGGTGGCCCCGAGCAGAACCGCCTTGCCTTCCAGCGCCTTGGGATCGAGCACGTCGATGAAGGACTTGAAAAGTCCGCTGTAGGAGGCGCTGAACACGGGGCTGACGGCGATCAGGCCGTCAGAGGCCTCGACGCCGGCGATCACTTCGGCCAGCCGGGGAGCCGCATAGCCGGTCACGAAGTTGTTGGCGATGTCCACGGCGAGGTCCCGCAGCTCCACAACCTCGATGTCCACGGCGTAGCCGGCTGCGGCAAGCTGCCGTTCGGCCGAGGCCGCCAGCTGGTCTGCCAGCAGGCGGCTCGACGAGGGGACGCCGAGTCCGGCGGAGATAACGGTGATACGGCGGGTTTCCACGGAGTGCTCCTAAGTTGAATCCTGGTCAGCAACGCTTTTACATGCGTTTGCATCTACCTCTAGAAGCGGCGGGTGCCTGGATTTATTCCCGGGCCCTCGCGTTGCCTGACAGGAGTGCCGCACTCTGCCAGACTGCCGTCATGGCTGAAAACAAAACGCAGGCAACCGGCGCGTCGGTGGAGGACTTCCTGGCCGCCGTCGAGCATCCGGTCCGGCGCGGCGACGGGCTCCGTCTGCTGGCGCTGATGTCCGAAATCACGGGGGAACCGGCGCAAATGTGGGGTCCGACGATTGTGGGCTTCGGCCGCTACCACTACAAGTACGCGAGCGGCAGGGAGGGCGACGCCGCGGCAGTCGGATTCTCCCCCAGGAAATCCAGCCTGTCGCTCTATGGCCTCACGTACGGGCCGGAGGCCGCCGAACTGCTCGGCAGGCTGGGCAAGCACAAGGTCGGCGCCGGGTGCCTGTACGTCAACAAGCTCGACGACGTCGACGAGGCCGTGCTGGCGGAACTGGTTCGGCTCGGCTACCGGCATGTCACCACGGAGCTGCACCACGGCTGAGTGCAGCCCACCCCGCCTGGGGGCTCAAGGGCTCGGATTGACCGGGTTGAATTGGCAGGTTTGAATCGGCAGCCTTGAATTGGCACGGCTTGAATTTGCACGGCTAAAGCAGAAGGCCCCCGCCTTCGGTCCCTCTTAAGGGTCCGGAGGCGGGGGCCTTCCAGCAGTTCAGGACTGCAGCCGGTGAGGGCTACTTGCCTGCGACTACGTCGAGTTCGATCACAGCGGAAACGTCGTCGTGCAGACGGACGTTTGCCTGGTAGGAACCGGTCGACTTGATGTGTGCCGGCAGTTCAACCTTGCGCTTGTCGATGCGGCCCAGGCCAGCGGCCTCAACAGCGTCGGCGACGTCGCCCTGCTTGACGGTGCCGAACAGGCGACCGGTTGCGCCAGCCTTGACGATCAGCTTGACCGGCTTGGCGGAGAGTGCAGCGGCCTGCTTCTGAGCGTCTTCCAGGGAAGCGTGCTCGCGGGCAACGCGAGCAGCCTTGATGGACTCAACCTGCTTCTCGCCGCCCTTGGACCAGGTCAGGGCGAAGTTGCGGGGCAGCAGGTAGTTACGTGCGTAACCGTCCTTGACCTCGACAACATCGCCAGCAGCACCGAGACCGGTTACTTCGTGGGTCAGAATGAGCTTTGCCATGTTAGTTAATCCCTTCCTTAGCCGCGGCCAGCGCCGGAGTAAGGCAGCAGAGCAACTTCGCGGGCGTTCTTGATTGCCTGGGCGATCTTGCGCTGTTCCTGCACCGTGACGCCAGTGACGCGACGGGCGCGGATCTTTCCGCGGTCGGAGATGAACTTGCGCAGCAATGCTACGTCCTTGTAGTCGATGACAGTGATGTCAGCGGCCTTCAAGGGGTTGGACTTTGGTTTGGGCTTACGGAGTTCAGCCTTAGCCATCGTGGAGCTCCTATTCGATGGAGCCCGTGGATATTGATCCACGGGATGGTGGTGATCCGGCGCGGTCTGCACCCGGTCGCCTTGCGGCGTCCAGGCGGTTTTCGTCGCCGGACCTTAGATGTTGTTTAGAAGGGAGGTTCGGAATCCGGGCCGTTGCCCCAGCCGCCGCCCGCATTGCTGACCCCGGGCGTGGCCCACGGGTCTTCCTGCGCGGCGGGCTGGTTGCCGCCCCATGTTCCGCCGGTGTTGCCGCCCTGGCTTGCGCCCTGGCCGCCACCGAAGCCACCGCCGCTGTTGCCGCCGCCGAAGCCACCCTGTCCACCCTGACCGCCGGAGCGCTGGGTGCGGTTGACCTTGGCATTGGCGTAGCGCAGGCTCGGGCCGATTTCATCGACCTCGAGCTCGATAACGGTGCGCTTCTCGCCTTCTTTTGTTTCGTAGGAACGGCTCTTCAAGCGGCCGGAGACGATCACGCGCATGCCCTTGGTCAGGGATTCGGCGACGTTTTCGGCTGCTTCGCGCCAGACCGATGCGCGGAGGAACAGGGTTTCCCCGTCCTTCCACTCATTGGACTGCCGGTCGAAGGTGCGGGGAGTAGACGCGATGGTGAAATTCGCTACAGCCGAACCGGACGGTGTGAACCTGAGTTCGGGGTCATTGGTGAGGTTACCGACAACCGTGATAGTGGTTTCGCCTGCCATCTACTGCCTCCTTGTGCGTTCCTGCGGGGATGAAGATTGAAGGTTGGTCGCTGAATTACTCAGCAACAACTTTCTGCTCTTCGGGGCGGGTGATCTTGGTGCGCATGATGGTCTCGTTGAGACTCAGCTGGCGGTCAAGTTCTTTGGCGGTAGCCGGCTCAGAGGTGAAGTTCACCACGGCGTAGATACCTTCGGACTTCTTCTGGATTTCGTAAGCCAGGCGACGACGGCCCCAGATGTCAACCTTTTCGATGGTTCCACCATCGTTGGTGATGACGTTCAGGAACTTCTGAAGCGACGGCTCAACGGCACGCTCTTCGACCTCGGGGTCGATGATTACCATCAATTCGTAAGGACGCATATGTGAACCCACCTCCTTTGGGCTAAGCGGTTACGGCATTTCCGTAACAGGAGGTTCATTTGCGGTGTCATGCAATGCCCGGCCGCCGGAACGGAGGCAGGGCGCAGCACAGACTTCAATAGCTTAGTGCATCCGGACCGGTTTCCGCGATTCCGTGCCCCTACCGTATGGCCCTGCGGCCGGGCCAGGAAGAGTGTCGGTCCGCATGTGGACAACTGGTGCGGCGGGACGGCCGCCGTCGGCATGCCATGATCAGGGAATGAACACCGGATCCCCGCACCGACGTGCCGTGCGCACCAGGAAGAGCCGCCTGCGTTTCGCTGTCATGTTGCTGGCGGGATTGCTTGCCGCTACGGCAGCCGGCCTCGCCGGGCACTGGGTGCAGGCGCCCACAATTGGCTGGTGCGGGGCTGCGCTGACCTACATCGTTTGGGTGTGGCTGGTCATCGGCCGCCTCGATCCGGCGGACACACGGCTGCACGCAACAGCGGAGGATCCGTCGCGGAGCACCACGGACCTGCTCATCCTGGGAGCAAATGTGGCCAGCCTGGCGGCGGCCGGGGCGGTCATCGTGGATTCCCACAACAACACGGACATCGTGTCCCGGATCGGGGGCGGGCTGCTCGCGCTGGTCTCGGTGGCACTGTCCTGGACGCTGGTGCAGACGCTCTTCACACTGCGCTACGCGGAGCTGTACTACGGCACGGGCAAGAAGGCAGGCTCCAAGGTGGGCGGCATCGACTTCAACCAGAGCCGGCCGCCGCAGTACACCGACTTCGCCTACCTGGCCACAAGCCTTGGCATGACGTACCAGGTCTCGGACACCGCCCTGCAGAACCACGGCATCCGGGCAGAAGCACTCAAGCACAGCCTGCTGTCCTACCTCTTCGGGACAATCATCCTGGCTACCACCATCAACCTCGTGGTCGGGGTCGCCGCGTAGTCCGCGCGGGGACCTTACGCCGCCGTCCGGAAGAACGTCCGGGTCACCGTGGCCAGCCGGTGCGGGTCCTGGACCCCGCAGAGCTCGCGTGCCGAGTGCATCGAGAGCAGGGGCACGCCGACGTCGACCGTCCGGATCCCCAGCCGGGTGGCGGTCAGCGGGCCGATCGTCGAGCCGCACGGCATCACGTTGTTGGAGACGAATTCCTGGTAGGGAATCCCGGCGTCGGTGCACAGCCGCGCCCAGAGGGCGGCCCCGGCGGCGTCGGTCGCGTAGCGCTGGTTGGCATTGATCTTCAGCAGTGGTCCGCCGTTGAGGACCGGCCGGTTGGCGGGATCGTGCCGCTCCGGATAGTTCGGGTGCACGGCATGGCCCGCGTCCGCCGAGACGCAGAAGGACGCCGCGAAGGCCTGCCGCCGCTGGCTTGCCGAGGCTCCGAGCCCGTCGGAGATTCGCACGAGGACGTCTTCCAGGATGGGTCCGCACGCTCCGGAGCGGGACGCTGAGCCGATTTCCTCGTGGTCGAAGGCGGCCAGCACGGCGATCGGCGCGCCGCCCGGAAGCGGCCCGGCGGCGTGGGCGATCAGCGCGGTGAGCCCGGCGTGCGTCGCGGAGAGGTTGTCGAGCCGGCCGGAAGCGAAGAATTCGCCCCGCGCGCCGAACACGGCCGGGGCCTGGGTGTCCGCAATGACGACGTCGTACCCGCCGATCTGCGCCGGATCCACCGCGGCACCGGTAACCCTGTCCGCGAGGAGCCCAAGCAGGTCCTCGTCGGCGGGATCGCCCAGGCCAAAGACCGGATTCATGTGCTGCTGTTTGTCCAGGGCCAGGCCGTCATTGACGGACCGGTCCAGGTGGATGGCGAGCTGCGGGAAGCGCAGCAGCGGGCCTGTGGCCGTGAGGTGCTGTGTGCCGTCGCGCATGACGAGCCGGCCGGCGAGCTGGAGTTCGCGGTCCAGCCAGGAGTTCAGGAGGGGCCCGCCGTAGACTTCGACGCCGGCCTGCAGCCAGCCGAATTTGCCTGTTGTGGGCTTCGGCTTGAGTTTGAAGGACGGCGAGTCCGTGTGGGCGCCGAGGATGTTGAAACCCGTGGTCGGTCCGGCACCTGTGGGCACCACCCAGGCGATAAGGGCGCCGTCGCGGATCACGTAGAACTTGCCGGCAGCTGCGGCCTGTGGCTCCGGCCAGGCCAGCAGTTCATCCAGGCCCGTGAAGCCCGCCGCGTCCAGCCGGCGCGCGGCTTCGTGGACGGCGTGGAAGCTCGACGGCGACGCGCTGACGTACGCGCCGAGGTCCTGGATGTGCTCTTCGGCAGTGCTCGGTGTTGGCATGGCTCCGAGTCTAGCCCGGCACGCACGGGCCCCCGGGCGCGGTGCCGGGCGGCCGGGGCCGGCGCCTGGGTCCGGCCTGGTCCCGGGTGGGGCGCCGGGCTGGGCCCGGGGAAGGGGCTGGGTTCGGCCTGGTCCCGGGTGGCGCGCCGGGCTGGGCCCGGGGAAGGGCCTGACGCCGGGCTCGCACCTGGCCCCTGGCGCCGGGGTGCCGGACCGCCGGCACGCAGAGGGCCGGTGCCGGTGTCCGCCTGGGCTAGACGGTGACGTTGAGACCGGCGGCGTAGCCCGCCGCTACCGAGCCGCTCATCGCGGCCAGCTGGTAGATCCCGCCGTCGTCGCCAAAAACGTTGTCGGATTTCAGCGTGGTGCGGGGAAAATTCTGCGCACTGGATTCGTAGCGGGCCGACGCGTAGACCTCTTTGCACGCCGCCTCGGTCAGTGCAATCTGGGACACCGCCAGGACCTGGCCGGCCGCCGTCGCATTGCTCATGGACTCGAACACTTCGAAGTGGATGTGCGGCCAGCGGCCGCTGTAGGCGCCGGGGTAGATGGTCTTGAACGTGACCTGCCCGTTGGCGTCGGCCTCCTGGACGCCGCGCAGGTAGTTCTCGTTCTGGAGCCCGGAATCGTACATGGAGTACCTGCCCTCGCGGTCACAGTGCCAGGCGTAGACGGCGGCGCCGGCCAGCGGGGTGCAGCCGTTGGCGTTGTCGAGCAGCGTCAGCGTGACGGTCAGCGGCACGCCCTCGGCCTTGCTGGTGGAGGTCCCGAAGCTGGACGTGATGTCCTGGCGGACCACCCCGGACGCTTCGAGGACGTTGGGCCCGTTGGAACCGTCACCGGGGAACGGACCGGCGGTTTCCTGCGGTATTTCGACCCCGCACTCGGCGATCGCCCGGGTCAGCGTCGGAGTGGCGGACGCCGTCGTTGTTGCTGCCGCGGCCGAAGTGGTGGGCGCGGACGCCGCCGACGTCCCTGCGGCCGGAGCCGAGGTCGCGCTGCCGCTGGTGCCGCCTGGGGTGCAGGCGGCCAGGGCGGCGGCCGTTCCCGCGCCGAGGAACATGCCCAGCGAGCGGCGGCTCATGAGGGTGGAGAGATCGAATTCCAGGCCGCGGTCATGGTTGGGGTGCGGCTCGTACGGGGGCAGGGGCCTTTTTGTCATGATCCCATCGAACCCGGCAGCGCTATGGGCTGGCTAGTCCCTTCCTGTGAAGCGGCTGTGCCTGTGAATCGACTGTGCCTTGACTGGACATGCCCTCCGCAAAGCCCGGGAATAGGGACATGTCCCCCGCGCCCCCACGGGCATGCCCATGCCTCGCGCCCAATGATGGACATAATGCCAGTATGTCCATTGGTCGGCACCGGGACTGGACATGTCCCGCATGCCTTACGGGCCGGCCCTTCCGCGTGCAGCCTGGAATGGACATGTCCCCGTTTACCCCGCCGAGCGCACCCCCAATCCGCACCCGCGAATGGACATGTCCCGTCTTCCCCGCGGACCGGGCTCCCACCCGCACCCGCGAATGGACATGTCCCGTCTTCCCCGCGGACCGGGCTCCCACCCGCACGCGCGAATGGACATGTCCCGTCTTCCCCGCGGACCGGGCTCCCATCCGCACCCGCGAATGGACATGTCCCCGTTTACGCCGGACATGCCCACTTTCCGCATCTGGGAATGGGCATGTCCCGCGTGCCCCACGGACATGCCCACGCCTCGGGCCAAAGGATGGACATAATGCCACTATGTCCACCGCTGGGCGCCGGGGGAGAGCATGTCCGGTGGTGTGGGGCCGGCCCGGGCGAGCTGCGCCCGGCGTAACCGTGGCCCAAACCTGCGCCCGGCTTACCCGTGGCCCAAACCTGCGCCCGGGCTGCCCGTGACCGGAATCTGGGCAGACCTTTTCCCGAAACAGACCCCGGCCCGGCTCAGGCCCTCGCCCTAAAACAGACCCGAACCTGGGCAGGCCCTCGCCCTAAAACAGATCCAAACCCGACTGACCCTCGCCTAAATCAGACCCGGAGCTATCAGACCCGGACCTACGACCCCGGGCGGGCGCCCACCGCGGTGCCCTCGGCGGCAGCGCCGGCAGCTTCGTCGGCAGCAGCGTCGGCGTCAGCCACCGTGGCGTCCCCGGCAGGGGTCCCGGCGGCACCTGCTGCCGGAACGGTGGCCTTGGAGCCGTTGCTGCGGTAGCGGAACACGCCGATCCCCACCACGACGGCGGCCAGAGCCAGCGAGAGCAGGAGCGATTCCCGCGTGGATTCCAGGATCACCATGCCGATCAGCAGGGCCACGATGCTGACGATTGACAGCCAGGTCAGGTACGGGAAGAACCACATTTTCAGCTGGAGGTCCTTGGCGGCGGCGCCCATGCGGCGGCGCAGGATCAGCTGGGAGGAGGCAATCACGAGCCACACGAACAGCGCGATGGCGCCGGAGGTGTTGACCAGGAACAGGAAGACCGTGTCCGGGGCAATGTAGTTCAGGCCTACGGTGACAAAACCGACCACCGTGGAGGCCAGCACGGCCGCCGCAGGCACGCCGCGCTTCGAAATCCGCATCCATGACTTGGGGGCGTCGCCGCGGCGGGAGAGCGAGAACAGCATGCGGCTCGCGGTGTAGAGGCCCGAGTTCAGGCAGGAGAGCACCGAGGTCAGCACCACAATGTCCATGATGGTTCCGGCGCCCGGGATGCCGAAGAGTTCGATGACCGCAACGTATGGGCTCTTGGCGACGGAGGCGGAGTTCCAGGGCAGCAGGGTGACCACGATGGCGATGGAGCCGATGTAGAAGACGAGGATGCGCCAGACCGTGGACTTCACGGCCTTCTTGACGGCGTCGACCGGGTTCTCGGATTCACCGGCGGCGATGGTGGCAATTTCCGCCCCGAAGAAGGAGAAGACGACCACGAGGATGCCGGCCAGGACGGCGCCGGGGCCGTTGGGCATGAACCCGCCGTTGCCGATCAGGTTGTCCAGGCCGGGCGCCGGAACGCCGGGGACGAGGCCGAGGATCGCGGCAGCGCCGAAGAGCAGGAAGAGCACGATCGCGGCGACCTTGATGGAAGCGAACCAGAACTCGAACTCGCCATACGACTTCACGGACCCCAGGTTTGTCAGCGTCAGCAGCACCATGAGGATAAGCGCCCATACCCACTGGTCAATGCCGGGGACCCAGCGGTGCATGATCGCGGCCCCGGCCGTGGCCTCGATGCCAAGGACAATAATCCAGAACCATGCGTACAGCCAGCCGATGCTGAACCCGGCCCAGCGGCCCAGGGCCTTGTCCGCGTAGGTGGAAAACGAGCCGGTTTCCGGGTTAGCCGCAGCCATCTCGCCCAGCATCCGCATAACGAGGATGACGACGAGTCCCGCCGCGGCGTAGGCAACCAGGATGCCCGGGCCGGCCTGCTGGATCGCCGCACCCGAACCGACAAACAGTCCGGCGCCGATCACGCCGGCGATGGCGATCATGGACAGATGCCTGGGTTTCAGGGATTTTGAGAGCTGCTGGTCAGCGGGCATGGAAGCGCCGTCCTTCGTGGGGGGGTTCAGGCCCGCTCTTTGCCGGCACGGAATCGAATCCGTGCTGTGCGGCGGACCACAGTGTCGTTTCACACTAGACCGCCCGGCGCACGCTCCGTCTTGTGCAATCCCACAAATGACGACCCGCATGACCGGGCCATCCCCCAACAGGAAGGCGTCGGGCACAACAAAAGTTGCCTCATGGGCAATTCCGCAATGTGCCTGAAACCACTGCTTCAGGCTCTACCCAGCGGTAACGGGCCCGCACGGCCGGCAGGCCGCTCCCGTCAGTAGTCTGCGTTGCTTGGCACCACCAGGCCGGTCTCGTACGCGTACACGACAGCCTGGACACGGTCACGGAGGTGGAGCTTGGTCAGGATCCGGCGCACGTGCGTCTTGACTGTGGCCTCCGACAGGAAGTACCTGTGCGCGATTTCGGCGTTGGAGAGCCCCTCCGCCATCGCTCCGAGCATCTCGTTTTCGCGAGGCGTCAGGTCCTCCAGCAACGGATCCCTCGCCGGCCGTGCCGGGCTGCCGGCCAGCTGGCCGCCGTCGTCCGCCCCAGCGCGCTGGCCGCCGCCGTCGCGGTCCGTTGCGGCAGGATCCATGCCGGCACCGGCGCCGCGGACATAGGTCTCCAGCAGCCGCTGGGTAACCCGCGGGGCCACGACGGCATCGCCGCTGGCCACCACCCGCACCGCGCTGATCAGGTCCGCCGGCGCCACGTCCTTGAGCAGAAACGCCGAGGCCCCGGCCCGCAGCCCGGCAAAGGCGTATTCATCGAGGTCAAAGGTGGTCAGGATGATGATCTTGGCCTCCGAACCCGAGGCCGCGATGGCCCGGGTGGCCTCGATCCCGTCCAGCACCGGCATCCGCACATCCATCAGGACGACGTCGGGCGCGAGTTCCCGGACGTGGCGGACCGCCTCGGCACCATTGGACGCCTCGCCCACGATGCACAAATCGTCTTCGCCCTCCAGGATCAGCCGGAAGCCCATCCGAAGCAGCGGCTGGTCATCCACCAGCAGAACGCGTACCGGTCCGTTGTCGAGCATTGTCCCCCCCTGTGTCCGTGGCATTTTCGCCATTGCAATTCAGTTCCGCGTGCACGCGCCAGCCGCGCTCACCCGCGCGCCCGGCGTGCACGGTGCCCGCGTAGATCCTGGCCCGCTCCCGCATCCCGGCAATTCCGTGCCCGGTGCCGTAGGTGTCCAGTGAATCGGGCTTCGCCTGTGCGCCGGCCCCGGCGGTGCCGGAGTCAACGGTGCCCCTGCCGTCGTCGACCACTTCAATGGTGACCCGGGAACCGTTGCGGACAATGCTGACATCCACGCGGCTGAGCGCACGGCCGTAGCGCAGCACATTGGTCAGCGACTCCTGCACGATCCTGTAAACGGTCAGCTGGAACGCCGCATCGCCGGGCAGCGACGGGCCGGTGTGCGTGTAATGCAGCGGCAGTCCCGCGGTGCGGAAGCCCTCCAGCAGTGTGGCCAGGCTGCCTGCGGCCACCAGCGGCCCACGCGGGGCGTGTCCCGTGGCGGCGTCCTCGCGCAGCACGCCAAGGACGCGCCGCATGTCGGCCAGCGCTGTGCGTCCGGTCCGGGAGAGTTCGGCCAGGACGCCGGCGGCGCGCGCCGGATCCTTCTTGACCACGACGGCGGCGCCGTCCGACAGGCTGATCATGACCGTCAGCGAGTGCGCCACGACGTCGTGCATTTCGCGCGCGATCCGGTTCCGTTCCGTGACCGAACCGAGCTGCTGGGCCCGGGCGGCCCAGGCGGCGATCTCGTGCTCGTGCTCGCGACGCTGCCGCACCGAGATCCCGATCCCCGTGGCGATCACGTTGGACAGCGTGATGCCGATGCCGGCCGCGATGGACGTGAGCAGCTGGAAATTCTCCGGCGTGCGGACCGCCATGTCCGGCAGCCGCCCGTCCAACGGGCCCACGGCCAGCAGGAAGTACAGGAGCAGAAGCGGGGCGGTGGTCAGGGCCAGGGCCGCAAAGGCGAACCGCCGCGAGCGGACCACCGCGACGGCATACAGCGAAAACCAGAGCCCGGCCGAGACGTTGGATCCCCAAGGATGCAGGAAGGTGACGGCCAGTTCCAGCGCCCCGACGGCCGCCGCCACCTGCACGGGATAGGCCCGCCGGAAGAGCAGGACCGGCGCGGCCGCGGCGAGCAGGACGGCCACCGGCCAGTCGCCGTGCAGGATCGACTCGACCGCCGTGGGCGTGACCAGGACCAGGTAGCAGAGCACCACCAGGACATCCATGACCCGCGGGTTGGCCAGCAGGTAGCGCCGGAGCCGGCCGCGGCGGCGGGCGGTGAGTTCGGCGAGGGACGCGTCGGCCGGACCGGCCGACGCATCCCTTACAGGTACTGCATCGATCATGCTTTGAGCCTAGACGCTGGGCCCGTGGGCCCGGCTTAGACGTCCCGCTTCTTGAGCAGGATGCCGGCCAGGAGCACCGGGACCACAACCCAGGCGCCCAGCACCAGGCCGGCCTGCCAGGCTTCGAGGGTGTCCGGGAGATGCTCGACGGCGGTCAGCGGCTCCACGGTGTTGCCGGGCAGGTACTTGCGGGCCTCCACGAAGAAGTCGCCCGGAATGAGCTGGAACGCGATGGGCGCCACGAAGAACAGCCCGACCAGGCTCATGATCCCGCCCGCCGAATTGCGGATCAGGGTGCCCAGGGCCATGCCGATCGCCGCGACCGCTGCCACATAGATGCTGTTCACCACGAGCAGCTTGACCGACTGTGAGCTGCCCAGGTCCAGGCCGAGGCCGTAGTTATCCAGGATCGGCACTGACACGAACCCGGCCACCAGGGTGGAGGCGGCGGTGATGACGAAGGAGGTCAGCACCACCACCACGAGCTTGGCCGCGAACGCCGGGATGCGCTTGGGCACCGCCGCAAACGTGGACCGGGCCATGCCGGTGGTGAACTCGGAGCTCATCAGCAGCACGCCGAGGGAGCCCAGGATCAGCTGGGCAAACGCGATGCCGGAAGTCGGGACGCTGACGGCGAGGTCACCGCCCTGGGCCGCGAATCTGGCGCCCGCCTCCGGGTCCTGGGCCGCGGCCTGGGAGAACTGGCCCGTACCCCAGGCCGAAAGCGCCCCGAACCCCACCATGACCACCACTGTGGAGCCGAGCAGGATCAGTGTGGAGAGCAGCGTGCGGAACTTGATGAATTCGGAGTTGAGGACCCGCAGGAAGCTGGGGCCGGGGCCGGAACTGCTGCCGTCTCCGGACCGCTGCTCCCGGGTTTCGGCGCCGCGGGGCGAGGGCGTGGATTCAACGGTTGTGGAACTCATGGCTTAGTTGCCTCCGGCTTCGACGGGCACGGCGCCCGTGGTGATCAGCGAGTGGTATTCGACCTCATCCTTGGTCAGTTCCATGTAGGCCTCCTCGAGGCTGGCCTGCAGCGGGGTGAGTTCGTAGATCATGACGTGGTTCTCCAGCGCTGCGGTGGCGATCTGCCGCGGGTCCAGGCCCGTGACTTCGAGGAGTTCGCGCTCCCGGGCCTCCACCGAGACGCCGGTTCCGGCCAGCAGCTGCATGAGCCGGTCCGGCTGGTCGGTGCGGACCCGGGTGCGGCCCTGGCCCTTGCCGGTGATGATTTCCTGGATGGGGGCGTCGGCAATGATCTTTCCGCGGCCGATCACGATCAGATGGTCCGCCGTGACGGCCATTTCGCTCATGAGGTGGCTGGAGAGGAAGACCGTACGGCCCTCGGAGGCCAGATACTTCACCAGGTTGCGGACCCACACCACCCCTTCCGGGTCAAGACCGTTGACGGGCTCGTCCAGGATCACGGTCTGCGGGTTGCCCAGGAGGGCGGCGGCGATGCCCAGCCGCTGGCCCATGCCCAGCGAGAAGCCGCCCACCTTCTTCTTGGCCACCTCGGCCAGCCCGGTCATCTCAATGACTTCGTGGACCCGTTTCTTGGGGATGCTGTGGGTCGCGGCCATGGCCAGCAGGTGGTTGTAGGCGGAGCGGCTCGTGTGGACGGCCTTGGCGTCGAGCAGTGCGCCGACGTCGCGCAGCGGGGCAGCGTGCCCGGCCAGCGGCGACCCGTTGACGGTCACTGAGCCCGACGTCGGCCGGTCCAGCCCCATGATCATGCGCATGGTGGTGGATTTTCCGGCCCCGTTCGGACCCAAGAAGCCGGTGACCCGGCCGGCTTCGACGGTGAAGTTGACGCCGGCGACGGCGGTCTTGTCGCCGTAAACCTTGGTCAGGCCTCGTGCTTCGATCATGGAAGCGTTCCTTTGCGTAGCGGGAGATGGTCCGGGTCACCGCAGTCACGGGCCCGTCTGCACCCCACGCTACCGAGGCCGTCACCGTATTTCGCCGGTCTCAGGGATGATTCAGGGGCGAATCAGGGTAGTCCGGGAGGATGACACGCCCGCCCGCCGCGGATCTGGCCGTGGATCTGTGTGGCGGGCGCGGCTCAGCCGAGCGGTGAATAGTAGGTCAGTGCGTCGCGGCGAACCGTGAATTCCACGCTCCGCACCCCGGGCATGACCTCTCCGTCGACGGCCAGCACCATGGGCCCGTTCCCCGGTTCCACGGTGATGCGGTCCGTTTCGCTCAGATGGGTGATCCCGGACGTGCCCACGGTGCCCGTGAGCACGTCCCAGAGCAGCCGCAGCCGGGCGAACGGCTCATCGGCAGTGATCATCCGCAGGTCCAGGATCCCGTCCGACAGCACGGGGCGCACCAGCGGCGCGTGGTCGCGGGGGTAGTAGCGCCCGCGGCCGATGTACAGGATCCACAGCCGGTGCCGCACTCCGTTGACGATCAGGGTGGTGGGGGTGCCGGCCGCAAAGGTCCGGAACATGGCCACCACTCCGGCCAAGGGTTTCCCGAGTGCCGGCTGGAGCTGTTCGCGCCGGCGGACCAGATTCGGGTAGAGACCGATGCTGGCCGTGTTGAGCATGATCAGTTCGAGGTGCTCGGGGCTGTCGGCGCGCCCGCGTTCGACGCTCACGTGGCCGACGTCGGCCACGGCGGCCTCGCCGCGCGAGCCCGCCTGGACCGCCGCCACCAGGGTGGGCGTCCCGGCGTCGCGGGCGAAGTGGTTGAGCGTTCCGCCGGGGAGCACCAGCAGCGGGAGGGAACGTTCGACGGCGGCGGCGGCCGCGGCACCCACGGTTCCGTCCCCGCCCCAGACGCCCAGCGCCGCAATGCCCGGCCGTGTTGCGACCTGGGCGATGCCCGCGTCGATGGCCTCGTCGGGCGCGATTTTCTTTATATACGCTTTGGGGAATGTTTTTTGCAGGGCGTCAACTGTCTCGTCAGCATAGGACCCGCCGAGGGTGTTGACGGCGATGCCGAGCCCCTCTCCCTCCGGGAGTTCCGCGGCGCGGACGGCGGCGCGGCGGGTTTCGGGGAACGGCGGCCGGACGGGCCACCACTTCCGCGTCACCATGGCCGCGCCGGCGCCGATCGCGGAACCGAACAGCACGTCCGAGGGCCAATGGGCCCCGGTGTGGATCCTGGAGTAGGCCACCCCGGCTGCAACGGGGGCAACCGCCGCGCCCAGAGCCGGGCGGACCATGCCCACTCCGAGCGCGAACGCCACCGCTGAGGCCGAGTGGCCGGACGGCATGGACGAACTTGTCGGCTGCGGGTGAACGAAGCGGAAGACCGGAAGGTGTTCGGGCAGGGGGCGCGTCCGCGGCAGGAGGGTCTTGAACACGAGGTTCGTCACTGCCGACGCCACGCCTTGGGCGATCAGCCCATGTACCGCTGCCCGGCGCGTCTTTCCGGGCACCAGGGCCATGGCCCCGGCAACGCAGAACCAGAGTTTGCCTTTGTTGGCGGCAGCGGACAGGCGGCGGAAGAAGTCGTCATGGCCTCCGCCCGGCAGATTGGAGACGGCACGGACGAGTTTGCGGTCGAATTTCGACAGCCGGCCGGGGGCCTTCCTCAGCATGGATCGCATTTGACCACCATACTGCCGGAGAGGCAGGCCGCAGGCGAGTTCAGCGGTCCGGGCGGGCGCGGCTAGTTCACGAGCAATTACCTCGAGCGCAAGGGCCTCGCGGCTCCAGCCAGCACCAGGGCCACCAGAATCGGAATCCCGATCGCCAGCAGGGCGGCCCTGATACCGGTGACGTCGCCCAGGTAGCCCAGCAGCGGCGGCCCGGCCAGGAAGGCAACGTAGCCCAGCGTGGAGACGACGGACACCCGGGCGGCCGCCTTCCTGGGGTCATCCGCCGCGCCGGACATCCCGATCGGAAATGCGAGGGCCGCGCCCACGCCCCAGAGCACGGCACCGGCAGCCGCCAGCCAGATGGTTCCTGCGAAGACGAAGAGGCAGAGGCCCGCGGCTGCCGCGGCCATGCTGGCGCGGAGCACGGCCACGCGGCCGTAGACGTCGATCGCCCGGCCGCCGAAGAAGCGCATGGCGGTCATTGCGAGCACAAAGGCGGCGAAGAGCAGCGCCCCCGTGGACTGTTCGGCGCCCAGGCCGTCAACAGCGGCCTTGGCGATCCAGTCGTTGCCGGCGCCTTCCGTCAGGGTGGCGCCGAGAACGACGACGCCGATCAGCAGCGTGCGGCCGTCCCGCCAGGCCAACCCGCCCTTTGCGTGGTCGGTGTCCCCTTCGGCGGGTACCTCGGCGGGCACGTGCGGCAGGAAGTACCGCGGGGCCACCGTGGTCAGGATGGCGACGACGGCGGCTATGACCAGCAGGTGCTCCGGGAGCCCGACGCCCAGGGTGGAGAGTCCGGCGCCGATCAGGGCGCCGACGAACGCGCCACCGCTGAAGGCCGCGTGGAACTGCGGCATGATGGTCCGCCCGAGCCGGTGTTCGACGTCGGCACCTTCAATGTTTTGCGAAACGTCCCAGAGCCCGACGCCAATCCCGAAGAAGAACAGGGCAATCGCCGTCCCCGGGACGGAGGCCGCCATCAGGGACAGCGCGACGCCGACGCCGGCCGACGCGGCCACAAGGCCGGCACCCCGGACCGTGTTGGCCGTGCCGATCCGCCCGACGACGAAGCCGGCCGTGGGCAGGGCGATCAGCGAGCCGACCGCCAGGCACAGCAGGAGGGTTCCCATCTGGCCCGCGGTGATCTGCAGGATCTCCGTCACCGCCGGGATGCGGGCCGCCCAGCTGGCGAACACTAATCCGTTGATCCCGAAGACAAGGAAGGTCGCCCCGGTGGCAGCTTTAAGTTGCGGGACGGTTGCGGTACTGGTCATACGATCACTGCTTCCACCGAGTGTTGCGCGAGTTGGTCAAGTTCTTCAGGGCTGAGCTGTCGGTCGGTCACGATGGCGTCGACGGCGTCCAGGGATGCGACAAGGGCGACGGCGCTGGCGTTCCATTTGGATCCGGCGCACGCGACGATTACCCGGGCCGCGGATTCCAGGCCGGCACGCTTGACTGCGGCGTCGTCGAGGTCGTGGGCCAACATCCCGTCCTTGAGGTTCAGGGCGCAGGGCGTGACGACGGCGGTGTCGAAGCGCAGCGAGCGGATGTTGGATTCCGTCATGGGCCCGCGGAAGGACAGTTCACCGGGGACGAGGCTGCCGCCCGGCATCAGGAGTTCGGGGCGGCGCCCGGCAGGCACGTCGTCCAGGGACAGCGCGGTGACGGCTCGCAACGACATCGGCATGATCGTCATCTCGCGTTGGCGCAACTGGCGGGCGATCTCCGTGGCGGTGGTCCCGCTGTCCAGCCAGAGGTGTCCCCGGTCCTGGAGCATGGCGGCCACACCGCCGGCGATCCGCATCTTGGCGGTGTGGTCCTCCAGCTCGCGCTGGCCGTATTGCGGGTTTTCACCGCCGAAAACCAGGCTCTTGGCTCCACCGTGGATCCTCCGCAGCACGCCGTGCAGGGCCAGGGTGTCGAGGTCGCGCCGGATGGTGGCGCCGGAGGCACCGCAGGCGGCCATGAGGTCGTCCACCGTCACCTGTTCCCGGTTGCGAAGCAGTCCGCCGATCAGGCGGTGCCGCTCATCAGTGTTCATGCTCAAATGCTAACGGTTCGTGATCACTTAGTCATTTGTTGCGGATATTGCGCACGGTTCAACGGCAACACAGGGTCACTCAGCGCCCATGGATTCCGTCGGAACCGGCGCTGAGCGACGCGTATTGGCTTTAGCGGGCGCGTTCGACGCGCTTTTCGTCCCAGACCGGTTCGGCGGACTCGTAAACCCTGCCGTCGGAACCGAAGACCAGGAAGCGGTCGAAGGTGCGGGCGAACCAGCGGTCGTGGGTGACCGCCAGGACGGTGCCTTCGAAGTGATCGATCGCCCGTTCCAGGGCCTCGGCCGAGTGCAGGTCCAGGTTGTCGGTGGGCTCGTCGAGCAGCAGCAGCGTGGCTCCGGAGAGCTGTAGCAGCAGGATCTGGAACCGAGCCTGCTGGCCTCCGGAGAGGGATTCGTACTTCTGCTCGGACTGCGCCGCCAGCCCGTAGCCGTCCAACGCCCCGGCGGCGGCTTCGCGGCCCATCCCGGAGCGGTGCTCGTCGCCCCGGTGCAGGATTTCGAGCAGGGTCTTTCCCAGCAGGTCGGGCCGGACGTGGGTCTGGGCGAAGAAGCCAGGCCGGATCCGGGCGCCGAGTTTCACGGTGCCCTCATGCGGCACTTCCGCGATTTCGACTTCGGACACCGGCAGGTGCTCCCGCTCCGGATCCGTGCCGCCGGTCGCGAGCAGGCGCAGGAAGTGACTCTTGCCCGAACCGTTGGAGCCAAGGACGCCCACCCGGTCGCCGAACCAGATCTCGGTCGAGAACGGCTTCATCAGGCCCGTCAGTTCCAGCTTCTCCGCCACGACGGCGCGTTTGGCGGTGCGCCCGCCCTTGAGCCGCATCTGCACGTTCTGCTCGATCGGCAGGGCTTCGGGCGGACCGGCCTCGAGGAACTTCGCGAGCCGGGTCTGCGCAGCCTGGTAGCGGTTGGCCATATCGGAACGGAACGCGGCCTTATTCTTGTACATGTTGACGAGTTCCTTGAGCTTTACGTGCTCCTCGTCCCAGCGCTTGCGCAGCTCCTCGAAGCGCGCGTTCCGGTCGGCCCGGGCCTCGACGTAGGAGCCGAAACCGCCGCCGTGGATCCAGGCGCCGGCGCCGTTGATGCCCGGTTCCAGCGTGACGATGCGGCCGGCGGCGTTGTTGAGCAGTTCCCGGTCGTGGCTGATGAAGAACACGGTCTTCTTCGACTCGTTCAGCTTGGCTTCGAGCCAGCGCTTGCCCGGAACGTCGAGGTAGTTGTCCGGTTCGTCCAACAACAGCAGTTCGTCGGGGCCGGCGAAGAGGGCCTCAAGGACCAGCCGCTTCTGTTCGCCGCCGGAGAGGCTCGACGCCGGGCGGTGCTGCGCACGGTCGAACGGCAGGCCGAGGGCGGCCATGCAGACCTCGTCCCAGACCGTTTCGACGTCGTAACCGCCGGCGTCTCCCCAGTCCACGATGGCCTGGGCATAGGCCATCTGGGTGGGTTCGTCATCGTGCTCCACCATGGCAAGCTCTGCCTCGTCGACGGTGCGCGCGGCAGCAGCCAGCGCGGGCGGCGCGGCGGAGACCAGTAGGTCGCGGACTGTGGAGTCATCCCGGACCTGGCCCACGAACTGGCGCATGATCCCCATGTTGCCGGAGCGGCCGATCACGCCTTCATCAGCAACGAGGTCGCCGGAAATGATCCGGAACAGCGTGGTCTTGCCGGTTCCGTTGGGCCCGATCAGCGCCGTCTTGGTGCCGTCCGGGACCTTGAACGTCACCCCGTTGAGCAGCTGGGTGCCGTCGGAGAGGAAGTAGTCGATGCCGGAAACGTCAATATGAGCCACGCGTTCAATCTTCCCACGGTCTTCCCGCAGCCGGGCGGCGCGGATTTTCCTGCTCAGCTGGCCCGGGTGAGGAACTCCTTGAGCAGCGGTCCGGACGTGGTGGCTCCAAGGCCGCCGTCCTCCACGAAGACGGCGACGGCCAGGTCACCGTGCACAGCCACGATCCAGGCGTGGGTTTTGGGCGGGGTGTCCTTGCCGAACTCAGCCGTTCCGGTCTTCGCGCCGACGGGCTCGCCTGGGACGGAGGCCAGGAACCCGGCATGCCCGCTGGTCACGACGGCGCGCATCATGCCAGCCAACGCCGCGGCTTCCGCTGCCGTTACGGGCGTTTCGGCCGCCTTGGCCGGTGCCTCGGCCGACGCCGTCGCATCACCGGAGGACGGGGCGGCCGGCTCGGTACCGGTTCCGCTGCCGGCAGTGGCGGTGCCGCCGGCGCTCGGGGAAGCGGCACCTTCATTCGGGTTCAATACCAGCTGGGCGGCCACTGGGGCACCCTTGGCTACCGAGCCGGCCATGATGGCGGCGGCCAGCGGGGACAGGAGCACTTTGCCCTGGCCGATCATGGAAGCGGCGTGTTCCGTTCCCTCGGCCTCTCCGGGGACCGAGCCGAGGAACGCGGCGGCTCCGAGCGCGGGCGCTTCGACTGCGACTCCGAGGGAGGTCGCGGCTGACTCGAGCTGCGCCTGGCTGACGGTGTCGCGGGCGTTGATGAACGCGGTGTTGCAGGAGTGCGCGAAGGCGTCGCGCAGTGTCACGGAGCCCAGGGAGGACTCGGGGTATCCCTCGGCGTTCTTGAAGGTGCGGCCGTCCACCGTGAGGGTCGCCGGGCAGTCCACCTTGGAATCGGGGGTCATTCCGTCGCGGAACATGGCCAGGGAATCGACCATCTTGAAGATCGATCCGGGTGCGTACTGTCCCAGCATCGCGGTGTCGTAGCCGTTGCTGCCCGGCCCGGACGCAGCCGCCAGAACGGCGCCGCTGGAGGGCCGGAGCGCCACAATGGCCGATGCGGGGCCGACCTTGCCAAGCACGTCTTCGGCGAGTTGCTGCAGCTTCGGGTCCAGGGTGGTTTTCAGCGGGGTTCCGGGTTTGATGCCGGTCTCGAACAGCACCCGCCTCGGGTCGGGGGAGGCCGCCTGGATTTCCGCGGCGGTGAGTCCGGCTTTCTGTGCCCGGATCACGATGCCGTCGGTTCCGCGCAGCTGCGCGTCATATTGCTGCTGCAGGCCCCCGGCTCCGGTGGTGTCACCGGGCTTGAGCGCGCCGCCGGACTTCTCGATTTGCTCCGCGTTCGCCTCGGAGACTGTACCCAGCAGTGCCCGCGCAAATGTGCGGGTGGGTGCCAGCGGCAGGCTGTCCGGGATGGCGCGGCCGCCGGGGATTGCGGAAATTTGCTGGTCCGTGATGGTCCGGGAGCCGTCCTCACGGAACGTGATGGCCCGAACGAAGGCGTCCGGACCGGCCGCCGCGACCTGCTGGGCGAAGGCTGCCGGGTCGACACCGACCAGTTGGGCAAGCTTGGTGGCGGAGTCGGCGGGGTCCGCGCCGCCGAGTCCCGGCTTGTCGATGCCAACGTTGACCACTGGCCGGTACGCGACCAGCGGGGCGCCGCCGGCGCCCAGGATGGAGGCCCGCTGCGGCGTCTGGGTGGCACGGGTGATGATCTCCCCGTCGGCAAGGTCCGGGGCCAGGATGGCCGGCTTCCACACCGGAAGCCACTTGTCGCCGGATTTCTTCAGCTGCGCGGAAACGGTGTACTTCCACTCCTCCGCGCCGACTTTCCAGGTGTAGTCCAGCGGAAACGTGGCCGTGTCCGACTCGAAAGTCAGCTCGCCGGCCTGCACGGCCGGTTTGTCCGGGTCCAGCCCCTGGAATATTTCCTTGAGCTGGGCGTTGGCGGCACCCGATTCCGTCCCCTCGAAGGCGACCGAGCCGACGTCGAGCGCGGACACCGCGATGGCGAGCTGCCGGGCGGCGCCTTCTGCGCCCTCCCGGCCGTCCCCGCAGGCCACCAGCGAGGCGCCAAGAACAAGACCCACAAGGGCCAGTGAAAGTTTGGATGTGTTCCCCATGCGGCCATTATGCCCCGGACCACTGACAACTCCCCTGTCACATCGGACTGTCACAAAGCACCCGCACACAACACCGGCGCATCACACCGTCACCAACTCAGGCACAGGGGACGCCTCAGGCTGCCTAGGGCCGCCGGATGATCCTGCGCTGCGCGGCCACGGCGATCGCGGCGGTGCGGTTGTCGACGCCGAGCTTGCCGTAGATGTGCACCAGGTGGGTCTTGACCGTGGCCTCGGAAATGAACAGCTGCTTCGCGATCGCCCGGTTCCCCATCCCGGTGGCCAGCAGCTCGAGCAGCTGGATCTCGCGGGCGGACAGGGCCGGCTCCGGATTCCTGATCCGGCCCATCAGCCTGGCGGCGACCTCGGGTGCCAGCGCCGTCCCGCCGGCCGCGGCGGCGAGCACCGCCTGGCGGATCTGCTCCGGCGGGGCATCCTTGAGCATGTAGCCGCTGGCGCCGGCCTCGACGGCGGCGAGGATATCGGCGTCGGAGTCATAGGTGGTGAGGATGAGCACCGGAGGCGCCGGCTGCCCAGCCTCTCCGGCCTTGATCTTGCCGGTGGCGGTCACGCCGTCCATGCCCGCGCCCATCTGCAGGTCCATGAGCACCACGTCCGCGGGCTCGCCCAGGGTGTGGAGCCTGGCCAGCCCGGCCACGGCGGCGCCGCCGTCGGCGGCCTCGGCCACCACGGTGATGCCCTGCAGATCACCCAGCATCGCCCGCAGCCCGGCCCGGACCACCGGGTGGTCGTCCACCAGGAAGACCCGGATGTTGCTCATGGCCGGCCCCCGCTGGCTTGCCCCGAGACGGCGTTGGCACCTGAAGCGGTACCAGGCACGGAATCAGGCGCGGAATCAGGCGCTTGCGCCAGTGGCAGCCGGATGGCCACCACGGTTCCCTCTCCCGGGGCAGACTCGATGTCCAGCTGGCCATGGAGGGCGGCCACGCGTTCCCGTAGCGACGTCAGCCCATAGCCGGAACCGTCGGGACGGGCCGGCAAGGCCGCGGGCTCGAACCCGGTGCCGTCGTCGTAGATGTCCATGGCCACTTCCGGGCCCAGGAACGAAAGGGTGACGACGGCGGTGCGCGCCTGCGCATGAACCCGGACGTTGGCCAGGCTCGCCTGGGCAGCCCGGAGCAGGGCAGTTTGGTGGGCGCCCGGGAGTTCCACCGGAACCCCTTCGACGTCGAGGCGGCAGCGCAGTGCGGTACCTCGCGCGGCAGTCTCCGCCTCGGTCGCCTCACACAACCGGAGGAGACCGGCCACCAGGGAGCCGTCCTCGAGATCGGGGGACTGGAGCGCCCGGACGAAGTTGCGGGCCTCCGCAAGATTGGCGGCGGCCGTGTCCCTGACAATGCGGAGCCTTTCCCGTGCCACGGCGGGTTGGCCGTCGTCCAGCGCTTTCTCGGCCGCGCGCCCCATCAGCACAATGCTGGACAGGCCCTGGGCCAGGGTGTCGTGGATTTCGCGGGCCAGCCGGGTGCGCTCGGCCAGGGTGCCGGCATCGTGCTGGGTTCGGGCGAGTTCGGCACGGGTGCGGCGGAGCTCCTCGGCCGCCAGCCGCTGGTTTTCGGCCTCCAGAAACAATGCCCGGTAGGCCAGCCCGGTGACCACGGCGAAGGCTGCGCCGAACGCGGGTCCGAGCACCATGGGCAGCTGCGGCGCCACACTGGCCGGATCAGGAGATGCAGCACCGCCGTTGTGGAGCCAGAGCGCACCGATGACAAAGAGGGTGCTGAATGCGATCGCGGGCAGCGCCAGCCGGCGCCGGAGCACGTGCAGCTGCAGGAAGAACAGCGGGAAAGCCAGCCAGACGAAGTCGGAGCTGGTCCAGACCAGGAGCAACCACAGGACGCTGACGCCGCCCAGCCACCAGGCCGAGTAGGGCCGCGGATCGAACCGGGACCGGTTGGTAGCGTGCCGCTTCTCCAGGACGGTGCCCACCAGGTAAAAGGCGGCCAGCAGCAGGGCCAGCAGCAAGGTGACCCAGCTCTGGCCCGTGATTCCGCCGGCCAGGAGCCGCACCAGTGCCACCAGGAGCAGCACCGCGAAGCCGACGTGAAGGCTCACGCGAAGGACGCGCAGAATGACGGCCGCCCCGGTGGGCTCCGTACCCGCTTGCTGATAGCCACCATCCGGTGTGCCGGCGTTTTGTGTGACCCCGTGGCCAGTGCCCGCTTGTCCAGTGCAGTCGTGGACCGTGTTGCTGGCGTTGCCCTCCATGCTTCCAGCGTAGTGCCGGCGGGGCAGGGCTCCTGCGGAAAACGGCCCGCCGCAGGCGGAATCAACCTTTCGGTTGATCGCGGCGCCGTCCGCGCGGTGCCGGCGGTCCAACCGGCCGGCCGATGCCTCGGAGCCGGGCGGACGGAAGGCTGGAAGCAACGCCGCAAACGTCACGAAAAAGGACAACCATGTATCTCGCCATCCGCGACATCCGCTTTGCCAAGGGCCGATTCGCCCTGATGGGCGCGGTGGTCGCGCTCATCACGCTGCTGCTCGTCATGCTTTCCGGGCTCACGGCCGGACTGGGAAACCAGTCGACGTCGGCCCTCGCCGCCCTGCCGGCCGACCAGCTGGTCTTCGGCCCCCCGGCCGGGAGCCCACCCAAGGCCTCATTCACGGAATCCGAAGTCACCCGCGCCCAACAGGCGGAATGGACAGCGCGCGACGGCGTCGCCCGGGCCGACGCCTTAGGGATCAGCCAGAGCCGCTTCCAGGCCCTCGGCGCCGGAGGCGTGCCGGCACGCACGGCGAGCGTTGCGGTCTTCGGCACCGAGCCAGGCACACCCCTGGCCCCCGTCGCGCTGACCGAGGGGACCGTCGCCGTCGGAGCGGGACTGGCGAAAGACCTGGAGCTCAGCATCGGAAGCCGCGCCTCGGTGGGCGGCACCGACTTCGTAGTGGCGGCCGTCGTTCCGGAGCAGTGGTATTCACACACCGGAGTCGTGTGGACCACGTTGGCCGATTGGCAGAAACTGGCACATATCCAGGCCGCGGGCGCCGCGACGGTGCTGGCCGTGACGTTTGACCCCGACGCCGGACCCGGGGCGGATACGGGCGCCGCCAACGCAGCCGCGGGAACCGTCAGCACCACTGTCGACGGATCCTTCCAGGCCCTCGGCTCCTACAAGAGCGAGAACGGCTCGCTGCTGCTGATGCAGGCGTTCCTGTACGGCATCTCGGCCCTCGTGATTGTCGCCTTCCTGACCGTCTGGACGGTCCAGCGCACCCGGGACATCGCCGTTCTGAAGGCACTTGGCGGTTCCGCCCGCTACATCCTCCGGGACGCCATGGCGCAGGCAGCCCTGGTTCTGCTGGCCGGCGCCGCGGTGGGTGGGCTGGCCGGTGTGGCCGGCGGGGTCCTCGCGTCCCAGGCGGCGCCGTTCCTCCTCACGCCCGGGACAACGCTGCTGCCCATCGCCGGAATCGTGCTCCTGGGCCTGGCCGGGGCGGCCCTCGCGGTCCGCAGCGTCGCCCGCGTCGATCCGCTTATCGCCCTCGGCGGCAATTGACCGGTCCCCAGACCCTCGCCCCGTATATTCCTCGAAAGGCATATTTAGTGAATTCCGCAGTGAACCATACAGTCCTGAGCAAGTCCGCCCTGAAGCAGCCCGCTCTTACCCTGGTCAACGTCACGCTGGAGTACCCGGACGGAGACGGCACCCTCAAGGCCCTTGACCACGTGAGCCTCAAGGTTCACGCAGGGGAGTTTGTGTCCCTGATCGGTCCCTCGGGGTCCGGAAAGTCGTCCCTGCTGGCCGTCGCCGCCACACTCGTCCCGCCCTCCGCCGGCCTGGTGTTGATCGACGGCGAGGACGCCGGCGGACTGCCCGACGCCGGGTGCACCGCACTGCGCCGGGACAAGATCGGCATCATCTTCCAGCAGCCCAACCTCCTGCCCTCCCTCACGGCGGTGGAACAGCTGGTGATCACCCAGCGCTTGCGCGGAGGAGCCGCCCGGGCGGCCGCCGAACGCGCCGCAGGTCTGCTGGATCTGGTGGGCCTCGGGCACGCCCTCGCGAAGCGGCCCCACCAGCTCTCCGGCGGGCAGCGCCAGCGCGTCAACATTGCCCGGGCACTCATGGGAGATCCAGCCGTGCTGCTGGTGGACGAGCCTACGGCGGCCCTTGACCACCACCGCAGCGAGGCGATCGTCCGGTTGCTGCGGCAGGTCACGGACGAGTTCAGCGTGGCAACCGTCATGGTCACCCACGACACCGACTTCGTCCCGCTCACGGACGCCGTGGCGAGCATGCGGGACGGACGGCTGTCCTCCATGGCCGCGACGCCGGCTGCAGCGGGCACGCGGTTGGCGGCCCCGCCGTTGGGTTACCGCCGTTGGCTTAGGGGACCCGGTAGCCGAGGCCAGGAACGCCGAGCCCGAACATGTCCTTAAGGGCATACCTGGCGGCGTGGAAGCCGGGCATCCCGGTGACGCCGGGACCCGGCGGGGTGGACGACGAGCACAAATACACGCCGGCCAGCGGGGTCCGCCATGGAACGGGGCTCAGCACCGGCCGCCGCAGCACCCCCCAAAGGTCCATGCGGCCGGCGCCGAAGTCCCCGCCGACGAAGTTCTCGTCGTACGCCGCCAAGCCTGCCGCCGTCGTCACCTTGAACTCGACCACCAGGTCCCGGAAGCCGGGTGCGAAGCGCTCCATTTGGGCCATGACTGCGTCGCTCATGTCTACCGCGGAGCCGGCCGGAACATGGCAATAGGTCCACAGGATGTGCCGGCCGGCCGGGGCGCGGCCGGAATCGAAGCGCGAGGGCTGGGAGACCAGAACGTAGGGCCGGTCCGGATGGCGTCCCGCCGCAACCAGGCGCTCCCCTTCGGCGGTTTCTGCCCTGGTGCCGCCCACGTGCACAGTCCCGGCATCGGCGAGGCCCTGCGCCGCCCACGGCACCGGCCCGGAGAGGATGAAGTCGACCTTGCAGGCCGCGTTTCCGAAGCGGAAGGACTCCAGGGAGCTCCGGTAGCGTGCCGGGAGCCTGCCCTCAGCCAGGCGCAGCAGCGCGGGGGCCGCCACATCCAGCAGGGTGGCCCGGGCCGGCGGCAGCTCCGCGAGTGAAGTGATCTGCCTCCCGGTCTCGATCACCCCGCCGTGGGCTTCGATGTCCGCGGTCAGGGCCTGGGCAATCGCGGCCGATCCGCCGCGCGGAATGGGCCAGCCGCCGGCATGCCCCAGGGCGGCCAGCATGAGGCCCGCCCCGGCGGCGGCCACCGAGGGCAGCGGCGCCACGGCGTGGGCGGCGACCCCGCTCAGCAGTGCGGGAGCCAAGTCCTGGCTGAACCTCGCGTTCCACAGCGGCGAGCCTTGTTCGAGCGCACGGAGGCCGAATGCGGCGGCTGCCACCGGATCCCTCGGAATCCGCAGCAGCTGGTTCAGGGTCAGGTCTGCCACTCCCTCCACCCGCCGCACGAGAGGCTCCATGAGCCGGCGGTACGCGGAGCCGTCGCGTCCGAGTTCTGTAACAGTACGGTCAAGGGAACGGTAGGCCAGCGCCGCACGGCCGCCGTCGAGCGGGGATCCGTACGAGACTTCCGGCACCTCCAGGGGCACGCGCCGGGACAGCTCGAACCGGCGGAAGAATGGCGAGGCCAGAACCATGGGGTGCACTGCCGAACAGACGTCGTGGAAGTGGCCCGTTTCCATCAGTTCGGCGGTGCGGAGTCCGCCGCCGGGGGAAGCGGCCGCCTCGAAAACGTGGACTTTGAGTCCGGCCCGCGCCATGGTGACCGCCGCGGCCAGCCCGTTGGGGCCGGAACCGACGACGGCGACGTCAGTCATGTGCGGGGGCCTTCCGCCACGGCACCCTTCCGCCACGGCATTACGGACGCCGCAGGCCGGCGGAGATTGATCCGCAGCCAGTCCGGGGCGCCGTCGAAGGGTCCGCCGTGCGGATCATCGATCCGGTGGCGGCGGATCACGTCATAGGACGGATCCCAGATGTCCCAAGCAACGCGGGCCATTAGGTAGGCGGTGGCGAGCATGTGGGCAACCACTGCCAGGACGTAGTAGGGCATGTCGATGTTGTGCTGCGTCGAGCCGCCGCTGGTCGCCTGCCCGAGGTACATCCAGATGGCGCCCCAGTGCAGTGCTTCGATGGTCTGCCAGATGAGGAAGTCGCGCCAGCGGGGCCGGGCGAGGGCGATCAGGGGGATCAGCCAGAGCACGAACTGGGGCGAGTACACCTTGTTGGTCAGGATGAATGCGGCCACGATCAGGAAGGCCAACTGCGCGATCCTCGGCCGCCGGGGTGCTGTCAGGGCGAGGACGCCAATCAGGATGCAGGCCACCAGGAACAGGTCCAGGGCCAGGGAGTTGATGGCTTCGGCCTCAAGCGGGGTCCAGCCCAGCCGGTCGGCCACCAGGTTGTAGGCGAACCAGGGGGAGCTGTAGCCCGCCGGCCGTTCCTGCGTGAACTGGTAGAAGTACTTCCAGCCGTCCGGATTTGCCGCGGCCACCGGGACGTTGACCGCCAGCCAGGCCGCGGTTGCGGCGCCGGCGGTGATTAGGAGCGCCCTGATGCGTCCGCTCCGGAGCGCCAGCAGCAGGACGGCACCGAGGATCAACAGGGGGTAGAGCTTGGTGGCCGTGCCCAGTCCGATGAGGATTCCGGCCAGGACAAGCTTGTTTCGCGAAAAGAAGTACATGCCAAGGGCGAGCATGCACACGGCCCACATGTCCCAGTTAATGACACCGGCCAGGACAATGCCGGGGGCAAGGGCAACCATCGCCGCGTCCCAGGACCGCGGCCGGTTTGTCCGTGCCGTGGCCAGTACGGTGACGATCCAGACCGCGGCGATCAGGGTGGCGTTGACGTCAAAGTAGCCGAGGACGCGGGGGTCCCCGGTGCCGGCGCCGGGCACCAGAAGCGCCGTGGCGCCCGCGATGAACCCCATCAGCACAGGGTACTCAAAGAGGCTTCCCTGGGTGATGAAGGGGAAGGCCCCATCGCCGAGGCCGCGGTTGCGGAACAGTTCCGGAAAGTCCGAGTAGCAGGTGGCGTAGAACTGTCCGGGTGTTTCCCAGCCGTGGGCGCGGCAGAAGTTCTTGAGCAGAATCCCGGCCAGGGCCGCGAGGACTGTGAGGATCACCAGAACACGCTCCACCGTGAAGAATCCTGGCGAAACAATCCCGGGCGCCGAGCGCTGGCCCAATGGACCGCCTACCAGTTCCGTGAAGCTTCGGAGAAAAGGGTCGCTGCGGCTCGGGATGACCAATCGGATCCGTTTGCGCTCCGGCGGCTTTGTCTCCTGCATGTCCTTGAGCTTACCGGGGGCGGTTGCCCCATGCGGCGCTGTGGCGTTTCTGGCACGTCGGATCGCCCCCTTGCGCAACTGGGGGAGATGAGGGGGCTTAAATGGGGGAGCCCGCGCGTCGCCGCACGGGCTCCCTGGGATCGGTTCCGATCTCAGCCATCAGGTTCTCCTTCGCTGCGGACAGTCCTTCCGGTCACGGGTTTCGTCCCTGCACGGGGTTGGTCCGTGCACCAGTGGCGGAAGTGTCCGGTACTCGGCAGATCAGGGGTTCAGCGAATCAGGCCGGCCTGATGCATGGCGAGGAAGGTGTCGTCTCGCTTTTGGTCCAAGAGTTGGCCGTTGAAGCGGGTCGGCTCCCGGTGTGCCAGCTTTCGGAACAGGATCGCATAGAGCTTGTTCATCATGGTTCTTACCTCCCCTCGGGGGCTTGGTCGGTACGACTTGGCGGCGGGCACTGCGGATGGGGCGGTCTGGTGGGTTGAAGCGGTGGTTGGGGTTGGCATAGGGACCTTTCATTGGTGGGGATTGCTGCCTGGCTGACGGGAAACAGCCGACAGACAGGAATGGATCGGCGAATCGGGCGGGGGTATTTTGGGCACGGCAAATAGAGCCATTAGTGCAGTGAATTCGAATAGCCGATTCCGGGCGCGACCAATAGACGCCAAATTCGTAGGCTTTAACTAAGCCGGAATTCCGGATACGGAGAAGTTATTCGATGGAGAATGGCCCCTGGACGCGGTAGCGCCGAGACCCCAACAAGAAGCTGGGTTCCGAACTATGGGGAGGCTGCGCAACCACGTGGTTCCGCCTGTTCAGGCTGCCGTTACCAGGCGTTCCGTTGAGGAAGCCAGCTGCCGCCGGCCCCAGGTTGCATTACCTGGGACGGGAGAGCGGTCAGGAAACAGTCAGTCCGACATTTGGGCGCGGCACAGCGAACGAGGCCGGGGTGGCGGTGGCGGTGTACATCCATCCGCTAGTCAAAGTAATCATCATTTTCCCAACCTCCTTTTCTGTTCTGCCGTGGCTCCGGCTGACTGGCCGGGCGACGGGCGCCGTGACCCCGGCAAGTCGCTCTGGGGTCAGAAATAAAAATACACTACGAATGCGGCAGTTGCCTACCGAATTCATAAACTTTCTTTGACTTTGTTTTAAGAAGCGGTTTTAGAGTCCCCAGCGCACGATTGCCGGGGTCTTCTTATCCCATCCCAGGGTGCAGACTTTGGCAGTTCCCAACACGAAGTGCCGGCCCTCCCGGGGGTCGAGTCCGAGCCACCGCGCCGTCAGGATGCGGGAGAAATGTCCGTGCGCGACGATCAGCACATTGTCGAGGCCGGATTCCAGTACCCGGGCCACGATCTTGTCCGCCCGGGCGGCGACGTCGTCGAGCGCTTCACCGTTGGGCACGCCGTGCGTCCAGATCAGGTATTCGGGGTTGTCCTTGCGGATGAGGTCTGAGCTGATGCCCTCATAGTCGCCGTAGTCCCATTCCACCGCCAGCGGCTCCAGCTGGGCGTCAGGGTAGCCGGCGAGTTCGGCGGTCCGGCGGGCGCGGCGCAGCGGCGAGGTCAGTACGAGGTCGAAGTCGACGGTCTCGAGCACCCGCCGCGCCTCCACGGCCTGCTGCTCGCCTTCCACGGTGAGGGGCATGTCGGTGAGCCCGGTGTACTGCCCGCTCTTGGACCACTCTGTTTCGCCGTGCCGCAGGATCCACAGTTGGGGGCGGGGGCCGTTAGATGGTGCAGACACTTAGGACTCCTCGGTGGTGGAAAGTTCGGGGCCGGCGGGCGCCGCCTCGGGCTGGACCGCCCACCAGTCCCGCAAGCGGGACTCGGCGACGGCTGGATCGAGCGGACCGTGCTCCATGCGTTCTTCGAGCAGGAATTTGTAGGCGCGGCCCACCACGGGGCCGGGCTTGAGGCCCAGCAGGGCCATAATCTGGCCGCCGTCGAGGTCCGGACGGACGGCGTCGAGGGATTCCTGTTCGCGCAGCGCCGCAATCCTGGTCTCCAGGTCGTCATAGGCGAAGGACAGCCGGTCCGCCTTGCGCTGGTTCCGGGTGGTGACGTCGGAGCGGGTGAGCCGGTGCAGACGCTCCAGGAGGGGTCCGGCGTCGGTGATGTAGCGGCGGACCGCGGAATCGCTCCAGCCGGCCTCACCGTAACCGTAGAAGCGCATGTGCAGCTCCACAAGCCTGGCTACGGCCTTGATGGTGTCGTTGTCGAAGCGGAGCGCCTTCATCCGCTTAGCGGTCAGCTTGGCGCCCACCATGTCGTGGTGGCGGAAGCTCACCGCACCGCCCGGTTCAAAGCGGCGCGTGGCCGGCTTGCCGACGTCGTGCATCAGCGCCGCGAACCGCAACACAAAGTCGGGGCCGGGAACCGGGCCGTCCGCCTTCGATTCCAGGGCGGCGGCCTGTTCCAGGACCTGGAGCGAGTGCTGGTAGACGTCCTTGTGGCGGTGGTGTTCATCGGATTCGAGTCGCAGGGCCGAGACTTCAGGCAGCACCAGGTCCGCGAGTCCGGTATCGACCAGCAGGTCCACGCCGGCCCGCGGCTGTGCGGCGCAGATGAGCTTGATCAGTTCATCGCGCACGCGTTCGGCCGAGATGATGCTGATCCGTTCCGCCATCCGCACCATCGCCTCGCGCACTTCGGGGTGCACCGACACCCCGAGTTGGGCCGCGAACCTCGCTGCGCGCATCATTCGCAGGGGGTCGTCGGAGAAGGACGTTTCCGGCGGTCCCGGGGTGTTGAGGACCGAGGCGTGCAGGTCGCGGACACCGCCGAAAGGATCGACGAGCTCCAGCATGGGCAGCCGCAGTGCCATGGCGTTGATGGTGAAGTCCCGCCGCAGCAGGTCATCCGTGAGCGATGTTCCGAAGGCCACCAGCGGCTTGCGGGACTCCGGATCGTAGGCGTCGGCCCGGTACGTGGTGATTTCGATCTGGAAGTCGCCCTTGCGCATTCCGATGGTGCCGAAGGCGCGCCCGATCTCCCAGTAGTTATCCGCCCATTTCTTGATCAGGGCAACGGTCTGGTCCGGGGTGGCGTCGGTGGTGAAATCGAGGTCGGGCGAGACCCGGCCCAGAAACAGGTCACGGACGGGCCCGCCCACGAGGGACAGCTCGTGGCCGGCGTCGACGAACCGCTGCCCGAGCTCCAGAACCACCGGATCCACCTGGAAAGAAACGGTGTGGGAGTCAGTCTTGTGATGTGCGTGCGCCATAGTTACTTAAGCTTGTCAGAAAACCGCGCCAGCACCACACCGGAACCCTCAAGGATCCGGCCGGTTCGTCACGATTGTGGACGAACCGGCGCGGGCCGACTTTCCCGGCCGTCCACTTTCCGGCCATGTTTAGGTCATCAACAGCGGGCAAGAGTCGTTAGAGTGGACCTCATGGCCCATCCCGTACCGAGCGCTCCCGGCAGGAGGACAAACGCACCGTTGCCGTCGGCAATAGGTGCCAACGTCGCGCCTGTCCAGCACACGGGCCACGCTTCCCTGCCCACCGTCGAGGAAATCTCCGCCGGCGGCGTCGTGGTGGACATGTCCGACGCCGACCTCCGGGTAGCGATCATCGCGCGCCTCAACCGCGGCGGCCGTCTTGAGTGGTGCCTGCCGAAAGGGCACCCGGAAGGCAAGGAAAGCAACGAGGAAGCCGCCGTCCGCGAGATCGCCGAGGAAACCGGCATCGAAGGCAGGATCCTGGCACCGCTGGGAAGCATCGACTACTGGTTCACCGTGAGCGGGCACCGCGTCCACAAGACCGTGCACCACTACCTGTTGCGGGCCACGGGCGGGGAACTCACCATTGAAAACGATCCGGACAAGGAAGCAGTCGACGTCGCGTGGGTTCCTATCCAGGAGCTGGCCCGCAAGCTGTCCTTTCCGAATGAGCGCCGCATCGCGGATCTGGCCAAAGAAGTCCTCCCGGAAGACCGCTGACGGCCGCAGAAGCGGATGGTCACGGCCACGGATAGCGACTAATGCCCCGCGCGGGTGAGACGATGAAGACGATGTCATCAGCCAAACCCGCCCCCGTACCCTCCGGCCCCGCCGATTCCAAAGCTGTCCAATCCGGAGAGACCCGTTCCGGTGCCATCATGGCCGCCGGAACCCTCGTTTCGCGTTTCCTGGGCTTCGCAAAGACCTGGATGCTTGCCGCCGCCCTGGGCCTGGGCTCCACGGTCAACGACACTTTCATCAACGCCAACAACCTCCCCAACCTGATCTTCCTGCTGGTCGCGGGCGGGGTGTTCAATGCCGTTCTGGTGCCGCAGATCATCAAGGCCAGCAAGGCGCCGGACAAGGGAGCGGACTACATCAGCCGGCTGCTGACGCTGGCGGTGCTGGTGATGCTGGTGCTCACGCTGCTGGTCACGCTGCTGGCGCCTTCGGTCATTCAACTGACCACCCAGGGCTACTCGCCGCAGCAGAAGGCCCTCGCGGTCTCGTTCGCGTTCTGGTGCCTTCCGCAGATTTTCTTTTACGGCCTGTACGCCCTTCTGACCCAGGTACTCAACGCCCACGGAGCCTTCGGGCCCGCGATGTGGGCACCGATCATCAACAACATCGTTGCGATCGCCGGCCTGGGCATGTTCATCGCCATCATGGGCGCCAATGCCGCCAATCCGCACACGATCGACAACTGGGGGCCGTTCCAGACCATCCTCGTGGCCGGGTTCTCCACGATCGGCGTGGTCGCCCAGACCGCCATCCTGCTCATTCCCGTGTTCAGGCTCCGGCTGGGGCTGCGGCCGCGCTTCGGCTGGCGCGGGGTGGGGCTGGGCCATGCCGCGAAGCTGAGCATCTGGACCCTGGCGACGGCCGCCGTGGGGCAGCTGGCGTTCCTCTACGTCATGCGCATCGCCACGATCCCGGGCGCTGAGCGGCTCCGCCTTCAACAAGCAGGGGACCCCGCAGCGGCCAGCATTCCGGGTAATGCCGTGCTGGAGGTTGCCAGCCAGCTGTATCTACTTCCGCACTCCATCATTGCCCTGTCGCTGGCGACAGTGCTGTTCAACCGGATGACCCGGGCATCGCAGGACGGCGACCGGGTAGCGCTGCGCAACGCCCTCTCCCACGGGCTGAGGACCATGGCCGTGGCAACGGTGTTCGGTGCGCTGGCGCTCTTCGCGCTGGCCGGACCACTGGGCATGTTCTTCTCCGGCGGGCAGCGCCAGGACGGCGTCATGCTGGCCCAAACCCTCACCATCCTGGCCCTTAGCACCCCCTTCATGAGCGCCAACTTCATGATGTCGCGGGTGTTCTACGCCAATGAGGACGCCCGGACGCCGTTCTTTATCCAGCTGGTACTGGCGCTGGTCAATGTGGCGGCCGCATTCGCGATCCAGTTCCTGCCGTTCGGTCAGATCATCTTCGCCATCGCCATCCTCTATACCGGTGGCAATATCCTCTCCGTGATCGTCAGTGCGACCTTCCTGCGCCGGTTCCTGGGCCACCTGGACGGACCCCGGATCGCCAGCTCCTACATCCGCATGGGCTACGCGGCCCTGGGTTCCGCCTTGGCCGGAGCCGTGGCCCTGTGGATGCTGGGCAGCTACAACCCGGACGGCTACGCCTGGAGCGACCGGCTCGCCGCCCTGGTGACGATCGTCGTCGTCGGTCCCGTCATGATGGCCGCCTATTTCCTGTTGCTCAAGCTCTTCCGGGTAACCGAGCTGCAGGACCTCCTCCAGCCGCTGCTGGGGCGGCTCCGGCGCCGCGCCGCCGGGCCGGCCCCCGAGGCGGGCACGGAGCCGCAGGCAGCCGGCGTACCGGAGGTGCGAAGGGCGCCGGAGCGGGCCACCGTCTCGGTGGACACAGGCCTGATTCCGCGAATCTCCGGCGGGTTCGACGCCGAGTCGTTCCGCGTCGGCCCCGACATCCGGGAAGAGGACTCGTTTCCTTACGGGCGTCGATCCGGTCCGGAGGGCGGATATCTGCCGGCCGAGGACCTCCCCAGCACCGCTCAGGGCGGTTTGGGCCGGGGCGATGCTCCCTTGCCGGGCCGCCGGACCTACCAGGGCCCGGCCGGTCACAACCCCTATTTCCCGTTTAGCCGGAAAAAGAAAAAATGAGCCCGGCTCCGTTTCAAACCGCCGTGCTCACGCGGCCTGGACAGAGCATCGGCTAGGATCGAAGACTAACAAGGGAAGTTGCGGACCAGCGGTCAACCGGCTTACCGGAGGGCACTCGGTCGCTCTCAGAGTGACCACGTCGGCAGGTCCCGGACAGTCTAGGAGGAGCCCGTGTCCCACCCGATCGATGTCGGATCAGTACTCGGTGGCCGCTACAAGGTCACTGCCACCGTACTGACCTCACATGACCAGGATCTGGTGCTGGACGGTGTGGACCAGGTGCTGAACCGTCCCGTGAGCATCCTCGTCGCCGGCCCGGGCAACGCCGATCAGGTGGCCCAGAGTGCCCGTGAAGTGGCAACGGGCGAACGTCCCGGCAGCGTGCAGATCCTTGACCTTGGCGTCAGCGATGCCACCACGTACCTGATCACCAACCACACCTCCGCGGCGGACCTCCTGGATCTTGTGGTGTCGTCCAGCCCGCCGTACGTTGAACCCTTCTTCACGGACACCTTGGGCAGCGAAATTTTTGGGCAGGCCCGCTCCCACGAACCCGAAACCTACGACGGACTCTACGACGACGAGGAAGTCGACGCTGGGTACATCGACTACGGGCAGACCCAGCCCGCAGCCGGACAGGCGCCGGTTTCTCCCGCGGGGCCCCCTGCCGGAGTACCGTCCCGCCCCTCGTCGGCTCCCGCCGCCGCGGCGGGCATGGCGGCCGGAGCGGCAGCAGCGTCCGCCAGGGCCCCCAAGGCCCCCACTACCGCGCCGCAAGAGACCGCGGCACATACGACGGCGCCGCAGCCCGTCCAGGGTGGCCAGACGTCCCGCCAGGCCGAGCCGGCAGCGCAGCAGCCCGCAACCGCCGCGGCACCTAAAGTTTCCCTGTGGTCCGACGGCGACTACACCGGCGACAACCAGCGTGGTGCCGAGCACCACGGCGGCGCAGCAGCGGCCGCCGGAGTGGCCGGGCCGGGCTTTGGCACCGCGGATCGGGCTCCGGGCAACTTCCCCGCGTCCGCGCGTGCCGCCGTCGACGAGGATGTGGACGAGTACGAATACGAAGACGAAGACGAGCCCAACCGGGAGCCGCGCTCCATGCGCTGGCTGGTGGGCGGCCTCCTGGCTGCCGTGCTGGTAGTGGGCCTCATCTTCGCGGTCACCAACCTCGGCAGCCTCTTCAAGAGCAGCCCGCAGACCAACGCCGCCTCCTCCGCTCAGTCCAGCGCGCCGGAACAGTCCAGCGCGCAACCGACGTCGACCGCCAGCGAGGCACCGGCCGCCGGGCCGCCCGTCATCGAGGGCGTGACGCGACTCGGCAACTTCGATTTCGCCGGAAATTACGATTCCGACCTCGTCAAGACCTTTGACGGGAACGGCGCGAGCTTCTGGTCTGACATGGAATTCGCCACGGAAGACTGGGGCGGACTGGCCTCCGAGGTCCCGCTCGTCGTCAAGCTGAAGGACCCCTCCAAGGTTTCCTCCGTCACCCTGAGCCAACTCGGCGCCTCCGGCGGCAGCATCAGCGTCTTCACCAATGACAGCCCGTCCCTGGACGGCGCGAAGCAGGTTGGCAGCAACAGCTTCACCTCTCCGGACCTGACGATGCCGCTGGCTGAACCGGTGACGGCGCAATACGTGATCGTGTCCATCAAGACACTTCCCAAGCTCGCAGCTCCCAAGACCCGCTACGGCTACGGCCTGCGCCTGGCCGAGATCAAGGTTCAGTAGCGGCCCTCGTACGGTCGCGGGCTGTACGGTCGCGGCCCTGAATTCCGGAGCAGTCTGGCGCGGTCGCGCCCTGTACTCCGGGGCCGTCTCCGGCCCCAGCCGCGGCAAACCGGTACCCTGAGTAGTGGTGTTGCTCCGTGACGCCCATTTCGGCCGGAATATTCAATGCCCGGCAATAGTTGTGCCATGTGGCCGGCCATAGAGGCGGCGCATCGACAAAGGAAGAGGTTCACCGTTCAGTGAGCAACGCAGAAAACACTGCCTCCGAAGTACGTGATGTCATCATCGTCGGCTCCGGCCCGGCGGGCTACACCGCAGCGGTGTACACGGCGCGCGCGAACCTGAAGCCGCTGCTCCTGGCAGGCTCGGTAACGGCCGGCGGCGAACTGATGAACACCACGGACGTGGAGAACTACCCGGGGTTCCCGGACGGCATCATGGGCCCGGACCTCATGGAGAACTTCGAGAAGCAGGCCGCGCGCTTCGGCACGGAGATCCAGTTCGAGGACGTCACCGAGCTTGACCTCGACGGCGACGTCAAGACTGTCACCATCGGGACGGGGGAGACCTTCAAGGCCCGCTCCATCATTCTCTCCACCGGCTCGGCCTACCGTGAGCTGGGACTGCCGAACGAGAAGCGGCTTTCAGGCCACGGTGTCAGCTGGTGTGCAACCTGCGACGGTTTCTTCTTCAAGGATCAGGACATCGCGGTGATCGGTGGCGGCGACTCTGCCATGGAAGAGGCGCTGTTCCTCACTAAGTTCGCCAAAACCGTGACCGTTGTGCACCGTCGCGACACCCTCCGTGCTTCAAAGATCATGGCTGACCGCGCCCTGGCCCACGAGAAGATCAGCTTCGTGTGGAATACCGGCGTGGAGGACGTTCTGGGTCAGGACAAAGTCACCGGATTGCGGTTGAAGAATCTGCTGGATGGCACGGAAACCGAACTGGCTGTAACTGGAGTGTTCGTTGCAATCGGCAATGATCCCCGTACCGATCTGGTCAAGGGCAAGCTCGAACTGACAGTAGAGGGAACCATCGCGGTCGACGGCCGCACGTCCAAGACCAGCATCCAAGGTGTTTTCGCCGCCGGTGACGTGATCGATCCGACGTACCGTCAGGCGATCACCGCGTCCGGATCCGGTTGCGTGGCGGCCCTCGACGTCGAGCACTACCTCGCAGATTTCCACGCCTAAGCGGCGTGCAGCAGCAACCAACGGAAGAGAGACAAAGGTTATGAGCAACGCAAAAGATGTAAGTGACGCCAGCTTCAGCACTGATGTGCTGGCCTCCGAGAAGCCGGTCATCGTCGATTTCTGGGCCGAATGGTGCGGGCCCTGCCGCAAGCTGGGGCCGATCCTCGACGAGATTTCGGTCGAGTACAGCGAGAAGGTTGATGTGGTCAAGGTGAACGTTGACGACAACCCTGCCATCGCAGCCGAGTACGGCATCACCTCCATCCCGGCTGTTTACCTGTTCCAGGGCGGCGAGGTCAAGAGCACCGTCATCGGTGCCCGCCCCAAGCAGTTCTTTGAGAAGGAATTTGCGGACGTTCTGTCCTAGGCTGACTGACTAGGCTGACGGAAAATGGCCCCCGCCTCTGGCGGGGGCTATTTTTTGTTGTGTTTCTCGCTCACCGAGGGGGACAGGCCTGCCGGATCGCGAGAGTTTCCGTCCCAAAGCGGGGGTACAAGTTTCAGGGGTTTCCTATCGATGCAATTTTCTGCCCGCTCCACATTCACGCAGGGATTTGGGAGGCCGGCCGCCGATGGAATGCTGACGGGCGTCGGCGGATGCGGTTCGGCTCGAATCGTGCTGTTCGGCCCGACGGTCAATTGCCGGTTGCCCAGTTTCACGTGAATCTCTTGTTTCACGTGAAACATGGGATGGAGGACTCGCGCGCGCTTCTACAGTCGATGGCATTCTCACGGATCCGCGAGCCGCGGCAAGACGGGGTGCACGGTGCTAGTCGTGGTATGGGCTGGCCACAGCCGCAGCCAATGCCAATGCCAATGCCAATGCCAATGCCAATGCCACGAGTGTACGGCCACGATTCTACGTCCGCCCGATGGTGGAGTGCGTACAACGCCTAGCCAGTTTCACGTGAAACATCGAACCAAGGTGCAAGGTCATAACGAGCGGCAAGCGGCGGAGATGGCCGCGCGAGAAGAGGCTGTCGAGATCGCGGCGGGCTGATGGTGCCATCATCAACGGTTTACGACTGTATGCCACTCGCTGGTGGGTGATCGAACATTCCGCGACAACAAGACGACCGTTGGCGGTGGCACTGCAATGCAACGCCGCCGGAATGCAGGGTCCAGCGGCGATCGATCCTCAGAAGCGGGGCCAGACCAGAAATGGACGCGAATTTCTGCGACGATCACCAGCCAATCTCGAACACCAGACTCGCCGATCCGCCCTTCGCTTCATCCCTGCCTACCGTCGGTCTTGGTCGCTGCCGCCCGCCACTGGCCACTCGCTCGGTCGGTGACTACTTGTTCCGATGTTTCACGTGAAACATCCGCTTCGTGCCAAGTTCGGGGTTCGATCGAGCCAGGAGCCAGCATCCTGTTTCACGTGAAACATGTATTGCTCCTGAGGGAGATAGAGAGCCAACGGAACCAACGCAAGGTTTCACGTGAAACCAAGCCTGAGTCGTGAATCGTTTCCGACAAGCAGCATTGCCGAAGTGACAGTGGACTCTTAGATCTGCATTCAGTCACACCCCTGTCCCTTTATCTCGTTCACTAGGCAGATGAGAATGGGGGCCCATCTCGCACCGACTGCAGTCTGGGGCGTCTTCTGTTCCGACTCAGAGCGACTTCCTCGGCAGCGTTGCTTGCCGTCCTCAGAACTCCTCATAGTTGGAGTCGCAACCGCGCCGGGCCTGGCATTTCATGTCCAGCGGGACCCCTCGACTATTTGCGGCCCAATTGCTTCCATGTCCAGTCTCGATCCTCGCGTACGGCTACCGTTCGATGTAAGCCAACGGCAGCACCTTCTGGTTTCACGTGAAACATGCCCATGTCAGTGCGGCAATCTAAGGAGGCGTAGTCAGCAGAGGCAACAGCTCACACGGCTAGTGGCGGGGGATGGACGCCACATTTCCAGGGTCTGTCAGCCGCCCGATAACCAGGCAGATGGGAATATCCGATGGGGGACATGAACGCAGAGATTGAGGAGGAAGAAACCCGTTTTCGAACGACTTATCCTCTTCGCCCTGGGGCAGTTCAGCGGCAAGCGTCCGAGCGTCTACCACCGTTGTTGCCATGGAAACGCAGCCAGCCAGCGCCAGCACGCACGATCAGTCACCGCTCGGCTGAAAGCGGTTCGGCGGACCCACGTGGACCCCCGGGACGCACTGATATCTCGGCGGCTAATGATGTCTGATTTAAGGAACAATGCAGCGCCGGCAGTCGAATCCTGGATTAGGTCAGCAGTAGGCACCGGCAGGAAGCCTCCCTATTCAGTCCACGTCCATTCAGTCACCGGCGCACAGCTGGCACTGCACGGCAGATCGGATGGCGGGAACGGAGCTCTTTCCCACCGAGCGTTCGCCCGCTACACCGAGTCCGGCAACGACAGGTCTCGCCCCGCTAGGTCCGCAACCGACGCCAACGGGGCCGAACCGGGAGCCTGCCGGACGAACCCGTCAGTACTTTCGGTCCCATCCTGCCCCCAGTCAATGACCTATTCGTCCCGGCTTGTTCTGCATCGGTTAGGTTCAGAGTCCAGCCCGTAAGTGTCCGGCCCCTCGACTCTCGCGGCGCTTCAGGTGCGGGCCCCGCCGTCGCCAGCCCGTAAATCCCCGTAGCGGTTCAGAGTCGGGCCCGTCCGTCGCACCTCGTCTATCGGCTCTGCTCAGACCTGCTGAACGGACTGTCAACTTCCGGATGAGTTCAGTCTCGAGCACCTCAATTTCTATGACACCACTAACTATCGTGCCCTGGACAGCCTCTCCAACCTGGCGGTCATACGGGTTTGATCCCCTCGAGAGACCGCGGTTCTTCGTTCCTTGGAGGGTGGCGTGCGCCTTCTCCTTCCGGGCTCGTGTTAGAGCGCTAGTAGTCGAACTGCAGTGAGGGGGCTGCAGCACCGGCGGACTTCCTCATCCGTGCCGGTCCCCGTGAAGCCATGACTGTAGGTCTCTGCCGGTTTCCACCGGAAGGGGATCCCTGGTCGTGCCCTGAGCAAATCGACACTGCATTGAGGACATTGCCTTGAGGACCAGAACGTCAAAGTTTGGGCCATGACTGCAGCACCTCGGTTAGCCGAATTGAGGTCGACAACGGACACCATATCCCCACGTCCAGCAAGTCCAAGAGCCCGCCGGAGCCTTCGCGTCAAAGATATCCACCACGTTCTCCACAGAAGTTATTCACATGGTTATCCACAGGGCGTGAGAGATTATTCACACCCCCGTGCTGGTGACCCAATACGCATCGACAGTCCTAAGGCGATGACCGATTGGCCGGCCGGACGCGATGCCTCAGCTCTGCGGGGTGGAACGAATCAGTGCACCGGGGACCAGTACGCGAAAACATGCCTACTAGCTCGAATAATTAACCCCAGAGCGGCGATTTAGTACATCTTCACCAATGCTTTAGACCTCGTCCCTGCAACGGACGATCATGATTCACGTGAAACGGAACACGAGTATTTATTGGAACATCGAGGTGGGTCTCACGGCCATGGTCGGTGTCCCTTTCAATCCGATCCACAGAGCTTGCCTTCGAAAATAATCCACAAAGTTATCCACAGTGATATCCACCGCACTATCCACTGCTCTATCCACCGACAGTTGGAATGAGCGGGAGCGGTGGGCGGCTCCGGGAGCGTCCTCGTAACATCGTTCGGTGGCCGCATCTCAGCCCCTTTGAGCGCGGCCCCGACTTAGCTTTCAAGTGCCCGACCCTTTGGCCCAGACCACTTCACCTCGGACAACGAGACGCAAAGCTCGTCGGGCGGCTCTGCGTAGACGCGGGATCGTCAGCCATCCGGCTGCCGACCGGCCCGCCGCCCGCAACGCCGAAGTGGCGCGCGTGTCCGGCAGACCGGATGACGGTGGTTGAGACGCTTCCGGCCCGAGGGAACGACCAACTCTCCGGACTGCCCGAGCCGGCGCAGACCAACACTCAACAGCCCGAATGCCAAACGTGAGCAGGCCGGCGGTCCAGGACGCCCGCGGCTACTTCGTCCGGGACACCTCGGGTTACCGCCATCACCGCCTTCCGCCCCTGACAGTGAGCAGACACCGGGTCCCGCCGCACGCGTGTGGTCGTCTGACTGGATTTACGTTCAGTGCCCGCCCGGAGCACGGCTACCAGTACGAGGGCGCACGGCCAGGCGATCTCGTCGATATGGACCTGTGAAGACGTCGGGGTGCTTCCCCATCCGTGGCGCCCGCGGCTAACCCCAGCTCATCAGACGATTCCGGCCGGGCTGATTCTGCTGCAGGGGCAACCGACCAACAATTCGAATCTATTCAGAGCACGGCGCTGCTTTCCGCACACAATTCGCGGGCCACCGAGCTGTGAACTCCACGCGCTGTCGCTGCTGAGGGAAGTGACTGAGATTTCCCTGAGTGGGAGTAGCTGGCATTTAGTGATGGATCAACGTCGCTGCACTCTCGCTGGGTCAGGAAGCTGGCGAGTAGGGCGCAGTCGGTGGACTCGGTGGGGGACTAGGTGCCAGCGTGACGCTGTGCCGCGTGCTTACATGCCGGATGCTGGCAAGCCGGGGATCCGAGGTGATGGAGTGCCGCGTGCTGACATGCCGGGGATCCGCGATGCCGAGGTACTGAGATGCTGCAGTGCCGCGAGCAGCTGTGTTGAGGTGCCGGGGATCCGCCGTGCCAAGATGCTGCAATGCCCCGTGCTGCGCGTACAGCGGTGCCCGGGTGCCGGGGAACAGACGAGCAAGCGTGCTGCTACGCCGCATATTGCCGTACTGGGATGCCAGGGCGGTGCGGCAATCTGGCGCAAACAGTCTGACAAACAGACCCCACCGCAACATGGGGCCGAGACGAGATAGCCGGTGACACTCTGGAGAATTCGGTACGCCAGCGAGCCGCCGGGGGAGTTGGGGTGGTTGAACTGCGATGCCAGGCGGACCTGTACGACTTCCCACGGGGAAACTCCGCCGCAACACTACGAGGGTTGGGTAGTCGTGCAGTGTCGGTGCCACATCAATCCATATCGACTCACATTGCAGCCCACAGTCCGACAACGGCGCCTACGGCCACCGGCAACTCGCCGGCCCGCCCCATTGACGCGGCGCTTCTCAGTCCTCGACTCGTGGGACCGCTGACGGAAAACCGAATGCGTCGAGGACATGCACCACGTCACCTCACCAGGACGCCCACGTCCAGAGACTTTGTGGCAACATCATCGCCTGGTCAGAATCATGGCACTCGATTCTCCGGGGTTGCCTTCCAGAGTTCTCCTCACCGAGTTCCCACTGGATGCACAGGATGTCAACACTCTGGCAAACTCCGCGAAGGATGGAAGCATTCGGCACGGCACATGCCGCCGCACCAGTTCTCTGCGGCTCGGCCTACTTCGCGTTGATTGGATCAATGGGTAGCCCGTGCAGCGCATTTCGGCCATCGGATGGGTCTCTAATGGAACCCAGGAGGCCGCGACTGCCCACGGACCTTAGTCTTGCGGGAGGCTCCAGCCATCGTCGACGGTTCCCATCTTCAACAGCGATCTCAAGAACGAGCCATGTAGTCGGGCCATTTATGCTCCCTTCTGGTTGTGGGAATGGTGCTATCTGATCGAATGGGGCACCAGTCTACGGACCGGACGTGGTGCAGGTGGCACTAGATCGGGCCGGACAGCTCCCCAGGGAGGCCGAACCCTCTTCTGACAAAGCCCGTGATGATCTGATCGATCATCAGCAATCGGTCGAACTTCAACCCAGATTCCCCCTGTTCAAAGCAGCATTGTTATGTAGGAGCATCATGGCTACTGCCAGTAGGAGTGCCAAGTCCCGGCGGACGCCCACGGCTGGGGCGTCGGTTGAGGAAACGCCCCCAGCCGTCGAGGGGATACCTCCGCCCTCATTGCAACTTGTCCGTCGACCGCCCTGGTCTCCGCGTATGTTAGCGCCCGCGTGCAGACCGGCTCGGTTCGGTTTCACGTGAAACAGCAGGTGGGCACGTCCTGTTTCACGTGAAACATGGATCGGTGACACCGCTGCTGACGTCGGACGAGCCCTGGAATGGGACGATGATGGCCGCTTGGCTGAGAAACGATCATGGTGGCGCGGACTCTGCAGCGTGCCCCACGTCCACACGTGCTCCGTTCAGCGTCTCCAAAAGCCAGAGTGTCCAGAACCCGGAGGGTCCACGCGGATAGCGCAGACTGCAGAAAGCAGAACCGGGGCCGTCTAAGTGTTCGGGTAAACGAGCCGGGGCAGCCCAGAGCCCAGCTTGTCCATCTCTTCCGCTGGCATCTGCAACAAAGGCAGGCCGTAGACAGGGCACTCCACAAACACCTGCGCTGAGCAACACCAGTTCACTGGGCAGGAGGGAAAACCCTCCGGGCTCCCTGCGCTGAACACCCCAAAAGCTGGGCCACGTAAACTGCGAAGTGTCCGCCCACGAACTGACGCCGCAATATGCGGGCCGGCTCCGGCCGGACGAACGAGAGTGGGAGCGGTCCCAGAGAACTTGCTGGCCTCCGCTGTAGCGGAATTAACAAGAAAGGAGGGTCCGTTTCACGTGAAACAGACCCTCCTTGAAATACTCAGCGCTTCCCGGCCTAGCTGGGTGCCCCGGGTGTCAGCACGTCCATGATGCGGTTCAGGTCCTCGACGCTCGCGAACTCAATGCTGACACGACCCTTACGGGCGCCGAGCGAGATCTTGACGTTGGTGTCGAGGCGGTCAGACAGCGACGACGCCAGGTAGTCCAGCCGTTCGTGGCGGGCACCCGGGCGGGGGATGTTGTTCTTGGCAGGCGAGGCGGGGCTCTGGTACAGGGTGACAGCTTCTTCGGTCGCCCGGACCGACATGCCCTCCGCCACAATCTTCTGCGCCAGCCTTTCCATGGCTGCGGCGTCCGGAAGTGCCAGCAAAGCACGGGCGTGACCCGCCGAGATGACGCTTGCGGCGACACGCCGCTGGACCAGCGGGGGGAGCTTCAGCAGCCGCAGGGTGTTGGACACCTGGGGCCTCGAACGGCCAATCCGGTCCGCCAGCTGCTCGTGCGTAGTTCCGAAGTCCTCGAGGAGCTGCTGGTAGGCCGCGGCCTCCTCGAGCGGATTGAGCTGGCTGCGGTGCAGGTTCTCGAGCAGCGCATCGCGAAGAAGGTCGTCATCGGTGGTGTCACGGACAATTGCGGGGATCGTTTCCAGGCCCGCGGCCTGTACTGCACGCCACCGCCGCTCGCCCATGACGAGCTCGTAGGGTTCGCCACCCTCTTCGGTTGAAGTACGGACCACAATTGGCTGGAGGACGCCGATTTCCCGCACGGAGTGCACCAGCTCCGCCATGTCGTCTTCATCGAAGACCGAGCGGGGCTGTTTGCGGTTGGGATGGATATCCGTGACGGGAATTTCGGCGAACCTGACTCCGGGCACTTCTACGAGTTCAACGGATCGCCCGTCGCCTGGCTCCGAAGTGGACTCGAACTCCAACTGTTCGCCGGCGTCGGCCGCGGACTGCTTGACAGCAGCAGGCGACGACTTCGGGGCAGCCGTCTTCCGGGCAGGAGTCTTCTTGGACCCCGCCCCGGCAGCGTCTGCGGCAACCTCGGTTTCGGCAGCAGAACCGCCGGCTTCAACGGCGTCAATAGCGACATCAGAAGGCTCGGCCTCGACGGGGGCGGACTCCGGCGCCTTGGACTGCGCGGCGGTGACGTCCGGGGCCGTCTCGGCGTCGGAGGTCTTTTTTCGAGCTTCGGGAAAGAAGAGGTCCACGGGCCGGGATGGGGCAGCACCGTTTCCGGAGGAAGCCGCGGCGGAACTTGGAATGAGTGCGCCAAGTCCACGGCCGAGGCCGCGTCGCTTATCGCTCATGGATAAATCCCTCCAGTGGAAGAGCCGGGATTCACCTGGCTCTGGTTAGTGCAATTCTTGAAAAGATTCTAACGTTCCGCGATTTCCGCTGCGGCTTCCAGATAAGACAGGGCGCCGCTTGAAGAAGGATCATACGTCATGACGGTTTGCTGGTAGCTCGGTGCTTCGGAAATACGCACCGACCTCGGCACCACCGCACCGAGCACCTGCTTCGGGAAGTGCTCCCGGACCTCGGCTGCCACCTGGGCGGCGAGGTTGGTGCGGCCGTCATACATGGTCAGCAGAATCGTGGAAACAACCAGATCGGCGTTCAGGTGCTTCTGGATCATCTCGATGTTCTTCAGGAGCTGGCTGAGGCCTTCAAGGGCGTAGTACTCGCACTGGATCGGGATGAGGACTTCGCCAGCTGCGCAGAAAGCATTGACCGTCAGCAGCCCGAGGCTGGGCGGGCAGTCAATGAAGATGTAGTCCAGCCGCTCCTCGCCATTCTTGGCGCGCTCCTTGGAATACACATCGATTGCGCGGCGGAGCCGCTGCTCGCGGGCTACCAGGCTGACGAGTTCGATTTCGGCGCCGGCAAGGTGGATGGTGGCGGGCGCACAAATCAGGTTGTCGATGTCGGGGCACGGGGCCACAACATCCTTCAGCGGGACATCGTTGATCAGGACATCGTAGATGCTGTCGACGTCGGCGTGGTGCTCGATTCCCAGGGCAGTGGAGGCGTTGCCCTGCGGATCGATGTCGATGACGAGCACGTTCAGGCCAGCGGCCGCCAGTGCGGCGGCGATGTTGACGGTTGTCGTCGTCTTGCCGACGCCGCCCTTCTGGTTGGAAACGGTGAAGACCCGGGTTTTTTCCGGTTTGGGCAGTTGCCGGCCGAACAACCGCTCGCGGCGCTTGTTTTCATGCGCGAGCTCCCGGGCGATGGGGCTGGAATCGTCGATCGAGTCGAGCACGTTCCCGGAATGCGAAAGAGAGGTTTCACGTGAAACACCGGCCATCCCGGTCGCCTTTGCAACCGAAGCCGTGTGATTTCCGGAGAAGTCAAAAGCTACTGCAGGAGCCGTAAACGCCCGTGCGGACCCCAGGGACACAAACGGCGGGATCCGTTGTGTGGAGGCTTCGCTACTGCTCACTATGACACGCTCACTCTCATTCGGCTTTTACTGCCGGTTACTAGCCTAACCTCTTCCCCTCGGACTCCCCGGGCACCGGGGCCGGTGCTAGGTAATCTTTTGAGGCTTGTTCACTACGATTCGCACAACGGTGGTGGGTTCCTCGAGCATGTCCTCACCCACCACTACCACGGACGTCTTAGTGCCGCCCAGTTTGCGAATAATCTTGGCGGCCTTTTCGATTTCCTCGCCGGCGCTCCGTCCCTTGATGGCAACGACTTCACCCTTGCCGGCCAGGAGCGGAATGGTCAGTCCGGCGAGATTGGCCATCGCGGATACTGCGCGTGCCGTAACGACGTCGGCGTTCACGAGTCCCACCGCGAGTTCCGCGCGGGTGCGCATGATGGTGACGTTCTCGAGGCCAAGATCATCCACCACCTCCTGGAGCCAGATGACACGGCGCTCCAGCGGTTCGATCAGGGTCAGTTCCAGGTCCGGCCGGGCGATGGCCAGGCACAGTCCGGGCAGGCCGGCACCGCTGCCGACGTCGGCAACATGGCTTCCGTGGGCAATCTGGCTCTCGATGACGGCACAGTTAAGCACGTGCCGGCTCCACAGCCGGGGTACTTCGCGGGGGCCGATCAAGCCCCGTTCTGTCCCGGACGTCGCCAGGTGCTCAACATAGCGGGTTGCCAGTTCCAGGCGGTCACCAAAGATGGACTCTGCTGCCTTGAGTTCGGCGGGGGTAATTTCAACCATCAAGCTAGTCAACGGTTCAGTCTGCGGAGACAACGATATGCCTGTCGGCGCCTTCGCCTTCGGACTCGCTGACGAGTCCCAAATCGGCGACGGCGTCGTGCACGATCTTGCGCTCGTAGGCGCTCATCGGGGCCAGGGCAACGGCCTCGCCGGAATCCTTAACCGCGGCGACGGCGTCTTCAGCGATCTTCTGCAGGTCGCCGGCACGCTCCGCACGGTACCCGTTGATGTCCAGGACCAGGCGGGACCGGTTTTCCGTCGCGGACAGCACTGCGAGCCGCGTCAGCTCCTGGAGCGCCTCGAGGACTTCGCCGTCACGGCCCACCAGGCTCTCCAGCCCGGCCGACTCTTCTTCGGCAACGATCGAGATATACGTGCGACCGTTGCGGACCTCGATGTCGATGTCGCCATCGATGTCCGCGATGTCCAGCAGCTCCTCAAGGTAGTCCGCAGCGACGTCGCCTTCTTCTTCGAGGCGGCTTGCGGAAATACTCTTGCCGGTGCCGGCCTCCGCGCCCTGGGCTACGTCCTCAGACGAGTCCTGGACCGCGTCCTGGTCGTCGTCAAACTCAGCGGAAATAGCGTTTTCGGTGCTCTCGGCAGACATTACTTCCTCTTCCTGTTCTTACGCTGCGGCTGGACGCGCTGGGACTTGGCTTCCACGACGGCCGCGGCGGAAGCCGCCGCTGCCTCGGCGTCGGCCTTTTTGCCGCCCAAGAGGGGCAGTGCGGGCAGGCCCTTGGCTGCCCGGCGCTCTGCGAGAGCCTTGGCGGCCGGCGATCCCGGGGTAGGCATCCGCCGGATCACGAAGAACTGCTGCCCCATGGTCCAAAGGTTGGTGGTGGTCCAGTAGATCAGGACGCCGATGGGGAAGTTGATGCCGCCCACGCCGAAGACGATCGGCAGGATGTACAGCATCATTTTCTGCTGGCGCATGAACGGGCTGGCCAGGGCCTCTTCGGACATGTTCTTGGCCATGATCTGTTTCTGCGTGATGAACTGCGAGGCCGTCATGGCCAAGATCATCACGATGGAGAGGATCCACACGGCAACCTCGCCGCCAGCGGTGCTGCCGTGCAGCAGCGATGCCGACAGCGGAGCGCCGAAAATGGTGGACTCGTCGAACTGCTTGACCTGCTCGGCGCTCATGGCACCAATGCCATGGCCGCCCGCCTTCGCCGAACTAATGCCGGAGAGCACCTGGAAGAGTGCGAAGAAAAAGGGCATCTGGATCAGCATGGGCAGGCAGGCCGAGAACGGGTTGGTGCCGTGCTTCTTGTACAGCGCCATCTGTTCCTGCGCCATGGCCTGGCGGGACAGCTGGTCGGTCTTGCCCTTGTACTTGTCCTGCATCTTCTTCAGGTCGGGCTGCAGCAGCTGCATGCCGCGCTGGGCCTTGATCTGCTTGACGAAGACGGGAATGAGGGCGGCGCGGATGACCAGCACCAGCCCGATGATGGACAGGGTCCACGTCCAGCCATTGGCGGCCGGCATGCCGATGGCGCTCAGGCCATCGTGGAAGCCCACCATAATGGCCGACACAAGCCACTTGAACGGAAACATGATTGTTTCAAAGAAGTCCATACGATATCCCTATTCGTCAGGCCGCAGAGCGGCCTTCTCCATCAGTCTGAGCAGCCAGGTATTTGTCCGGATTGTTCAGCACAACAATTGTGGGGGTGCGGTCTGCGGGCCACTCGCGTTTGCCGGCGGGGACATGGTCCACACCACCGGCATTCCAGGGATGGCAGCGCGACAGACGCCTCGCCGCGAGCCAGCTTCCTTTCACCGCGCCGTGCACGGTGATCGCCTCGAGGGCGTAGGCCGAGCAGCTGGGGAAGAAGCGGCAAACCTGGCCGTACAGCGGTGAGATCACCTTGCGGTACGCCAGGAGCGACAGAATGAGGACGTTGCGGGGCAAGTTCCAGACTGCCCGGCCCAGCCATGCTGCTGTGGATTTTGCAGGAGGGACGACGGCGGCAGTTGAGTTACGCACGCGGGGTCCCTTCCTGTGTTGTCTCGTAAGAACCTGGTGAAGCAGCCTCTGGAAGGCGGTTGCCGAGCCGTTTCATGGTCGTCTCCAAAGCGGCGTCATAGTCGGCGAGCAGCTGGTCCCAGCTGGCCCCCGCCGCGGCGGGCAGTGCCCGGACCACGATGGCGAACCCGCTGCCGTATTTCTGCAACGACAATGCACCGGCTTCTCTCAGTCTCCTCTTAACGAGGTTCCTGACAACAGCGTTCCCGACACTCTTGGAAACGATGAATCCGATCCGGCTTGGTTCATCGGCAGCGAGAGCTGCCGCATATAACACTACGTTCCGGCGTCCATTGCGGACACCGGAACGTACAGTTGTTGAAAAATCGGTTGATGTCCGCAGACGGTTCCTGGTGGCTAGCACCGTTCAACTCGCACAGGGATGGACCGACGAGTCAGTTATTTAGGCCGACAGTTCGGTGCGGCCCTTGCCACGACGGGCTGCCAGGATGGCACGGCCGGCACGGGTACGCATACGAAGGCGGAAGCCGTGCTTCTTGGCTCGACGGCGGTTATTCGGCTGAAAAGTCCGCTTGCTCACGTTAGTTACTCCAGTGGATCAAAGGTGCGCCCACCCGATCAAGGGGAAGAACTGGCCGACGCTAAGTTTTGGTATGTGCCGCTTCCCTCGTAACTCGCACGACGCGGAGCGTCAGGCGAGATTCAGATGAGGCGAAAAGCGTACACATGGGACTTCACAACGTTAGGGCTTGCCGACCTCCCGAGTCAAACCGGGGGTCGCTCCGCAAGCTATCCCCAGCTGTGGCTAACTGCTCCCGCAGCCTGTGGATGAAGTGCGTCACGCGCCCCTTTTGAGAACCACAACGGTGTAATTATCCACAGGACTGAACCCAGCTATCTTCTAGCGTTTTCATCCCCTACAGTGTCTCAGTAACCCCTTATCCACGGACTGTGCATAACCCTGTGGATTGAGCCGGGCCGGTGTACCGCTCCGGACCGCGTGGATGCACGTAATGCAGGCCAGCAAGTTTGAGGAACTGATTGATGACAGTAGACGAAGCCAACCAAGCCAACACTGTCGGAAGTTCCTGGCGGCGGGTTGTGAGCCTTCTGGAGAACGACCACCGTGTCTCTCCCCGGCAGCGCGGCTTCGTCATCCTGGCCCAGGCCCAGGGCCTGATCGGCTCCACCCTTCTGGTGGCCGTCCCCAACGAACTCACCCGCGAAGTGCTGCAGACCCAGGTCAAGGAAGCCCTCGACGACGCCCTCCGCAGCGTGTTTTCCGACGAGATCCGCTGCGCGATCGACGTCGACACCGATCTGGTGCCCCTGCACACAGAACCCGAACCCGACGTCGAACTTTCCCTCGCCGCCGACCCGACCGTGGAGTTGAAGCCGCAGCCGATGCTGCCGAGCACTTCGCACGAATTCGGCCGCCTCAACCCGAAGTACGTCTTCGACACGTTCGTGATCGGTTCCTCCAACCGGTTCGCCCACGCAGCCGCCGTGGCTGTGGCCGAGGCACCGGCGAAGGCCTACAACCCGCTGTTCATCTACGGCGACTCCGGCCTTGGCAAGACCCACCTGCTTCACGCGATCGGCCACTATGCCCGCCGGCTCTACAGCGGGATCCGTGTCCGCTACGTCAATTCCGAGGAATTCACCAACGACTTCATCAACTCCATCCGAGACGACGAAGGCACCAGCTTCAAGACCACCTACCGCAACGTGGACGTGCTGCTGATCGACGACATCCAGTTCCTGGCCGGCAAGGACCGGACGCTGGAGGAGTTCTTCCACACCTTCAACGCCCTGCACAACAACAACAAGCAGGTGGTCATCACCTCGGACCAGCCGCCGAAGCTGCTGGCCGGCTTCGAAGACCGCATGAAGTCGCGCTTCGAATGGGGCCTGCTGACCGACATCCAGCCGCCCGAACTGGAGACCCGCATCGCGATCCTCCGGAAGAAGGCCCTCAGCGAGGGCCTTTCCGCCCCGGACGATGCCCTCGAATACATCGCCTCGAAGATTTCCAGCAACATCCGCGAGCTTGAGGGTGCCCTCATCCGCGTCACGGCGTTCGCCAGCCTGAACCGGCAGCCGGTGGATGTGGCCCTGGCCGAAATGGTGCTTAAGGACCTCATCACCGACGACGGTGCCCAGGAGATCACCTCGGCCCAGATTCTCACGCAGACGGCCGACTACTTCAAGCTCAGCATGGAAGAGCTCTGCAGCAAGTCGCGCACCCGCACGCTGGTGACCGCACGGCAGATCGCAATGTACCTGTGCCGGGAGCTGACGGACATGTCCCTGCCCAAGATCGGGCAGGAGCTGGGCGGCCGTGACCACACCACCGTGATCCACGCCGACCGCAAGATCCGCGAACTCATGGCCGAGCGCCGGGTCATCTACAACCAAGTGACCGAACTGACCAACCGGATCAAGCAGCAGCAGCGTAATTCCTGAGCCGTCCGTCGGCGCACTCTTACCTTATTAACAGGGCCCTGTGGACAACCCTGTGGATACTTAAGGGGACAACCGCGGTTAATGGGCTTAAAACCCTTAAGGCGCCTGTGGATCAGCGAACCGGCCAAAAAACTTGTCCCCATCCACACCCTGTTTAAAACCTGCTCCGCCCACAGTCCATGAACAGGGCTTAACCGCGGAATCGCACGGCAGGATCGAGTTATCCACAGTTTCCACAGCAGTTATTAACACTACTAATCCCAAGAAAATGAAATTCCCTCAAACAACAATCTCGTTCCCACCTCCGAGCAGTGCCCAGGCCCGTTCCGGACCGGCACAGCAGACCGGCCCCGCGAACAACACTGATGTAACCCGGGGATGGGAGAAACGCTCACCTTGGGGCTAAGCTGTCTGCAGTGCGTCCGTCCCGGACATCTTTTGTGGTTCCCAACGGGCCATGAGGCCCGGGAAGGGCGGACGATTCCCTTGTTGACGGAATTCGGCTGTTGACGGAGTTCGGCGTCCCTGCCGAGGTCCGCGGCAGCTTGAGCAGTCCTAACGATTTTCGGCACTAACAGCAGCAATGAAAGGCGGCACCCTTCCGTGAAGTTCAGAGTCGAACGGGACGTCCTGGCAGAAGCCGTGACTTGGACCGCCCGGTCGTTGTCTCCGCGGCCGCCCGTTCCCGTACTTTCAGGCCTGCTCCTGAAGGCTGAAGCCGGTACCGTCAGCCTCTCGAGCTTCGATTACGAGACCTCCGCGAGGCTCGAAATCCCTGCTGACATCAGCACCGAAGGCACCATCCTGGTTTCAGGCCGCCTGCTCGCGGACATCTGCCGCAGCCTGCCGTCCGCACCCGTCGAGGTCGAAACCGACGGCAACAAGGTGACACTCACGTGCCGCCGAAGCAGCTTCCACCTGGCCACGATGCCCGAGGCCGAATACCCGCCGCTGCCGGCCCTGCCCACCATCAGCGGCACCGTTCCCGGCGATTCGTTCGCCCAGGCGGTGTCCCAGGTGATCATCGCAGCCAGCAAGGACGACACCCTGCCGATCCTGACCGGCGTGCGGATGGAAATCGAGGACGACCTCATCACCCTCCTGGCCACCGACCGCTACCGCCTGGCCATGCGGGAAGTCCCGTGGAAGCCTGTGACTCCCGGCATCTCCACGAGCGCTCTGGTCAAGGCCAAGACCCTCAACGAAGTGGCAAAAACACTGGGCAGCAGCGGCGACATCAACATCGCCCTCGCCGACGACGACAGCCGGCTGATCGGCTTCGAGAGCGGCGGCAGGACCACCACCTCGCTTCTGGTGGACGGCGACTACCCGAAGATCCGTTCGCTTTTCCCGGACTCCACCCCCATCCATGCCACCGTGCAGACCCAGGAACTGGTCGAAGCCGTCCGCCGTGTCTCGCTCGTGGCCGAACGCAACACCCCTGTCCGGCTCGCCTTCACCCAGGGCCAGCTGCACCTGGATGCCGGCACCGGCGAGGACGCCCAGGCCTCCGAAGAACTCGAAGCCCAGCTGTCCGGCGAGGACATCACCGTGGCCTTCAACCCGCACTACCTGATCGAGGGCCTGAGCGTCATCGAAACCAAGTTCGTGCGCTTCTCCTTCACCACCGCGCCCAAGCCGGCCATGATTACAGCGCAGCAGGACGCCGAGGGCGAGGACCAGGGCGACTACCGCTACCTCGTCATGCCGGTCCGGCTGCCCAACTAGCGCAGCCGCTGCTGCCCTGGACCGCCGGGACAGCAGCAGCCCGCTGGCCGGCACGGCCGTCCCCCAACGAAGCACCCCAGCGCAGAAAAGAGTTCATCCCGTGCACATCGGACTAATCGGCCTTGGCAAAATGGGTTTCAACATGCGCGAACGACTGCGCAACGGCGGGATCGAGGTCACCGGCCTCGACCGCAACCCGGACATCACCGACGTCGCCACCGTGGACGAACTCATCGCCGCCGTCCCGGCGCCGCGACTCATCTGGGTGATGGTCCCCTCGGGCGACATCACCGATGCCGTAATCACCGAGCTCGGCACCAAGCTCGACGCCGGCGACCTCGTGATCGACGGCGGCAACTCCCGGTTCACCGAAGACCAGAAGCACGGCGCGGCACTGGCCGAAAAGGGAATCAGCTTTGCGGACTGCGGAGTCTCCGGCGGAGTCTGGGGTCTCCAGAACGGCTATGGCCTCATGGCGGGCGGCGACGCCGCGGACATCGAACGGGCGCTGCCCGTCTTTGACGCGCTCCGTCCCGCCGGCGAACGCGCCGACAGCTTCGTGCACGTCGGCGGCATTGGTGCCGGCCACTACGCCAAGATGGTCCACAACGGGATTGAATACGGCCTGATGCAGGCCTACGCGGAAGGCTACGAACTCCTGGCCGCAAAGGACATCGTCGCCGATCTGCCGGGGACGTTCCGGGCGTGGCAAAAGGGCACTGTTGTGCGCTCCTGGCTCCTGGACCTCATGGTCAAGGCCCTGGACGAGGATCCCGGACTGGAATCGATTTCGGACTACGTCGAGGATTCGGGCGAAGGCCGCTGGACCGTCGAGGAAGCAATCGCCAATGCTGTGCCGGCACCAGCAATCACGGCTGCGCTGTTCGCCAGGTTCTCCTCCCGCGAGGACAACTCGCCGGCCATGAAGATGGTGTCCGCGCTGCGCCACCAGTTCGGCGGCCACGCGACCCGGCCGGCCAATTAATCTTGCCTGCGAAGTCCTGAATCCCGCGTGTACCTAGAAAAACTCTCGCTCACAGATTTCCGCAGCTACGCCCAGGTCGATCTCAGCCTGGAGCCCGGAGTCACCGTCCTGGTGGGCTCCAACGGCATCGGCAAGACCAACCTGATGGAAGCGATCGGGTATCTGGCCACACTCAACTCGCACCGCGTCAGCACGGACGCGCCGCTGCTGCGCTTTGGCACCGAGCGGGCGATGATCCGAGCCAAGCTGGTCCGCGGTGAGCAAGCCACCGTGCTCGAACTGGAAATCAACGCGTCCCGGGCCAATCGTGGGCGCATCAACCGGAGCAACCCGGTCCGCGCCCGGGACCTGCTTGGCATCTGCCAGACGGTGCTCTTCGCCCCGGAGGACCTGGCCCTGGTCAAGGGCGATCCGTCCAACCGCCGCCGGTTCCTGGATGAACTGCTGGTCAGCCTCATGCCGCGCCACGCCGCGACCAGGAGTGACTATGACCGGGTGCTGAAGCAACGGAACGCGCTGCTCAAATCGGGGCGGACCGGAAAATTCACCGCCGGCCACGAGGCAACGCTCGATGTCTGGGATCAGCACATGGCCCGGGCCGGGGCCGAACTGCTGCACGCGCGCCTGGAGCTTGTGGACCGCCTGCAGCCACACCTGAGAAACGCCTACGCGCAGCTGACCGACGGCTCCAAGGAGGCCGCTGCGGTGTACCGTTCCACGCTGCAGGACATCATGGATGACGACGGCGCTGGCGCCAGTTCTGCGACCAGACCTGCGGATGGCCCCGCCGCGGCGGCCGAGCCGGCGGAGGACCTGCGCCTGCTCTCCGTCGGGCAGCTCACCGACCGCTACATCCAGGCCTTTGCCGCATCCCGCCGCAAGGAACTGGAACGGGGCATCTCCCTGGTCGGGCCGCACCGCGACGAGCTTGAGCTGGTGCTGGGATCCGCCCCGGCCAAGGGCTATGCCTCGCACGGGGAAACCTGGTCCATGTGCCTGTCCCTGCGGCTGGCCTCCTACTACGTCATGCTCGATGACGCCCGCACCGGAGGCTCGCCCCCGATCCTGATCCTGGACGACGTTTTTGCCGAACTTGACGTCCAGCGGCGGCGTAAACTGGCGGCAATAGTATCCGGCGCCGAGCAGGTGCTGGTCACTGCCGCCGTCGAGGCCGATATCCCGGCGGAACTGACCGGCCGGCGGGTGAAGGTCATCCCCGGAGGAATCGATGAGCAGGAAAATCGATGAATAAGGATACCGACGGCGGCCTGCAACCGGGCCGCGACCCCGACGACATCGATGCCGCGCAGGCCGCACTGAACAGGATGCGCGATGCCGCCGCGGCCCGCGGCGAAATCCGGCGCAAAGCTCCGCCCCGCCCCGGCGCCGCCGCCCAGAAACCCGGCCGCACGGCGCGGGGAACCCGCGGGTTCTCCCAGTTCCATGGCACCGGCCGGGATCCGCTGGGACTGGGAAAGGTTGTGGGACGCCTCGTGGCCGAACGAGGCTGGAGCTCGCCGGTGGCCGTCGGCTCCGTCATGGCGCAGTGGGCCGTGCTGGTGGGCCCGGAGATCTCGGCCCACTGCACCCCTGAGAGTTTCACTGACACCACCTTGCATGTGCGCACCGATTCCACGGCGTGGGCGACCCAGCTACGGCTGCTCAGCAGCAGCCTGCTGGAGAAATTCCGCACCGACCTGGGTGAGGGCGTTGTCACCAGCATCCAAGTGCTCGGACCGGCCGCGCCGAGCTGGCGCAAGGGCCTCCGGACGGTCAACGGCCGAGGGCCCCGCGACACGTACGGCTAGCCCCGCCGGCCCAGGCACGCGCCGGATCTGAAGCACTTCTTGCAAAAAACCTTGAAAAATCCGCAAGCGGCGTGTAGGGCGCTCGAACGCCCCTGAGTCGTATAGGCACCCTAGGGCTGGACCCCGAATGCCTTGCAGGGGGAGCCAGCGGCCTCTCAGCGGCACTTTCCCGCCCGTTTGGCCCCCTGGAATGCGGGTTTGGCTCCTATAACACGATAGAATCGGTGTAGATAACTGGGCGCCGGTGAAGCGTTGACTGAGTCCGTTTCCGACGCAATTTCAGCGTGCGGCGGACGGGATCCCAAGTCAGCGGAACACCCGGCGTCATCAGTGACGCGCCTGTTGGCAGGAGCCTTTTCCACGGAAGGGGCAACGGCCGGCCTTCAACGAACATAGAGGAGTCGAAAGCGCCTGTGGCTAACGACAATGCAGAGATCCCGGCAGTGGAAGACGTAGCGGAAGCGGTAGTGCAAGGGGCGGCGGCAGCGCCGTCCTCGGGGACCGCGACATCGCGCGAATACGGCGCCAGCGACATCACCGTACTTGAAGGCCTGGAAGCTGTCCGGAAACGTCCCGGCATGTACATCGGTTCCACCGGACCCCGCGGTTTGCACCACCTGGTCTACGAGGTGGTGGATAACTCGGTGGATGAGGCCCTGGCCGGTTACTGCACGCACATCGAAATCGTGCTGCAGGCCGACGGCGGCGTCAAAGTGGTCGACAACGGCCGCGGCATTCCCGTGGACATGCACCCCACCGAGCACAAGCCCACCGTGGAAGTCGTCATGACGATCCTGCACGCCGGCGGCAAGTTCGGCGGCGGCGGTTACGCCGTCTCCGGCGGCCTCCACGGCGTCGGCATTTCGGTGGTCAACGCCCTTTCCAGCCGCGTCGACACCGAGGTCCGCCGCCAGGGACACGTCTGGCGGATGTCCTTCGCCGACGGCGGCAAGCCTCAAGGCGGCCTGGTCCAGGGCGAGGAAACCGCCGAAACCGGCACCACGCAGACGTTCTATCCCGATGCCACCATCTTCGAGAGCACCTACTTCGACTTCGAAACACTGCGTGCCCGCTTCCAGCAGATGGCCTTCCTCAACAAGGGACTGCGCATCACTCTGACCGATGAGCGCCGCGCTCCGGAGGAAGCGTCCGACGACGACGACCTGGACCTGGACACCGTCCCCACCGAAGGCGAAATCCCCGCGGAATTCCACACCGTGGTCTACCAGTACGACGACGGGCTGCTGGACTACGTCAAGCACCTGAACTCCGGCAAGAAGGTCGATGTGGTCCACGAGGACGTCATCGCCTTCGAGACCGAGGACACGGAACGGCACATCGCCCTGGAAATGGCGATGCAGTGGACCAACGCTTACTCCGAGAGCGTCCACACCTACGCCAACACAATCAACACGCACGAAGGTGGCACGCACGAAGAGGGCTTCCGGGCCGCGATGACTTCACTCATCAACCGCTATGCGCGGGAGAAGAACATCATCAAGGAAAAGGAAGAAAACCTCACCGGGGACGACATCCGCGAGGGCCTGACGGCAGTCATTTCCGTGAAGCTCTCCGAGCCGCAGTTTGAGGGCCAGACCAAGACCAAGCTCGGCAACTCCGAGGTCAAGGGCTTTGTCCAGCGCGTTGTCACCGACGGCCTGGGCGACTGGCTCGAGCGCAACCCCGGCCCCGCCCGGGACGTGATCCGCAAGGCCATCTCGGCCGCGCAGGCCCGCATGGCCGCGCGGAAGGCCCGGGACAACGCCCGCCGCAAGAGCCCGCTGGAATCCTTCGGCATGCCCGGCAAGTTGTCCGACTGCTCCTCGAAGAACCCGGAGAGGTGCGAGGTCTACATCGTGGAGGGTGACTCGGCCGGCGGCTCCGCCAAGCGCGGCCGCAACCCGGAGACCCAGGCCATCCTGCCGCTGCGCGGCAAGATCCTGAACGTCGAGCGGGCCCGGCTGGACAAGGCGCTCGGCAATGCCGAGGTGCAGTCCATGATCACGGCGTTCGGCACCGGCATTGGCGAGGACTTCGATATCGCCAAGCTGCGGTACCACAAGATCGTGCTCATGGCCGATGCCGACGTCGACGGCCAGCACATCACGACGCTGCTGATGACGTTGCTGTTCCGCTACATGCGCCCGCTGATCGAAAACGGCTACGTCTACCTGGCCCAGCCGCCGCTGTACCGGATCAAGTGGTCCAATGCGCCGCACGATTACGTCTATAGCGACCGTGAACGCGACGCGAAGCTGCTCTCGGGCTCGGCCGCCGGCCGACGCATCCCCAAGGACAACGGAATCCAGCGCTACAAGGGCCTCGGCGAGATGGACTACACGGAACTGTGGGACACCACCATGGACCCGGACCACAGGACCCTGCTGCAGGTGACGATGGACGACGCCCTGGCGGCCGACCAGATCTTCTCGGTCCTGATGGGCGAGGACGTTGAATCGCGCCGCAACTTCATTCAGCAGAACGCCAAGGACGTTCGGTTCCTGGACATCTAGGGGCGCAAGCCCGCCTAATATTCCAGAGCTGATATATACCTGAAACGGAAAATATAGACTATGAGTGACGAAACACCCGAGGTGCCGGCCGGCTCCGAGCCCGTCCTTGAAGGCGCCATCCTCGACGGCGACGTACTGACCGACCGCGTCGAGCAGGTGGACCTGCAGACCGAAATGCAGCGCTCCTACCTCGACTACGCCATGGCCGTGATCGTGGGCCGTGCACTGCCGGATGTCCGCGACGGCCTCAAGCCCGTCCACCGCCGCGTGCTCTACGCGATGTTCGACGGCGGCTACCGCCCGGACCGCTCTTTCAACAAATGCGCCCGTGTGGTGGGCGAGGTCATGGGCCAGTACCACCCGCACGGCGACACCGCGATCTACGATGCTTTGGTTCGCCTGATCCAGGACTGGACCATGCGCTACCCGCTGGCGCTCGGGCAGGGAAACTTCGGCTCGCCCGGCAACGACGGCGCGGCCGCCCCGCGGTACACCGAGACCAAGATGGCGCCCCTCGCCATGGAGATGGTCCGGGACATCGACGAGGAAACAGTCGACTTCCAGGACAACTACGACGGCAAGAACCAGGAACCGACCATCCTGCCGGCCCGGTTCCCCAACCTGTTGGTCAACGGCTCCTCGGGCATCGCCGTCGGCATGGCCACCAACATTCCGCCGCACAACCTCCGCGAAGTCGCCGACGGCGTCCAGTGGTACCTCGCGAACCCGACCGCCAGCCGCGAGGAACTACTCGAAGAGCTCCTCCTGCGCATCAAGGGACCGGACTTCCCGACCGGCGCCACGATCCTCGGCCACAAGGGCATCGAAGATGCCTACCGCACCGGCCGCGGCTCCATCACCATGCGCGCGGTGGTCAGCGTCGAGGAACTCCAGGGCCGCACATGCCTGGTGGTCACCGAGCTGCCGTACCAGGCCAACCCGGACAACCTGGCCATCAAGATCGCCGAACTGGTCAGGGACGGCAAGATCTCCGGCATCGCCGACCTCCGCGACGAGACCTCGGGCCGCACGGGCCAGCGCCTGGTGATTGTGCTCAAGCGTGACGCCGTGGCCAAGGTGGTGCTGAACAACCTCTACAAGCACACCCAGCTGCAGGACAACTTCGCCGCCAACATGCTCGCCATCGTTGACGGGGTGCCGCGCACGCTCAGCCTCGACGCGTTCATCCGCCACTGGGTCACCCACCAGATGGACGTCATCGCCCGCCGCACCCGGTACCGGCTGCGCAAGGCCGAGGAGGAAGCACACATCCTCCGCGCCCTGCTCAAGGCGTTGGACATGCTCGACGAGGTTATCGCACTCATCCGCGCCTCCAACACCACCGAGGCCGCGCGCGACGGGCTGATGGAACTGCTCGACATCGACGAAACCCAGTCCCGGGCCATCCTGGACATGCAGCTGCGCCGGCTCGCGGCGCTGGAACGCCAGAAGATCCAGGACCGCCATGCCGAACTCGAGGCCCTGATCGCCGAGTACAACTCGATACTGGCGTCCGAGGAACGCCAGCGCGAGATCATCAGCACGGAACTGGCCGAAATCGTGGCCAAGCACGGCGACGACCGCCGCACGAAGGTGCTCATGGGCTTCGACGGCGACATGTCGATGGAGGACTTGATTCCCGAAGAGGAGATGGTGGTCACCATTACCCGCGGCGGCTACGTCAAGCGCACCCGCAGCGACAACTACCGCTCCCAGCAGCGCGGCGGCAAGGGCATCAAGGGCGCCCAGCTGCGCGGGGACGACGTCGTGGAGCACTTCTTCGTCACCACCACGCACCACTGGCTGCTGTTCTTCACTAACCTCGGACGCGTCTACCGGGCCAAGGCCTACGAGCTCGCCGAAGCCGGACGCGACGCCAAGGGCCAGCACGTGGCCAACCTGCTGGCCTTCCAGCCGGACGAGCACATCGCCCAGGTGCTGGACCTCCGCGACTACCAGCACGCCCCGTACCTGGTGCTTGCCACCAAGCGCGGCCTGGTCAAGAAGACCCGGCTCGAGGACTACGACACCAACCGGTCCGCCGGCGTGATCGCCATCAACCTGCGCGACGGCGACGAGCTCGTCTCGGCCCAGCTGGTTTCCGAAACCGACGATCTCATGCTGGTCTCCCGCAAGGGGCAGTCCGTCCGCTTCACCGCGACGGACGATGCGCTGCGTCCGATGGGCCGCGCCACTTCCGGCGTGACCGGCATGAAGTTCCGCGAGGACGACGAACTGCTCGCGGCCGACGTCGTCAAGGACGGCTCATATGTCTTCATCGTCACCGAAGGCGGCTTCGCCAAGCGGACGGCAGTGGAGGAGTACCGGCTCCAGGGCCGCGGGGGGCTCGGGATCAAGGTCGGCAAGTACCAGGAGGAGCGCGGGCACCTTGTCGGTGCCCTGATTGTCCAGGAAGAGGATGAAGTCCTGGTGGTCATGGAGGGCGGCAAGGTGGTCCGCTCCTCGGTCACCGGTGTGCCGGCCAAGGGCCGCGACACTATGGGTGTGATCTTTGCCAAGCCGGATAAGAACGACCGCATCATCGCCGTTGCACGCAACAGCGAACGCGGGCTGGAAAGCGACGACTCGGCCGACGGCGAGAACACAGGTGAAGATACAGGCGAGGGTGCAGTTGACGACGCCGGAAATCGGGCTTCCGCGCCGGATGACGTAACGTTGGCTGGAAATGGCGGATTGCATGACAACTCCGCAGTGGCAGAATCAGTACCGGCCCCGGAGTCAGATGAGTCATCAGGCAATGCCGAGCTGGACGAAGACAACACCGGAGGTAACGAGTGAGTAATTCCGACTCATATCCCAAGCCCAGCAGCGGCGTGCCGGGCGGAGTGCGGCAACCCGCCGCCGCACCGCGCGTAGGCGGCGCTCCCTCGCGTCCGCAGCAGCGCCCTGGCGTGTCCGGCGCGGCCGCAGGAACGGGACAGCGTCCCCCCGCGCCCGGCCAGCGCCCGACGGTCCCCGGCCAGCGCCCCGCTGTCCCGGGCCAGCGCCCCGCTGTCCCGGGCCAGCGCCCCGCCCAGTCCGGCGGGCAGGGAACAGCCGGGCTAATCAAGCCAGCTCCCAAGGCCAAGGTGCGCCGTGCCAGGCTGCTGGTCAGCAAGGTGGACCCCTGGTCCGTGCTGAAGATGGCCTTCCTGCTCTCCGTGGCGCTGGGAATCGTTACGGTCGTGGCGGCCATCGTGCTCTGGACCGTTTTGGATCTGACCGGGATCTTTGACCAGGTGGACAGCCTGCTGGGGACCCTCGCGGGCTCCGAAGGCGGCGGCTTTGAACTGAAGAAGGTAGCGTCCCTCGGGCAGGTGGCCTCGTTCGCGACCATCATCGCCGTGATCAACGTGGTGCTGCTGACGGCCCTGTCGATGCTTTCGGCGGTGCTGTACAACATTGCGGCAACGCTCGTGGGCGGTATCGGCGTGACCCTCACGGACGACTAATTCCCGCACTTTTCCGCGGAATACCGCGGGAAAAGGCCTCGATTTGAGATCGGGCCGGGATGTGCTGTACAGTCATATCTCGGCCCGATGAGGCATCGGGGCGTATAGCTCAGGCGGTTAGAGCGCTTCGCTGATAACGAAGAGGTCCCAGGTTCAAGTCCTGGTACGCCCACGGAACCTGTACTGGTTCTGATAGAGGTTAGTGAAGGTTCGTCAATGACTGAACCGGAACGGAGTGCATGTGAAGAAGTTGCTGGTTATCGCAGCCACGGTCGCAGGCGTTCTCCTCTACAGGAAAGTGCAGGAATCCGAAGCCCGGAAAGTGATCTGGAGCAATTCAACCGATACGGTTGACTAGCCCGGAAACTGGGGATGGACGCTGGAAATCAGCTCGCCGGACCTAGGGTATGATTGTCGGGTTGCTTCTTATGGGGGCATGGCGCAATTGGTAGCGCACCTGCTTTGCAAGCAGGGGGTTCGGGGTTCGAGTCCCCGTGCCTCCACCATAGGAAAAGCCCCGGACCGCGGAAACGCGGTCCGGGGCTTTTTTCATGCCCTTTTCGAAGTCACTCCTTAGGTTTGGCGTAATCTGCCATGCCTTGCCAGTCGATGAACACATACGGCTCGTCGCCGAGTACCCAGGCATCATGCCCCGGCGGGATGACGCCGAAGTCGCCCGGCCCGAATTCGAGTTCTTCGCCGTCATCCATGACGACTTTGATGCGTCCGGAAATCGTGTAGCCGGTATGGCTGGCCATGCAGCTGTCAGTTTTGGCGATCGGCTTGACGTGATCTGACCATTTCCAGCCAGGGAGGAATGTGGCCCGCCCCACCGGGCCGGAGTCCAGGTTGACGAGGTCCACCCGGCCCATGCCCTGGGCAACAGGACGTGTTTCTTCGGGATTGTCCAGGCTCTTGCGGATCATTGACGCCATGATGGTCTCCTTGTTCGATGATGGCGAGATCGGGATGTGAGACCGCGACTTAAGGGTGGCACTGGGGTATGTACCGGTCAAGGCGTAGCGGCTGCAGGGGACACCGAGGTCCGTCCCATTAGGGTTGGAACGTGAACTTCTTACTTGCAGCCGTCGGGGTGCTCGGGGTGGCCTCGTCCGGGCCGCTGACTGCCGCCACGCTGGGCGCCACGTCGGTCAGCGCCCTGGCCATTGCTTTCTGGCGTAACGCTATCGGAGCAGTGGTGATGGCCGGTCCCGTTGTGGTCCGCAACCCCCGTCAGTTCGCAAGGGTGACCGGTGCCGAGTTCCGCTGGTCGCTCGCCGCTGCGGTGGCCCTGGCCCTGCACTTTGCGTGCTTCATTACGTCCCTGCAGCTGACCTCCGTCGCGGCGGCGACGGCGCTGGTGTGTCTTCAGTCAGGCTGGATCGCGGTCTTCCAACTCTTCCGGGGAGTTCGGCACCGCTGGCCGGTCTTGGTAGGGCTGGGGCTCGCCTTCGGCGGTGTCGTGGCGATCACCGGTTTTGATATGGGCACCTCGCCCGAGGCTCTCGTGGGCGATCTCCTGGCCGTGGCCGGCGGCGCCCTTGCGGGCATCTACACGCTCGCCGGAGGCAAGGCGCGGCAGAGCCTGGGCACCGGGGTCTACACAACCCTGTGCTACGGCATGTGCGCCGCGATTGTGGCCGGCATGGCACTGTTGGCCGGACAGCCGCTGGCGGGGTTCGAAGCCAGCGGCTGGTTGGGGATCCTCGCGATCACCGTGTGCGCCCAGCTGGTGGGGCACACTGCGTTCAACTATCTGCTGGCAACCATGAGCCCGCTGCTGGTGTCCATGATCATCCTGCTGGAAATCCCCGGAGCGGCCCTTTTGGCTGCCGCCTTCCTGGGCGAGACGCTCCCGGCCGGGACCTATGCCGGACTGTCCATGATCCTGGTGGGGCTAGCCGTCGTGGTCCTTGGGCAGCGCGGCTCACGCCCAGTCCGGGGCACGGCCGAGGGGCGCACTGCGGAGGGCCCCGGTTCGGAGCGGCTGGCGGAGCTCGGCACGGACTAGGCGCCGGCTGGGCCGCGCTTGGTGGCCGGGCCTAGTGGCCGTGTTGGTGGGGCGGGCCTATTGGCCGCCGCGGCGGGTCGGCTGTGCCGCGTTGACCGTGTGAATGGCGCGGAGCAATTTTGCCGGGAAATAGACCGAGAAGAAGACCACCATGGGTGCCTTCAGTGCCATTTTCTTGACGTTGTGGGCCTTGTAGGTGCGGTCAAAGCGCGTCACGTAGTAGCGGTAATCCCGCGGCGAATCCTCGAGCCGCCGGGCCGACATGCCCGAGATCATCTGCGGCCAGTACTGGATCCGGAGTTCGTGGTCGGCCAGGTGCAGCGAAAGATCGATGTCCTCGTGCATCTCGTCCCGCTCGTCCAGGCAGGCTTCTGCACGGATGGTTTCCCAGGCCGAGCGGCGTAGCGCCATGTTGGAGCCGAAGAGGAAGTGATACTGGTGCTTGGCAAGCCTGAGCATTAGCTGACGCATTTTGTCGTCCGCCTTGAGCCCAAAGCGGCGCATAGGCATGTCGTAGTAGACCACCGGCCCGGTCGCGGCGTGCACCGACTCGTCAGCGAAGGCGTTCTGTACCTGCTCCACCCAATCCGGTTCCAGGACGGAATCGGCATCGATCCGGCCGAGGATGTCGCCCGTGGCGTGGTCCAGACCGAAGTTGCGAGTAGGGATCAGCCCCTGATCGCGGTCCTGGCTGAGCAGGATGATGGGACTCTCCGGATACTCCAGCTGCATCTGCCGCACGATCTCCGCCGTGCGGTCCTTGGACAGGTTGTCTACCACAATGATTTCGTGGGCAGGCACCGACTGATAGACCGCGGCGATCAGACACTGCCGGATGACACTTTCCTCGTTGTACGCCGGGATCACAATAGATACAGCCGGTGGCGGAGCAGTAAGCACGGCATCCTGGGGTGATCTATGGGGTGACATCACCACAAATTTAGCATCTAGCCTGCCGTTTGATGGGGGACCGCGACGCACCTGCGCAGTCCGGGTAACATCCGCCGCGTGAAACCTACCGTGTGAAACAAAAGGAGGGATCCCGCCGAAGCGGAATCCCTCCTTGGGAGAATGCGGGACACCTGCCGGCAGCCGGACTGCCCTTGGCAGGGTCGCGGCTCAGCCGGCCTTTGCCAGCCGGAGCTACTGGCCCGGCTTGTTCGCCCCGTTGTTCAGGTTGGCCGCAATGTTGCGGACGGCGGTCTTGGCATCGGTGGCAACCTTGGCCGAAGTCTTCGCGGTGTCGTCGGCAGCGTCCTTGGCCGCTTCCTTCGCCTTGTCCGCCGCGGCAGCTACGGAATCGGATGCCTCTTTGGAAGCTTCGGCCGCAGTGTCCGCTGCCGCAACAGCCGCGGAGCCAACCTTGTCGGCGGCGTCGTCCTTCAGCGTTTCGCTGGCGGGGGCGGCGGGGGCAGGCGCTACCGGCGTCGGGACCTTCCAGGGGTCCTCCACGGGCCGGGAGGCCTTCCAGGCGGCGACACCGGCGGCAGCTGCGGCAGCGATGATGCCGAAGATCAGCAGGCCGCGGTGCTTAGGTTTCTGCTGCTTGGCGAGCTTGGCATTGGCCGTCTTGCTAACTTCGGTGGCGGCCGCCTTGATGTTCTTTCCCGCCTTCTTCGCATGTCCCTTAGCAGTCTGGGCCTGTGCCTGGACGCCGTGGACCACGCCGGAATCAACAAGCTTCTGTGCGACGGCGTCCACGTGGGCCGGAGCGTTTTCCAGAGTGCGGTGGACGGCCACGGAAGCCTGTCCGATCTGGTCGGAAAGCCTGGGCAGGTACTCGACTACCACCCGGTCTCGTGCGTTGAGGATCACCGGTGCCGCCTTGTCTACAGCCTCGTGCAGTCGCGGAGTCGCGTTTTCCGCGGCGTCGTGGATCTTCGGCGCAAGCTGGGCCAGGCCATCCTGGAGGCGCGGGGTGACGGTGGCGACGCCGCCGGCCAGATTGTGGGCTGCCGACTTGAGCCCCTCCTGGATTTTGGGAGAGGCGGTATCCAGCCCATGCTGCAGGCGGGGAACAGCCCAGTTCACGGCAGCCTCAACCCGCGGTGCCGCCCAATCCTTGGCGCTGTCTACTCCGGTGCTGACTGACTGCTCCAGGTCACGGGCAATACGATCCGTTTTCTTCACAACTACCTCCCGATTAATGTGACGGTTCTGCTGTTAGCCTACGTGTCTAGGAACGCACCGGCTATTCTTCAGACCGATTTCCAGTGGATTTCACCCAGCGCGGAACTGACTGTGCGGCCCTATGTGGGCGGAGCCGTCATGGAAGAATAGGCGCTATGACTGCCAACGCAACCGCAAAAGCCACTATCCACACGAGCCTCGGCGACATCGTCGTCAACCTCTATGGCAACCACGCGCCGAAGACCGTAGACAACTTCGTCGGGCTGGCCACCGGTGAGAAGGCCTGGACCCACCCGGAAACGGGCGAGGACAAGACCGGCACGCCGCTCTACAACGGCACCATCTTCCACCGCATCATCAAGGACTTCATGATCCAGGCCGGGGATCCCCTGGGCCGCGGCACCGGTGGACCGGGCTACAAGTTCGACGATGAAATCCACCCGGAACTGACCTTCAACGAGCCGTACAAGCTGGCTATGGCCAACGCCGGGGTCCAGATGGGGCGCGGCACCAACGGTTCGCAGTTCTTCATTACCACCATCCCCACCGGCTGGCTGCAGGGCAAGCACAGCATCTTCGGTGAAGTCGCCGATGAGGACTCCAAGAAGGTCGTCGACGCGATCGAAGGCGTCCGTACCGGCATGGGCGACCGCCCGGTCGAGGATGTCACCATCAACAGCATTGATATCGAAAAGCTCTAACCCCACACCATGAGCTACGGAGTTCCGGCGGCAGAGCCGTCCGCAGAGGTCCCGGTATGCCCCAGGCACCCGGACCGGCCCGCCTATGTGCGCTGCCAGCGGTGCGGGCGCCCTGCGTGCCCAGACTGCCAGCGGGCGGCCGCCGTCGGATTCCAATGCGTTGACTGTGTCAACGAAACCAAACGCACGACGCCGACTGTCCGGACCGTCTACGGCGGCGCCGTGAGCGCCGGCAAACCCGTGGTCACTTACGTGATCATCGGGCTGTGCGCCCTTGTCTATGCACTGCAATGGATAGTTCCCAACGACGGGATCTACCAGCAACTGGCGTACGCTCCTGCCCTGACTGACGTTGAACCGTGGCGGCTGCTCACCTCGGCGTTCCTGCACTCGCAGGGATTCCTGCTCCACATCGTCCTGAACATGTATACGTTGTGGATTTTCGGCCAGATCCTTGAGCCGCTCCTTGGCCACGCCCGCTTCCTGGCCATCTACCTGCTCTCGGCCGTCGGCGGCTCGGTCGGGTTCCTCCTGCTGACCCCGGTGTACCCCGTGAACGGCCCCGTCGGTCTCGTGGGCGCCTCCGGCGCCATCTTCGGTTTGTTCGGCGCGCTGCTGGTGGTCCAGCGACAGCGCGGCGGAGAAGTCCGCCAACTCATAGTCCTGATCGCCATCAACGGCGTCATCGGCTTCATGGTGCCCCAGATCGCCTGGCAGGCCCATCTCGGCGGCCTCATGACCGGTGCCCTGAGCGCCGCTGTGATTGCCTATACCCCCCGCGGCCCCCGCCAGACCCTGCTGCAGGCCATCGGCCTGGCCGGGGTCCTTGCCCTCGTGATCGTCGTGTCCGTCGTCCGGATGGCCGGCGCCAGCGCTTAGCCGCTCCTTTAGCCCTGCCAATTCCCGGTAGCATTCGGCGGGCCTGGGTTTGCTGTCCGCACCACCCTCCATCCTCGCCTTTGGTCCCCTCCTTGCTTCCCAGAGGAGGGGACCTTCGCGCGTGCCATCTCGGGCCGAAGCCGCAACGCCCGAATTCAGTCCCAATGCCTAAGATCACAGGTGCGGCCCGAAAGTTTTCCACAAGGGTTATCCACATTGTTAATAACTTACAACCGTGTAGTTCCTAGTGGGCACCCGGATCTGACCGCCCGTGCTGGCGATTTTGCCGTGGTCAGGTGATGCGGCCGGCCTGATCTCCACACCTGTGGATAACTCCTGTGGGCTGCCCTGTGAGTAAGTGGACAACTGTGATCCGCGAGCCCGCGCTCCGCCGGCCGGAATGACGCCTGGCGCTGTCTCTGGCGCGAGTACCTGTCGCGCCACCGCCGCGTCGTCTACGCCGCACTGCCCCTACCCATGCTGTCGCCTCTGCTGGCGGATGGGGATGGGAGAGTGCCACAGAGCCCGGCCATAGGAATGAACGGTCTTGGGACAGCCGCAGTGTGTTTCAACAGGGTTATTCACAGTGTTAATAACTCGATGGTCGAACTCTCCGGGGGAACTAACCCGGCTCATGGCCCCCCAGCGGGGCTAGCGGCTCCCAACCTCCCGTCGTTATCCCCAGTTGTGGATAACTTGTGGGTAGTGGGGTGTTATTAAGTGGATAACTTGCCGGGTTACTTCTCAGCGCGGTAGGGCGGCTTCATTCGGGGAGCGGGCCTGTCAAGGGAGGACGCCGCAGCGCCACGCCAGGTCTGATCGGGCCGATGGGCGGGGTCCGCCGTACTTCTCCACAGGCAATCCACACTGTTAATAACTTACAACCCTGTAATTCAACGCCAACCGTGGATCTCATCATCCGCGCTGGGCCCGGCTGTGGCCTTTAAACCGAGCCGAAACGCTGGGACAACTCGGAAACTTATAAACAATGTGGATAAGTTTCCCCAGACTTGTGCACAGCTGTGGATAAGCTCGGGACGCCCCATCCAACCCGGCCGTCAGTGCGGCCAGACGCCCGACGTTCCACGCCGGTGGCTGTCCAGCAGATGGGTGTCCACCATTCCGATAGCCTCCATCAGCGCGAACATCGTGGTGGGCCCGACGAAGGCAAAGCCCTTCTTGCGCAGCGCCTTCGAAAGCGCGATGGACTCGGCAGAGGTGGTGGGGACCTGGTCGAGCGAGGTGGGCCGGGGCGTGGCCGCAGGCTGGAATCCCCACACGAAGTCAACCAGGCCGCCGTCGTCCCTCAACGCCAGAGTAGCGCGGGCATTGGTAATGGTTGCCTGAATCTTCAGCCGGTTCCGGACGATCCCGGCATCGAGCATGAGCCGCTCTACGTCGGCGTCCGTAAACAGGGCCACGAGGTCCGGGTCGAAATCCTTGAATGCCGCCCGGAAAGCAGGACGCTTGCGCAGAATCGTGGCCCAGGACAGCCCCGCCTGGAACCCCTCGAGGCTGATCCGTTCGTACAGGCCCTGCTCATCCCGGACGGGCATGCCCCACTCGTTGTCGTAGTACTCGCGGAGCATGGGATCAACTGACGCCCACGCCGGCCGCGCCAGTCCGTCGTTGCCAATGGTTGAGCCGCTTACTGCCGGGGTCATCTGGATTCCTTCGCTGGGGCTGAGATTAGTGTCGGGGTTTAACGACGGCGGGCCGGCACACTGTGTGTACCGGCCCGTCAGGGAATTGCGCCACGGGGGCCTGGTTCAGGAACGCCAGCGTGTGGTCATCAGGAAGCCGATGATCGCGATTCCGAATCCGGCGACGATGTTCCACGAGGCCCAAGCCTGAACCGGGAAGGCGCCTTCGGTGATGTAGAACGTGATGATCCACAGCAGGCCAACGATCATCAGGCCAAACATGACGGGCTTGAACCAGACCGGATTGGGCTTGTAGGCCTCCGCAGCAGAAGTCTGCGGGGCCACACGGGCAGTCCTTTTACGCGGCTTCGACTCGGGCACTGATCCTCCTTGGCGGGCTGGAACAAGAGCGGCAACGTGGCTTGATATCCTGCAGGAAGTGAGCCCCGCCGGCCAACGCACTCTTGGTCAAGTTTGAATTCTTTTATCGGAGCCAATTCTAGCTGTAGTTCCGGCCACACCGTGGACCCCGTAATTGCCCAGGAGGAGAACCCGCAGTGCTGCAGTTTGCGCAGGGATCCGGCCCGACGGCCCGCAGCCGCGGTCCGCTCCTGCGCGGCATCCAGATCGCGGGCGAGCTGCTCATGAGCGCTGGCGTCATTCTCCTGCTCTTTGTGGCGTGGCAGTTGTGGTGGACGAATGTCGCCTCCGATGCCCGGCAGCGCGACGTCGTGAAGGACTTCGCCCGCGGGACGGCAGACGGCAGTGGCCCGGCTCCCGCTGCCCCCGAGCCTGCCGGTATGCCCAAGCCTGCCGTTGCCCCCGAACCGGCAGAGGGCGCGACAATCGGGATTCTGTATGTCCCCCGGTTCGGCGCCGGGTACACGCGTCCCATCGTTCAGGGCACCACGCCGAGGGTTTTGGACACTCTGGGCATCGGGCACTACCCGGGCACGGCAATGCCAGGGGCTGCGGGGAACTTCGCCGTGGCCGGCCACCGGCAGACCCACGGTGCAGTCCTCGACCATATCGACGCCTTGGTGCCCGGTGACCGGATCTATGTGCAGACGCGAGAGGGCTACTATGTCTACGTGTTCCGGAACAGCCAGACAGTCCTCCCCTCGCGGACCGATGTACTGTTGCCGGTGCCGACGCAGCCGGGCGCCGCACCGACGGAGAGCTATCTGACCATGACGAGCTGCAACCCGCGTTTCGGCTCCCAGGAACGCTTTGTGGCCTACGCCCTGCTGGAGCGGTGGCGACCTGTTTCCGCAGGCCCGCCTCCTGAAATTGCCCAGGCGGCCCGCGCGGCCAGGGAAGGCTGACGGATGTATGGCTGGCTTTTCCGCCACCTGCCTGGGCCGTTGTGGCTCAGGATTGCGACTGCGCTGGTGCTGGCGGCCAGTGCACTGGTATTGATGGTTCAGTTCCTTTTTCCCTGGCTGGCGCAATTTACCCAGTTAACAGATTCAACGATTGGTTCAGCAAAGCACCCATGAGTACAACCAAGATCCTGGTCGTAGACAACTACGACAGCTTTGTCTACACCCTGGTCGGCTATCTCCAGGAACTCGGTGCCGAGACCACCGTGGTCCGGAACGACGACGTCACGCTGGCCGAAGCGATCGAAATGACCGAGGCACGGGACGGTGTCCTCATCTCTCCCGGACCGGGGAACCCCGCCGGCGCCGGCGTCTGCGTTGAGCTGATCAAATGGTGCGGCAGCCATGACAAGCCCATGCTGGGCGTGTGCTTGGGCCACCAGGCGCTGGCAGAGGCCTACGGCGGAACGGTGACGCACGCGCCCGAACTGATGCACGGCAAGACCTCCCTCGTCGAACACCAAGGAACCAGCGTGTTTGCCGGGCTGCCCTCCCCGCTAACGGCCACCCGCTACCATTCGCTGGCCGCCGTCCGCGAGAGCATCCCAGAGGTCCTGGAGATCACCGCGGAAACGGGCACAGGCGTTGTGATGGGCCTGCAGCACCGCACGGCCCCGCTGTGCGGTGTCCAGTTCCACCCGGAATCAGTCCTGACCGAAGGCGGCTACCAAATGCTGGGCAACTGGCTTGAGTCGCTGGGCATGGCCGGCGCCGCTGAACGGGCAGCCGACCTGAGCCCGCTCATCAAGCACTGACCCGACCGACTTAGGGGAACAGTCCTTCCAGGACCGCGTCCTCCTTAGACGTGGTCTTGGAGGGCGTCGGCGTGGGCGTAGGCGCCGGCGAGGGGGGTGGCGCTGGTGCCTTCGCCACGGTCACGGTGATGGTCTTGCCCTGTTCCACGAGCGAATCCGCGGCATCCGCCTGACCTGTCACCTTTCCCGGGGCCACTTGGGAATTCTCCACCTCGGTGACATTGAGCTTCAGGCCCTGCGCCGTCAGTTTCGCCTCCGCCTCCGCCCGCGGGAGCCCGATCAGCTGCGGCACAGCCACCTTCCCGGTGGAGACGACGATTTCGACGGCGTCCGCGACGGCCACGATCTGGCCCGGGGCCGGGTTCGTGGTGATGACGATGCCGACCGGGACCGTGGGATTGTTGGACATCTTGGTGGTCAGGGAACCCGTCAGTCCCGTCTGGTGCAGGAGATCGCGGGCCGCCGCCTCCGTCCGGCCGGGCAGGTCCGTGGGGATGGTGATCGCGCTGGGGCCCTCGGAAATGTTGAGGATGATGTCCGAGTTGGCGTCCATGGAACTTCCCGATGCAGGCACGGTGCCAATGGCGGTGCCCTTGGGAATGCTCTCGTGCTGCAGCCGTTGGAGCTGCGGCTTGAAGCCGGCGTTGTACAGCCTTTGCAGGGCTTCTGACTCCGTTAGGGACGTCACCGTGGGAACCAGGACCTTGGTTGCCTGCGGCGGCGCCTGATTCATGATGTTGTAAAGCCACAGTCCGCCCCCGGCCAGCACCAGCAGCGTGAGGACCACCAGCGTCGCGATCCAGGTGCGGCGGCGCGACTTCTGGCGCGGAGAGTGCTCGCGTTCGACCGGCAGCGCCAAGGGCAGGTTGCCGGTGTCCGCCGTGCCATAGAGTTCGGTGCCTGCGGGCGGCAGCAACTGCTCGTCGTCGGGCGTTTCTTCGGCAGGCCGGAGCCGGCCGCCGGGGGAATCGTCGAGGAACTTGGCCCCGGTCAGCGAGAATGCTGCCGTGGGCGCCAAGGGGTCTTGCCGGGGAACAGCGTTAGTGGGGTCGGTGGGGGCCTCGCTGGCGGCCGGTGCTGTCACCGGAACGCCGCTGCGTGCGGCTCGCAGGGCGCGGCGGAAGGCGGCCGCGTCCTGGAATCGGTCCGCGCGGTTCTTTTGCAGGGCCTTCATCAACACGCTATCCAGCGCCGCGGAGACGTCGGGGTTGAGGCTGCTGGCGGGCTCGGGGATCTCCCGAACGTGCTGGTAGGCGACAGAGACGGGGCTGTCGCCGATGAACGGCGGCCGGCCGGCCAGCATCTCATAGAGAAGGCAACCTGCGGAGTAGAGATCGCTCCGGGCGTCGACGGTTTCGCCCCGGGCCTGTTCGGGGGAAAGGTACTGGGCAGTGCCTACGACGGCCTGCGTCTGCGTCATGGTGGCCGACGAATCCGCCATGGCGCGGGCGATCCCGAAGTCCATGACCTTCACGCTGTTCGAATCCGGGCAAAACATCACGTTGGCGGGCTTGATATCGCGGTGCACGATTCCGGCTTTGTGACTGTAGTCGAGCGCGGACAGCACGCCGAGCGTGAAGTCGATGGCCTGATCGATGGTGACATCCTTGGCCCGCACCATGTCGCGGATCGTCTTGCCGGAAACGAATTCCATCACGATGTAGGGCACCCGGACGCTGTCATTGTGGTCACCGGGGACCGCGTGGTCCCCGGTGTCGAAGACGGCCACAATCGAAGGGTGGTTGAGCGCCGCGACAGCCTGGGCCTCGCGCTTGAACCGTGCCTGGAACTGGGGATCCCGGGCCAGGTCGGGGCGGAGCAGCTTGACGGCCACAGTGCGTCCCAGCCGGGTATCGACGCCGCGGAACACATCTGCCATGCCGCCACGGCCGATCAGCTCACCCAGCTCATAGCGCCCGCTGAGGACGCGCTGCGTGTTCACCGGGCGTTCCTCCCTATGCGACGGAGTGCGGGGTGTGTTGCTCATGATTGATTAGGGTCCGGACTTGGTAGGTGAAGGTGTTGAGGCAGGGGCTTCGGCGAGGTGGTAGGTCACGACGCTTCCGGCGGTCACCTTGGACCCGGGAGGTGGCGACGAGCTCACGAAAGTGCCCGGATCTTCCTTCTTGTTCGTGGGACTGACGTCAGCTCCCTTGGCCCAGCGGAGCCCGGCGTCCTGGATGGCCTGCTGGACCTCAGCCTCGCTGGCGCCTGCCTTGAGGGACGGGACGGAAACCATTTCCGGTCCCTTGGAGTAGCTGACGGTGATGGTGTCCCCGGGCTGGACCGCACCGGAAGGATCAATGTTCGTGACCGTGCCCGGTGTCGCGTCGTTGACAACCTCGGCGCCGGTGACTTGCAGCCCCTTGCCAATCAGTTCGTTGCGGACGTCATTGTACGGCCGCCCCAGATAGGCATCCGGGATCAGGTTGATGGCTGCCGGAGTGGACTCCGTGGGCGTCGCTGAGCTGGGCGTGGGGGTGGGGGTCTCGGAGGGCGACGCGGACGACGCCGAGGGGGTGGCACTGCTCGGCTTAGCGATGCTGGACGTAGCACCGGTGGTGGCCGGCGCCTGCGAGGGGAAAAGATTTCCTGCCTGGCTGAGGACCACGCCGGCCAGCACGAACACCACCAGCAGGATCAGCGCAATGAGCGGCCAGGTCCACGGGCTGCGTCCGCGGCGTTTCGGCTCCTCCTCCGGTTCGTCGTAGTCTTCGTCCTCCTCTTCCTGCACCCAGCTCCGCTCCGCGGCCAGTGCATCGGCGCGGTTGAGCGCATTGCGGGCCCCGTAGCCGCTGGCGGCGGCAGCACCGGCGGCCAAGCCGGCCGCAGCACCGGCACCTGCTGCACCAACGACGGGCAGCGCGGAAGTTGCGGACGTCGATTTGTCCTCCGCGGCGCTGGCGCCAATGACGCTGGTGGCCGCCGTGGGGACGTCCACGGGGGCCGTGATGGGTCCGGTGGCTGCCTCGAAAAGCAGCATGCCCGGCACAGCCGCGTGTGCGGCGGCGATATCACCGTTGCGGATGGCCTCGGCTGCCTCGGACAGCTTGATGGCGTCGGCCGGGCGGTTCTTCGGATCCTTTGCCAGCATGGACATCAGCAGGGCCCGGACCGGCCGCGGCAGGGTGTCCGGCAGCGGCGGCGGCGCGTCGTTGACCTGGGCCAGCGCGATGGCGATCTGAGATTCCCCGGAGAACGGCCGGTGGCCCGTGAGGCACTCGTAGCCGATCACACCCAGGGAGTAGATGTCAGAGGCTCCGGTGGCTGTCTGGCCCGTGGCCTGCTCCGGTGCCAGGTACTGGGCGGTGCCCATCACCTGGCCCGTCTGGGTCAGCGGAACCTGGTCGGCCAGGCGCGCGATGCCGAAGTCGGTGACCTTGACGCGGCCGTCCGGGGTGATGAGCAGGTTCCCGGGCTTGATGTCACGGTGCACGAGGCCCTGCGCGTGGGCGACAGCCAGGGCACGCGCCGTCTGCGCCATCATCGAAAGGGTGCGGTCCGGGGAAAGCACCTGTTCGTGCTCGATGATGCTGCTCAGCGGCTGGCCAGGAACCAGTTCCATGACCAGGTAGGCCGAGCCCTCCTCCTCGCCGTAATCGAAGACGTTGGCGATGCCCACGTGGTTCAGGAGGGCGGTATGGCGTGCTTCGGCGCGGAAGCGCTGCAGAAATCCGGGATCACCCGTGTATTCCTCCTTGAGCACCTTGATGGCGACAATGCGGCCAAGGATCAGGTCTTTGGCTTTCCAGACTTCTCCCATGCCGCCAATCGCAATGCGCGTGGTCAGCTGGAATCTGCCGCCGAGGGTGATTCCCGAAGTAGGCCTCACTTATTCAACACCGCCTCAAAAATCTTCTTCGCGTTCGGACTGGTTAGGTTTGCGCCAGTGGTGATGTCTACGCCTTCCATGACAATGGTGACAGCCACTTGCGGGTCATTTGCCGGGGCAAACCCGGTAAACCATGAGTTGTTCAGGCCGTTGCCGAGTTCCGCGGTGCCGGTCTTGCCGGCCACCGGGACACCGGGCACGGCCGCCCTGCTGGCGATGCCGTCGTCGACGACGCTGACCATCCACTCGTTGATCTGCCGTGCGATCTCCGGAGTCGTGGCGGTGCGCAGAGCCTGGGGCTTCGGTTCGCTGATCGCCCGCAAGTCGGGCGCACGCACGGCCTTGATCAGGTTCGGCTGCATCTGCACTCCGTCGTTGGCGATTGCCGCCGTCATCGTGTTGATCTGGAGCGGAGTGGCCCGGACGTCGCGCTGGCCGATCGAGGACTGCGCCAGACCGGCGTCGTCCAGCGGTTCGCTCGGGAAGAAGCTCGGAGCGTGGTCCAGCTTCAGCTGATCGCCGAAGTCCTGTCCGAAGCCGAACTTCTCCGCTTGGTCCCCGATGGCCTTCTGGCCCAGGTCCGTGGCTATGCTGGCGAACGGCGTGTTGCAGGACTGCTGCAGGGCAAACGCGAACGACGCCGTGGTGCGGGTATAGCAGTTACCGCCCGCGTAGTTGGGGAGCTTGTAGTCGATGCCGGGGAATGACATCTCCGCCGGGTTGGGCAGGACGCTGTCCTTGTTGTACTTGCCCGAGTTCAGCGCCGCGGCCGTGTCAATGAGTTTGAAGACCGATCCAGGCGCCAGCAGGGCTCCGGTGGGGCCGCTGACGTTCTGGTTCAGGTTGATTCCGGGAACCTTGTTCAGTTCGGTGTAATTTGCCGCTTCGGCTGCCGGATCCTGGGTGGCAATCAGGTTGGGGTCATAGGACGGTTTGGAAACCATGGCCAGGATCGCGCCGGTCTTCGGGTTGGTGACCACGATCGAACCGCGCTGGCCGTCCGGAATGAGGTCGTAGGCCAGCTTCTGGATCTTGGGGTCCAGGGTCAGCTCAACGGACGCGCCCTTGGGCTGGTTGCCCAAGAACAATTGGCCCACCCGGTCCAGGAACTGCTGGTCCGAGCTGCCAGCCAACTCGTCGTTCATCGACTTCTCTAGCCCGGTGAGGCCGTAGTTCTTGGAGAAGTATCCGGTGATGCCTGCATAGAGCTCGGGCTGGGAGTAGGTCCGCTGGAATTTGCAGCTCTCCGTGGCAGGAACAGACTCCGCCACCGGGGTGCCTCCGACTATGATTGCGCCGCGGTCGTTGCAGTAATCCTGCAAGATGGCGCGCCTGTTCCAGGCATTGGCTTTGAGCTCGTCTGCGCCAACCACCTGCACGTAGCTGAGCGCACCGAAGACCAGCACGAACATCGCGATGGCGGCGATCCATGAATTGCGGATGGCCTGGTTCACAGCTGTTTCACCGCCTCGGTGGGTGCGTTTGGACTGGTTCGGGGATCCGGTGCCGGTTTGGAGGGCAGGGCGGGGAAGTTTTTGCGGAGGCCCGGTTCCTGGCCGGGCGGCAGCGGGGTGGTATCCACCGGACCGCGCGCGGTGTGAGAAATCATGAGCAGCAGGCCCACAATGATCCAGTTCGCCAGAAGTGAGGACCCGCCGGCGGCGAGGAACGGCGTGGTGAGTCCGGTCAGCGGGATGAGGCGCGTGACGCCGCCGATCACCACAAAGCACTGCAGCGCGATCGCGAAGGAGAGCCCGGTGGCGAGCAGCTTGCCGAACGCGTCGCGGGTGCCCAGTGCGGCGCGGAAGCCCCGCGTGAACAGCAGCAGGTACATCAGGACGATAGCGAAGACGCCGATCAGCCCGAGCTCCTCGCCGAATGAGGCGATGATCATGTCACTGTTGGCAAACGGGACGAGGTTGGGCCGGCCCTGGCCGAGGCCGGTTCCCACGAGGCCGCCGTTGGCCATGCCAAAGAGGCCTTCGACGATTTGGAGGCTCCCGCCGAACTGCCGGCCGTAGACCTCATCGGTGAAGGCGTTGAGCCAGCCGTCGATCCGCAGCGCGACGTGCGAGAAGACGCGGGCTGCCACGAAGCCGCCCACCACAATCAGGACCAGACCGATGATCACCCAGCTGATCCGGCTCGTGGCGACGTAGATCATCACCAGGAACAGGCCGAAGAACAGGATCGAGGAGCCGAGGTCGCGCTGGAAGACCAGCACGCCGATGCTCACGAGCCAGGCGGTGATCATGGGGCCCATGTCCTTGAACCGCGGGAACTGCACCGGGCCGATCTTCCGGCCCGCCAGCAGGATCAAGTCCCGGTTCGAGGACAGGTACCCGGCAAAGAAGATGGCCAGCGTGATCTTGGCGATTTCACCGGGCTGGAAGGTCATGGAACCGATCTTGATCCAGACGCTGGCACCGAGGACCTCCCCGGCCGAGATACCGGGAACCAGCGGCAGGATCAGGAGCACAGCGCTGATGGCCAGCGAAATGTAAGTGAAGCGTCGCAGGATCCGGTGGTCCTTGAGGAACCAGATGACCGCAATCGCGACCGCCATGGCAACCAGTGTCCAGCGCAGCTGGTTGTTGCCGGTATCCTCGCCCACCCTGTCCAGCCTGTGGATCATGGCCAGGCCCAGCCCGTTGAGGGCCACCACTAGCGGAAGTATTACCGGGTCGGCATATTTTGCGCGGATCCGCAGGACCACGTGGAATGCCAGGGCGGCTGCTGCCAGCAGGCTGGACTGGAACCAGAAATCGGTATCGAACGCTTTTTGCCGGTCTACGCCGACAAGGGCCTGGGCGCCAATTCCGACAGCGAGGGCAAGGACCAGGAGGACCAGCTCCACATTACGTCGTGGCCTGGGCACGGGGTCGATGGATGTCATTTGGCCCCCTCGCAATTCGTAGTCTGGGTGACGGAGGGTGAAGGTTTGGCCGTCCCTGCGGAGGCCGTGGCGTTAGGCGTCGCCGTAGCGCCTGGATTGGCCGCCCCTGGGGAGGCCGTGGCACTTGGCTTGGCCGTGCCTGCGGAGGTGGTGGCGCTGGGCTTGGACGTTGTGCCCGGGGTGGCGCCGGCTGCCGTCGCTGAGGGGGACGGGGTGAGGCATTCATCGGCCGGGGCCGTGGTGCCGGTGCGTTCCAGATTTTTGACGATCCGCTGCGCGTCGTAGAGATCGCGCGCGGGCACTGTCTGCCGCACCCGCTGCTGCGAAAATTCGGGAAGGTCAGACATCTTGATATCGGTCACCGCTTCGAGGGTGGAAAGCTGGATGGGCCCGAGGCGCTGGGAGACGCCGTTGAAGATGGCCACATGCTGATCGTGCTCGCCGATGTAGTAGCGCGTCTGCGTCCAGGCGTAGCCAAGCCATAGTCCGACGGCCAGCAGCGCGACGATCGCGGCGGCAATGGACACCGTGAGCCACCGGCGCGGCCGTCCGGCGGCCCTGAAGTCATCGGCGTCCTCCCGGTCCTGCTCCGACTTGTGCGTGAGGACGGTGGCCGCGCGCCGGGCCACGGTGCGTCCAGCGATAGACGGAATGGACCCCGACTCTGCTGCTGCGGCGGCGGCGCCGACGAGTTCGTGGGGGCGCATGGAGAGCTCTTCACGAAGGACTTCAGCCGAGAGGTGTTCGCCCAGATGGGGGTCAGTGGTGGATTCTGGTTCCTCGCTCGCGGCATCCTCCGGCGCGGCAGCGGCCGGTGTGCCGTCAGCCGAAGCCCCAGCGGGGGCAGGGTCGGTGGTCGGCCGGCCCGATCCACCCCCGGCATCGTCCTTTTTCCCGGACTCGCCGGCGGACTTCGCGGCACCAAACGTACTGCCGGTCAGCGCTCCGGCTGCCGCGGCTGGCGGCGAGGTACCGGCGGCCGGCGCGGGCACGACGTCGACGGCTGCGGTCCGGACGTCATCGCGAGTCGGCTCGGCGATGTCGAGCACCACCACCGTCACGTTGTCCGGGGCGCCCGCCTCCAGCGTCAGTTCAACCAGCAGATCGGCGCATTCGTCCAAATCCTTCGTCTCCCGGACCGTGCGCTCCACGACGTGGCCGGCCACGTAGTTCAAACCGTCCGAGCACAGCAGCCAGCGTTCCCCGGCCTGGACAGCCAAGGTATCGAGGTCCAGCTCCGGGCTGGCATCGACGTCCCCCAGCACACGCATCAGGACGTTTTTGTGCGGATGCGTCTCGGCCTCTTCCGGGCGGAGACGGCCCTCGTCGATGAGCCGCTGGACAAAGGTGTGGTCGATGCTGACCTGTTCGAACTCGCCGTCGCGCAGACGGTAGGCCCGGGAATCGCCAATGTGGGCGAAGTGAAGCTTGCCCTCCGCCAAGAGGAGGGCCGTGACCGTGGTGCCCATCCCGGCGAGCTTGGGATTGATGTGGACCAGCTCGGACAACAGCGAGTTGGCCGTCTGGATTTCGTCGGCGAGGACAGTGCCGGCGTCGCCGTCGTAGTCATCATGATCCAGATGGATCATGTCCAGGACGGTCGCGGCGGAGGCGACATCGCCGCCTGCATGGCCACCCATGCCGTCGGCAACGACGGCGAGGTGCCGGCCCACGTAAGCGGAGTCGTCATTCTTGGCGCGGATGCGGCCGACGTCTGAACGCGCGGCGTAGCGCATGATGAGCGGCCGCTTCAGGGGCGTTGTTTTGCCTTCGGCCCTGTCTGCGGGGCGATCCGGGGCAGCCATGGCTACGGCCTCAATTCAATGACCGTCTTGCCGATTCTCACGGGGACGCCCAGCTCCACCGGGAGGGCCCGGGTCAGCTGCTGGTCTGCCAGATACGTGCCATTGGTGGAGCCAAGGTCCTCGATGAACCAGCGGCTGCCTTGCGGGAACAGGCGGGCGTGGCGGCCCGAGGCGTAGTCGTCCTCCAGAACGAGGGTGGCCTCCTGCGCCCGGCCAAGGAGGATTGGGCTCGCCGCCAGGGGGATAGTGGTGCCCTTGAGCGGTCCCTCGGTCACCACCAGCTGGCGGGCCTGCTGTTTGACGGGGGCGGGGGCGGGCTCGGCGAGGGCCGGATTCTTGCGCACCTGGCGTGCCGTTGGGGCCCCGGCCGCCGCCTTGCGTCCGATCATCAGGTCGCGCCGCATGGCCGAGACAATGCTGAAGATCAGCACCCAGAGGAGGATAAGGAACCCGAAACGCAGGGCCGTGATGGTCAGTTCGCTCATGCGCGGCCGCCTGTGTTGGCGGGCAGAAGGCGGAAGATGATTTTGGTCCGTCCCATCATGATCGTGGCGCCGTCAGCAAGTTCGGAACCGCCCACAATCTTTTGGCCGTTGACGTAGCTGCCGTTCGTGGAGCCGAGATCGATCGCCTGGGCAATCCCATGCCCCGTCCGGATTTCCAGGTGGCGGCGCGAAACGCCGGTGTCGTCAATGAGGATGTCTGCTTCCGAGGACCGTCCGAGGACAATCGACGGCGCGTTCAGCGAGTAGCGCTGACCGTCAATGTCCAGTACGGGTTGCAATTGTGCCGGCTGGCGTGTCGGGGCCGCCGGTACGTTGCCGTGAGCTCCCGGCTGGGCAGGGGCGGAAGGAGCGGAGCTTTTCTCGGTGCGAGAGGTGATGTCGAAATCCCCGGGGCGGTGTTCTTCATCGCGGCGGAAACTGATCCGGACCGGTCCCTGGAGAGTGTAGCCCTGGCTGCGGACATGGTTGATGACGACGTCGCACAGTTCTTCCGCGAGTGGTGTGCCCCATTCCTGGGCGCGCTGGAAGTCGTCGCTACTAAGGAGCACGTCAAAAACGTTAGGGGCCAGGGTGCGTCCCGCGGCGATCGTGATGGCCTTATTGTCCACCTCGGTGCGGAGCCGGCTCGCGATCTCGACAGGCTCAACCTGGGCGCGAGAACCGGTGGAGAAGACTCCGCGGACGGCCTTTTCGATGCCGCGCTCGACTTTGTCCAGCAATCCCATGGTCCTTCTCCTTTCCTGTTGGCTGCAATGCAGCACTCGTTCCGGAACTCGGTTTCCAACTTTTGCGAGCCCGCGCTCAGCGGACACTCCTACATCAGATACTACTGGGCGTGTCTGGGAATGGCCTCAACGGACGCAGCCGGGCCGCCGCCGAAATCAGCGCCGGTTACGCTCTGACGTGCGCGAACATCCCCGCCTGGGCCACCCCGGGGGGACCCTGCGTGACGTTCGACTACAGGGCTTGCCTGGACGGGAATACACCGGGATGCGGGACTTGGCCGGCTCGATTGGTGTTTTCCCGCAGTTGTCCGTTATGCTTGATCTCGCTGCTTTTACGAGGTTGGCGGTCCGGGAAACCGGCCCTATCCGAGTGGAAGAAGTTGCGCGCGAGTGGCGGAACGGCAGACGCGCTGGCTTCAGGTGCCAGTGTCCGAAAGGGCGTGGGGGTTCAAATCCCCCCTCGCGCACGCAAATCGAAAGAACCCCGGTCTTCGGACCGGGGTTCTTTCGTTTAACCCACTGCTTTCACGGGGCTGGTCCTGCCCGGCGGACGCGGTCCGGAGGCACTTTGACACGGACACGCCGCGGGCACCGGACCCGGGGGCTGGAATCGCATCCAAAGGCGCCCCTGCCGGTCGACGGCGGCGATGCCCAGGGCCCCATCCTGGCGCCCGCTACGCCTCCCGCAGCGCCCCGAGCCCGGCGAGGAGCGCCTCGAGCCCCAGGCTGAAGGCGACGTCAGCCGGTTTTTCATGGCTGTCCGCGGCCAGGCGCTCGACGGCGGAGGTGAAATGCGGCGTCGAGGCGGCCATGGTCCCCGAATCGAAGATGTCCGCCGGTGCCGTGACGTCGTAGGCGGAGCCAAAGATGAACGACTCGAACGCCACGATTGCCGGGATGATGCGCTCCTGGGGAAAACCCGCGCGGCTGAAACCGGCGCTGACGGCCTCATACATGGCCAGCGTCTTGGGTGCGTCCGTCACAGGCAACACGGCGATCACGGGGATCAGCGGCGTGTGCTTGGAGAACACATCACGGTAGCTCCAGGCCCAGTCCCTCACGGCCTGCTCCCAGGGCCCGGTCTCGAAGGCGGCCACGTCCACGAACGACGTCAAGTGGTCCTGGACGAGGACCAGAACGTCCCGCTTGGAGGAGACGTGGTTGTACAGCGCCGAAGGAGCCACGTTGAGGGTCCTTGCTAGCGCAGCCATGGTGAAGCCGTCGTATCCGCTCTTGCCGATCAGCTGCAGGGCGGCCGCAGTGATGCCGTCCTGATCCAGAACGGCCGCGGCCGGCCGGCCCACGCGGCGGCGGGGCGAGGCGGCGGGGCTGTGTTGATCGGCGGGGACGCTGGTTGCTGCCGTCATTCCGGGCCTTTCTTCTGGCTCTTCTGTCGTTCCGGGATCTAGCCCATTCTGCCCCCAACTTTACGGGCGAAATTCACTTGGCAGGGGGTCTTCCCTGAAGCGCAGGGAAGGTCTATCATCTAAATGAACGGCATTCATTTAGTGGTCCGCATCACTCTAGCGGCCACAGGGAGGACATCATGCTGAATCTTGACCGCGACGTCGTTGTCGTAGGGGCCGGCCCTTCGGGACTTACTGCAGCCCGCGAACTGAAGAAGGCCGGGCTCAGTGTGGCGGTGCTCGAGGCGCGGGACCGCGTAGGCGGCCGGACCTGGACCGACACGATTGACGGGGCCATGCTGGAAATCGGCGGCCAGTGGGTCTCGCCGGACCAGACCGCACTCCTGGGGCTCCTGGAGGAGCTCGGCTTGCAGACCTATTCCCGCTACCGCGACGGCGAATCCGTCTACATTGGCGCAGACGGCAAGCGCACCCTGTATAGCGGAGACACCTTCCCGGTCGGTGAAACCACCGCCGCCGAAATGGACAAGCTCACGGCGCTGCTCGATTCGCTCGCTGCGGAGATCGGTGCCGAGGAGCCGTGGGCCCACCCCAAGGCCCGCGAGCTGGACACCATTTCCTTCCACCACTGGCTGCGGCAGAACTCAACGGATGAGGAGGCCTGCAACAACATCGGCCTGTTCATCGCCGGCGGCATGCTGACCAAGCCCGCCCATGCCTTCTCCGCCCTGCAGGCCGTCCTGATGGCCGCCTCCGCCGGGTCCTTCAGTAACCTCACCGACGAGGACTTCATCCTAGACAAGCGGGTTGTCGGCGGGATGCAGCAGGTATCCCTGCTCCAGGCCGCGGAACTGGGCGGGGACGTGGTCCTCGACAGCCCGGTCCGCACGATCAACTGGGCCGAGGACGCGAGCGGGGGATACCGCGTCACAGCAGTTTCCGAACGGGCGACCGTGAACGCCCGCTTCGTCATCATGGCCGTGCCGCCGAACCTTTACTCCCGGGTGTCCTTCAACCCTCCGCTGCCCCGCCGCCAGCACCAGATGCACCAGCACCAGTCCCTTGGCCTGGTCATCAAGGTTCACGCCGTCTACAGCTCGCCGTTCTGGCGCGAGGAGGGCCTGTCTGGGACTGCCTTCGGCGCCGGCGCGATTGTGCAGGAGGTTTACGACAACACAAACCACGAGGACCCCCGCGGCACGCTGGTGGGCTTCGTCTCGGACGAGAAGGCCGACGCGATGTTCGAGCTCAGTGCCGAGGAACGCCGCCGCGCCATCCTCGAATCGATTGCGTCCTTCCTCGGCGAAAAAGCCCTGGACCCCGAGGTCTACTACGAGTCTGACTGGGGCTCCGAGGAATGGACCCGCGGAGCCTACGCCGCCAGCTACGACCTCGGCGGCCTGCACCGGTACGGGAAGGACCAGCTGAAGCCGGTCGGCCCCATCTACTGGTCTTGCTCCGACCTCGCGGCCGAGGGCTACCAGCATGTCGACGGCGCCGTACGCATGGGGCAGATCACCGCCGCCCGGATCGTCGCAGCCGCGGACCGTGCCTCCGTCGCCCAGTAGACAAGTTGCCCGGTAGTTAAGTCACCCAGTAAATAACCCCAACAGTTCAATTCAGTTCAGCTAGGAGAGGGGCCAGATGCGTTACGTAGTGGGGTACTCAGCCAATGCCAGAGGCCACGATGCGGTCAATCTGGCCGTCTCCCTGGCGCTCGGGCGTGGAGCGAGCCTGGACCTTGTGCTGGTGGTGCCGGAAGTGCAGCAGTCAGGGCACGCCCTCGCACCCAAGGCTGGCTTCGAAAATCTGCTCAATGAGCAGGCCCAGGAATGGCTCGACCAGGCGCTGGCGCTGGTTCCATCCAGTGTCCCGGCGCAGGCCCACATCCGCAGCCACGACTCGGACGCGCACGCGCTGATCGAGGCGGCAGAGGAGCTGGGCGCGGACATGCTCATCATCGGCGCAACCAGCAGCGGGATCTTTAAACGGTTCACCATCGGGTCGGTGGCCAGCGCCCTGCTCCATGCCTCGACCGTTCCGGTGGCCCTGGCACCGCACGGCTACCACCGCCAAGAGGCCTTGACCCGGATCAGCTGCGGGCTCGGCACCCGGGCCGGCGCCGAGAAGCTGCTCGATTTTGCCCTCGGCATGGCTGTGAATCGGGAGGTTCCGCTGCGCGTCGTCTCGCTGCTGGCGCTCGACGGCGGCGATGCGGCCGACGCCGCGGAGGCGGCGCGGGAATATGCGGCCAAGCACTTGGCCGCCGCCCTGCCAGGCGGCGAGCAGGAGGTCCGGGAGGAGGCGAAGACCGAAGTCGTCGTTGCCCAGGGCCGCAGCATCGAGGAAGCGGTGGACCGCCTGGACTGGGAAGACGGCGAGGTCCTGCTGATCGGATCCAGCAGGCTGGCCACCAGTCGGTCCATCTTCCTCGGCAGCACGGCCAACCGCATTCTGCGCGCCCTACCGGTGCCGATGATCGTGGTCCCGAGTGACTATGAACTCAAGCACCCCAACCAGTCGGCATCCAATGACGTTCCCCGAGAGGCAGAAAAATGAGCACCGAACACGCGATGTCCCAGGCCTCGCAGCCCGGACAGCAGCCCGGCCAGCGCGACCAGCACGGGCTCAGTGAGAAGGGCCTGAAGGCAGGATCGGTGGGCCTGATTGGCGCCGTCGTCATCGGTATTTCCTGTATCGCCCCGGCCTATACCCTGACGGCGGCACTCGGCCCCACCGTGGCCGAAGTCGGCGTGCACCTGCCCGCGATCTTCCTGGTGGGCTTTATCCCCATGCTCCTGGTGGCGCTCGGCTACCGCGAGTTGAACAACGCCATGCCCGACGCCGGCACGTCCTTCACCTGGGCCTCGCGTGCATTTGGTCCATGGATTGGCTGGATGGGCGGGTGGGGGCTGATTGCTGCGACCATCATCGTGCTCTCGAACCTGGCCGCCGTCGCGGTGGACTTCTTCTACCTCATGCTGGCTCAGCTCACCGGGAACCCGGAACTCGCCGACCTCACCACGAATCTGCCGCTGAACATCGCCACCACCCTGGTGTTCATTGCCCTCGCCTGCTGGATCTCCTACCGCGGCATGGAAACTACCAAGACCGTCCAGTACGTTCTCGTGGGATTCCAGCTGCTGGTCCTTGGCTGGTTCTCCGTGGCTGCGTTCAGCCACGTCGCCAACGGGACGGCCTTTGACGCCACTGCCATTGCCCCGGACTGGTTCAATCCCTTCGCGGTGGGATCCTTCTCCGCTTTTGCCGCCGGCGTTTCGCTGTCCATCTTCATCTACTGGGGCTGGGACGTCACGCTGACCATGAATGAGGAGACCAAGAACCCGGAGAAGACGCCGGGCCGGGCGGCCACCCTCACCGTGATTGTCATCGTGATCATCTACATGACCGTTGCCCTGGCCACGTTGTCCTACGCAGGCGTCGGCGACACCGGCCTGGGTGCAGGAAACCCGGAGAACCAGGGCAGTATCTTCGCGGTCCTCGCCGGGCCGGTGATGGGTCCGTTCGCCATCCTGATGTCGCTGGCCATCCTGAGCAGCTCCGCCGCGTCGCTGCAGTCCACGTTCGTCTCGCCTGCCCGCACCCTGCTGTCCATGGGCCATTACAAGGCCCTGCCGCAAAAGTTCGGCAGCATCAGCCCCACGTACAAGTCGCCGAGCTATGCCACGATCGCCTCGGCTGTGGCTGCCGCGGCGTTCTATGTCATTACCCGCACCACGTCGGAGAATGCGCTGTGGGACACCATCACGGCTCTGGGCATGATGATCTGCTTCTACTACGGCATCACCGCGTTGGCCTGTGTCTGGTTCTTCCGTGCCGAGGCGTTCAGCGGGGCGAAGGCGTTCTTCTTCAAGTTCCTGGCCCCCCTCCTGGGCGGCGTCATCCTGTTGGTCATGTTCCTCAAGACGGCCTATGACTCCATGGATCCCGCGTACGGTTCAGGCTCCTCCGTCGGTGGCGTGGGCCTTGTCTTCATCCTGGGCATGGGCGTCATCCTGCTAGGCGTGGTGCTCATGCTGGTGATGGCCAAGCTCCGCCCCGAGTTCTTCAGGGGCAAGGTCCTATCCCGCGGGCACTGAAGCCGCGGCCGGTTTCAGGAGGGTCCCCGTCCGGCAGCCATTGGAAAGTAAGCACACTTACCAATAGGCTTTCCGGAGGGGGACCTTCCCCCGTTGGAACCAGAACGAGGTGAGAGCATGTCGGATGCCGAAAGCATCAGCAAAGTCACGGACATCATCAACGATTCGCACATCGGAATGTTCACCACCATCAACGAAGCCGGCGCGCTCGTCAGCCGGCCGCTGGCCGTCCAGGAGGTCCAGGACGACGGCGACATGTGGTTTTTCACCTCGGCGAACACCTCGCAGGTGGCCCACATCCACGCCAACCCGGCGGTGAACGTGTCCTTCGGCAAGCGCACCGAGTGGGTCTCGGTGGCCGGAACTGCCGAAGTGGTGACCGACCGGCAGCTGATCCACGACATGTGGAACCAGGTGGTAGAGGCCTGGTTCCCGGACGGACCGGACACCCCCGAGGTGGTCCTGCTGCACGTCGACTCGGACTCCGCCGAGTACTGGACCAGCCCGGGCGGCACGGCGGCCACAGTGCTGCAGTGGATCAAGTCCAAGGTCACCAACAGCCGGATGAGCGTCGGCGAAAGCGGAACGGTCGAACTCTAGGCCCGCGAAACCGGCCGGCCGCCGCTGGCGAGTATTCGCCCAGCACCACAATCAGCCACCGCCGTGCCCTGCCGGCTCCCGATAGGCCCTGATCACGGGGTCGGGCCCTGCCCCGAAAGCCCAGTGTTTCCAAAGGTCTCCCACGCATAGTAATGGCGTCAGCGGCGGAGGGCCTAGCGAAGCTGAGCCCACAGGGTAGGGAGTTTCCTCGTGATCACTCTTCAATATACGGATCGACGTGCAGGGGATGGCGGCCCCGGGCCGCAGGACGGCCTTTCGGCCCCACACGAGGGGGGCACGGACTGATGGCTGGGCAATCCGCGGACGAAGGCGGGGTGTCCCGTCGAACCCTTTTGAGGCTGGGGGCGGCCGGAGGAGCCGGTGCCGCGCTGGTTGCCGCGCAGGGCCTCGGGGTGCCGTTTCTCGCACAGAGGGGCCTGCTCACGGCCGACGGCGCGTTCGCCGCGACGTCGGCAGCGCTCGGTGACGCGTTGTTCTACATTGAGAAGTTCCCGACGAGCCCGCTGATCCTCTCGCCGTTCAGCGACCCGCTGCCTATCCCGAAAGCGCTCGCCCCCGTACCGAAGTCGGTGTACAGCGCCTGGCCGAAGCCGCCGGGGCCCGGACCTGGTCAGCAGAACTCGCTGGGCAACGAGCGGCATCAGATCTGGCCTAGCCAGGTCGGCTTTCCGGACCCGATCGTCTACAAGATCGATGTGCAGCTTCGGACCCACTCCTTCACCAAGTCGCAAGTGCTGCCGATCGATTCAGACGGGGAGCCTACAAAGTCGTTCGACTCATCCGGCAGGACGTATGCGGCTGGCACGAAGCGGACATTGCCGCCCAGCACGATCTACGGCTTTAACGGCGTCTTTCCCGGCCCGATGATCAACGCCGAGTACGGCAAGCCCGCGCTCGTCAGGTTCGAGAACCATCTGGACGAGAACCCGCTCAACCTCGATCGCCAGGATTTTGGCTCCCCGGACTGGTCCTTCCTGACCCACCTGCACAACGGTCACACCGCGCCCGAGAGCGACGGCAACCCGCACTACTCTATGGTGTCCGGGCCGAAGCATCCGGGCTTCAGGCCGCAGATGTTCGTCGACAACCTTTACCTGAACTGGCCGGCCGGGGGAGACGACCGGGAGAAGCAGAGCTTCTTCTGGTTCCACGACCACACGATGGATCACACCGGCTCGAACGTCTACAAGGGCCTGGTGGGCCTCTATCCCATCTACGACCCGAAAAACGGGCTGGACATGGGAGACGAGCGGCGGGGTCTCCGGCTGCCCGGGGTCCGCACAAACAACTCGGACGGTTCCTTCGATGTTAAGTACGACATCCCGCTGGCCTTCTCGGACTTCCGCCTTGACGACGGCGACACCGTGCACAAGGACATCCACGACGTGCAGGGCGAGTTCCCGGCCGCCAAGAACCCGGCCAAGCACCCCGAGTGGTGGGGCAAGACGTTCTACAAGCACTTCCCCAATCACGGTTTTGTAGGCGACATCTGCACAGTCAACGGCACGGCCTTCCCGGTACTGGAGGTGAAGCGGCGCAAGTACCGCTTCCGGTTCCTTGACGCCTCGGTCTCGAGGATCTACGACTTCAAGCTGATGAGCTCGACGCAGGGTCCCAAGTCGTCGGCGTCGCTCGGCTTCGTCGATGATGAGCTCGAGGGCCAGTACCGCATCCCAGACGGCCAGCAGTCCATGCAGTTCACCCAGATCGCCTCCGACGGTGGACTCCTGCCGTTCCCGATCAAGCGCGACTCGTTCGAACTGTGGCCGGCCAAGCGGCGCGAGGTCATCATCGATTTCACCAAGTACCAGGACGGCACGCCGACCACCAAAGGCGACGTCATCTACCTCACCAACGTCATGAAGATGCCCAACGGGCGGATGTGGTCCAACTCGTCCCGCTTTTTACCTGATCCGGCCTACAAGGTGCCGCTGCTGAAGTTCGTGATCGGCGACAACGCGCCGGACGATAGTGTGATCCCGGCTGCCCTGACTCCTTTGCGTCCGCTTCCGCCGCTGCCGAGCAACTGGCGGAACCTGCTGGACAACCGCCTGATCTTCGAGGTGAAGCGGGGCGCACTGGGCGGCGAGACCGAGTGGCTCATCAACGGCAAACCCTTCGACCCGGCGTCGGTGGCGAGGAGCCTGAAAAACAAGGCAGGCGCCACGCCGCTGGCCGCGCAGAGGAAGAACAGCTTCAACCTCTGGGAGGTCCGCAATGGCGGCGGCGGCTGGGTGCACCCCTTCCACCTGCACATGGAGGAGCACCGCACCGTCATGCGCAACGGCAAGGACGTGACTCTTGCAGCAGATGCCGGGCATCCCGACGACGTCTCGAAAGAAGACCTGGCGGCGCTCGACCCCGGCGAGTCCGTGATCCTCTACCGGGGATTCCGGGACTTCGTCGGGCCGTATGTGGCGCACTGCCACAACCTTGCGCACGAGGACCACGCCATGATGTTCGGTTGGGAGATCACACCATGACGGCCGCCCGCCCCCAAACGAACCATGGGGTCCGGGGTCCGTCAAACCAGACTGGCCCCGGCTCCGACAGCGAACATGCGAGGCAGCAGGGGATGATCGAGGACATGCGGGTCGCCGACGCCGGCACGGACCGCAGAGTCTCGGTCCCAGTCCGGCCAGGTGTTCCGTGGCTGACGGTCGCATCCCTGTCTGTTGTGATGGCCTACGCCGACGGCTTCTGGATGATGTCGCTGCGCGGTGCCGTGGGGGCCATTGAACGCACGGAGGAGCCGTTCGCGAGCTGGCTGCGTGAGTCCACCCTGGTTCTGCCGGTTTTCGTCTTCGCGGTGCTTGGGGCCCTGACGCTGGCGCTCCGTCTATTTGGGCCGGTGCTGCGCAGGTCGGGCACGGTCCTGACAGCGATGCTGGTCGTTGCGGCCGGAACCGCCGTCGGCATAGCACTCATCACGGTCAGCGCGGCCTATGATTACCAGCTGCAGTCTTCCCAGCTGCAGCTGATTGGCTCGATGAGCCATACCTGCGCGGTTGGGGACTGCCTGGCGCTGCAAGAGCAAGCGTCCCTCGGGCTCCAAGTGCGTGCCGTGGGGTATGGCAGCGGGATCCTCGTGGTCACCAACCTCGTCCTGGTCGGCTGGGTGGTGGCGATTCGCGGCGGCCGATTGGACGTCAGCAGGACCCGGCGGCCAACTTCTCGCGGCAGGGGAATTGACCACCGAGGGCTATTTCTGGCTGCAGCGCTGTTCGGCAGCGCGGCCATCCACGCGGCAGTCGTTCCGGAGCATCTGAGCCAGCGGGCCGGCGCCGGTGTTTTCTTCGCAATTCTCGCTGCAGCCCAGCTTGCCGTGGGCCTCGTGTTGCTCGGCCGGCGGCACCGCGCTGTGCTCGTGGCCGTCGCAGCAGTCTCGATAGTTCCGCTGGCGCTGTGGTTGTGCTCCCGGACCGTCGGACTGCCGTTCGGACCAACTGCCGGCGTCCCCGAATCGGCCGGTCTGCCGGACATAGCTGCCGGCGTCCTGGAGCTGGGTACACTTCTGGCTGCCGTTGCCCTGCTCCGTGAGAAGGGCCGGCTCCCTGAAGGGCCGCCAGCATCTGCCCACATCCGATCGCTCCCGGTGGTGGCGGCGATCGCCATTGGCGTCTTGGGTCTTGCCGGAACCGGCCCAGCCTGGTTCGGCAACCCGGGTGGCTCCGGGAACGAGTCGGTCCAAGTCCACCACCATTGAGGTGCCAGCTCGGTTTCTGCTAGTCGACGATTTTCAGGCCGGTGCCCCAGTTGAAGGTTGGATACGCGGGGTTGGCCTGCAACGCCATCACCAGCAGCTGGAAGCCCTCCAGTTCTCGGGCGTGACGCAGCCCGCCCACTTGGAGCGGACGGAGTCCGGCGGCTTCGGCGAAGGCCGCGACCTCGTTGCGGGCCTCTTCGGAGTCCGAGGCAATGAACACATCCATCGGCGGGCCGCCGGCCGTCACAGAGCCGAGCGGGCCGGCGAAGGTGGTGTTGAAGGCTTTCACCACGCGTGCGCCCGGCAGCAGCGCGGCGATTTCCTCGGCCGCTGACGTTCCCGGGGCGACAACCAGCGAATCGAAAGTCTCGGTGTCGATCGGATTGCTGATCTCCACCACAGTCTTGCCGCTGAGGGTATCGCCGAAGTGCGTGGCGACTTCCTTGGCCGGGCCGAAGTACAGGGCGAGGACGACGATGTCGCCCTCGGGAACCTCGCTCAGGCCGCCCGTGCTGGTGTTGCCGCCAAGTTCAGCGCCGAGCTTGGCGGCATTCTCCGGGGTCCGGTCCAGAACCTGGACGGAACGACCGGCAGCGACAGCACGGGTGCCGATCGCCCGTGCCATGTTGCCGCTGCCGATGATCGTGATGTCAGTCATGATGGAACCTTTCCGAGGTTGCCGGAAACTGCTGGGATCAGCAATTCCGCGAATCAGCTGTGCGCGTGGTCCGGACCAGGCAGCGCGGCGTGGTTGACGCCGGCCGCGCGTTCGGCGGCAGCCAGGGCAGCTTCCAGCCGCTCCACAGCCGGGGCGTAGGCGGCGTCGGCTGAGGCACGATCCGCGTTGCCGCCGAGGCGCTCGGCGGCCTTGATCGCCCGGATCAGGGCCGCCGTTTCCGGCTGCCGGGCGTCGCTCATCGCGGGATAGTCAATCGAAAACCCCGGATCCAGTTCGTACTGCTGCCAGCGGGCGAGGGCGCGGCGGTGCCGTGCGGCCGCCGCCTCGTTCTTGAGCTGGGTCTCCCTGTCGGCGCGGCGGGCATCCTGCCTGGCCAGCATCCGGGGAGCCGCTGCCAGTGCCGCCACGCCCGCCCCTGCGGCCAGCATCCCGAGGGCCAGGCCGGCCCAGGGCCAGGCGGAGGAGGCAAGGATGATGGCCGGCACAACGACGGCCAGACCGGCGAAAACGTCCCAAAACGCGCCGTCGGCGCCTTCTGAGGGACCGTCATCAACGGCCAGGTGCTTGCGGGCAAAGTAGACCGAGGCGAACGCCGCCCCGGCAACCAGGATGGCGAGGGCGAGAAACTGCCAGGCCGCGAGGGCACCGGATAGTGAAAGCGTCATTGCACACCTCCCCGGAACGGTCCCGGGGCGGGCGCTGTTCCGCTAGTTCCATTGGAATCCCTGGCGGCGGGGCCGTCAATGCCCCGCCGGCCGGGCTGATGCAGACCGCCACACCGGGAGCCAAGGCCGGCCGCGCAGGCCGCGCGGCGGTTTCGTCACGGTTCCTCCCGGCGTAGCCTAGGGGCCATGCGACTGAAAATGTGCAGTATCCACGTCAAGGACCCAGCCTCAGCCCATGAGTTCTACACCGGCACGCTGGGGTTCGAAACCCTGATGGCCATGCCGGAGCACAACCTGTTCATCGTCAAGGATCCGGACGCTGCCGGGGGTGCCGGACTGCTGCTGGAGCCCAGTGACAACCCGATCGGCGCGGCCTACATGAACGGCCTGCACGACGCCGGAATTCCAGCGATCGTCTTTGGCGTGCCGGACGTGCGCGCCGAGTACGTCCGGCTGGCTGCCAAGGGCGTGATGTTCCAGGCGGAGCCGTCGGACGGGCCCGGCGGGACGTCCGTGGTGATGGACGACGGCTGCGGTAACTTCGTGCAGCTGCACCAGGACTAGCTGCCGGGCAACCGCACCTCAGCGGGCCTAGCGGCGCAGTTTGTCCTTGTCAGGGTGCTCGTCGCCGATGTGGCCGGGCGCGTTGGCGGCCAGGACGCGCGCCACGAAGGACGCATACTCCTCCATATAGTGGCGCAGCACCTTGGCCGTGGCCTCGTCCTTGACTTCGCCGTTCTCGCCGTAGACCTCCGGGACGAAGCGGATGTACGCCTCCGGCGCATTCAGCTGCGGTGCATCGAGGAAGCTCAGCACGCTGCGGAACGAGGACTGCATCACGGCCGTGCCGATGCCGCCGGGGGAGGCGCCGATGATCCCGGTGGGCTTGCGGGCGAAAGAGTTGGTGCCCCAGGGCCGGGATCCCCAGTCGATGGCGTTCTTCAGCGCTCCGGGGATGGAGCGGTTGTTCCGGAAGGCAGCGCTTGCGGCTATTCGGCCTTGGCGCGGGCTTTCTTGGCGTCCTTCTTGGCGGCCTCGTCCTTGACCCGCTGGGCCTCGGCGCGGACGGCGGCGTGGGTGGAGCGCTCGGCGACCAGCCAAGCCGGGGGAGCCTGGAGCAGCGCGGTGATTTCCGCCGTCGTCAGCGCTTCCTCAACACCACCGCGGGACAGGCCGCTGATGGAGACGTTGAGCTTTTGCGCCACCACGGGACGCGGGTGCGGACCGTTGCGGCGCAGTTCCGCGAGCCACTCTGGCGGGTTGGCCTGAAGCTCGGCGAAGTCGGCGCGCGTGATGACCGAATCCTGGAACTCCTGGGGTGTCGCCGGCAGGTAGATGCCAAGCTTCTTGGCAACGGTGGCCGGCTTCATGGACTGGGAGTTTGCAGAGGTCATAGTTCAAGGGTATCCGGCGGGATGCCCGCAGGGCACCAATCCAGCACCAGGCCAGTACCAATCCAGCACCAGACCAGCATCAAGACAGCGTCTAACCAGCACGGTGCAGCCGTCGGGGCGGACCCCCGCGCCACTCCGGCGGTACTGTGAACATGTGTCCGCAGCAGAAGAAGCACCCCAGACCCCCGACGAAACCGCCGTCGCCCCAGCCGTTGCAGTTGGGCGCGAGCTGCGCTTCGCGTACGTCGCCGGTGTGACACCCGGAAAATGGATCCGGCGCTGGGAGGAGCGGATGCCGGATGTGCCGCTGCACTCCTTTATGTCCGACGACGGCGCGCAGCTTGCCGTGCTCCGCGACGGTTCCGCGGACCTGAGCTTTGTCCGGCTCCCGGTGGAACGCGAGGGCCTCAGCGTCATCCCGCTCTACGAGGAACAGCCAGTGGTGGTCGCCCCCAAGGGGCATGAGATTTCTTTGTTTGAGGAAGTGGGCCTGGCGGACCTGTCTGCCGAGACCTTCCTCGACGTGCAGGAACTCGGCGGCCCCGAGATGGCCCTGCGGGTGGTGGCATCCGGCGCAGGGCTGGTGATCCTGCCGATGTCTGTGGCCCGGCATTTCAACGTTAAGGACACCGTGGCGCGGAAACTCACGGGTGCGCCCGGAACGGAGATCGCCCTGGCCTGGCCCAGCGACGCCACCGACGAGGTCATCGAGGAATTTATCGGGATTGTCCGCGGACGCACGGCCGCGAGCTCCCGCCAGCCCTCGGCGCAGCAGGAGAAGAAACCCAAACGCGAGCCCAAGCCGGACCGGCGCGGCACCGGAGCCGCCAAGAAGCCCAAGGTGGCGCAGCGTTACGCGCCCAACCCGGACAAGGGCCGCGGCAAGGGCTCCCGGAAAAAGGGGAAGCGCTAAGGCGCAGCCCTCCCGGCGTGCGTTACTTGGCGCAGGCGTCCTGAAGAGCCTTGACCGATTCGGTCGGAACCTGGTCGCCGGAGTCAGCGATCTGGCGCAGCGGGGTGGTGAGCTCAGCCGGTGCCCCCGCGGTTTCCGCACCGGCCACAAGGCCGCCCAGCAGTTCCTTGTCCTTGACGCTGATCAGGCCGTCCTCCACGACGGCGCAGGCCTGCTTCTTCACTTCAGTGCCGGCCGCTGTAGCAACCTGGGATGCCCCGTTGCTGACAGCCTTTTCAGCAGCGTCCTGCACCTGGCCACAGCCGGTAAGGGCGATCAAGAAGGCGGCAGCGGCAAGGGCGGCGAGACGTCGTTTCATTCATCCACCCTAACAAGCACGGCTTGTGCAGATCGGAGGGAAAAGGGCAACGCCAGGCCGTAGCCGTGTGAGCACCGGCGCGCATAGGCTCGGTTAGTGGACATCGTCGAGTTCTTGACCGCACGCATTACAGAAGACGAAGCTGCCGCCCTGAAACTGCTCGGCGACCCCACGCTTGCCGTATCCGGCGAGTGGTATGAACGCCGCCTGCTCCGCGAGTGCGAGGCCAAGCGCCAGCTCATCGGCATCATTGAATCTGCCCGCCAGTCCGTTCTGGCCACTCTGGTCAGCGAGGAACCCGCCGACGCCGGATGGGTTCCGGACGTCATTGAATGGACCACGCTGTCCCTGCACACCCTGGCCCTGCCGTACGCGGATCACCCCGAATTCCAGGCCCGCTGGCGGATCACCGGGTAGGGGCGCGGGCGCCGTCACCTACGACAGACGCCCCCGGGCCGACCAACAGGCACTTCCCGACGGTAATTGAGAATCGTAGAAACCGGCGCTGGTTTTCCGTCACCGAATGTCTCCGGCATGTACATTTGTCCTCATCGCCATGCCGGCTACGGCGGGGACGGCATTTGGGGGAAAATTGAAGAACACTTTTGCGCGTCTCGGAGTAGCCGCGGCACTTTCGGCAGCATTGCTGGCATCCGCCGGCGTACCCGCTCAGGCGTCAGAGGGACGAGCCGGCACGCTCAAGGCAATAGCCGTTCAGGCGGAATTCGTCAGCCAGTACCAGTATCTGCGTGTCACCGGCAGCCCGGCGGTCGGCCACGTCCTGCGCGCCGTGCTGGGCACCTGGGCCACGGGCGCCACGGTTACCTATCAGTGGGCCCTCAACGGAGTGCCGATCGCAGGCGCCACCCGCACTTCATATGTCCCGGTCACCTCCGACCTCAACAAGCGGCTCACCGTCACGGCCACGGGCACGAAACCTGGCTCAGTCACGCAGGTCTACACCTCGGACCAGACCAGTCGCGTCTACATTGCATACATCAAGTCAACAGGCCCGGTGTTGATCTCCGGCTCACTGACCACCGGATCGTGGCTTTCTGCCAGCCAGGGCGCCTGGAACGTTCCGGGTGTCACGCTGTTCCGGCATTGGATGCGCAACGGGATCGACATCCCCGGCTGGCAAGGTGTCTCGAACTGGTACCAGCTGACCACCGAAGACGTCGGTGCAAAGATCAGTGTCCGGACCGTTGCCGGGAAGTACAGCTACCGGAACAGCGTGCCGGTGGTCTCGGCCGAAACCGGGGTCATTACGAAGGGCCTGATCCTCTCCTTCAAGGCACCGGCGATCACCGGCACCGCCAAGGTCGGCCGGGTCCTGTCGACAACCGCGGGTACCTGGAACGTCCCCGGGCTCACCGTGAAGTATCAGTGGTACGCCGGCGGGGTGGCCGTCCCCGGCGCCACCAGCAAAACGTTCACTCCCACACTGGCACAAGCCGGCAAGACGCTGAAGGCGAAGGTGAGCGTCTCCAAGAGCGGCTACATTCCGGCTTCCGTTTTCTCCGCGGTCTCTGCAACCGTCGCCAGGTAGCCGTTCGACGGCCGCCTTACGGCACTCCCCCCGGCACGAGCAGTTTGGGCCGTTGTTGCGGACCGCCAGCTCTTTTTCGCGCCCTGACCTGCGGAAACACTCCGCCCGTACCTGCCGCGGACGACGTATCGCCGGTAACATGGCGCAACCGACGCCCGCTAAGCCGTCCCTTGAAAGAGAGCGATATGTCAGATCCACATCAGTTCCCGCGGTACACCGGCCAGCAGCAGTGGCCAAGCGAGCAGCCCCGGCAGAATCCCTACGCTGCGCCGGCGTACCCGGGCACGGCAGCCGGGCCGGTTCCGCTCTGGGCACCGCTCTACGGCGCCTCCCTGCCGGAGGCCGTGGCCAGGTTCTTCAGGAAGTACGCGACGTTCTCGGGCCGGGCCAGCCGGAGTGAGTACTGGTGGTGGGCACTCGTCTCCGGCATCGTCTCGCTCGTCCTGAACATCTTCATGTTTACCGCCGGCTACGCCGGCGCAACCTTGCTGCCTGACGGCAGCAGCGCTCCGGGCCCAGGGTATTTTGTCGGGCTCATCCTGGCCTTCGTCTGGTTCCTGGCAGTCCTCATCCCGTCCCTGGCCGTCTCCGCCAGGCGCCTGCACGACGCCAACTACAGCGGTTGGATGCTGCTCCTCGGGCTCGTTCCCCTGGTCGGAGGCATCGTCCTGCTGGTCTTCACGCTGATGGATTCCAAGCCGGAAGGCCAGCGGTTCGACAAGCCAACCTGGTAAGAGGGGAGGTTGAGGGCCACCGGTGCAGTACGCTCCGGTGGCCCGTCTGCGTCCAGACACCGGCGGCTCAGTACGAATCCAGCAGCCAGGCTGTTATTTCCTGGGCGTCGTGTCCGGCGCCGGACATCAGGGGGCGGCGTGCGGCCTGGAGCGCCGCCAGCCACGAGAAGCGACAAATGTGACGCCGGAAACCTGCAGGAAATCTCCGCGGCCTACGCTGGTCACACCGCGGCATCTGCGGTCCGCCAGCCGGCCGGTTCTTGAAGGGATTCCGTCATGCACCTCTTGCCCCGTGAGCAGGAAAAGCTCATGATCGTGGTCGCGGCGGACCTCGCCCGCCGCCGCCAGGCCCGCGGGCTGAAGCTGAACTTCCCCGAGGCCGTCGCCGTCATCAGCTACGAACTGATGGAGGGCGCCCGGGACGGCCGGACCGTGGCGGAGCTCATGAGTTACGGAACTACCCTCCTTAACCGCGATGACGTGATGGAGGGCGTGCCGGAAATGATCCACGACGTCCAGGTCGAGGCCACCTTCCCGGACGGCACCAAGCTCGTCACCGTTCACGATCCCATCCGCTAGGGGGCTTCCATGATTCCGGGAGAATACGTTCTCAGCGCCACGCCGCTGATGATCAACGAGGACCGCGAGGCGGTGACCGTCGCGGTGACCAACGCCGGTGACCGCCCCGTCCAGGTGGGCTCGCACTATCACTTTGCCGAAGCGAATCCGGCGCTGCTGTTCGACCGGCAGGCTGCCTACGGCCGGCGCCTGGACATTCCGGCAGGGACCGCCGCGCGGTTCGAACCGGGGGACAGCAGGACTGTCCGGCTGATTGAACTCGCGGGCAGCCGTGAAGTGTACGGCCTCAGCAACGCCGTCAACGGGGCACTCGGCCAGACCGGAATCCACGAGGCGGGACTTCATGTTTCCGAACGCCATGTTTCCGGACTCCATGTTTCCGAACGGAAAGGGGACGCGCAGTGAGTTTTGAATTGTCCCGCAGGCAATACGCGGACCTCTACGGCCCGACGACTGGCGACGCTATCCGCCTGGCCGATACCGATCTGTTCCTTGAGATCGAGAAGGACTTCACCGTCTACGGCGAGGAAGTGGTGTTCGGCGGCGGCAAGGTGATCCGCGACGGCATGGGCCAGAACGGCCAGCTGACCCGGGACGGGGACGGCTCCGGCAGTATTGGTTGCGGCGGCGGAATCCCGGACACCGTGATCACCAACGTAGTGGTGCTGGACTACACCGGCATCTACAAGGCCGACGTCGCGCTCCGGGATGGCCACATCTTCCGGATCGGCAAGGCCGGCAACCCGCAGATCACCGACGGCGTGGACATCGTGATCGGGGCGAGCACCGAGATCATTGCCGGTGATCGGAAAATCCTGACGGCCGGCGGCGTCGACTCCCACATCCATTTCATCTCGCCGGAGCAGGTCCCGGCTGCCCTGTGCAGCGGCGTGACCACAATGGTGGGCGGCGGCACCGGCCCCGCCGAAGGCACCAAGGCCACCACCGTCACCCCCGGCAAATGGCACATCCACCGGATGCTGCAGGCCGCAGAAGGGCTCCCGATCAACATCGGGCTGTTCGGCAAGGGGCACGCCTCCGCCGTCGAGCCGCTCGCTGAACAGATCCGCGCCGGCGCGATCGGACTGAAAGTCCACGAGGACTGGGGATCCACCACGTCCTCGATCGACACCTCGCTGAAGGTCGCGGACGAATACGACGTGCAGGTGGCCCTTCACACCGACACCCTGAACGAATGCGGCTTCGTGGAGGACACCATCCGCGCGATCGACGGCCGCGTGATCCACACCTTCCACACCGAAGGCGCCGGCGGCGGCCACGCACCGGACATCATCAAGATCGCCGGGCTGCCCAACGTCCTGCCGGCGTCGACGAACCCCACCCTGCCTTACACGCGCAACACCATCGAAGAGCACTTGGACATGCTCATGGTGTGCCACCACCTGAACCCGGACATCCCGGAAGATGTGGCGTTCGCGGACTCCCGGATCCGCGCCGAGACCGTCGCGGCCGAGGACGTCCTGCAGGACCTGGGCATCTTCGCGATCACGTCCTCGGATTCCCAAGCCATGGGCCGCGTGGGCGAAGTGATCCTCCGCACTTGGCAGGTGGCGGACAAGATGAAGAAGCAGCGCGGCGTGCTCAAGGACCCTGATGGCGGCAGCCACGGCGCTGCGGCCGGATTGGGTGCGGAGAGCGACAACTTCCGGCTCAAGCGGTACGTCGCGAAATACACCATCAACCCGGCTATCGCGCAGGGCATGGCCGACTCGATCGGCTCGGTGGAGGTCGGAAAATTTGCGGACCTGGTTCTCTGGGACCCGGCTTTCTTCGGAGTGAAGCCGGAGCTCGTCCTCAAGGGCGGCCAGATCGCCTACGCCCTCATGGGCGACGCCAACGCCTCCATTCCCACCCCGCAGCCGCGCACGATGCGGCCGATGTTCGCCGCCTACGGCAAGGCGCTGCAGCAGTCCTCCATCACCTTTCTTTCCCAGGCTGCCATCGACGCCGGGGTCCCGGCGGAGCTCGGCCTGGAGAAGGTCATCCGGCCCGTGTCCGGCATCCGCAGCCTCACCAAGGCGGACCTCAAGTACAACGGCGCCACCCCTGATATCGACGTCGACCCGGAGACGTATCAGGTCAGGGTCGACGGCGAGGACGTCACATGCGAACCGTCGGACGTCCTGCCAATGGCGCAGCGCTACTTCCTTTTCTAGGCTTCCAGAGGAGACCAGCATGATTATCGAAAAGGTCCTCGGCAACACCTATGACCTCCCTCCCGGTCCGGACCCGTATGCCGGACTGCACCGGGAAAAGGTGGTGCTGCCCAGCGCCCAGCTGGTCAAACGCATCCAGCGCGTCACCACCGACCACGGGAAGGAGCTCGGCATCCGCCTCCCCGCCGGTTCCGGTGACCTGCGCGACGGCGACATCCTGCACGTGGCCGGGGCCAACATGATCGTCGTGTCCGTGCTGCCCACAGATGTCCTGGTGATCGCCCCTCGCTCCATCTACGAGATGGGCGTAGTGGCGCACTCCTTGGGCAACCGGCACCTGCAGGCCCAGTTCTTCGACGCGTCCTCGGAGTACGGCGCAGAGGTGATGGTCTGCCAGTACGACCACACCGTGGAGAACTATCTCAAACACGTCGGAGCGCCCTACGACCGCCAGGAGCGCGTGATGCCCGTCCCCTTCCGCCATGCCGAACACCCCCACTAGTTCCGAGTCCTACCGGCTCGCTTTGCAGCAGCTGACGGATTCTGCGCTGCCTACCGGGGCGTTTGCTCACTCGCTCGGGTTTGAGACGTACATTGAGCGCGGGCTGGTGCACGACGAGGAGTCGTTTGGGGTTTGGCTGGCGGCGTTCATTTCACAGCAGTTGACGTACTCGGACGCCTTGGCTATCCGGTTCCTTTATGAGGGTGCTCCTGTTGCTGAACTGGATGCATTGCTGACCGCGCAGCTCCTGCCCCGGCAACTGCGCGAGGCCAGCATCAAGATGGGGACCCGGCTGCTGGAGATCGGGGCCGAGATTTTTCCCTCCCCTGCGCTGGCGGAATACCGCGAACTGGTGACGTCCGGCCGTGCCGCCGGGCATCAGCCGCTGGCGTTCGCCGTGATCGCCCGTTCCCTGGCTGTCCCGCAGGGTGAGGCCCTGAGCGCTTACTTGTTCGCGACGGTCACCTCGCTGACGCAGAACGCAGTCCGGGCGATCCCGCTGGGGCAGAACGCCGGCCAGCGGCTGCTGCGGAAGGCGGCCGACGGCGTCGCTGCCGCGGCTGAGCGGGCCGGCCACCTCACGCCTGACGACTTTGGCGCCGTCAGCCCCGGTCTCGAAATTTCGCAGATGCGGCACGAACGCCAGCGCGCCCGCATGTTCATGAGCTAGCTGATCTGTACGAAAAATGTTGTACGAGAAATATGTCTGGAGAAGAATATGTCTGAGCCCATCAAGATCGGCATCGGCGGCCCGGTGGGTGCCGGAAAGACCCAGCTCGTGGAGCGCCTCACCCGCCACATGAGCCGGGATATCTCCATGGCGGCCATCACCAACGACATCTACACGATCGAGGACGCCAAGATCCTCGCCGCCAACGGGATCCTCCCATTGGACCGGATCATCGGCGTCGAAACCGGCGGCTGCCCGCATACCGCCATCCGCGAGGACACCTCTATGAACACGGCAGCCATCGAGGAGCTGAAGAAGCGGCACCCCGATCTGCAGGTGATCTTTGTGGAATCCGGCGGCGACAACCTCTCCGCCACCTTCAGCCCCGAGCTGGTGGACTTCTCCATCTACATCATCGACGTCGCCCAGGGGGAGAAGATCCCGCGCAAGGCCGGCCAGGGCATGATCAAGGCCGACCTCTTCATCATCAACAAAACCGACCTCGCGCCGCACGTCGGCGCGGACCTCTCCGTCATGGAACGGGACTCCCGCGAATTCAGGGGCGAGAAGCCGTTCTGCTTCACGAACCTCAAAACCGACGAAGGGCTGGAGCGCGTCATCGACTGGGTGCGGCGCGACGTCCTGATGCTCGACCTGGCGTCGTGAGCACGACGGCGGCCGTTCAGTCTCACGTGGTTGTCTCACCTGGGCCGGCGCCCGCGGGTGAAGGGGGCCGTGCCCGTCCCCAGCCGCTCCCAACTCTCGCAAGCTCGAGTCGGGGCCCTCGCGGCAGTGGGCCCCCCGCGAGGGCCGCCACGCCGCGGCCCCCTTCACCCGCGTCCGCTGATCGGCCCGTGATGGGTCACCTTGAGCTTCTCGTCGCTGATCGTGGGGGACGGTCGGTGGCCACTCATCAGTACCATCGCGGGGCTTTGAGGATTTTGCGGCCGCACTACTTGGATGGGAGCGGGCAGGTTTGTTATGTGCTGGTGAATCCAGGCGGGGCTTATCTGGGGGCCGACCTCTATGTGATTGACGTGGAGGTGGCGGACGGGGCGAAGCTGCTGCTCGCGACGCAGTCGGCCACCAAGATCTACCGGACGCCGGGGTCCTTTGCCGAGCAGCGGATGAGGCTGCGGCTTGGGGAGGGGGCCCGTTTGGAGCTCGCCCCGGACCAGGTGATCGCCTACCGGGAGGCCAGCTACCGGCAGAATACCCATGTCACGGTGCGGCCGTCGTCGAGCCTGATCATGGCCGAAATTGTCACGCCGGGGTGGTCGCCGGACGGGGCCTCGTTCCGGTACGAGGAGCTGCGGTTGCGGACCGAGATCCGGGTCGAGTCCGGGGGAGCGGGCGGGCTGCTGGCCCTGGACAATGTGCTCATCCGCCCGTCCCTGGGCGATGTTACGGGCATGGCGTTCATGGAGGGCTTCAGCCATCTGGGGTCGCTGATCGTGGTGGACCCGCGGGTGGACCAAGCCCTCGCCGACGAACTCCACGAGGTCACGGCCGGGTTCGGCGCCCATATCGGCATTTCGCTCACTACCGCCGTACTGGGAACGGCCGGGCTGGTGCTGAGGTCGCTCTCGAACAGCACAGAGGAACTGCAGCGCGTTCTGGGAACCGCCACTGCCCTGCTGCGCAAACGCTGGTATGCCCAGGATCCGCTGGATCTGAGGAAGTACTGATGGCTGCGATCGGGCAGATGGCAGTGTTGCACCGGCTGTACCGCCGGCGGGCGCACCTGCCGCTGAGGACTCGGCTGCTGGTGACCTTCGGTGCGGTGGCCGCACTGCACGCCGCCGCCGTCGTGCTGCTTGTGGCCGGTGCGGCGGGGGGCGGACAGCCGCTGGGGATCGGACTGGTACTGACGGCCTATCTGGCGGGCGTGAAACACAGCTACGACTGGGACCACCTCGCGGCGATCGATAACTCCACCCGGAAGTTCGCGGCCGAGCACCGCGATCCGGTCAGCGTGGGCTTCGCGTTCAGCCTGGGCCACAGTTCCGTGGTGGTCCTCGCCGGGGTGCTCGTGGTGGCGGGAGCCTCGCTGGTGGGGAACTTCATGGCGGAGGGGACCCCCGGGAACATGCTGCTGGGGCTCATCGGCAGCGGGGTGTCGGGGCTTTTCCTGCTGGTCATGGGTGCCTTCACCGGCGCCGCCTTCCTCCAAACACTGAAGGTTTATCGCGGTGCGCGCACTGGTGCCGCGATCTCCCACGAGGACCTTGCCGCGAGGGGCTTCGTGGCCCGGCTGCTCGCGCGTCCGCTGGCCCGGGTTCAACATCCCCGGAACATCTACGTGATCGGATTCCTCTTCGGGCTGGGTTTCGATACCGCCACCACGATCGGCCTGCTGGTCATGGCGACAGCGGCGTCCCTGGCCGGCGTCTCCCCGCTCGCCCTGCTGGCGCTTCCCCTGGCTTTCACGGCGGCCATGACCCTGTGCGATACCGTCAACGGCGTGGCCATGATGCGGATGTACCGCTCGGCCCTCGCGGATCCGCGGCGCAAACTCGGCTTCAATGCCGTCATCACAGGCATCTCCGCGGTGTCCGCCCTCTTCATAGCCGTCATCACCTTGGGCGCGGCTCTTCACGAGGTGTTCGGGCTTGGGGATCCGCTGACCAGTTGGCTCGGGTCGGTGGACCTGGGCGACGCCGGCCTGTTGCTGGTGGCGCTGCTGATGTCCGCCTGGGCTGTGGCTTCGTTGCGCGGGCGGACATCCTCACGCGCCGGCTACGGGCGTTGACTAGCCGGCCCTGATCAGAGCCGCCGCGCCCCCTCTGCCGGCAGGACCGCGAAGACGTCCGGCGCCGGCAGCCCACGGGAGGCGAAGCCGGCAAGGACCGCGGACCGGGCCCGATCGGCGTCCTCCACCGGAACCAGGGCGATGGCCGATCCGCCGAACCCGCCACCCGTCATCCGGGCACCGCTCGCCCCGTTGGCGCGGGCGGTGTCAACGGCCAAGTTCAGCTCCGGGCAGGAGATCTCGAAGTCGTCCCGCATGGAGCGGTGACTGGCGTCCAGCAGTTCCCCGATGGCGAGCGGGCCGCGGGTCCCGAGCAGTTCCGCGGTCCGGACGACACGTTCATTCTCGGTGACGATGTGCCGGACCCGCCGGAACGTCTCCTCGTCGAGGATGCGCTCGGCCCCGGGCAGGTCGGCGGCCCCGAGGTCGCGAAGCGTGCCCACACTCATGGCGCGGGCGCCCTGGACGCAGGAGGCCCGGCGATCGGCATACCCGCCGCTGGCGTGGGCGTGCGAGACCTTGGTGTCGATGACCAGGCACACCAGCCCGGCTTCCGCCAGGCCAAGCGGTACCGGGCGGGAGCTGAGGTCGCGGCAGTCCAGGTAGACGGCGCAATCCTCGGTGCCCAGCATCGAGGCGGACTGGTCCATGATGCCGGTGGGGGCGCCGACCACGTTGTTTTCGGCACGCCGCCCGATGTCCGCCAATTCGGCGCGGCCCAGGCCGGCTCCCGTGAGATCGGACAGGGCAAGGGCGACGGCGCACTCCAGGGCCGCGGAGGAGGACAGCCCGGCGCCGACCGGCACATCGGAGGACACGAACAGGTCAAAGCCCGGCACCGTAATGCCCGTGCGTTCCAGCTCCCAGGCCACGCCCGCCGGATAAGCGGACCACCCCGCCGCCTGGTCCGGGGTGAAAGTGTCGAGATCGAATTCGACCGGTTCCGCGCCCGGGAACCCGGAGGCCAGGCGCACGGTGCGGTCTGCCCGGGCTGCCACGGCCACGGTGGTGCTGCGGTTGATGGCGAAGGGCAGGACGAGGCCCTCGTTGTAGTCCGTGTGCTCGCCAATCAGGTTGACCCGTCCCGGTGCCTGCCATACGCCGTCGGGGTTCCGGCCGAAGTGGCCGGCGAAGGCGCCCGTCAGCGCGTCCGCCAGGGCCGTTCCTGTGCTGTCGATGTTGGTCATGGGGTTCCTGTCCTGGCGTCCCGGAGCCTGGCGGCGACCTCTTCGGGCGTGGTGTCGTTGATGAAGGCGCCCATGGCGGCCTCGGAGCCGGCCAGGAATTTGAGTTTGTCCGCGGCACGCCGGGGCGAGGTGAGCTGCAGGTGCAGGTAGCCGGACCGGCGCAGCACCGGGTCAACCGGGGCCTGGTGCCAGGCGCTGATGTACGGCGTCGGGCTGCCGTAGAGCGCGTCCAGCCGGCCCAGGAGGTCCGGATACAGGACGGCGAGCTCGTCGCGCTCGGTGCCGGTCAGCGCCGCCAGGTCCGGAACCTGGCGGTGCGGGACGAGGTGGATTTCCAGCGGCCAGCGGGCCGCGAACGGCACGTAGGCGCTGAAGTATTCGCCCTCGAGCACCATCCGGGCGCCGTCTGCGCGTTCGCCCGCCAAAATGGTCCCGGTCAGGGTGGCCGTCCCGCCCGCCGCGTCGTGGAACTGCCGGGCGGCCGCGGCCATCACCGCGGCCCGCGGCGTGACATAGGGGTAGGCGTAGATCTGGCCGTGCGGGTGGTGCAGTGTCACGCCGATGTCCTGGCCGCGGTTCTCGAAGCAGAACACCTGTGCCACGCCGGGCAGGGCGCTCAGTGCCTCAGTCCGGTGGGCCCAGGCGTCGATCACGGTGCGCACGCGCCGGCTGCTGAGCGCGGCGAACGTCCCGGTGTGCTCGGGTGTGAAGGCGACCACCTCGCACCGCCCGCCGGCGATCCCGCGGGTTCCCCAGCCCGGGGATGCCGGAGCGGATGCGAAATCCGGGCCCAGCGACGGGAAGCGGTTTTCAAACACGGCGACGTCGTAATCCGCGGCCGGGATCTCCGAGGGCCGCGTATCGGTGCTCGGGCACAGCGGGCACTCGTCGGCCGGCGGCAGGTGCGTCCGGTGTTGCCGGTGCGCGGCGACCGCCACCCAGTCCCCGGTCAGTGCGTCGTACCTGATCTCCCCCGACGGTCCGCGCCCGGGAAGTTCGCGGCGGTCCCAGGACGGGCGCTGCCGGGCACGGCCGGTGTCGTCGAAATACAGGAGTTCGCGCCCGTCGGCGAGGCGCGTGCTGGAGACCGCGGACATCGACGCCGGGGCGTCGCTGCGGTTGATGATGCTGGTCATGGGGTTCCTTCAGGGGTGGAGACCGGGCGGTCAGAGGGCCTGGACGTGCAGGAGCAGGGCGTGCTCCGGGTTCAGGACCGGCAGGGGCAGGCCGACGTGCTGGAGGAAGGCCCCGGTGGCGACGGCCCCGTCTTCTAGCCAGGCGGGCGGCTGGACTTGGGTGAAGGTGTGCGCGTAGTCGCCGTCGAGGGGGGCGGGCAGCTCGGCCCGGACGCGGTAGTTCCGGGTCGGGTCAAGGCCCGGTAGCGAGACCAGTCCGGGGACCTCGGCCGGGGCCGACGCCAGGGACACGGCAGCGAACAGCGCCTCGCCGGCGTCGTGCGCAACCACACCGTGGACACTCAAGGTGGGCTCGGCGGTGTCCGCGTTGACCCGCTTGCCGGAGTGGATCAATGCGCGGTGGCGCTTGTACAGTCCAATCACGCGGCGCAGCGTGGCCCGCTCCTGGTCCGTGGCCGCGCGGATGTCCCACTCCATACCGAAGTGGCCAAAGAGTGCGGTGATGGCGCGGAAGGAGATGTCGTGCGTGCGGGCCGTGGTGTGCGAAGTGGTGGGGCCGATATGCGCGCCGACCAGCTCAGGCGGCAGGATGGCCTGGGTCCAGCGCTGGATGGTCTGGCGTTCCAGGGCGTCGTTGCAGTCCGAGGCCCACACGCGGTCCGTGCGCTGCAGGATGCCGAGGTCCACCCGTGCCCCGCCGGAAGAGCAGCTTTCGATCTCCACATCCGGGTGCGCTGCCTTGAGCGCGTCAAAGAGCCGGTAGGCCGCGAGCGTCTGCTGGTGGACGGACGGGCGGCCGCCGCGGCCGTGCTCGGTGAGGTCCCGGTTCTGGTCCCACTTGAGGTAGGCGATGTTGTTTTCGCGCAGCAGGGCGTCGAGGCGGCCGTAAATGTACTGCCAGGCCTCCGGGTTGGCGAGGTCCAGGACGTGCTGGTGGCGCCAGAGGTGCGGGAGCCGGCCGCCGTCCTTGTAGGAAAGCGCCGAGGGGCCCACGATCCACTCCGGGTGCTCGCGGGCGACGTCGGAGTCCAGGTTGACCATCTCCGGCTCCACCCACAGGCCAAACTCCATGCCGTGCCCGGTGACTGCGTCGATCAGCGGCGTGAGGCCCCCGGGCCACAGGCCCTCGTCGACGAACCAGTCGCCCAGGCCCGCGTGATCGTCGCGGCGGCCGCGGAACCAGCCGTCGTCCAGGACGAAGCGTTCCACGCCGAGCCGGGCCGCCGATTCGGCGAGTTCCAGCAGGGGTTCGAGGCTGTGGTCAAAGTAGACCGCCTCCCAGGTGTTGAGCACCACGGGGCGGACCCGCCCGGATGTGGTGTCCACGTGCTGCGGCCGGGCACGGAACCAGTCGTAGAAGGCCTCGCTAATGCCGTCCAGGCCGTGGCCGGAATAGGCGGCAAAGAGCGACGGCGTCCGGTAACTGCCGCCGGGGTGGAGCACCACTTCACCGGAGCCGAGCAGCTCCGCGGCGCCGAGCATGCGCCGGCCGTCGGTGAGGCTGTCGAGGTACTGCTCGTGGTTGCCGCTCCAGCCGAAATGCGTGGCCCACACCTGGCCCCGGCGGTTGGAGAAGCCGGCGGTCCCGGCCGCGACCAGCAGCGAGGAATCGTGGCCGGTCCGGCCGTGCCGGCCGGTGCGGACCCAGGTTCCCTGCTGGACGGCGTGCCGCTGGGGGTGGTTTTCGCGGCACCAGCGTCCGGTGAGGTCGAGCAGTTCGGTGGCGTCCCGCGGCAGCGGCAGCACCGTGGCCAGTTCCTCGAGCCTGTACTCGGCCGCGCCGCTGTTGGTCAGCGTGTGCGCCAGCTCCAGGAGGCCGCCGGGATGGAGGGTGAGCTCGGAGCTGACGTCCAGTCCGGCCTCGGAATCCCGGTGGATGATCAGTACCCCGCGGCCGCCGTCCTGCACCTGGGCGGAAACCACCCGCAGGGCCGGCGAAAAGTCCTGGCCGGGGCCGCAGTCGGCGTTCCGGTGCCCGCGAAGGCCCGGCCGTCCGGCCCAGCCGGAGGAGGCCTGCGGGAGCAACCCTGCGGTGACAGGGACGTCGAGGGCGGAGTGGGGGACGGGCCCGCGGAGGAGCGCCAGATCGGGCAGGTGGTCGCCGAGGTCGGCGCCCCAGTGGACGATCTCGGCCTCGCCGGAATCGAAGGCCAGCAGGAGGCTGGTGCCAGCAGAACGCAGGTGCACGGGGTGCATGGGATTCGCTTTCAGTTGTGCGGAAGTCAGGGTGCTGGTGCGCGGGACCCCGGCTGGGGACCCCGCGCACCGGGCGCCGCCGTAGCCGGCGGCTGTGGCTTCAGAGGCCTACTTGAACAGGGAGTTGACCTGGTTGTTGGCTTCGGTGAGGGAGCTGGCAGGCTTCTTGCCGGAGAGGACGGCGTCCATGGCCGGCTTCATGATGCCGTCCACCTTGGCTGCCTTATCCGCGATCGGGAACAGGAACGTGGTTCCTTCCTTGACGTGGGTGGTGAAGGCGGAGACGTCGGTGCCCTTGGCCTTGAACGCCGCGGCTGCCTTCTCGGAGGAGCTGGTGAGAGCCGGGAACACCACGGCCTTGGAAGCTACGACGTCCTGGCAGGCGGTGGAGGCGAGGTATTCGACCCACTTGACCGAGGCGGCCGGGTTCTTGGTGCCGGCCCAGACCGAGTCGGCTAGGCCGTTGAACATGCTGGCGCGCTTGCCTTCGGGGCCCTTCGGGGTGGGCGCGAACGCGGTCTTCACGCCCTTGTAGCTCTTGTACTGGCCGATCAGCCAGTCACCGGTGGTGTTGATGGCTGCCTTGCCGGCGCCGAAGTTGTCCGCCAGGCTGGCGCCGACGGTGGTTTCGAGCTTGGGCATGTAGCCCTTCTCGGTCAGTCCGGCCCACCAGGCGATGGTTTCCTGGAACTTGGGGTCGTCGTAGTTGAACTTGGTGCCCCAGGGGTTCTTGTCCGTGGCGCTCCAGCCGGTGGTGGCGCTGAGGAAGCTCCACTCGGTCTGGCCCTGCCCGGAGCCGCTGCCGGCCAGGCCGAGGCCGTAGACGGCCACGTTGTTCTTGTCGAAACGTGCCTCGTCGCCGCGCACGCCGTTCTTGTCCACGGTCAGGTGCGCGATTGCCTTCTCGTAGCTGCCGCCGTCCTGCGGGTTCCAGTCCAGGTTGGCCATCTGCTCCGCGGTCAGGCCCGCGGAGTCCGTCATGGCTGTGTTGTAGAAGAGGCCCACGGTGTCCCAGTCCTTGGGCAGTCCGTAGCGCTTGCCGTCCTGGCCCACCCAGAGCTCGGGGAGTCCCTTGGTGTAGCTCTCCAGCTTGATGCCGTCCTTGGCCACTGCCTCGTCGAGGGAGAGCAGCTGCTTCTTCGCGGCGTACTCGGGGTACTTGGAAAGGTGGTTGGTGAAGACGTCGGGGGCGGTGCCTGCGACGAAGCCGTTGGTCAGCGTGGTCCAGTAGTCGTCCCAGCCGCGCTGGGTGATCTTGACCTTGATGTCCGGGTTGGCCTTGGTGAAATCGTCCGCGCACTGCTGGTAGGCCGGGAGCTGGTTGGCGTCCCAAAGCCAGTAGTTGATTTCGCCCTTGGCCTCGGTGGAGGCCGGGGCGGACCCGCCGCAGGCGGAGAGGGAGATGGCGATGGCTGCGGCGGCAGCGACGGCGCCGAGGGTCTTCTTCATGGTGGACCTTTCATGGAAGTGCTTCATTGAGGGAAACGCTTGTTGGGGGGAGTGCGTGTTGGGTCGGGGTTACTTGATGCCGGAGAAGCCGATGGAGTTGACCACCCGCTTGCCGAAGGCGATGAAGAGCAGGAGGACGGGCAGGGCCGCGATCAGTGTTGCTGCCATGAGGCCGGACCAGTCGGGGGCCCCCTGCGGGGACTGGGACTTGAAGACGCCCAGGCCCACGGTGAGTACGCGGACGTTCTCGTCCTGGCCCACCAGCAGCGGCCAGAAGTACTCGTTCCACTGGCCGATGAAGGTCAGCAGCGCCAGGGTGGCCAGCGGGGCCGCGGCGTTCGGGAGCACGATCTGGAAGAAGATCCGCACGTGCTTGGCGCCGTCGAGCATGGCGGCCTCTTCCACCTCGCGGGACATGGAGAGGAAGAACTGGCGCAGGAAGAAGATGGCGAAGGGGGTCATGAACAGGAACGGCAGGGCCAGGCCGGCGAAGGTGTTGAGCAGGCCCAGGTTCTTGATCATCAGGAAGTTGGGCAGGGCGGTGAAGATCGGCGGGACCATCATGGTGGCCAGGAACAGGCCGAATACGACGTTCCGGCCCGGCCAGCGAAGCCGGGAGAAGGCGTAGGCGGCCATCGCGCTGAAGAAGACCTGCCCGGCGGTGGTGACGGTGGCGAAGATGACGGAGTTCCGCAGGTACAGCCAGAAGTTGATGGCGGCGCCGGAGCCGCCCTCGGCGATGGCCTCCTCGGGGCTCTGCAGCCCCAGGACCCGCTTGAAGGCGCCGAGGCTGAAGTCGGCCGGCAGCAGGTTGCTGGCATTCGAGGCCAGGGAGGCGTTGCTGGACAGTGCGGTGCGGAGCATCCAGAGGAACGGGGCGATCGTCACGACGACGGCGACGGCGACGAGGGTCCAGGCGCCGACGCGGCGCCAGTTGACCGGCTTCCTGGGACCGGGAGCGGTGGCGGCGGGCTTCTTGCGGGAAAGGGCGGAGGTAGTCATGGCTGGGGTTCCTTAGTCCAGATCCGATTCGTTGCCCTTGAGGAACTTCATCTGGACGAAGGCCACAAGAGCGAGAATGACGAAGAGAATGACGGACAGGGCCGAGGCGTAGCCGAAGTCGGATTCACCGAAGGCCTTCTGGTAGATGTACATCTGGATGACGCGGGAGGCGTTGATGGGGCCGCCGCCCGTGGTCACTGCCACGGTGTCGAAGACCTGGAAGGAGCCGATCACGGTGACCACCAGGACCAGGACCAGCACGGGGCGCAGCAGCGGCATCGTGATGCTCCAGAAGGTCCGGGTCGGGGAGGCGCCGTCGAGCGAGGCGACCTCGTACACGTGGTTGGGGATGGACTGCAGGCCGGCGAAGATCAGCAGGGCCGTGTATCCCATGTGGCGCCAGACGTTGACGCCGGCGATGGTGGGGATGGCCCATTGCTCGCTGCCGAAGAAGGCGATGCGCGGCAGGCCCAGCCAGTTGATGACCTCGTTGACGATGCCGAGCTGGTAGTCGAGCATCCAGAACCACAACAGCGCAACGATCACGTTGGCCACGAGGAAGGGCAGCAGCAGGGCGCCGCGGATCAGCGTGGACTTGGCCACGTTGTGCATCAGCAACGCAAGGCCGAGCGCGATGGCGGTCTGGAAACCGATGTTCAGTGCCACGTACTGGACCGTCACGGCCATGGCGTTCCAGAACAGATCGTCCGCGAAGATCGCGGTGTAGTTCTTAGTGCCGATCCAGGTGGGATCCCCCAGGACGCTGTACTCGGTGAAGCTGAGGTAGACGCCGCGGATGCTCGGCACTAGGTAGAAGGCAACGAAGCCGAGCAGGGCCGGGGCGATGAAGAAGAGGGCGACCCTCAGGTCGCTGCGGGATCGGCGCCGGCGGCGGGGGGCAGCATTGCCCGTTCCCGTTCCTGTGCCGGCCGCCTGGCGGGCCGGGACGGCTCCGCGGGCAGTTGTGGTGGTCATTGGTGGGTCCTCCGCAGTTAAGTGGATGCTGTGACGTGGATTACAACTGGGAGATGAATCTACACGAGTAACTTTCCAATGCGCAACCGTCTCGTTCATGTTTCCGGGCTGAAAACTTCCGCTCATCATCTGCTATTGACTCGAGTAGAAACTGGTGTGAAACTTGCGTGCATGACGTTCTCACTAGGCATCGTTGGCGCCGGCCAGTTCGCAGGCGCCTTCGCCAAACTCTTCGACGCCCACCCCGCCATTTCAGAAGTCCACGTCACCGATGTCCTGCCGGAACGGGCCGAGGCCCTCCGGGAGCGGCTCGGCCTGGCCGGCACGTATCCCAGCTTCGAGGCCATGCTCGACGGCGGCCTGGACGCCGTGGCGATCTTCACCCAGCGCTGGACGCACGGACCTTTGGTGCTGCAGGCGCTCCGGGCGGGCAAGCACGTCTACTCGGCGGTGCCGATGGCCATCAGTGAGGACGAGATCGCCCGGATCATTGACGCCGTCCGCGAGACGGGCCTGACCTACATGATGGGCGAGACCAGCTATTACAACCCCGCCACGGTGTATGCCCGCAAGCGCAGGGCCGAAGGCGCCTTCGGCCGCATTTTCTATGCCGAGGGCGACTATGTGCACGACATGGACCTTGGCTTTTACGAGGCCTACCAGTACAGCGGCGGGGAGGACTGGAAGCGCACCGCCAGCTACCCGCCCATGCTGTACCCGACCCACTCCACCGGCGGGGTACTGGGCGCGATCGGCGGCCATGCCGTCAGCGTCAGCTGCATCGGCGTCCCCGACGAGCGCGGCGACGGTGTGTTCGACAAGGACGTCAGCATGTTCGGCAACGACTTCTCCAATGCCACCGCGCTGTTCGAACTCTCCACCGGCGGGTCCATGCGCATCAACGAGATGCGCCGCGTCGGATACCCCTCCCACCTGCGCGAAAGCCGCTTCCGGTACTTCGGCACCGAAGCCAGCTTCGAGCAGCTGGCCACGGTCAGTGTCTGGCAGGACAAAGAGTCCGTCACCGATGTCAGCGCCGAACTGGACACCGGGACCACGCTCGCTGCCGACGATCCGGCGCTGGCCGACATCGCACCGGCCCTGCGGGACGCCTTCAGCTCCGGGATGGCCGCCGTGCACGACGCCGGCCGGCTTCCCGCCGAGTTCCGCGGACTCCACAACGGGCACGAGGGCAGCCACCACTTCCTGGTGGACGACTTCGCCACCGCCGTCGAGACCGGAACGCTCCCGCCGGTCAACGCCTGGGAAGCCGCCCGCTACACGCTTCCAGGGATCGCGGCGCACGAGTCCGCCCTTCGCGGCGGGGAGCGGTTGCCCGTGCCGGACCACGGCGACGCCCCCGCCCGGCTGCCCGCGCAAGTCTCCAGTGAGGAAGGCTTTGCCGGCGAACTCCGGCGGTAGCATGGTCCCTGTGCCACATTCGCCAGCCCCCGCCAGGCCCACGATCACCCGCAAAGACGTGGCCCGGCTGGCCGGTGTCAGTACCGCCGTCGTCAGCTATGTGGTGAACGGCGGCCCCAAGCGGGTCTCCCCGGTCACGGCCGCGAAAGTGCGCGAGGCCATCAGTGCCTTGGGATACCGGCCGAACGCCGCGGCGAGGGCCCTGAAGCTGGGCTCCAGCGAGATGCTCGGCATGGTGGTCCCGGACACCACCAACCCCTTCTTCGCCACCCTGGCCCGTGCCGTGGAGGAGGCCGCGGCGGCGCGCGGCTACGCGCTGCTGCTGGCGAACTCGGGCGGATCGGCGGCCAGCGAACGCCGCCAGGTCAGGAACCTCGCGAGCCGCCGCGTGGACGGAGTCTTCCTCTCCAGCGTGCTGTTCGAACCCGATCTGACCGAGCTTGAGCACTCGGAGATCCCCGCCGTGCTGCTCAACCACAGCAGCGAGGTGCCGGGCTTCAACTCGGTCGGCGTGGAGCTGCTCGAGGGCTCCCGGCGGGCCGTTGAGCATCTGGTGGGCCACGGCCACCGCAGCATCGCGCTGGTCATGGGCATGAACGCCGGCAACGATCTCGATGCGCGCGAGATCGGGTGGCAGCAGGGCCTGGCGGACGCCGGCCTCCCGGAAGGACCCATTGTGCGCTGCGACTTCGACCGCCAGGGCGGCTACCGGGCCGGGCAGCGGCTGCTCGCTGCCGCGGACCCGCCCACCGCCGTGTTTGTCAGCTCCGACCTGCAGGCCGTCGGCCTCCTGCGCGCCGTGTATGAGGCCGGCCTGCGGGTCCCCGAGGACCTGGCTGTGTTCTCCTTCGACGGCTCGGCCGAGGCGGAGTACAGCTGGCCTCCGCTGAGCACGGTCGCGCAGCCCGTACAGGCCATGGCCGAGGCCGCCGTCGAGGCACTCATCGACTCCGACAGCGGCTCACCAACCAGGAACAGGACCTTCCCCGTGGACCTGGTCCTCCGGGCGTCCTGCGGTTGCGTGCCGGTGCCCGCCGTCCCGGCGGCCCAGTAAGGTCACTGCCCCGCATGTAGTTGCGGTTTCCCGGCGCCGTTTCTCTGCCGGCGGCAGGGGCGAAATGGTCTATCGTTAGCGCTAACAGGCGCCGGGCGGGCAAACGATCGGTGTCCGGTGCCCTCTCATAGTTTGATTTCAGAGTTTTTTCACCAGGCGGACTGCATCGGAGCGAAAGGGGCCTCGAATGGGGAACAGCAATGACCGGCGGCAGCCGCGACTCGAAGATGTCGCAGCGCTGGCCAAGGTTTCCCATCAGACTGTGTCGCGGGTGATCAACAACCACCCGAATGTCAGCATGGCAACAAGGTCGCGGGTCGAGGCGGCGATTGCCGAACTCGGCTACAGGCGCAACACGGCAGCCAGGAGCTTGGTGACCCGGCGCACGCAGACCATCGGTGTGCTCGCCTCCGAGCTCGGGCAGTACGGCCCGGCGAATACCCTGCTGGGGGTCCAGCAGGCCGCCCGCGAAGCAGGATATTTTGTTAGCATTGCCGCGATCAAGGGGGCCGGGGCGAAGGCCATTTCGGATGCCGTGCGCCACCTGACGGACCAGGGCGCGGACGGAATGATTGTCATCGTGCCGCACGACGGGACACTTCAGGTGCTCGAGGGCCTGAACCTGGATCTCCCGGTGATCGTCGTCGGCGGTGCCGGAGAAGGGCGGCTGAGCGGCGCGATGGTCGACCAGAAGCTCGGGGCGAGGCTGGCAGTGGCCCATCTCATCAGCCTTGGCCACCAGCGGATCGGCCATGTCTCCGGACCGCTCGACTGGGTGGACGGCAAAGCCCGTGTTGACGGGTGGCGTGAGGAACTGGAGGAAGCCGGCCTCCCTGACGACCTTCTGATCGAGGGGGATTGGAGCGCGGGCAGCGGGTACCGGATCGGGCAGCAGCTTGCAGAACAGCGCAGCGCTACGGCGGTCTTCGTCAGCAACGACCAGATGGCGCTCGGATTGCTTCGGGCCTTCGGCGAGAAGGGCATCCGCGTGCCTGAAGATGTCTCGCTGGTCGGCTTCGACGATCAGCCCGAATCCGCCTACTTCATGCCGCCGCTAACCACCGTGCGCCAGGACTTCGAGGAGCTCGGAAAACGCTGCATGGACCTGATCCGCGCCCAAATCGAGGACGAGGCCGGCAGCGGCGCCCTGGTGGTCAAGCCTGAGCTCGTGGTCCGCGCCAGCACTGCGCCGCGCCCCCGGCTCTCCTAGAGCCAAAGCCATCCTTTCCGGAAAAGCGTGAACGGGCTTCTTGACAGCGCGTTTGTTAGCGCTAACAATAAGGGGGTTCGCAATGTTGCGGAACCAAATGGAGGATTTGATGGACTTCTCAGTGGACGGAACCGACAACTTTGTCATCGGTGTGGACTACGGCACGCTTTCCGGTCGGGCCGTCGTCGTCCGGGTTCGGGACGGCAAGGAACTGGGCAGCGGAGTCTTCGACTACCCGCATTCCGTGGTCACGGAAGAGCTCCCCGAAGAGACGGCTGGCGTCGCTGGCATCCGGCTTCCGGGCGAATGGGCACTGCAGGTGCCCGACGACTACCGGCAAGTCCTGCGCCACGCGGTGCCAGCGGCGATCGCCGACGCCGGAATCGATCCGGCCGCCGTCGTGGGGATCGCCACGGACTTCACGGCCTGCACCATGGTTCCGGTCAAGGCCGACGGCACCCCACTGAGTGAACTGCCCGACTTTGCGGACAGGCCGCACGCCTATGTGAAGCTCTGGCGCCACCACGCCGCGCAGCCGCAGGCGGACCGGATCAACGCGCTGGCCGCCGAACGGGGCGAAAGCTGGCTCCCGCACTACGGCGGACTGATCTCCTCCGAATGGGAATTCGCCAAAGGACTGCAGCTGCTCGAGGAAGACCCGGAAAGCTACGCCGCCATGGACCGCTGGGTGGAAGCCGCCGATTGGATCGTCTGGCAGCTCTGCGGCAACTACGTCCGCAATGCCTGCACGGCCGGCTACAAGGGGATCTACCAGGACGGCCGCTACCCGTCCGAGGACTTCCTGGCGGCCCTGAATCCGCAGTTCAAAAACTTCGTGTCCACCAAGCTGGAACACACCATCGGCCGGCTCGGCGACGCCGCGGGCCGCCTCACCGCCGAGGCCGCCGCCTGGACTGGACTGCCCGAGGGGATCGCCGTCGCGGTGGGCAACGTGGACGCGCACGTCACCGCACCGGCCGCCAAAGCGGTGGACCCGGGCCAGCTCGTGGCGATCATGGGAACCTCTACCTGCCACGTTCTGAACGGTGACGAACTTCGGGAAGTGCCAGGCATGTGCGGCGTTGTGGACGGCGGCATTGTGGACGGGCTCTGGGGTTACGAGGCGGGACAGAGCGGGGTGGGCGACATCTTCGGCTGGTTCACCAAGTACGGCGTCCCGCCGGAATACCACCAGGCCGCGGCCGCCGCCGGTCTGGGCATCCACGAATATCTCACCGAACTCGCGTCCAACCAGGCGATCGGCCAGCACGGCCTGATCGCGCTCGACTGGCACTCCGGCAACCGCTCCGTGCTGGTGGACCACGAACTCTCTGGCATCATCGTTGGCCAGACCCTTGCCACGAAACCCGAGGACACTTATCGGGCACTCCTGGAGGCGACGGCCTTCGGCACGCGCACCATCGTGGACGCCTTCCGCGACTCGGGTGTCCCGGTCACGGAGTTCATCGTTGCCGGTGGGCTCTTGAAGAACAAGCTGCTCATGCAGATCTACGCCGACATCACAGGACTGCAGCTCTCCACCATCGGCTCCACCCAAGGTCCGGCGCTGGGTTCGGCCATCCACGCCGCCGTCGCGGCCGGAAAGTACCCGGACATCCGGCAGGCCGCGGCCGCCATGGGCGCTGCGCCGGGCGCTGTCTACACACCGATCCCGGAGAACGTCGCCGCCTACGAGAAACTGTTCCGGGAATACCGGACTCTCCATGACTACTTCGGCAGGGGAACCAACGAGGTCATGCACCGGCTCAAAGCCATCCAGCGCAACGCCGTCCGCCCTCTCTTCACCGCCGGAGTGTCCGCATGAGCACCCTGCTGGAATCCATCGCCCGGCTCCGCAGCGAGGTCTGCTCGCTGCACGCCGAACTCACGCGCTACCAGCTCGTGGTCTGGACGGCGGGAAACGTCTCCGCCCGCGTCCCCGGCCACGACCTCATGGTCATCAAACCGTCTGGCGTCTCCTATGACGAGCTGACGCCGGAACTCATGGTGGTCACCGATCTCTACGGCACCCCCGTGGGCTCGCTCAGCTCCGGGGCCGACGACGCTACGGTCGAGTGGGCCAACCCGGACCTCACGCCGTCGTCGGACACCGCGGCGCACGCCTACGTCTACCGCCACATGCCCGACGTCGGGGGAGTGGTGCACACCCATTCGACCTACGCCACGGCCTGGGCCGCCCGCGGAGAGCCGATCCCCTGTGTGCTGACCATGATGGGTGACGAGTTCGGGGGAACGATCCCGGTAGGCCCGTTCGCGCTGATCGGGGACGACTCGATCGGCCGCGGCATCGTGGACACCCTGGCCCAGTCCACCTCGCCGGCCGTGCTCATGCAGAACCACGGGCCCTTCACCGTGGGCAAGGACGCCCGCTCGGCGGTGAAAGCCGCGGTCATGTGCGAGGAGGTGGCGCGGACCGTCCACATTTCGCGTCAGCTCGGCGAGCCCCTGACGATCGACCCGGCCCAGATCGACTCGCTCTACGCCCGCTACCAGAACGTCTACGGCCGCTAGGCCCAAAAACCAGGCCGCTAGGCCCAGCAACCAGGCCGCTAGGCCGCGAAACCGCCGTCGCTCTCTACCTTCCCCAGGAGAAAACATGTCCAACGCGAACAACACGTCCCTTGAGCAGTACGAGGTCTGGTTCCTCACCGGCAGCCAGCACCTCTACGGCGAGGACGTCCTCAAGCAGGTCGCCGCCCAGTCGCAGGAGATCGCAGAGGCCCTGAACGCATCCGCCGACGTCCCGGTGAAAATCGTCTGGAAGCCTGTGCTCACGGACTCGGACGCCATCCGCCGCACCGCCCTGGAAGCCAACTCGGATGACGCCGTGATCGGCGTGACCGCCTGGATGCACACCTTCTCACCGGCCAAGATGTGGATCCAGGGCCTTGACCTGCTCCGCAAGCCGCTCCTTCACCTGCACACCCAAGCCAACGTCGAACTGCCGTGGGCGGACATCGACTTCGACTTCATGAACCTGAACCAGGCCGCGCACGGCGACCGTGAGTTCGGCTACATCCAGTCCCGCCTCGGCATCCCGCGCAAAACCGTCGTCGGCCACGTGTCCAACCCAGAGGTGTCCCGCCAGATGGGATCCTGGCAGCGCGCCTCCGCGGGCTGGGCGGCCGTCCGGACCCTGAAGCTCACCCGTTTCGGCGACAACATGCGCAACGTCGCCGTCACCGAAGGGGACAAGACCGAGGCCGAGCTGCGCTTCGGCGTCTCGGTCAACACGTGGTCCGTCAACGAACTCGCCGACGCAGTGCACGGCGCCCCGGACGCCGACGTCGACTCCCTTGTTGCGGAATACGAGCGGCTCTACGACGTGGCCCCCGAACTCCGCGCCGGCGGAGCCCGCCACGAGTCGCTGCGCTACAGCGCCCGGATCGAACTGGGGCTGCGATCCTTTCTCAAGGCAAACGGCTCGGCCGCCTTCACCACCTCTTTCGAGGACCTCGGCGCACTGCGCCAGCTGCCGGGCATGGCCGTGCAGCGGCTCATGGCCGACGGCTACGGCTTCGGCGCCGAGGGCGACTGGAAGACCGCCATCCTGGTCCGGGCGGCCAAGGTCATGGGCGCCGGACTGCCCGGCGGCGCCTCGCTCATGGAGGACTACACCTACCACCTCGCCCCGGGCCAGGAAAAGATTCTCGGCGCCCACATGCTCGAGGTCTGCCCCTCCCTGACCGCCACCAAACCCCGCGTGGAAATCCACCCGCTCGGCATCGGCGGCAGGGAAGACCCGGTCCGCATGGTCTTCGACACCGACGCCGGCCCCGGGGTCGTGGTGGCGCTGTCCGACATGCGCGACCGCTTCCGCCTCGTGGCCAACGCCGTCGACGTCGTGGAGCTCGACGAACCCCTGCCCAACCTGCCGGTGGCCCGCGCCCTCTGGTCGCCGCGGCCGGACTTTGCCACCTCAGCGGCCGCCTGGCTGACGGCCGGGGCCGCCCACCACACCGTGCTGAGCACCGCCGTCGGCATGGACGTCTTCGAGGACTTCGCCGAGATCGCCCAAACCGAGCTGCTGACCATTGACGAGGACACCACCATCCGAGGGTTCAAGAAGGAGCTCGCCTGGAATGCCGCCTACTACAAACTGGCCGGCGGTCTGTGACCGGGGACGAATAGGGCTCCGACACGGGGATTGAGGTGACCCGGACCGGCTGCTGCCGCTCTCCACCCGGGACACGGAACCGCCGCTGCCCAACCGGCGGGGGCTCGCCGTCGAACCGATGAGCTGCCCGCCAGATGCCTTCAACGCCGGCACGGACCTCGTGGGGCTTGAACCCCGAGCCACGCACGGCGCGGCTTGGCGCATTTTTGCAGCGTGAGGGCACGCTGCCGAACCGACGCAGATCAAAGGGCCAATGTGCGTTGACTCACATGTTTCGAGAAGCTATCTTTGACCATATTGTTAGCGATAACAATCGGCCGGCAGTTCCCTTGCAGGCTGAATCCCCGTTCCATTCAGACCTCCGCATTCCTCCCGCTGTTACCGCCCCGCAGGGGCACAATGACGTGCAGGACTGCGATCAGGAGCAACTTCGCGGACCGTGGGTCCGCGGAAGGAGAAAATTGTGAAGATCAGGAAACTCCTGGGCGCCGTTGCGGTTGTCCTCGCTGTGACCGTAGGGGCCACCGGCTGCGGCAGCCGGCCCGGCACGGCCGCCCCGGCCGCCAGCGCCGATGCCGCCGGCTCGCTCGTCGGGATCTCGATGCCGACGCAGACCTCGGAACGGTGGATCGCCGACGGCAAGAACGTCTCGGACTCCTTGACGAAGCTCGGTTACAAGGCCGACCTGCAGTACGCCAACGATGACATCCCCACGCAGGTGGCGCAGATCGAGAACATGCTCACCAAGGGCGCCAAAGCCCTGATCGTCGCGGCCATCGACGGCACCACGCTGACCGACGTCCTTGCCAAGGCGAAGGAACAAAACGTCAAGGTCATCGCCTACGACCGGCTCATCAACGGCACGCCGAACGTCGACTTCTACACCACTTTCGACAACTACACCGTAGGCGTCCAGCAGGCCACTTCGCTGCTGACCGGCCTGGGCCTCGTTGACGCAAGCGGCAACAAAGTCGAAGGCAAGGGCCCGTTCAATGTGGAGCTCTTCGCCGGCAGCCCGGATGACAACAACGCCAACTTCTTCTGGACCGGCGCCATGGACACCCTCAAGCCGTACCTGGATGCCGGGACCCTGAAGGTTCCCAGCGGCCAGACCAAGTTTGAGCAGGCCGCCATCCTGCGCTGGCAGGCCCCCGTGGCCCAGAAGCGCATGGAGGACATCCTCACCGCCGCATACAGCTCCGGTACCAAGCTCAACGGCGTTCTCTCCCCGTATGACGGCCTCTCCATCGGCATCATCTCGGCCCTGACCAGCACCGGAGGCTACGCCAAGGGCAGCCTGCCGGTGGTTACCGGCCAGGACGCCGAAAAGGGTTCGGTGAAGTCCATCATCGCCGGAGAGCAGTACTCCACGATCTTCAAGGACACCCGCCAGCTGGGAGCCCAGGCCGTGAAGATGGTCGACGCCCTCATGAAGGGCCAGGAGCCCGAGGTCAACGACACCAAGACCTACAACAACAAGGTCAAGGTGGTCCCCGCCTACCTGCTCAAGTCCGTCATCATCACGGACGAGAACTACAAGAAGGAACTCGTCGACTCCGGCTACTACACCGAGGCCGACGTCAAGTAGCGACGTCGAAGGGTGGCGGCCGCCGTCGAGTCCGGGCCGCCACCCTTCCCGTAGACCCCTGCAGCCGCAGGAGGTCTCAAGCACTACCAGTCAGTGAGAATTGGCGATGAACACACCCATTCTTCAAATGCGAGGAATCACCAAGACCTTCCCGGGCGTGAAGGCCCTCCAAGACGTCACCCTGCAGGTGAACCGCGGCGAAGTCCATGCCATCTGCGGTGAAAACGGTGCCGGGAAATCCACCCTCATGAAGGTGCTGTCCGGCGTCTACCCGCACAGCTCCTTCGACGGCGACATCCTCTTCGAAAACGAACCCTGCACCTTCTCCAGCATCAGCGACAGTGAGAAGCGCGGAATCGTGATCATCCACCAGGAACTGGCCCTGAGCCCCTATCTGTCGATCGCCGAGAACATCTACCTCGGCAACGAACAGGCCAGGCGCGGCTGGGTGGACTGGCGCAAGACCAATCTGGAGGCCGCGAAACTCCTGGCCCGGGTGGGGCTGAGCGAAAACCCGGTCACCCCCGTCCAGCACATCAGCGTGGGCAAGCAGCAGCTCGTGGAAATCGCCAAGGCGCTCTCGAAGGAGGTCAAGCTCCTCATCCTCGACGAGCCGACGGCGGCCCTCAACGACGAGGACTCGAGCCATCTGCTGGACCTGATCCTGCACCTCAAGGGCCAAGGCGTCACCAGCATCATCATCAGCCACAAACTCAACGAAATCCGCAAGGTCGCGGACGCCGTCACGATCATCCGGGACGGCAAGACGATCGAAACCCTCCGCCTGGGCGGCGGCGAGATCACGCAGGAACGCATTATCCGCGGAATGGTGGGCCGGGACCTGGAAAGCCTCTATCCGGACCGGGTCCCCCGGATCGGCGAGGAAGTCCTGCGGATCGAGGACTGGTCCGTCCGGCACCCGCAGGACTACAGCCGGATGGTAGTCAACAACGCCAGCCTCAATGTCCGCAAGGGGGAGGTGGTGGGACTGGCCGGCCTGATGGGTGCCGGCCGGACTGAGCTGGCCATGAGCGTCTTCGGGCGCAGCTACGGCACCGCAACCTCCGGGAGAGTCTTCAAGCACGGCAGAGAAATCAACACGTCCACCGTCTCGGCCGCCATCAAGCACGGCATCGCCTACGCCACCGAGGACCGCAAGCTCTACGGCCTGAATCTCATCGAGGACATCAAGCGGAACGTTTCCATGGCGGCGCTGCGCAAGCTGGTCAAGGGCGGCTGGGTGGACAAGAACCAGGAAACCGTGGTCGCCAACGACTACCGGAAGAGCATGTTCATCAAGGCTCCGTCGGTTGCCGCCATCACGGGCAAGTTGTCCGGCGGCAACCAGCAGAAAGTGGTGCTGAGCAAGTGGATGTTCTCCGACCCGGACGTACTGATCCTCGACGAGCCCACCCGCGGGATCGACGTCGGCGCGAAGTTTGAGATCTACACGATCATCGCGAAGCTGGCCGCGGAAGGAAAGGCGGTCATTGTGATCTCCTCCGAACTGCCCGAACTGCTGGGCATCTGCGACAGGATCTACACCCTGTCCGCCGGCCACATCACCGGCGAGGTCCCGATCGCGGAAGCATCGCAGGAAACCCTCATGCACTACATGACCAAAGAGAAGGAATAGCGAACATGTCCGCCCTCCGAGAATCCCTGGGCTTCCTGACAAGCCGCCTCCGCCAGGTTGGCATCTTTGTCGCCCTGATCCTGATCGTCCTGCTGTTCCAGATCCTGACCGACGGGATCCTGCTGGAGCCCCAGAACGTCACCAACCTGGTGGTCCAGAACAGCTACATCCTGATCCTGGCCATCGGCATGGTGATGGTGATCATCGCCGGCCACATCGACCTGTCCGTGGGTTCGGTCGCCGGCTTCATCGGCGCCGTCGCCGGGGTCATGATCGTGCACTGGGGGTGGGAATGGTGGCTCGCCATCCCCGCCTGCCTGATTGTTGGCGCGCTCGTGGGTGCCTGGCAGGGCTACTGGATCGCGTATGTGGGCATTCCCGCCTTTATCGTCACCCTCGCCGGGATGCTGATTTTCCGCGGCCTGACACTGATCACCCTCAAGAACCAGCAGATCACGCCGTTCCCGGCCGAACTGCGGGCGCTGGGCGGCGGCTTCCTGCCGGACATTTCCGGTGGCACGTCGGTGCTGGAGTGGCTGACGGTCATCCTTGGCGTCGGCGCCACCTTGGCGCTGGTGATCCAGGCGGTCAAGGAACGCCGGATCCGGAAGAAGTTCGAACTTGAGAACGAGCCGATGGCGTGGTTCGCGACCAAGACCGCGTTCATCGCCCTGCTCATGCTGACCATCACTTTCCTGCTCGCCAGCTATCGGGGCACGCCCATCGTCCTGATTGTTCTGGCGGTCCTGGTGATCGTCTACACGGCCCTGATGAACAACAGCGTTTTCGGGCGCCATACCTACGCTCTCGGCGGCAACCTGCACGCTGCCGAGCTGTCCGGCATCAAGACCAAGGCGGTCACGTTCCGGCTGTTCGTGAACATGGGCGTCCTTGCCGCACTGGCCGGCCTCGTGTTTACGGCCCGGCTCAATTCCGCCCAGCCGGCCGGCGGCACCGGCTTCGAACTGGACGCCATCGCAGCGGCGTTCATCGGCGGCGCCGCAGTCACCGGCGGCATCGGAACCGTGGCGGGGGCCATGATCGGCGGCCTCATCATGGGTGTGCTGAACAACGGCATGTCGATCCTGGGCCTCGGCACCGACTACCAGCAGCTCATCAAGGGCCTGGTGCTGCTCCTCGCCGTCGGCTTCGACATCTTCAACAAGAACCGCAGCGGCAAGGGCGGCGGGGCCGCGATCTTCAAGAGCCTCAAGCTGAAAACCCCGCCCGCGGCGGGTGCCGACGCCGGGAAGCCGGCGGATGAGCGTCCGGTCCCGGTGGCGGCCGGAAAGTAACGCGGGATACCGCAAACTGCTGCGACCCGGGTTGGCCTCCGGAGGCCAACCCGGGTCGCTCTTTTATGCGGGTCTTCGCGGTGCCGCTAGCGGGCCGCCGCCGGCTGGTCCTCCGCGGCAGCTGCCGGCTCGCCGGCGATGATGGCGTCGACTTCAGCCTTCTCCTTGGCGCCCCAGGTTTCGCGGGTGTTCAGCACGCCGACCAGGCCAATGACACCCACCAGGACGTACAGCGAGGCGCCGCCGGCCCACCCGAAGACGGAGGCCAGGAGCACGGCCAGGAAGGGCGCGAATCCGGAAATGGAGGCGGCCACCTGGTACCCGATGGAGGCGCCGGATGTCCTGGTGTTGGTCCGGAAGAGCTCCGCGAACCAGGCGCCCTGCGTGCCGGTAAACGTTGCGTGGATGACGCCGATGCCGATCACGAAGGCCAGGACGATCAGGAAGGGGTTTCCGGTGTTGCTGAGCAGGAACATCGGGAAGCCGAAGACAATGACGGCGATGGTTCCGCCGAGGTAGAGCTTGCGGCGGCCGATGCGGTCGGTGAGCGCGCCGGCGACCAGCGTGACCGGGATGGCCAGAAGGCTGGCGATCACAATGCCGGTAAGCCCGATGGCCCGGTCGTCGGGGTTGTTCTTCGTGATGTAGGAAAGCAGGTACGTGGCCGTGACGTAGTACGCGCAGCTCTCCACGATCCGCAGGGAGATCACGCGCAGGATGTTCCGCCAGTCGTTCTTGACCACGGTGGCCAGCGGGTTCTTGACGATCGCGCCCATGGCCTTGGTGTGTTCGAACTCGGGGGATTCCTCAAGCTTCATCCGGACAACCAGGCCGACGACGATCAGGACGGAGCTGGCGAGGAACGGGAGGCGCCAGGCCCAGTCGGTCTGCAGGGAGGCGGAGAGCAGGAACGCGGCGTTGGCGAGGGTGATGCCCAGCGGGTTGCCCGCCTGCGGGATGGCCGCGAAACGGCCGCGCTTCTTCCACGGTGCGTGCTCGAACGTCATCATGACGGCGCCGCCCCATTCAGCACCGAAGGCCAGGCCCTGGATCATCCGGATGATGACCAGCAGGATGGGTGCAGCGATGCCGACCTGGGCGTACGTGGGGAGGCAGCCGATCAGGACGGTGGCGATGCCCATGGTCAGCAGCGCGCCGACCAGCACGGGCTTGCGGCCGTACTTGTCGCCGAGGTAGCCGCCGATGGCTCCGCCGATGGGCCGCATCAGGAAGCCCACCGCCAGGGTGGCGAAGGCCAGAAGCGTTCCGACCACGGGGTCCGTGTTGGGGAAGAAGACTTTGCCGAAGTACAGGGCCGCGGCCGTTCCGTAAGCGACGAAGTCGTAGTTTTCCACGCACGTGCCGGCGGCCGAGGCCATGGCGGTCTTGATCTTTCCGGGTGAACCGTGGGCGGCCTGGCGCGGCCGGTCCGTGATTGCTGCCGTCATGTTCTATATCTCCTTTGATATTGCTGGACAGCCTTGGGCGGCATGCCGAAGGCCAGGTAAACGATTGGTGGTGCGGTGCCGTCCGGGTCAGATTTCGGCGGCCAGTTCCCGGGCTCCCTCAAGCTCCATTTCGCGCAGCTTTTGGACTCGCCGGATGGTGTCCTCGTCGTTGTCGAATTTCGCGTCGAGGAAGGAGATGAGGACTTCCTTGGCGGTGGCCCTGCCGATCAGCCAGGCACCCATGGCGATGGCGTTCGCGTCGTCGTGCTCGACACTCTGGTGGGCGGAATAGACGTCGTGTCCCAGGGCGCAGCGGATGCCCGGGATCTTGTTGGCCGCCATCACGGCGCCGACCCCGGTGCCGCAGACCAGTACGGCGCGCTCGGCCTCGCCGGAGCGGACCAGATCGCAGGTGGCCCGCGTGATGTCCGGGAAATCGACCGGTGCCTCGCTGGGCGCGCCGCAGTCGATGACTTCATGGCCGAGGTCCTCCAGGACTGACTGGACAAACGATTTGAGGGGGAAGCCGGCGTGATCGTTGCCGAGTGCGATTTTCATGGGTCTCCTTAGTTCGGAACGACAGGGCTGGACAATGCTGTGTTCGGGCTGGCGGTGTTCGGGGTGGCTGGGTCCGGAGTGGCGGGCTTTGGCGCGGACGCCGGTATTTCATGAGCCCATGGAATCGATTCCATGGCGCCGGTACGCGTGACGGCGATAGCCGAAGCGCGGGTGGCGTGGATCATTGCGGCTGGCAGGTCGCGGTGGCTGCCGGCCAGGGATGCGGCGAGGTAGCCGACGAACGTGTCGCCGGCTCCCGTGGTGTCCCTGGCCGCTACCGTGGCGGCCGGCACGTGCACAAGGCTGCCGTCGAGGACTGTGAAGGACCCTTCCGCTCCTGCGGTGCAGACGATGGCCGGACCCAGGGCAGGCGGAAGAGCCTGGACCAGGTCCCGGTGGTTGCCGGGCATCCCGGCGAGGCCGGCGAGAACCTGGATTTCCTGTTCGTTCACCACGAGGAGGTCGACGTCGTCGAGCAGGCCGTCGATCTGCCGGGGAGCGGGGGCGGCGTTGAGGATGACGAACGCGCCGCGGCCCTTCGCGGTGCGCGCGGCCTGCCGGACGAGCGCCGTCGGAATCTCGAGCTGCAGAACCAGGACGTCACCGGCCTGGACGGCGGCGAGTCCGGCATCGACGTCGGCGGCGGTGATCCCGGAGTTCGCGCCCGGACTGACGATGATCTGGTTTTCGCCGTGGTCGTCGACGGCGATGACCGCCGTTCCTGTGGCCGCGGTGCCGCTGACCCGGACGTGGCCGGCGTCGATGCTGGCCTCGGACAGAACCTCAAGGATCCGCCGGCCATGCGCGTCGTCGCCGACGGCGCCAGTGAATTTCACTGTGGCGCCGGCCCGGGCCGCCGCGACGGCCTGGTTGCCGCCCTTGCCGCCGGGGCTGAACGTTGCGTCCGAGCCCCGGACGGTCTCGCCCGCCCGCGGCAGGGAACGGACGCGGATGTTCTGGTCGATATTGAGGCTTCCGACCACAAAAACCGTGCTCATTGGACCTGCTCCTTCGGTGGTGTCGGACGGTGCCCCAAGCCGCAAATCAAAGGGGTCGGACTGGAGGGCGGCGCGTTTGTCACGGCCGCTCCAAGCTGGGATCCGCGGTGCCCGAGGACGCGCGGACAATGAGTTCGCTCGGGAGGACGACTGATTCCGGTTTCTGCCCGTCGATCACCTCGAGCAGGAGCCTGACCGCGGTCCGGCCCATCGCCTCTACGTCGTGGGAGATAACGGTCAGCGGCGGATCAAGCAGGGAAAACCATTCGATGTCGTCGAAGGCGATGAGGGCCATGTCCCGTCCGATGCGCAGGCCCTTCCGATTCAAGGTGGCCAGCGCGCCGACGGCCATGGGGCTGTCAGCCGCCAGCAGCGCCGTGGGCGGATCCGCGAGGCCCAGCAGGTGGTGCGCACCGGCCGAGCCGCTGGCGGACTGGAAGTCGCCGAAATACGTCAGGGCGGGGTCGGCGCTGAGCCCGAACTCGCGGGCCGCGCGGGAGAAGGACTTGAGCCGGTCCCGTCCGGTGGACGTGGTCTGGGGCCCAGCGATATAGCCGACCCGCTCGTGGCCCTGCCGGGCCAGGTGCTCCACGGCCTGGCGGATGCCGGAATCACTATCCGTGGTCACACTCGGCACCTCGATGCCATCGACGGTCCGGTCAACGAACACCGTGGGGATGTCCCGTTCCAGCAAGGCGCGCAGGCTGGAGCTCCCTTCGCCCTGAGGTGCGGCGATCACGCCGTCCACGCGCTGCGAAATAAAGGTGTCCAGGTACCGGTCCTGCTGCGGAATGCTCTCGTTGGCGTTCCCCAGCAGGGTGACAAGCCCCTCCGCGAGGGCCGCCTGCTCGGCGGCGTGCGCCAGATCGGCGAAGAACGGGTTACGGATATCTGAAAGGAGCAGCCCGATGACGTTGGTCCTGGTGGAACGGAGCGCGCGCGCCTGGGCGTTGGGGTGAAAATCCAGCTCGGCGACGGCGGCGGCCACCTTCTGGCGCGACTCCGCGGACGTTGCCGGGTTTCCGGACAGCACCCTGGACGCCGTCGCGGACGAGACGCCGGCGAGTGCTGCCACATCCTTGATGGTGATGGAAGGTCCTGTCACTGCTGCGCCTTTCGCCTTTGAACTGCTCTGGAAGAATCCTGTGGAATCGATTCCATGGAATCGGTTCCACAAGTATGTGGCGCTGGCTACAATCTGTCAATGGGTGGCCGCGATCAGGATTCGGAGCCGATTCGGCCGGCCCCCGCGGAACGTGCTCTGTCAACTGCGACGCGCGAATTTCCGGCCACGGGGAAGGCGACGGCGAACGCGCTCAGCGACGCGCAGCATGTCCGACGACGCGCAGAGTGTCCGACGAGGATGGATGCGCCCGGCGCCGCGGGGTGAGTTCACCGACGCGCGAATTTCCCCTCGACGCGGGAATACCGGTGTCGGAAGGAAATCTGCGCGTCGCCTTGCTGGATGCGGGTCGTAGGGCCGAATGCGGGTCGGGGGCATGGAACGTATCTGGCGACCGGCGAAATTCTTCCCGACGTGCGAAATTCCTCCCGATGCCGGAATACGGGTGTCGGAAGGAAATCTGCGCGTCGGAGAGCTGGATGCGGGTCGTAGGGCAGTGAGCAGATCGCCGGGCCGAGTGCGGGTCGCGGGACATGGAATACATCTGGCGACCGGCGAAATTCTTTCCGACGCGCGAAATTCCTCCCGATGCGGGAATGCGGGTGTCGGGAGGAAATCTGCGCGTCGCGGGGCTGGATGCGGGTCGTAGGGCCGGAAGCGGGTCGGGGGCAGAGTTCGGAGCGCCGGGCCGGCTGCGGGTCGCGGAACGAGCCAGGCCGGCCGCGGTTCACTCGCCGTGGACAGCGGCCTGGCGCTCCTCCGACCGGTTCAAATAGGCCAGCAGCAGCTCCCCGGCAAGGTCCAGGTCCCCGGCTTCCAAGGCCTTGCAGATTTCCTCGTTGTCCGGCAGGTAGCCCCGGTAGAAGTGCGCGTCCACGGTGGCCTTGTGGAAGAACAGCCGCATCTCGGCCAGGACCTGGGACATGATCGTATCCAGCCGCCGGCTGCCCGCCAGGGCCACGATCGCGCCGTGGAAATGCTGGTTGGCGTTTCCCAGGCCCTCTTCGTCGTTGGCTGCGGCCGCGGCTTTGCCCTCATCCACGGCCGCGCGGACCGCCGCCACCCGCTCCGGGCTGCCGCCGCCGCGGATCGCACTGACTTCAATGGCGCGGCGCACCGTGTAGACGTCGTGGATGTCGCCCGCCTCCAGGCTCGCCACGAAGACTCCCCGGTTTGGGTGCCGGACCACCAGGCGCTCGGCCGCCAGTTCGGCGAAGGCCTCGCGGACCGTGTTGCGGGAAACGCCCAGGTCCTCGGCGATGGTCGATTCCGTGAGCCTGGTTCCTGGCAGGAGCAGGCCCTCCGCCAGTTGCAGGCGCAGTTCGGCTGCCACGCGGTCCGCCACGGACGGAACGGCCACGCGCAGCCGCGCCGCGGCCGCGCCCAGGGCGGAGCCGCCGGCAGCGTCGGAAGTCGTCATAATGCCGAATCTACACGATTGTCCAAATGTTGAATCGTCGGATTGTTGAACAATCGGTCAAAGTGATGCATCCTTAGTAGGGGGCTATCATGAGACGAGGATCACAAATGGCAACCATTGACCTAAACAGCGACGTTGGCGAGTCTTTCGGACGCTGGACCCTGGGCGACGACACGGCGATGTTCCGCTCGGTGTCCAGCGCAAATGTGGCCTGCGGATTCCATGCGGGCGACCCCAGCGTCATCCGCCGGACCTGCCGTGAAGCGGTCGCCGCAGGCGTCGTGATCGGCGCCCACGTCGGCTACCGCGATCTCGCCGGCTTCGGCCGCCGCTTCCTGGACATCGATCCGGTTGAACTGGCGGACGACGTCGTCTACCAGATCGGCGCGCTGCAGGCACTCGCCGCCGCCGAGGGGGGCACGGTCCGGTACGTGAAGCCGCACGGCGGACTCTACAACGCGATCGTGGCGCACACCGGGCAGGCGAAGGCCGTCGTCGACGCCGTAAAGTCCGTTGACCCGAACCTGCCGATCATGGGCCTGCCGGGCTCGGAAGTGCTGCGGCTCGCCGAGGCCGCCGGCCTTCGCGCGGTCACCGAAGCCTTCGCCGACCGCGCCTACAACCCGGACGGCACCCTCGTGTCCCGTACGCTCCCCGGTGCCGTGCTGGAGGATCATACTCTCGTCACTGAGCATGTCCTCCGGATGGCCACCGATTCCGCCGTCCGCACGATCGATGGCTCCATCCTGAAAATTCACGCCGAGAGCATCTGCGTGCACGGTGACTCCCCGGGAGCTGTCACCATGGCCGCCGCTGTCCGCGAAGCGCTCAACGCCGCGGGCATCACCACCGCCGCGTTCGTCTAAGCAGACGCTCCACCGCTTCACATCCCGGATCCACCGGACTCATCCGGTCCGCCGGCCCCCCGGAGCCACCGGGATCGCCCGCACTACATCTAAGCAACAGGCAGCACCCCGCACACCTGGAGGAAAACCATGACTGCAGCACCGCATCAGGCCACCCCGGCCGCCGGCAAGAGGAGGATCCCGCCCGGTGCCCTCAAGGCCTACGTCGCGAGCCTCACCGGCACCTCGCTGGAGTACTACGACTTCGCGATCTACTCCGTGGCCTCGGCCTTGGTATTCCCCAAGGTTTTCTTCCCGGGCAATGACGAATACGTCGGACTGCTGCTGTCCTTCTCGACCTTTGCGGTGGGCTACCTGGCCCGTCCCATCGGCGGCGTGATCTTCGGCCGGCTCGGTGACAAGATCGGCCGCAAGCACGTCCTCGTGACCACCCTGCTGCTGATCGGCATCGCAACGGTGGTGATCGGCGCGCTCCCGGGCTACGCCACCATCGGTATAGCCGCACCTGTCATCCTCGTGTTGCTGCGCCTGGCGCAAGGTATCGGCGTCGGCGGCGAGTGGGGCGGTGCCGTCCTGCTTTCGAGCGAATTCGGCGACGCCAAGCGGCGCGGCTTCTGGTCTTCCGCCGCGCAGATCGGCCCGCCCGCCGGCAACCTGATGGCCAACGGCGTCCTGGCCGTGCTCGCCGCGACACTCAGCAACGAAGACTTCCTCTCTTGGGGCTGGCGCGTGGCCTTCCTCGCCTCGGCCGTGTTGGTGGGCTTCGGCCTGCTGATCCGGCTGAAGCTGGAGGAAACCCCCGTCTTCAAGGCCATCCAGGCCCACGGCGAACAGCCCAAGGCGCCCATCAAGGAGGTCTTCACCAAGGAGCCGCGAGCCCTCGTGTCCGCCGCCCTGTCCCGCATCAGCCCGGACGTGCTGTACTCCCTGCTCACCGTCTTCATGGCCGTCTACGCCACCAAGGAACTGGGCATGAGCACCAGCAACGTACTGACAGCCATCCTGATCGGCTCCGCCTTCCAGTTGGTCCTGATCCCCGCGGCGGGCGCCCTCACGGACCGCATCAACCGCCGCCTCGTTTACGGCGTCGCCGCCATCGGAACCGCCGTGTACATCCCGCTGTTCTTCATCATGATCCAGGACAAGTCGGTCATTACACTGACCATTGGCATCGTGATCGGGCTGGCCTTCCACGCCTTCATGTACGGCCCGCAGGCCGCTTACATCACCGAACAGTTCCCGGCCCGGCTGCGTTACGCCGGCAGCTCGCTGGCCTACACGCTGGCCGGCGTGATCGGCGGCGCCGTCGCACCTCTGGTCTTCACTGCCCTCTTCGCTGCCAGCGGCAACTGGTTCCTGATCGCCGCCTACCTCGCGGTCGCCTCGATCGTGACGGTGATTGGGCTGGCCATCGGGCGCAACCCGCATACCGACGAAGAAGAGCGGCTCCTGCAGGAAGCCCGCGCCTGAGCCCTGCGGAACCGGTTCAGCGGAACCTGTCCACCGGCACGATTTCACCGGCACAATGAATGAGGCACCTCGTGATTGAGACAGCAGGGGAACCCCCGAAGGTAGGGAACGCAACGCTTCACAGGGTTCGTTCCGTGCGGGCCGTGGGAACACGCGCGGTCCTGGCCGAGCTTTCCGGCACCCAGGATGTGCTTGCCCTGCAGGCGCTGCTGCTGGAGAAGCCGTTGCCGGGCCAGCAGGACGTCCTGGCCGCGGCCGAGACGGTCCTGGTCAAGGCCGACTCCCCGGCCTCGGCCCGTCGCATCGCCGCCCGGCTGCTGCAGTTCGACCTCACCGCACCCGTTCAGCTCGACGGCGGCCTGGTGGTCATCGACACCGTGTACGACGGCGAAGACCTCGCCGAGGTGGGGCGGCTCACCGGCCTTGGCACCGAGGGCGTTATCGCCGCCCATTCCGGCCAGGTCTGGACCGTGGCCTTCGCCGGCTTCGCGCCCGGCTTCGGGTACATGATGGGGGAGAACCAGCAGCTGGAAGTGCCCCGGCGCAGCTCGCCGCGCACCGCCGTGCCCGCGGGTTCCGTGGCGCTGGCCGGAAACTATTCGGCCGTGTACCCGCGCCGTTCCCCGGGCGGCTGGCAGCTGATCGGGCGCACCAACGCCCGGATGTGGGACCTGGACCGGGAGCAGCCCGCCTTGGCCGCCCCCGGCCACCGGGTGCAGTTCCGTCCTGTCAGGGATGAGGTCACGCTCGCCGCTGATTCAGTCACCGAGCCAGACGCAGAGACATCCGCGGACTCAGCCGCCGAGCCTGCGGCTGAGACGGCCGGCACCGGGCCGCAGCCGGCCGCCGGGGACATCGCCCGCGGACTCCGGATCGTTTCGCCGGGGATGCAGAGCCTGATCCAGGACCTCGGCCGGCACGGCCACTCCGGCCTGGGCGTCTCCGCCGCCGGCGCGCTGGACCGGGCCTCGCTGCGTCGGGCCAACCGCCTGGTCGGCAACGCCCCCGGCGCGGCGGCCATTGAGACCGTCGCCGGCGGGCTCAAGGTCCAGGCCGTGGGGGACCAGGTACTCGCGGTCACCGGCGCACCCTCGGCACTGAACATCGAGTCCGCGCCGGACAGCGACGGCGAAACCTGGCACCGCGCCGCGCTGATGGCCGCCCCCTTCGCACTGCTCGACGGCGAAACGCTCAGCCTTGGCACCCCGCAGAGTGGGTTCCGCAGCTATCTCGCGGTCCGCGGCGGCGTCAATGCAGCCCTGGTACTCGGCAGCCGCTCCACGGACACCATGTCCGGGATCGGCCCTGCACCCTTGGCCGCAAGGCAGGTGCTGGCCGCCGGCGCAGAAGCCGAATCCGGCGTGGTCGGGGCTCCCGAACTGCAGCCGGACTACCCGGACACCGGGGTGACCGTCCTCGACGTCGTCCCCGGCCCCCGGGCCGACTGGTTCGATCAGGAGGCGCTGGACTCTTTCACCACCCAGGACTGGGAGGTGAAAGCCCAGTCCAACCGCGTCGGCATGCGGCTGGACGGGACGCCGCTGCAGCGCAGCCGCCAGGGCGAACTGGCCAGCGAGGGCACCGTGGCGGGCGCCCTGCAGGTCCCGCCGGAGGGCCTGCCCGTGCTCTTCCTCGCCGACCATCCGATCACCGGCGGCTACCCGGTGATCGGCGTGGTGGTCGACTCCCAGCTGGACCTCGCCGCGCAGGTGCCCATCGGCGGCAAGATCCGCTTCCGCTGGGCCGAATCCGCCTCGGCCGAGTCGGCGGCCACCGAACACGGCACCACCAAACACGCCGCCACCGAACACGGCACCTCCGAACACGCCACCACCGAAGAAGAAGCGAGTAACTGATGCGCAAGGTCCTGATCGCCAACCGTGGGGAAATCGCGGTCCGCATAGCCCGGGCCTGCGACGACGCGCAGCTGGCGTCCGTCGCCGTCTACGCCGACATCGACGCCGACGCCCTGCACGTCTCCGCCGCCGATGAAGCCTTCAGCCTGGACGGCAACTCGCCCGCGGACACGTACCTGAACATCCCCAAGCTCCTCGCCGTGGCGGCCGAGTCCGGAGCGGACGCCGTCCACCCCGGCTACGGCTTCCTCTCCGAGAACGCCGACTTTGCCCAGGCGGTCCTGGACGCCGGACTGACCTGGATCGGCCCGACGCCGGACGCGATCCGGCTGCTCGGCAACAAGATCACGGCCCGCGATGCCGCCGTCCGGGCCGGCGCACCCTTGGTGGCCGGCAGCGACGGACCCGTGGACACCGCCGCCGAGGCCCGGGCCTTCGCCGAACAGCACGGCCTGCCCATCGCCATCAAGGCCGCCTTCGGCGGCGGCGGCCGCGGCATGAAGGTAGTCCGGGTCATCGACGAGGTCGAGGAAGCCTTCGACTCCGCCGTCCGCGAAGCAGTGACCGCCTTCGGCAGGGGCGAATGCTTCGTGGAGCGCTACCTCGACCGTCCGCGCCATGTCGAGGCGCAGGTCCTGGCGGACACGCACGGCAACGTCATCGTCGTCGGAACCCGCGACTGCTCACTGCAGCGCCGGCACCAGAAGCTCCTGGAGGAGGCGCCCGCGCCGTTCCTCAGCGAAGAGCAGACCGGGCTGATTTACGACGCCGCCAAGGCCGTCTGCCGCGAAGCCGGCTACTCCGGCGCCGGCACGGTGGAATTCCTGGTCGCCGAGGACGGCACCGTGGCCTTCCTCGAGGTCAACACCCGGCTGCAGGTGGAGCACCCCATCACCGAGGAAACCACGGGGATCGACCTGGTCCAGGAACAGTTCCGGATCGCCGCGGGGGAGCCGCTGCGCCTCACCGAGGACCCGGCGCCGCACGGACACGCCTTCGAATTCCGGCTCAACGCCGAGGACGTGGGCCGCGGCTTCCTGCCCTCGCCCGGCACCATCGGCGAGTTCGCCGGCCCCACCGGCCCGGGCATCCGGCTGGACACCGGCGTCCGCTCCGGCTCCTTCGTCGCGCCGCAGTTCGATTCCCTGCTCGCGAAGCTGATCGTCACCGGCGCGGACCGCCAGCAGGCCCTGCGCCGCGCGCGCCGGGCCCTCGCCGAAATGCGCATCACCGGGGTCGCCACCGTGCTGCCGTTCCACCGGGCCGTGCTGGAATCCCCGGACTTCACGTCCGAGGACGGGCTCGGGATTCACACCCGCTGGATCGAAACCGACTTCGCGGACAAGATCCCGGCCGACCCCGGTTACAGCACCACCGCGCCCGACGGCGAACGCCGCACCATCACCGTCGACGTGGACGGACGGCGCCTCGCCGTCGGCCTTCCGGCCGACTTGCTGGACGGCTGGGCGCGCTCAGGCGGGCCCGTCCCTGCCGGCGCGTCCCTGGAAGCAGCGTCCGACGGCGGTGCTGCCGCAGCTGGAGACCCAGGCGAGCTGCGCGCCGACATGGCCGGGACCGTGGTGAAGTGGCTCGTCGAACCCGGCGCCGAGGTCTCGGCAGGGGACCCGGTTGTGGTCCTCGAAGCCATGAAGATGGAAACCCAGGTCTCCGCGCACCGGGATGGCATTGTCACCGACGTCCGCACCGGAGCCGGCGGAGTGGTGGCGGCCGGAGCCGTGCTGGCGCTGATCGGCTAGCAGCGGCCGGTCCCTGCGCTGGGCGCCGTTCCGGGAAGATCAAGAACGCCCGCCCGGGGTTGCCCGGGCGGGCGTCTCTGCGTAGCGCTGCACTGACGGCTACAGCAGGCTCGTGCCGATGTCCTTGCCGATCCGCCGGAGCAGCGCGGCGGACAGTTCGGGGTCCTTGGATGAGTCCTGGTCCGTGTACTCGGCCAGGGTGTAGACCCGGGTGAGGAAACATAGCTAGGGCCTTCAACATTCAAATGTGGCTCTGCTTGCCAGATCACATCCGGGCAGGCAACCCACGACCCGCTTTGAATAGGAGGTTCCAGCCTTGCCATGGGACCGCAGCCTCCGGCCTGCGGGCAAATACCCCGTGACACCACCAGCCCCCGCCGAATCCCTGGCTGCCACCGGGCAGATGGCCGATGCACCCAGTGTGGCAGTCCGGTACGGCTGCCGGGTCAGGGCCGCTCACCTGGTCCTACTGACATAGGACATCACCGTCGGGCCAAGGAACGGAACGCCACAAAGAACCCACCGGGGCCGAAAAGGCAACGAATGCCTGGCGTTCCGGCCCTGCCCGACGACAATGGACTTCAGAAGGACCAACCGGGCCCCGCGGAATCCGCGCACACGAACCCGACCCTCATATGGTCTAGCTGATGCGCGCCAGTGTTTTGTTGAGACCCGAAAGCACGCCACGCCGAGCGGCCAGCTCAGCGGCCTCGGGATCTCTCGCGACGAGCGCATCAACCAGTTCCTGGTGACCCGCGATGGACACTCGCACATCGTCGTCGCTCCAAAAGCCAGCTATGCGGTGGACAAAGTAGAACGACGAGTTGCGTACGATCTGTTCGGCCATGCGCGCGTTCTTCGACGCTGCAACCACGGCGTCGTGGAACTTATCGTTGTGCTCTAGCAGATGGCCGCGGCTCGTGTTCTCGAGTTCTGCGATGTAGCTCTCGTGGATGCGTACGATCTCGGCGATCTCGTCGTCGGTGGCCCGCTCGGCGGCGAGTCGCGCGGCGTAGCCCTCGAGTGCCGCGCGCACCTCGTAGATGTCGCGGATCTCCTGCGAGGAGTGCTCACGAACGACCCACCCGCGGCGGCGGCTGACTACCAGGCCGTCCGCCGCAAGACGCTGCATGCTCTCGCGAATGGGGGTTCGGCTGACATCGAGTCGCTCCGCGAGCTCGGCTTCGATGAGCCGTTCGTTGGGTCGAATCTCACCCTCGACGATCGACCGCCTGATCGACTCGTAGACCTCGGTCGACAGGTTTTGGGTGGACTCAACTCTCACGCCGCGCGTTGAACCGATCGACTCGCTCATTGATGCTCTCCCCATGTTGCTCCGTTGCTCCCCGAAATAACCTTACAACTACCCGGCCGACGGGATCGACGTAGCAAGCGCGGCAACAAGATCGACCTCAACCTGGATGCCCCGAAGTGTGCAGGCGATGGTCGTTCGCGCGGGGTATGGCTCGACCAGGAACTCGCGGTACACCTCGTTGAACGCGGCGAAGTCCGCAATGTCAGCGAGGTAAACCGAAACCTTGATGACGTCGGCGAAGGTGCATCCGCAACTCTTCAGCACGGAGCCGAGGTTCTCAAAAACCTGCCGGGCCTGCGCAACCACGCCATCGGGGATGGCCCCTGTGACAGGATGCTGCGGGCGCTGCCCGGAGAGGTAGACAAGACCGCTCGCGCTCACTGCATGAGAGTAGGGGCCACCCGGCAAAGGGACGTCGGGCGAAACGTGGTGCTGCATTAGGTTCTCCGATTGTGGTTGTGATGACAACATCTCAGCCTCCGACCTTCAGGCCGTTGCCGGTGAGGGCGACGACGGAAGTGCCCGGGCTGTTGGTCCGACGCCAGGCCGCCCAGGCGACGGCGCTGGTCGGTTCGACGTAGAAACCCCCATAGCCAAGCTCGCGGCGCGCGAGCAGCACCTCGTCGGAGTCGACGACGCAGACGGTGACTTCGAGACGGGCAAGGCGCTCGCGCATCTGTGCGCGCCGGGTGGGATGCCGGAGGGCGATCCCTTCCGCGATGGGATACTCAAGTGGGTCGACCGACCCCCGGAGGGTCGACCCACCAGATGCCAAGCTCTCGTAGCCGAGAGTCTGCGCGATAACGAGACGCGGCGCCTGTTTGATCCAGCCGCTCTCCACGAGCTCGTCAACCGCTCGCAGTAGCCCGAGGAGCAGACTTCCACTGCCGACGGGAAGCACAACGGTGTCGACGGACGGTAACTGGGCGACAATCTCATAGAACCAGGACTTGGTGCCGTCGTGGAAGTATGGATTGGTCGAGTGGCCTGCGTAGAACGCACCGACCGAAAACGCGTGTGAAAGGGCAGCCCGCTCGCACATTTCGCGAGGTCCGGCGACCAGACGCACGGCTGCGCCGTAACCTCGAATTTGTGCAACCTTTCCTGCCGATGTTTTCGACGGAACGAAGATGGTGCAGTCGAGACCAGCTCGGGCTGCGTGCGCGCCGAGTGCTGCACCCGCGTTGCCGCTACTGTCGACAACGACCTCTTTCGCTCCCAGTTCAACCGCACGAGCGACCACCGACTTCGCGCCGCGGTCTTTAAACGACCCCGTGGGGAGGAGGTGATCACATTTGAGCCACACATTCGAGCCGTCATCCCAGCGAATGAGGGGCGTGGTGCCCTCACCCAGTCCCGCCATAGCGATCGCCCAGTCAGCTGCCCAGAAGCGCGGGACAGGCGGACGATCGTCGAGGGATGCGCGGGGCTTGGGGGCCAGGGGCGGCAGGTCGAGCACCCCGCCGCAGGCACACAGGATGCAGTCTGCAGCCGGATCGAGCACCGTCTTGCAATCGAAGCAGACGTAGTTGGGGCTTGCGGTCGAGATCACAAGCTGCGCCTCATACCGTCGACCGAGATCGTTTCCACGACCACACCGCCTCGCGTACCGTAGACCTCGCTCTGAAGATCCATCCACACGCAGACATGAATCGGCAGGATCCGCACGCGATCGCCAACGGAGTAGCCGTGGTCGTGCGTTGGTGCGGCCAACACGCCGTGTTCTTCCGACATCCTGGCAACGACGACATCTTCGCGTTCGGCAAGGCGGCCGTAGCCGTAGACGGCGTCACGCGAACTCGTCAGGGTCTTGTTGCCGGCATCCATCGTGATTCGCGTGCCGTTGATGCTGACGATCGTGGCGAGCATGCTCGCGGCGATGTTTTCAGGTTCGCAGGCGAAGCGACCCAAGGTGCGTAGGTCGTTGTAGACGTAGGTGCCCGGGCGAATCTCGGTGATTCCGTCGGACGCGCGCAGGAACGGGCTGGTAAGCGTCGACCCGGCGGAAACCACGGGAACCACGAGCCCCGCGCGTTCGAGATCGGCGCGCACATCTCCCATAACCTGCGCTTCCCTGCGCGCGACGATCGCGATGCCGTCGGCGGTCGGGGCATCGTGAGCGTGGCCCGCGTGGGTCATGATCCCGAGGAATTCGAGGGATGGGCTCCGAGCGACATCGAGGGCAATGCCGGGAACGAGGGGTGGTTCGACCCCCGCGCGGTTCATACCCGTGTCGACCTCAACAAGCACCGGTATCGTCACGCCAAGTCTCGACGCGAAGTCGCGGTACCCCGCGGTGACGTTAAGCGAGTCGGAGACGAGCGTGAGGCGACCCTGTAACGCGAGCTCCGCGACGCGTTCGAGTTTGCGCGCCCCAACCAGCGGATAGGCGACGAGGATGTCGTCTGCCGAACTCGCGCCGAGCACTTCTGCTTCCGATGGGGTGGCGACACACAATCCCGAGGCCCGAGCCTGCAACTGTCGATTCGCGATCGCGAGGCTCTTGTGCGACTTCGCGTGCGGTCGCAGCAGGAATCCCTCACTGTCGGCAAAGACCTGCATTCGCGCGATGTTCGCATCGACGATGTCGAGGTCGACGAGAAGCGCTGGGGTGTCGAGCTCCGGGTCATCCGGCGCGATGGGCAGGATTGTGCCTTCCCGAAGTGCACGAGGCAGGTCGAAGGTAACCCTGGACATTACAGCGCCACGACCGCTGTCTTGATCTGGCCAAAGCCGCGCAGGCCCTCGGCTCCCTTCTCGCGGCCATGGCCCGAACGCTTGAAACCTCCGAAGGGCAACTCGACGCCTCCGGACGCCCCGTAGGTATTGACGAACACTTGGCCAGACATCACGTCGCGGATCATCCGGTGCGCGGTCGTGACGTTGGTGGTCCACACGCCAGCGACGAGCCCGAAATCGGTTCCGTTGGCGAGTGCGACCGCGTCTTCGATCGTGTCGAAGCTCGTGACGACGAGCACTGGCCCGAAAATCTCTTCCTGCGCTACCGCGCTCATAGGGTCGACGTTGTCGATCAGAGTGGGCTGCACGTAGTAACCGTCACCAAGCTCACCGCCGTTGAGCGCCTCGCCGCCGAAACGGATGGTCGCCGTCTCGCGTGCGGATTCGATATAGCCGAGCACGCGCTGGCGCTGCTCAGCCGTGATGAGGGGTCCGAGCGTTGAGTCGCTGAGCGCTGGGCCGATCTTCACCTCACGGAAGGCCTGCTCGATGCGACCGACGAGCTCGTCGTGGATTCCTGACTGCACGAGAAGGCGAGCACCCGCCGAGCAGGTCTGACCCGCGTTCTGCAGGATCGCGTTCACGAGCACGGGAACAGCACGATCTAGGTCAGCATCGTTGAAGACGATGTTAGGCGACTTCCCGCCGAGCTCCATCGTGACTGGGATGGTGCGCTGCGCTGCAGCACGGCTAATGATCTGCCCTACTTCGACAGAACCGGTGAAAGAAATGTGGTCGATGTCGTGGTGCCCTGTGAGCGCGGCTCCTGCCGTCTCGCCGTACCCTGGAACCACGTTGAACAGTCCGGCGGGAAGGCCCGCCTCCTCCGCCAGCACTGCCATGTGCAGAGCTGTGAGGGGAGCTTCCTCGGCAGGCTTCAATACGCATCCGTTGCCCATGGCGAGCGACGGCGCGACTGAGCGCGCCATAATCTGCAACGGATAGTTCCATGGCACGATGTGCGCGGTGACACCGTGCGGCTCCCAACGCGTGAAGATAAGCGTGTCGTCATTCAGCGGGATGGTCGTGCCGCCAAAGGTCTCGATTGCGCTCGCGTAGAAGTCGAAGTACCGCGCCGTGAGTTCGGCGTCTCGACGACCCTGCTTGAGCGGCTTTCCCGTCTGGCGTGACTCGAGCTCCCCGAGCACGTCGAGGTCACGAAGCACCAACTGGCCGATCCTCCGCAGGATGCGCGCGCGTTCCGCCACCGCGACCCGCTTCCACGACGTCCCCGCGCGCCGAGCGGCCGCAACCGCGAGGTCGACCTCGACCGCGCCGCAGTCGGCTGTACGCGCGAATACCGCGCCCGTTGAAGGGTCGATCACGGGCACTACGTCAGTCGTGAGCACCTGCTTTTCGTCGATGATTGCTCCGAGCTGGTTCATGTGTCTTTTCCGTTTCGCTTGTGTCTATGGTCTGGTGGTGATGGATGCGGCGCGCTATTTGGCCGTGAATCCGCCGTCGATCACGAGGTTCGATCCGACAGCGAATGAGCTGTCGTCGCTCGCAAGCCACAGGGCTCCCTGGGCGATCTCACGAGGTTCGGCGGTGCGCATGATGGGTGCCCAGACGGCTTGTTCAGCGGCCGTCTTCGCCGGATCGGCACTGTTATCAACCTCAGCCTGGAGAAGAGGGGTGCGCGTGATTCCCGGGCACAGGGCGTTGACCCGGATGTTGTAGCGAATGAGATCGAGCGCGATGGACTTCGTGAACATCATGACCGCGCCCTTGCTGGCGTTGTAAGCCGGCGACTCGGGGACGGCCACGATTCCCATCTCGGAGCCGAGGGTGACGATCGTGCCGCCGCCCGCGGCCTTGAGATGGGGAACCGCGTGCTTCACGAGCGTGTACATGCCCTTCACGTTGGTCGTGAGCACGCGATCCCACTCATCCTCTTCGAGGTCCTCGATCGGCATGACACTCGTGATCCCCGCATTGCACACGAGCGTGTCAAGGTAACCATGACGTTCGACGACCTGGCCGATCACGTGAGCGGCGTCCGACATGCTTCGCACATCCCCCGCGACGCCGCTCACCTGACCGAACGGTTCGAGTTCGGCAACAGCCTGCGCAAGTGCGGTCTCGTTGATGTCAGTGATGACGACGCGTGAACCCTCCTCGAGAAAGAGCTGGGCGATGGCCTTCCCGATGCCCGACGCCCCTCCGGAGACCAGTGCTGATTTTCCCTCTAAGCGGGCCATGATTATCCTTCTAAGTTTGTTGATCATTGTTTCGGTGGAGCCGGTGTTACTTGGCGAAATCCTGCGCTTCGGGCACAGCCTCCGCCTCGAGGAAAAGAACGCGACCGATGCGGTCGAGAGATTCCGAGCCGCGACGCTTCAGGATGATTCCCCAGATCGCCGAGATCGCGACGACCGCGATGATGATGCCGGGCATCACGTTGAGCGGAGCGTCAGGCCACGGCGAGATGTTGAGCCAGATCGCGGCGAGGAAGGTTACGGATGACAGCGCGGGGAAGATCGCGTGGATCCAGACGGAAAACTCGCCAGGGTGACGCTTGCGGATGAAGACCGGCAGCGCGATGTTGGTCGCGATGAAGATGGGTAAAATTCCCAGCGACGACAGGTAGCCGAGGTTTCCGAACGCTTTCATCGGACCCCAGACGGCGCCGGCGGTGAGGCCGATAACGAGTGTGGCAATCGAATACACCATGATCGCGATATGCGGCGTGTTGTGCTTGGGGTGCGTGCGGCCGAGAGCCTTGGGAAGCAGGCCGTCACGGCCAAGCGAGTACAGGATGCGGAAGTTGGCCGTATGAATGGCGAGCACGACCGCGACGAGCGCCGAGAAAGCGGCGAGGTCGACAATGTAGCCATACCAGGGGCCGATGTACCGCACGGCGAGGTCGTGCAGCGGCGCCGTGGCCGCGGCGAGCTGGTCAATGTTCTCCGGGCCATAGCCGACGATGATCGAGTACATCGAGAAGGTGAACCAAGCACCCGTCAGGAGCACCGATCCGACGAGGGCGATGGGCAGGTTGCGGCGGGGGTTGCGCACTTCTTCAGCGACAGTCGACGAGGACTCGAACCCAAAGAACGCGAGAACGATAAAAACAAACGCCTGGCCAATGCCACCGAAGCCCTGTGCCGACTCTGTGGGGGTGAACGCCTGCGGAACCTGGCCGGAGTCGCCGCCCTTGAAAACGATGAGCAGCAGCAAGATTGCGACTACAACGACCTCAGCAATCAGCAAGGCCATGCCAATGCGCATCGAGGTGTGTACCGAATACCACGCGAGCGCACCGACACCGATCACGACACCGAGTATGAGCACCCACCACGGAATGCTGATGCCAAAGTCGGTTTCCAGGGCATCGGACACGAAGCCGCCGAAAAGGTTGGTGTTGAGGGGGCTCTGCAGCGCGTAGGCGAACATGAGCAGCATCCCAGTAACGAACCCCGCGCGTCGGCCGAATGCGAGGGTCGTGAACTTGTAGAACGAACCGGCGCTCGTGACGCGGCGCGTGAACTGGGCAAGGGTCGACGCCATCAGCGCAATGCCAAGCGTGCCGAGGACGAAGGTGAACGGCGATGAGACACCAGCCTTCGACGCGATGAGCGCCGAGATGAAGATGACGCCAATGGTCGGGGAGATGAACGCGAGGGACATCGCCAGAGCACTCGGGAGCCCGAGGGCATTGCGCCTGAGCTCGTTGGTTCCCGGAGGCACTTGCACCGGTTCGTGTACAGCCATTTGTTCCTCCTGGGAGTGTGGGGATCGACAGCTTCTCCACGGAGCGAATGCCGATCTCAATAATAAGGGACGATGAACCACTTTGCATACTGTTTGAAATACCATCTTGTATGCCAAATGGCTTATTTAGAAAGGCTACGACTCTCTGATGTCCAGCGCATGATGATCGTGTTTCGTTTGTGTAAACGCTCCGCGAGAGTCTCGCTCGCCGTCGTGGAAGCATGAACATCAGCGATTCCGCGATGCGACGGGCGGCGGGCGGTGGATCGAAGGGCGCCGCGTCGAGCCGAGAATCGGGTTGATGAGGAGTCCGTGCAATTGCTTTCGGCGTGACTACCATGGACGTGAGCTGCCGGCTGTGGCGTGGAGATAATCACGTGTGGGGAGATCAAGGAGGATGTCCGCCTCGATCAAAACACGGATGAGGTATAGGACCAGCCGACGTAGGAAAGAGGTCGGAATACCACGGTGCCTTTGCAGGCAACTGAGCTGGTGGTGTCATTGACGCGGCCCGGATCATCCATGCCGGCGAGGCTGATTTCGTCGTGGCCCCCGACCAGGAATGAGGATGATCCCGCGGGAGCCGTAGTGGCTGTACTGGTCCGGCAGGGCCTTCCGCCGGCAAACGTTCGCTGCCTCATCGAGGATCCCTCGCAGCTGGGTCGGACGGGCGGCGGCGACGGTGCGCGGCGCCGCCCGCCCTGAACAGGGTCTGGCTAGAAGGCGGCGAAGGTGTGGGCGAGGGCCTTGATGATGGCGTCGGTGACGTCATCGGTGTTGGTCTCGCCGCCGACGTCGCGCGTCAGGTAGCCGGCGGCCGTGGTCTGCTCAATCGCGGCCTCGATGCGCCGGGCTTCCCCGTGCAGGCCGAAGTGGTCCAGCATCAGCGCGGCGCTGGCGATCGCGCCGATCGGGTTGCTGATGCCCTTGCCGGCAATGTCCGGGGCGGAGCCGTGGACCGGTTCGAACATGGACGGGAAGCGGCGCTCCGGGTTCAGGTTCGCGCTGGCCGCCAGGCCGAGGCTTCCGGCCAGGGCCGAGCCGAGGTCCGAGAGGATGTCGGCGTTCAGGTTCGAGGCGACGACGACGGAGAGGTCTTCGGGGTGCAGGATGAACTTGGCGCTCATGGCGTCGACCAGGACGCTTTCGGTGGCCACGTCCGGGTAGTCGAGTGCCACGCGCTGGAAGGTTTCGTCCCAGAGGACCATGCCGTACTGCTGGGCGTTGGACTTGGTGACGGAGGACACCTTCTTCACCGTGCGGGTCCGGGCGAGGTCGAAGGCGAAGCGCATGATCCGCTCGCAGCCCTTTTCGGTGAACAGGGCGGTCTGGAGGGCCACTTCGTTGCCGGGGCCGCGGCCGCTGAGGTTCCGTCCGCCGAGGCCGGCGTACTCGCCTTCGCTGTTTTCGCGGACCACGATCCAGTCGAGCTCGGTGTGATCGGCCTTGCGCAGCGGGGACTGGATGCCGGGCAGGAACTTCACCGGGCGGATGTTGGCCCACTGGTCGAAGTTCTGCGTGATGTTCAGGCGCAGGCCCCAGAGGCTGATGTGGTCCGGGACGTTCTCCCAGCCGACGGCGCCGAAGTAGATGGCGTCAAAGTCCTTGAGGACTTCCAGGCCGTTCGGGTCCATCATCTGGCCGGTCTTTTCGTAGTAGCCGCAGCCCCACGGGAACTCGGTCCATTCGAAGGCGAACTTGCCGCCGGAATTCTCTGCAAGGGCATCCAGGACGCGGCGGCCGGCGGAGACAACTTCCTTGCCGACGCCGTCGGCGGGAATGGAAGCGATGCTGAATTTCTGGGTGGCGCTCATGTGCCTACCTCCTCGTTGAGTGTGTTAGCAGCGTCACACTGCTTGTCCTCTTCAAGTAGACGGTCCGGCACCAGCCGCCGTCCAAGACCAAGATTCGATACGCTAAATAGGCTCAACCTATTGGTCGACGGCGTGTGGCCCGTTGGCAGCGGCCACATGCAGCTCTGCGACGGCCAGGAAGGCTTTGGCGGCAGGCGTCAGGTCGTCCTTCCGGCTCAGGATGGCGACGTCGAGATGGGACACCGGTTCGATCAGGAGGGTCCGCAATCCTGACTTGTGCGCCAACGGCGCCCAGGATGAGGGCATTACGGCGTGGCCCACCCCCGCCAAGACCAGCGGCAGGATGGAAGTCCGGTGCGCGACCTCCACGACGATTTCCGTATTGACGCCGCGGGCCAGGGCATCGTCGACTAGCCAGCGCATCAAGGATCCGCGCTGGCTTGCGATCAGCCGGTGCCCGCCAAGATCCTCACGCTGAATGGCCGTTCCCGGACCGAACGTGTCCGCCTGCGCGTTGACGATGAGGATCAACGGCTGGCGCTCCAGCTCCAGTACCTGGACGCCCGGGACCCGCACGGGGTTCGGGGATCCGGCCAGGCCGATTTCAGTGCTGCCGCTGCGGACGGATTCAACGACCTCCTCGGGCGTGAACGCGGCACTGACATTCAACCGCACCGACGGATGCGCCCGGGTGTACTCGGCGATCATGGACGTGAGCGGCTCGATGCCGGGGGAGGGCATGGTGATAATGTCCAACCGCCCGCTCCGGACGCCCCGCAGCGCCTGCACCGCGGACTGCGCTGCATCCAGGTCCCGCATGACCAGCCGGGCCGGCCCGACGAGTTCCTTGCCCGCTTCGCTGAGCACCGCGCGGCGGCCGATGCGGTGAAAGAGCGGCACCCCGAGGTCCTTTTCCAGGCCCGCGATTGTCTGTGAAAGCGACGGCTGGGCGATGAGCAGGTGCTCTGCGGCGCGGCTGAAACCGTCGTGGTCGACGACGGCCAGAAAATACTTCAGCTTCCTTGTGTCCACGCCAGCTCCTTCACCGGTCCGGTCCTGGGGCTTCCGGCGCCTTGGAACGCACCCCCGGAGGCGGCCCAGCGTGCGGCGTGAATGCATAGATAGCCTACGCCTATCAGGACGGGGCTGCCCAGCGTGGCCGGACGCCGCGGAGGTCTGGTCGGGCTGTTCCCGCAGGCCTAGAATCGGGCTGGGCGGAACGGGCCAAGGCACCGGCCGGACGCGCCCGCCGGAGATCAAGTCCGTGTTCCAGCGGTGCCAGTAGGGAGCCCGCCATGGGGACCACGGGAAAACTTGAAACGGAACAAAAGTTTGACGCCGAGACCTCCTCAGCGCTTCCGGACCTGCTGGAAATAGAGGGTGTGGACGATGTCGCGGAGCCGGTGACGGATCAGCTTGAGGCGGTGTACTTCGACACTGCGTCGCTGGCCCTCGCCGCACGGCGCCTGACCCTACGGCGGCGCACGGGCGGGGCGGATGCCGGGTGGCACCTCAAGCTTCCTGCCGGAACCGACCAGCGGGAGGAAATCCATGCCCCGCTGGGCCAGCCGGAGACCGTTCCGGACGAACTATCCGCTTATGTGCAGGTGTTCACCCGGGGCGAGGAACTGGTCCCCGTCGCCCGGCTGAGTACGCGGCGCACCACCTACCGGCTCTACGGGCCTCTCGGTGAGCACCTGGCCGACTTCGCCGACGACCAGGTCCACGCCGAGGCCCTGCAGCCGTCAGGGCCGGCCCTCGAGTGGCGGGAATGGGAGCTCGAACTGGTCCACGGTCCCCGGGAGTTCCTCGCCGCCGCCGCCGAAACCCTGACGTCCACGGGAGCGGCCCAGGCCTCCTATCCGTCCAAACTGGCCCGCACTTTTGGGGATGCCTGGCCGGCCGAAATCAGTCCCCGGACCGGAAAATCCCGGAAGAAACTCCGGAAGAAAGGGCCGGCGGCCGACGTCGTGACGGCCTATCTGGACGCACGGATCGAGGACTACATCGCCCATGATCCGGGCGTGCGGCTGGGGACACCGGATTCCGTCCACAAGATGCGGTCAGCGACCCGCCGGGCGCGCTCCGCCCTGGCCACCTATCGCAAACTCTTCAAGCGCTCAGCGGTCCGGGAACTCCAGGCTGAACTGAAGTGGCTGGGCCAGATCCTGGGTCCGGCTCGCGACGCCGAGGTGATGCTGGAGCGGCTTCGCCAGCACGTCCTGGAACTCCCCGAAGAACAGCAGTCCGGCTCTTTGAACCAGATGATCGAGCTGGAGCTGGTCGCAGCCCACGACGCAGGTTACAGAAACGTCCTGGAGACCCTCCGGACCGACCGCTATTTCCGTCTCCTTGGCTCCCTGGAGGACTTCCGGGACCACCCGCCGGCCAAGCCGCGCGCCTTCCGCCCAGCCCGCAAAATGACGGCCAAGCTGGTGAACAAGACAGCAAAGCGGGTGGAGCGCTCCCGCAAGGCCGTCAAACGGTCAGCCGGCCGGACCGACCGTGACACGGCGCTGCACGAGGTCCGAAAAAACGCCAAACGCCTGCGGCACGCGGGTGAATCGGTCATGGAGATCCACGGTAAACGCGCCGCCAAGCTCACAAAATCCGCTGGACGGCTCCAGACAGTACTCGGCGACCATCAGGACAGCGTCATGGCGACCGCCCTGCTGCGGAGACTGGCGGCCACCCCGGACCGACCCGCCGATACCGACCTCGGCTTCGAGAGCTTGCTGGCGATGGAAGAACGCATTGCTCGGAAGACGGAGAAAAAAGCCCGCAAGGTAGGGAAAAAGCTTCGCGGCCTGCGGCTCCGCTCCTGACCCGCGGGCGGATCCGTGTCAGGATCAGTCATGACCGACCGCCTGATGCTGCTCGACACCGCGTCGCTGTACTTTCGCGCGTTCTACGGCGTGCCCGACACGATCCGCCGCGCCGACGGCACCCCGGTGAACGCCGTCCGCGGGCTGCTCGACATGATCGCGCGGCTCACCACCGACTACGGCGCCACGCACCTCATTGCGTGCTGGGACGACGACTGGCGTCCGCAGTGGCGGGTGGACCTCATCCCGAGCTACAAGTCCCATCGAGTCGCCGAGATCGTGGCCGGCGCAGCGGATCTCGAGGTCGTGCCGGGCGCACTCGAGGCGCAGATTCCGATGATCCGCCGGGTGCTCGGGCTCGCCGGCATCGCCGTCGTCGGGGCGGCCGAACACGAGGCCGACGACGTGATCGGCACCTATGCGAGCCACGCCGAGCTTCCGGTCGACGTCGTGACGGGCGACCGTGACCTCTTCCAGGTCGTCGAGGACGCCCGCCAGGTTCGGGTGATCTACACCGCGCGTGGGATGAGGAACCTCGAAGTCCTGACCGACGCCGTCGTCGTCGGCAAGTACCGGGTGCTGCCGGTGCAGTATGCCGACTACGCGACCCTGCGCGGCGACAGCTCCGACGGGCTTCCGGGCGTCGCCGGCATCGGCGAGAAAACCGCCGCGTCGCTGCTCGGAGAGTACGGCACGCTCGACGGGCTGCTCGCGGCCGCCGCGGACGCAGGAAGCGGGATGTCCGCCTCTGTGCGGTCGAAACTCGCCGCGGCTGCGGACTACCTCACGGTCGCGCCCGCCGTCGTGAAGATCGTGCGGGACCTGGACCTGCCGACGCTCGAGGCGGCAGGCGCGCAACTGCACCCGGTCCTCGGAAGTTCGCGCGCCGATCTTGAGCGTCTCGCCACAGAGTGGAATCTCGGCGGATCGGTCAGGCGGCTCCTTGAGGCGCTCGACCTGCGTCGTTAAGGAAAGTTTTGGACTGTGTGGGCAAAGGCCGGGGCGGAGGTGCGATCCGGGCCGCACCTCCGCCCTCCGGCGGCCTGTTTTCAGTGTTTCTTGAAAGCGTCCTTGACTTTTTCGCCGGCCTGCTTCAGGTCTGCTTTGACTTGGTGGCTCTTGCCTTCGGCCTTGAGCTTGTCGTCTCCGGTGGCTTTGCCGGCCGTCTCTTTGCCTTTGCCGTGGAGTTTCTCGGCGGCATTGTGGATCTTGTCACCCAGGCCCATGATGATCCTCCTTATTTGGTCGCCCCCGCGACGTGAATGCCATGGAGGCCACAATTAATTGTAAGGACAGAAGCGCAGAAAGTGGGGGCAACGGTTCATCGACAATTGCGCTGGTCCGGACCAAGGAGCGCCCCGGAAACAACTGCCAAAATCAGGTGATCAAAGTATGCAGATCCACTCCGAAGATTGCCACCAGCGGCCAGAGGACAATTGCCGCCAAGCCTTCCAGAATGTTGCCGGGAATGTTCCACGCCACAAGATAGCCGTGGGTGGCGGCGACCACTACGCCGATGGCCAGATATATGGTCCCGATCAGACCTATTCCGCGCCCACCAGATTGGCGCCTGCCTATTCCGCGCATCATCGCTCTTTTCCCGCCGCGGGGTGTGGCTCTAACTATAGAGTTCCGGGGGTCATTTCCGGGAGGGACCATTGGCAGGGGTCAGCGCCCGAACCGACCCTGCATTGTTCGTGGGCGGGGAGGTCCGCGACGGAGATTCATTCTTCGGGATCGATGGTGATTCTGCGGTTGATGATTCTTTCCGCGGTGTCGTAGAGGGTCTGGTTGTGGGCGCGGGCGTACCCGCGAAGCAACGCAAACGACGTGTTCATGTCGACATTGGAGGTGTGGGCGATCACACCCTTGGCCTGCTCGATCAGGATGCGGCTGTTGAGGGCTCGCTTCAGCTGTTCGTTGATCAGGGCGTTTTCCCGCGCCGCGCGTTCCTGCAGGAGGGTGATGGTTGCCACGTCGGCGAACGCCTGTGCAATTGCGGCGTCCTCGGAACTGAGAGGACCGGTTTCGTGGCCAAAGAGGTTCAGGGCACCGATGGTCCGGCTGCGCAGGCGCATGGGGACGGCGTGGAGGGACCGGAATCCCTGGGAAAGGGCAGAAGACTGGAAGAGCGGCCACCGAGAAGCCTGCGCCGCGATGTCATCAATAGCTACGACAGCGCCGGTACGGAAGCAGTCCACGCACGGCCCCGCCCCAGCTTCGAGCTGAAGGACTTCCACCAGTTGGCTCTCCTCGCTGGTCGAGGCCATTACCTGGAGGTCTCCGGCGGGATCGACAAGCACGAGCCCGGCGGCCGCGGCGTCAAGAATTCCCACTGATTCCTCCACCAGGGTGTGGAGGAGGTCCAAGACGTCGTACTCCGCCACAAGAGTGTCCGCTATCTTGACGAAAGCGGCACTCACGCGAACGGCACGGCCCAGCATCGCCATACAAGGATTTTACTGCAGGCGCCCATCTCAGTCGCCCCCCGGGGTAAAGTCAAGGCCCCTGCTGACCACATCCCGGGCGACCTCCCGGACGGTACGCCCCTGGGCAAATGCATACGCCCGCATCAGCAGCAGGGCGTCCCGCGCCGACGTCCCGGCCTGCGCCAGAACCATCCCTGTGGCCTGGTGGATCTCGCGCCGGGACAGGGGGGAGTCGTCCGCCGGGGCGTCCGTGCCGTCTCCTGGGGCAAGGGTCAGGAGCTGCCGCAGCAACAGCCAGGTCGCTTCATCGGCGAGTTGCACGGCCGTGGACTGCTCCGTCTGGCTGAGCGGGCCGGATTCGGACCTGTAAAGCTCCGCCACGCCGATGTCCAAGGCACCGAGCACGAGCGGGAAAACGAAAAGGGCCGAAACATCCAGTTCCAGCAAGGATTCAGCAAAGACCGGCCACGCGGCGTGCGGTCCCCTGCGCACATCCGGCAGAAGCACGGGTCTGCGGGTTTGCAAGGCCTCCCAGCGCGGTCCTTCCCCCAGATCGAACTGCAGCTCATCGATCCTGGCCGCCACCGCGTCGCTGGCGCACACCATGGACGCCGGTGACAGGCCGGAAAACACTGAAATCGCGGCTCCGGAGATCTCCAACGACTCAACGAATTCCTTGCACAGGCCGGCATCGAGTCCCTCCGCCATTGAACCTGCGCCTGAGTCTGTGCCGTCAGCCATTGTTCCTCCAGTTTGTGCCCGTCTGAACTGCAACCGGATGGCAGTTGTTGTCCATTCTGCCGCGGCTGGCGAGTTCCATGGCCCGGTCCTTTGAGGCCTACCTTCCTGATTCAATGCCAGATAAAATAAGTGTGTTGCCCCGGACCCTGGTAGCGCCATCCTGTCAGCGCACTTTCCAGGAGGCCCCTGATGCAAGGCAACCCAATCATCCGTCCAGCGTCCACACACCCGTTCCATAGGTCCGGACCAATCACAGATGTTCGCATCGGACGGCTGAAATCCGCTGCGGAACAGCGGGTCCAGGAACTTGATGCCGGCCAGGAATGGCCTCCCTCGCCGTCGGCCTTGGCACTCGAGGAGCTGGCCGCCGAGCTGGCCGAGTTCCTGGGTGGGCGGCAAGAACCGGGCCCGGAGCGGCTGTCCTCATACGCTTGGCATCGCAGCAGCGCGCAAGATTCCGGCGCTTGGCGGGACCAGCAGCTGGCAGAGATCGAGGACCTCGCCGGGGACCTGAAAAAGAAGGTAGCCCGGTATGCGTCGTTGCGGGCACTCCAGTCCGCCGGCGTGAGCGCGGGGCCAGCCAACGCGGCTGCCGTAGCGTGGATTCACCAAGCCCTGGAGGATATCGCCGCGACTGCCTTGGGTCTGGAAGTCGCATCCCGGGAACTGTTCCTTCGGGCCGGGATGGCCGGGGAGCAGACTTTGAACGTCGAGGCAGCCCAAGAGCAAACCGCAGAATGATCGGCAGCATCGCGATCCGACAGGCATCTTAGCGCCCGGCCGGCCACATCGGAGAAACTGCGGTGCTAGTCGGCGAGGATGCGGTAAAGCGCGCGGCGGGTGTCATCGATTACTTCCATCGCGGCATTGCGTTGTTCCTCGGTTGCCGAGAAGCGGAACTGGTGGATGACTCCCATGAGCTTTCCCACGCTCTGGTGAAACGCCGGCCCGGATCCCTGAGGATCGGTGTTCCACGCGTTCCCCAGCTCCTCGGCGTGATCGGCCACGTAAGCCTTGCCCGCGTCGGTGAGTGTGAACTCGGTGCGCCGGCCGTCACCCACGGGCGCGATCAGCTCTTCATCCACGAGCTGCTGGAGTGTCGGGTAGACGGAGCCCGGGCTCGGACGCCAGGCTCCCGCCGTCTTATCGGCAATTGTCTTGATCAGGCCGTAGCCGTTGGACGGTGATTCGGCGAGGAGGGAGAGAATCGCCGAACGAACATCGCCCCTGTTGGCCCGCCTTGAACCGCCGGGACCAAACCCTGGTCCGAAACCGGGACCGAATCCCGGGCCGAAACCTGGCCCAAACCCGCGGCCCGGCCCGAAGCCGCCGTGTCCGTGGGGTCCGCGACGGCTCCTGCCGCGCCCGAAGCGTCCCAGCGCTGGTCCGCCGTCCGTAAATTTGTCGTCGTGAAGGCCTTTCATAGCGGCATCGCCCTTCCATGTCAGTTGAATATTCCTGATTGTCGCCGATCAATCGGCGATAATTAACGATATATCGGTAAGTATCGCCGGTCAATGGTTGACCCGACTGGATATTCGCTGCCTCAGGCAGGTGGCCAGCCGCCGTCGGACACGTCAGGGAGACCGTAGGCTTTCCAGCAGCCGTTGCACTTGCTCCGGCCGCTCGATGTTCGCGAAGTGGCCGCAACGCGGGATCGTCACCGTCTGGACGTGCGGGATGATGCTGGCCAGCCGGACCAGGTCGGACCGAGGCGTGAACACGTCGCGGTCCCCGCGGATCGCCAAGGCGGGGGAGTGGATGCCGCGCCACTGGCCGAAATCGTAGTGCGCCGCCGCCCGGGCTGCTGCGGAGAAGCTGGCCGGCCGGGCGTCATCGCCGAGCCCGCGGAGCACCCCGGCGGGAATGGCTGCGGGTTCTGCGAAAAACGGCCACATCAGCGGTCGCATCACACGGGTGGCCCCGATTGCACGGACCAGTGACGACCCTGCCGGACCCAGGGATGCCATGGCGCGCATGGCCAGCAGCATGCCAACAAACGCCGGGAACGTGAACAGGCTGCGCAGGGGCCCGCGGGCCGCCCCGGAGACGCCGAATGTTGTGGCCGAAATGGTGGCCACACTGGCGGTCCGCTCGGGCTGCGCCGCGGCAAGGTGCAATGCCAGGAACCCTCCCATGGAGTGGCCCACCAGGTTCCAGCGCCGGTAGCCGAGTGAGTTCAGCACCGCGGTGACGGCCCGTGCCATCGCCTCGATATCGAGTTCTTCCAGCCGGGCACCCGTGGTGGATTCACCCCAGCCCGGAAGATCAATCAACACCCGATCGTGGGCCGAGGCCGCGGGAAGCAGTGCCCGGAAGGTCGTCCAGGATCCCGCGGCGCCATGAAGGTAGACATCCGCTGTGCCGGCCGGCCGCCGGCTGCCGGTACCCTGCTGAACCCGCACTGTACAAGGACCCAGCTCCGTGGGAACCACCTCCCGCCGCAGGGGGGCCATTCCCGTGGCTGCGTTCGCCTGCTGAACACTCATGCTCACCTACCGTTCGTGGTCTCTGAAACTGATTCGGAGCCGCAGAGGTGAAGGACGGGACGTTGCCTTTATCCGGCTGGAATGCCGGTGCATCCACCGTGGATGTAGCAACCGTTACAATTGTGCATGTGACCCAAAAGACCGAAGTGCCCTGGCTTGTCCTGCTGGTGCAGGTGCCGTCGGATCCGTCCCGCTACCGCGTGGCGGTCTGGCGGGAACTGCGTCGATTCGGTGCCGTTCCCATTGGCCAAGGCGCCTGGACCGCGCCTGATGTTCCTGTCTGCCGGGAGGGGGCAGAAAAGGCCCGGGAACTGGCCCGCGCAGGCCACGGCGACCTGATTCTGCTGACCACCGGTTCCGCCGACGCAGATGCCGCCAAACTGCGTGCACTGTTTGATGCGGCCCGGGATGATGAATGGGCCGAGTTCGTCGCGGATTGTGGGAAATTCCGGGCCGAGATTGTCCGCGAAATTGCCAAGCAGAAGTTCACCCTTGCCGAGCTCGAGGAGGAAGAGCAAAGCCTGGATCGGCTGCGGCGGTGGTTCCGCTCAATCCGAGGCAGGGACGTCTTCGGCAGCCCATCGGCTTCCGGCGCCGAAGCGAACTTGGCGGACTGCGTTGTTGCGCTGGAGGATTTCGCTGGACTGGTCTACCAGGAGCTGCACTCGTGAGCCAGTCTCCGCAGGTCCTGGCCGCCCGGTCCTCCTCTGCCCCGTTGTACGCCGCAGGGTTCGTGACCGCCTTCGGCGCGCACAGTATTGCCGCGGGGATGGGTGCCCAGAGTGAGAACATCGGGCTGACATTGCTGAATTTGGGCATTCTGCTCGCCCTGTATGACCTCTCTGAGGTCTTCCTCAAACCTGTCTTCGGAGCTCTCAGTGACCGCATCGGCACCAAGCCCGTCATCGTTGGAGGCCTTTTGGCCTTTGCCGTGCTTTCCCTCATAGGTCTGTGGGGCGCCGATCCGCTCATGCTGGGCCTGGCCCGGCTCGGGCAGGGCGCTGCGGCCTCTGCCTTCTCTCCGGCCTCCTCGGCCATGGTGGCACGCCTTGCCCGGGGGAGAAGCGCCGGCACCTACTTCGGCCGGTACGGCTCCTGGAAGAGTTTGGGATACGTGATCGGGCCGATGCTCGGAGCCGGCCTGATCTTCTCGGGCGGCTTTCCGCTGCTGTTCGCGGCCCTCTCGGTGCTGGCGGCAGTCGCGGCGGTGTGGGTGCTTGTTTCCGTACCGCATCTGGAACCCCTTCCGCGGCAGCGCTACACCGTTCTGGACCTGGCGCGGCAGGTCACGGAACGGCGGTTCTTGGTCCCCACACTTGTCCTGGCAGCCTCCACCGCCGCACTCGGCGCGGCGATCGGGTTTCTTCCCGCCCTGGCCACGAGGCACGGCCTCGACGCTCTGGCCGGAACGGCAGCGGTCAGCGTCCTCGCAGTCGCCTCCCTGCTCACCCAGCCCCGGATAGGCAAGATGCGTGACGGCGGCAGCATCAGCGATGCGCGGGGCATGACCTCAGGGCTCCTGCTGACGGCGAGTGGCATCGCACTCCTGGCCCTGGCGCCCGGGCCGGTCACCATTTACCTTGCTGCCGCGGCGATCGGTGCCGGTGTGGGCGTGGCCACTCCACTCGGCTTCGCCCACCTGGCGGACACCACTCCGCCTGAACGCATGGGCCGCACCATGGGCTCGGCCGAACTCGGACGCGAACTGGGGGACGCGGGCGGTCCGCTGCTGGTGGGCGGCATCGCCACATTCATCAGCCTGCCCGCCGGCCTCGGGGCCCTTGCAGTCCTAGTGGCAGTGGCCAGTGTTCCCCGACTCGCCCGCGGAGGGCCCGGGACGCCGGAGGATGCCCCACCCCGGAACTGACTGCCCGCCCCGACACTCCGTGACGGCAGGTTTATCCGTGGCTCGGGGGACGAGGCGGTCCGTCCTCCCCTGCCCGGGCGAACATGGGCACCGTCGTCACGGATCCCACGTTCGGGAGTGCCTGGCGGGCGGCATGCTCGAGTTCGTCGTGGACAGTGGCAAGTTCCCCTAAAGCAGTGAGCGCGGCCAGCGGAATGGAGACCTCGACGTGAAGCCGATGGCCGGACCAGCGCAGCCGGGACGTTGCGCCGGCGGGGGCGTGGGCGGTGACAACCGCGGCCAGGCGGTCCGTCAGGTCAGAGTCGACGCCGTCCATGAGCCGGCGCCCGATGTCGCGAATGGTTCCCCACAGCAGCACCGCGATTGCTGCGGAGATGAACAGGCCCACGATCGGGTCCGCGAGGGGGAACCCGAGCCATATGCCGATGACCCCGGCGACGACGGCCAGTGAGGTGAAGCCGTCGGTGCGGGCGTGAATGCCGTCGGCGACGAGCGCGGCGGAGCCGATTCGTCGTCCCACGCGGATCCTGTAGATCGCGACGAGTTCGTTGCCGGCAAAGCCCACGAGCCCGGCGGCGAGCACCCAGCCCAGGTTCTGGACCGGCTGGGGTTCAAAGAAACGGCGGATGGATTCGACGGCGGCCACGACGGCCGAGAGGGCGATCATCGCCACGATGAACAGCCCTGCAAGGTCCTCGGCACGGCCGAATCCGTAGGTGAACGTCCGGGTCGCGCGGCGGCGCCCGAGCAGGAAGGCGATCCACAGCGGCACGGCGGTCAGGGCATCGGAAAAATTGTGGACTGTGTCCGCCAGCAGCGCCACGGAGCCGCTGATGAGCACGATGGCCAGCTGGAACAGTGACGTGGCTCCAAGCCCGAGCAGGGAGACCTTGACGGCGCGGATGCCCTGGGCGCTTGACTCCATTGCTGAGTCGATCGAGTCGGCCGCGTCATGGGAGTGGGGCACCAAGAGCCCCCGCAGCCACCCCTTGAACCCGGTCGCGTGAACGTGCCCGTGCGGTCCGTGGTGATGGTCGTCGTCGTGAGCGTGACGGCCGCCGTCGTCTGCGCCATGGCCAGAGTGGCTGTGCGGGTGGGCGTGAATATCGTGGCAGGGATGCATCGGCTGGTTCATGCGCCGGCCTCCGTCGTGAGGCTGTGCGGAGCGGTGGTGTGATGCGGAGCGACGCCGAGGGTGTGTTCTGCCTGGTGAATGGCGTCGGCCACGAGCTGCCAGGCGTGCCCGTCCTGCAGTCGGTAGTAGACCTTGGTGCCTTCCTGGCGGGTGGCGACCATGCGGGCCAGCCGCATCTTGGCCAGATGCTGGGACACCGCAGCCGCAGATTTCCCGGCCCTTTCAGCAAGCACGTTGACGGGAAGTTCGCCATGGCGGAGGGCCAGGATCAGCCTGACCCGGGTGGCATCGGCCAGCATGGCAAAAACCTCCACCGCCAGTTCAACGTACTGGCTGTCCGCGGTGAGGGTGCAAGCATCGCTATCTGCATTCATACGCAGATACTTACATATAGGGCCGCCGCTAACAAGGGCGGCGGTCAGTCGTCGTCCCTTTGATGCCGAAGGCTCAGCTGCTGGGCGTGGAAGTCGAAATGGTGTGTGGGGTAGGCGTACACATCGTTGAGTGTCATCAGCGGTGTGAAGAAGGGATCCCACCTGTCGGGGAACGGCATCGACCTGGCGAGCGACTCGGAGCTCTCGTGCCCGAGCCGGCGGGAGAGTGCGGCGATGGTCTTGCCCAGTTTCCGGCTCATTCTGCGTCTGTTGAAGACAAGGGCGGCGCCCCGTGAACCCCAGTAATTCACGGCATCAAACGGACGAGTGCCCGCGTTGAGGAGGGCCGCAAATGCTCTGCCAACCGGGCGGGGGAGCCGGCTGACAACGTTGACGAGCGGAAGCAGGGCGCGGACCACCATGTAGCCGAAGACCATGTGGAAGAGCAGCTCCTCGTTGGTCCAGCGTGTCCCGTCGGTTTTGCGGTGGAGATCTGCCGGCGCTGCCCCCTGCAGCAAGGCGTCGAGGTCGCGGCGGGCGCGGCTGTACCCCACCAGGATCTCGTCCTTCGTCGGCTCCACGATGTGCGCTCCCGCCCCGCGGATACGGTCAGTTTCCCGTGAGCTCCGCGTACAGTTTCTGGACTCGAGCCTTAATGTCGTCCCGGACCAGGCTCATGCGCTCCATGCCTTCGATGCCGCGTTTGGAAGGCTCGTCCGTTTCCCAGAACTCGAGCCGCTTGCCCTCGCGGGGCTCGACTTTCGCTTCGGTGCCCAGGACGATGACGACGTCGGCCGCCTCCAGGGCTTCATCCGTGACGGGTTTGGGGTGTTCGCCGCTGATGTCGATGCCGAGCTCTGCCAGGGAGTCCACGGACTGGGGGTTCAGCGATTCGGCGGGCTTGGTCCCGGCGGAGTGCACCGTGACGGTCCCGTTGGCGAGCTGGTTCATCAGTCCGGCGGCGAGCTGGGATTTTCCGCCGTTCTTGCTGCAGACGAACAGGACGCTGGGTGTTTTCGTGGTCGCGGTCATGCCTTCGATTCTTCCTTACCGGAGCCGGGGCTGCTGAGCACTGATGCGGCCAGTTGGCTTTCGCCGGAGCGGCCGTGGGCCAGCCCGGTGGGGAAACCGACGAGCACCGGCTCGGGAGCGGCGCAGCACGAGGACTCGGACGCGACGGCGGCTGGGGCCGGAACATCGCAGCTGGTGCCGGCGTCGGAGGAGCAGACGCCGGTTTCGGGGAGTTCGAGCTGGACGGCGTCCGCGGCTTCGCGGTCACCGGCCAGGGCGGCGGCGACGGAGCGGACCTGTTCGTAGCCCGTGGCCAGCAGGAAGGTCGGCGCCCTGCCGTAGGACTTCATGCCGACAATGTAGAAGTCCTTGTCCGGGTGTGCCAGCAGTGCTGCTCCGTGCGGGGGGACGGTGCCGCACGAGTGGAATTCAGGGTCGATGAGCGGGCCGAGTTCGGTAGGCGCTTCGACGGCCGGGTCCAGGTTCAGCCGGAGCTCCCGCAGGATCTCCAGGTCCGGGCGGAAGCCGGTGCAGGGAACGACGACGTCGGCCTCGAGGGTCCGGCCGTCAACGGATCCGACCGTAACGTGCGAGGTGAGGGAATTCAGCGAGCCGATGCCGAAGCCGGTGTGCAGTTCGATGGTTCCGGCGCCGACGAGGCGGCGCAGGCGGGCACCGAGCTGACCGCGGGCGGGCAGCCCGTCGGCGTGGCCGCCGCCGTAGACCTTCTCGGCGGACGCGCCGCGGATGGCCCAGAGGATCCGCGTGTCCGGTTCTTCCTTGGCCACGTCGGCGAGGCTGATGAGGGTGTTGGCGGCGGAGTGGCCGGCGCCGACGACCAGGACACGGCGTCCGGCAAAGGATCCGCGGTCGCGACCGGTGACATCCGGGAGCGGGGAGGAAATCCTGGAGGCAGCGGCGGCTTCTCCGGCCGCGGGCAGCCCGGAGGTGCCCAGTGGGTTGCGGGTGGACCAAGTGCCGGAGGCGTCAATGACCCCGGCCACGGTGTGGTCGCGGGTCTCTCCGTCGGCGTGTTCGACCCGGACCACGAACGGGGTGGTCTCGCGGTTGCGGGTGTGGGTCTTGTCCATGCCGGCGCGGGTCACGGCGATGACCCTGGCGCCTGTCTGCAGCTGCGAGCTGATGACCGGGAGGGCGGCTATCGGGGTCAGGTACTGGTCAATGAGTTCCCCGCCGTAGGGCAGGGCCGTGGGCCGGGGCGATTCCCAGCCGTCGGCTTCGAGCAGGCGTACGGCGGCGGCGTCGATGTTGTACCGCCATGGGGAGAACAACCGGATGTGGCGCCACTGTTCGATGGCGGCACCCGCGGTGTGGCCGGCTTCGAAGATCAGCGGTTCCAGACCGCGTTCAAGCAGGTGGGCGGCAGCCGCCAGGCCCACGGGACCGGCGCCGATCACGGCAACGGGAAGGTTCTTCGTTGAATCCATAGTGCCCTCTGTTTCATCCGTACGTGTGGCGTCCCTGTTGGGAGGCACCTGCCGGTCCCTGGCGGGGCCGGCAGAGGGTGTTAGCAGCAGTTCTGCATGTCATCAGGGCAGTCATCGCAGCAACCCGAGTCACTGCAGCATCCTGTCGTCATTCAGCTCACCCCCTCTCCGGCCGGGGTCAGGGTTGTCCTGGTGCTCGGTAGGGGCTATTTGGCCGCGGGCGTGAGGGAGGCGATCAGGTCTTCGATGCGGGTCTTGATCTCGTCGCGGATCGGGCGGACGGAGTCCACGCCCTGGCCGGCAGGGTCCTCCAGGACCCAGTCCTCGTAGCGCTTGCCGGGGAAGTAGGGGCATTCGTCGCCGCAGCCCATGGTGATCACGACGTCGGATTCCTTCACTGCCTCGGTGGTGAGGATCTTCGGGATTTCGGCGGACATGTCGATGCCGAGTTCCGCCATGGCCTCCACGGCTGCCGGGTTGACCTTGTCCGCGGGCTGGGACCCGGCGGAGCGGACTTCAATCCTGCCCTCCCCGAGGGTGGTCAGGAAAGAGGCGGCCATCTGGGAACGGCCGGCGTTGTGGACGCAGACGAACAAAACGGAGGGCTTCTTGGCGGTTTCGGTGCTCACGGGTTTCTCCTGGGATCAGTTAGGTGCGGATCGGTTTTGATGAGGTCGTCGTCCCCGCGCCACTCTTGACTGCCTAGACATTGATGTTTGTCGATGCATGAAGTATCGGACACTAAATCGACACTTGTCAATATTTGCGGGGTTCGGGTTTTAGGCCGCGTGCAGGCGGGGTGCGAGGTCGCTGATGCGGCGGGCGATGTCGCTGAACGCGCCTCGGAAGGCGTCCTCGGTGTTCAGCCGGAGCGGATCCGGAACGGACCAGTGGATCCCTCCCAGGTTGGGGATTTCCTCGTGGGCGTTGTCGCACACGGTCACGACGAAGTCCTCTTCATTCGCCACCTCATCCAGCCGACGCGGGGGAAGGTCCGCGAGAGCGATGCCGTGGCGGCGGGCGACGTCAATGGCGCCCTGGGCGATGCGGTCCGCGGGATGCGTTCCCGCCGACGTCGACGGGATTTCGCTGACCTGGTTCCAGAGTGCGACGGCCAGCTGGGACCGGGCGCTGTTCCGGGTACAGACGAAGAGGACGCGGCGGGCGCCGTGTTCGGCCCCGGGAGCCAGTCCGTCCAGCGCCCCCCCGGCGAGCCGGATATAGCTGCGGCGCTTATCCGCCTCCGAGCGGTGGCGTGTGGTCAGGCCCGCGTCTTCCAGCGTGCGCAGGTGGTGGGAGAGCAGGTTCGACGGCATCCCAAGTTCGGCCTGCAGCTCCGTGGGGGAAAGGTCTCCCAGGGTCAGGAGGTCCACGATGCGCAGCCGTGCAGGATCCGCGAGGGCCGCGTGTTTGGCGACCCGCGCCCGAAAGACTTCAACTGGGTCAGCGTTCATTGATTCAATTTTGACTGAGCAAATATCTTGGGTCAAGCTGTTCGCATGACTTCCCAACACCCACCGCTGTGGCGCCGTGCCGTCGCCGAACTGCTCGGCACCAGCCTGCTCGTGATGGTCGTCGTCGGCTCCGGGATCGCCGCACAGCAGCTCTCCCCCAACGACGTCGGCCTGCAGCTGCTTGAGAACAGTACCGCCACGGTGCTGGGCCTCACGGTCCTGATCCTGGTGCTCGGTCCCGTCAGCGGCGCCCACTTCAACCCCGTGGTCTCCCTCGCCGACTGGATCCTGGGCCGGCGCGGCGGTACCGGGCTGACCCTGCCGGAGCTTGGCGCCTACATCGTCGCGCAGACCGTGGGAGCAGTCAGCGGCAGCGTCGTGGCGAACGCCATGTTTGAGGTGGGCACCTCCGTCTCGGTCAAGGACCGGGCAACAACCGGGCATCTCCTGGGCGAGGTCGTCGCGACCGCCGGGCTCATTCTGCTGATCTTCGCCCTGGCCGCCACCAACCGGGGAGTTCTTGCCGCGCCGGCGGTGGGGGCCTACATCGGAGCCGCGTACTGGTTCACGTCCTCGACGTCGTTCGCGAACCCGGCCGTGACGGTGGGCCGCATCTTCAGTGACACCTTCGCCGGCATCGCGCCGGCCTCCGTTCCGGAATTTGTCGGGGCGCAGCTGCTCGGCGCGGCAGTAGGCCTTGGTCTGGTTCTCATCCTGTTCCCCTCCGCGGCCGGCACGGCGGACGACGTCGTCCTGGCGCACAGTGCCGAAGCGGCCCGCCCTAAGCCGATATATTGATGATTATCAATATCAGGGCATAATGGGTACATGACCTCGCTGCCCATCCTCGATCCGACCACGGATGAAGCCTGCTGCATTCCCGCACGGCCCCCCGCCCTCGGCGCCGAGGACGCCCAGCAGAGGGCTCTGGTTTTTAAGGCGCTGGCCGATCCGAACCGGCTCCGGCTGCTCTCCATCGTCAAGGCCGGCGATTCCGGCGAGGCATGCGTCTGCGACCTCACCGAACCCCTGGACCTGGGCCAGCCGACGGTCTCCCACCACCTGAAGATCCTGGTCGAGGCAGGGCTCCTGCACCGCGAAAAGCGCGGCACCTGGGCCTACTACTCCCTGGTGCCGGGGGCGCTCGCGCAGGCGGCCGGACTCCTGGCAACCCTGTGACCGCGCCAGAACAGTCTGCGGTCACGATCCGCTCCATGCTCGAGGACGACTGGCCAGCGGTCCGGGGATTTACCGCGAGGGAATCGCCACGGGCCACGCCACCTTTGAAGCAGACGTGCCGGACTGGGAGCGCTTCACCAGTTCGCGGCTCCCCGGCCACCGTCTGGTCGCCGAGGCGCCCGGGGGCGCGATCCTTGGCTGGGCGGCTGTCTCCGCCGTGTCCGCGCGGCCCGCGTATGCCGGCGTGGTGGAACACTCCGTCTACGTCGCCGCAGAAGCCCGCGGCAGGGGAGTCGGAGCCGCACTGCTTCAGGCCCTGGCAGCATCGACCGAACAATGCGGGATCTGGACCATCCAGGCCAGTGTCTTCCCCGAAAACGAAGCAAGCCTGAAGCTCCACCTCGCGAACGGATTCGCCGTCGTCGGCCGGCGGGACCGCATCGCCCGCATGGGGTACGGTCCCCGCGAGGGGCAATGGCGGGATACGGTGCTGATCGAGCGGCGCTCCCCGGTCATCTAGTACGCCAGGCAGCTGCGCCGGCCTGCGGCGGTGAATCCGCGGAGAACCTAGGGGTCCTCAGCCTGCCTTCCAGCGGGTTCGTTCCCGAAAACTATTCCGCGCCGGACTGCCGGGGGGACTCCGTCCCGCCAAACCGCTGGAAGGATGCGCTTTGCTGGGCAAGCCGGCGCATGGCAAGGAGTACCGGTTCCATCAGGAGCGTTCCGAGGATCACGTGCTGCATCGCGGCCTCGGCCGAATCCGTGGGAACACTTTCGACGTCGGCCTCCGCGATGTCCTGCATGGCCGCGGCATAGCGGTCCAAGAGCGCCGCCGACGCGTCGAATCCCGCCTCCGAGAGCCCGTGGAGGGCCTTCACCAGGGCCGCCTGGGTATCGCGGTCGCATGTCTCGGCGCCCCAGCCCCAACGGTCCAGGAGCTCTTGCGCCGAGGAGAGGTCGACGTCGTCCGGTGCGGACCGGGTGACCGCATGGTGTGCGATTCCGAGTACATCGTGGCCGGACTCCGGCGGGTTTTCCAGGCCAAGCAGTACCTCGCGGGTGGCGCTGACGCTGAGCCCGGCGGTGCCAATGAGTGCCCGGATCAGTTTCAGCCGCCGTACATGCGAGTCGTCGTAGCGAGCCTGGGTCGCGGAGGTCAGCACGCCGTCGTGAAGCAATTTCTCCCGAAGGTAGTACTTGATGGTGGCCACAGGAACCCCAGTGGCCGCGGCCAGCTGTGAGATGCGCAAAGTTTCCCCTTGACTTAGATAGTGACACTCGCCAATATTGGAGAGTAATGGTATCTAGTTAGGAGAAAAGTATGGCACGCATCAATGCTGGACGTTTCACGCACCGCCATTCCGGCGACTTGGTGGTCTTCCTCATCGGCATGCGCATCAACAGTCCCTGGCGACCGGATCTGTGGCTGCCGGCCTTCCTGGCCATGCCGCGGATGCTGACCGAGCTCTTCAGGGAGCCGGGTTCCGGCCTTCTTGGTTGCCGGTTTGCCCTCGGCGCCGGCGGGCCGGTCATCGTGCAGTACTGGGACTCGCTGGACAAGCTGTATGCCTACGCTAGTGCGCCTGAATCCGAGCACAGGCCGGCCTGGACCGCCTTTAACCGCCAGGCCAGAAAGGCCCCCAAGGCCGTCGGCATCTGGCACGAGACATTCCAGGTGAGCCGGGCCGAGAGCATGTACGTCTCGATGCCGACCGAAGGTCTCGCGCAAGCCACGGAGCTAGTGCCTGTCGGGCCCGGAAGCCATCACGCGAAGGATCGGCTGTCTAAGCCGCGCTGATGCCGCGACGGCTTCCTAGCCCAGGAGCATGTTTTTCTGCCGCGGCTTGACGATCGAGTTCTGTCCGCAGTTGGAGCAGGTGATGCTGAAGGCTTTGGAGGTCGTGAAGACGGGGATGAAAAACAGGGTGAATTTCGTGGCGCGTTCCTGTAGTCGATGCTGCACGAATTGGTGGCAGTACTGGCACGTTGCCATCCGTTCGGGAAGGCTGCGCAGCACCGTCTTGAGGCCGAGGAGGAGAAGCAAGGCGGATCCTTTCAAGGGAATTTCCGGATCAGGGTTTGGCCGAGGCTCCCGGAAGCGGGAGGTGGGCTGCCAGGCCCGAAAGCAGGATGGTGATCCCTTCATCCAGTTCGGCCATCCCGTCGTAGTCGGCAAGGACGGGGGCGAGCGCGCGGAGGCGGGGGAAATCTTTCGGCGGCAAACGGTGCAGGCCCAGGCGGAGAAGGGCCTCGTTTTCGTCGGGGTCGACGACGAATTCTTGCAGTTCGTTGAGGATGTGCCCGTAGAGGTATCCGTAGTAGGCGCGGTAGACGTGCAGGGCGTCCTCAGGGGCGAACCCGGCCTCGATCAGCAGGGACAGGATCTGCTCCAGCGGCCGGAGCGTCCCCAATGGCCGCAGGCCCAGCGGTGTTGACAGGGGGCGGGTCACGAGGAGGGGCACGACGTTGGGGTGCCGGAGTGCCAGAAGCCGCAAATCGTGGGCAATGCGCCGGAGTTGCGCCTGCCAGTCGGGGTCATCTGGAATGATGGCCAGTTCATTCAGGACAAGTTCTGAGACTCCGTCCAGCAGCGCCGCGCGGTTTTCGGCGTAGCGGTACAGGCTCATGGGATCCCGCCCCAGTTCCTGCCCGAGCCTGCGCATGGTGAGCGCGTCGAGTCCTTCGGCGTCCACCAATGCCAGCGCCGCGGACAGAACAACGTCCCGGCTAAGGCGCGTCTTCTTGCCAGGCGTCGCTGGGGGCGCCGGGTGCTCTGCGGGCGACATGGAATTCCGTTCGGGTCGGTGCGGAGGAGCAAGATTTTCAAGATAATAAAAAAGGTTGCTTTATGTGTAGTCTACGCCTAGAGTCTACATTGTAGAGAGGTTGTTTTGAGTGGTTCCGCGGCACGTGGATTTCCAGCCCAACAGCGCTTTATCCCCGGATCTGCGGTGACGAGCAGTCCGGGATCCTGCTTCAGGGCTTTGTGCGGCCTTGACGCCTAGCTGCTGTAGCCACATGGCGGCACAAAATGCACCGCGAGGAAACGAGCCACTCATGGCAACTTCTCAATTCGACCAATTCCTGCAAGAAGCCACTATCCAAGACTCTGGATCCGACCACGCCCTGGGCAAAGACTGCCTCTACGGCCTGTACACCAGCTGGTGCTTCCTGAATCAGATCACCCCCCAAGCCGAAGATGCCTTCTGGGCTGCCATGCAAGCGAAGCAGATCCATCCAGAGCGCACCCGCCTCCGCATGAAGGGACCGGCAGCCGCGGATTACATTCTGGCCAGCTACCCGGCCCTGGTCTGACCTGGATGACAATCACGTCAAGCACGTACTTGCCCCGAGATGCCCATCAGCCCCGAGGCCGCCGGCCATGGTGCGCGACATGCGACACGGACCGGCACCTCCTCTTAGACTCTGTCACCACGATGAATCCGCAGCGCGGGACCCTCGCGGCGGCGATCAACTGCACCAATTGCGGGGGCTCGCACGTGGTGGCTACGACTGCGGCATTTCTCGCAGCCATCCCGGGGCGGAATGGGCGCAGCGGCGGCGCCGGACCGGGGGAGGACGTCTACCGCCACTGCCAGGAGCCGATGTCCGCGGTGGACCCAGAGCGGCGCAGCGCCTACCGGCCGGTTTCCACTCACGCCGGGACCCCGGACTTTCTGGGCGACTATCTCCGGACGCGTGTTCTGCGGTGCCGGTGCGGGTTCCAGATGGAAATACCCCACACATGACAGCCAGCATCCTCCCGGGTCCGTATCCAACAAAGTATTAGGGGCACACCGTGACCAACCACAGCACACCCACCACCGGGCACTCCGCGGCCCACAATCAACAACCCGGGCTAATGGACCTGGATCTGTCCCCGCAGGGACTTGCGGACGCCCCGGCGAACGAAGTCGACGTCGACAGCCTCGTCTACACGGGCAACAGCTAGACAAGGCAGCTATTGCCCTAAGCGGGGGGGATTCGGACGGCCGTGCCGCTGACCACAATTCCGCCGGCAGCGGGAATGTCCACTGTGAGTAAGCCCGGCCGGCCGACGTGCCGTCCCTGGTGGATTAAGACCCTTGCCGGGGGGTCGACCAGGCCCAGGAGGCGCAGGTAGGCGCCCACCGCCGCCGCGGCCGCCCCTGTCGCGGGGTCCTCGGTGATGGCTCCCACGGGGAACAGATTCCGGGCTTCGAATTCGCCATCCGCAATCCGGAGCAGGACGGCTACCGTTGCGGCCCAGCCCTGGGCGTCCATGAGCCGGCGCACCGCCTCCGGATCGAAGCCAAAGGAATCGAAAAGGCTGCGGTCGGCGAGGACCAGCACCGGATGCCAGTTGCCCGAATACGCGATCCGCGGCGGGTAGGCGGGATCGAGATCCGCCAGCCCGACGCCGAGCAGGCCGAGGAGTTCGGCCAGGACGCCGTCGTCGAACACGGCCACCTGTGGCTCCACAGCGGTAAACGATGCGGTGAAGTCGGCGCCGTCGCCTGCTGTTTCGATGACGACGGGTCCGACGGGGGTCTCGAAGGTGAAGGATCCGGCCCCGTCGCGTGCGCTCAGCGCAACGGCCAGCGCAATCGTCGCATGGCCGCAAAATGGCACCTCGGCGATCGGCGAGAAGTACCGAACCCGGCTACGCCGCGGATCCCCGCCGACGCCCCGCTCCGTCACGAAGGCCGTTTCGGCGTATCCGACGGCGGCCGCCACGGCCAGCATTCCGGCATCGTCCAGATGGCTGGCATCCAGGACCAGCCCTGCAGGATTGCCGCCGTCTGGGGTCGTGGAAAAGGCCGCATAACGGAGGACCTCGGGGGAGTTTTCCATACCGTGATCCTCCCACGTCCAGCCGCCGCGGCAGTGATATTCCACCAACGCTAAGACAGGAAATGCAATGAGGGCTGGTTTAGGCCAGCAGCAGCCGAACGCGCGTTCCTCTCCGTTCAATGGCGATGTCCTGTGTCCCTGACATTTCGCTGGAATCCTGCCAGGTGGTGCCTAGAACAGCGGTCAAGGCCATGGCGAGCAACGCCGACTTAAGCCCCGTATGGCCGGCGGTCAGTGGGGCGATGGGGCGGTAGATAATCATCAGGGTCCTCCTTGGGCGGGTGTTCCTGTGACCACTCTCTCGCAGCGGAATTGCTAGGGACTTAAGAGAACCTTTGCGCTGGCTGTGCCTGGCACAGGCGCCCTGAAGGTCCCGACGCATCCACGGCCACCGGGAACCTGCGCGCGGTGTGCCCTAGCCCTTGGGATCGATCGGCGTAGCTGTGCTGTTTCCCTGGCGATACGGCTCAGGCCAGGTTTTCCTTGAGGTTTTCCTTGAGCAGGGCGCGGTGTTCAATCGCGGCTTCCCGGTGGAGGGCGCGGCCGGCGTCGGTGAGTTCCAGAAAAAGTGAGCGCCGGTCATCTTCGCAGGAGTGGCGGGAAATGAGTCCGGCCTTGTCGAGTCGGTCCACCACTTTGGACATGGCGCTCTGGGTCATCGGGGTGCGCTCACCGAGCTGCTTCATCCGGCACGCGGCGTCTTCACTTTCGGCCACGAGATCCAGGATTTCAAACTCGGTTAGGCCGATGTTGAACCGCGACTCCAGGGCACGGTCGATCGCCCCCGCGGTGCGGAAGTACGTGGTCTGGATGCTGCGCCATTGCTCAACCAGCTGGCGGTCCTGCGGTGTTGCCATGCCGAAATTCTAGTTCATGACGAATTAAAAGTCCACGTCATAATATTCCTTGTCATTCAATGACGTGTCATATAAATTGGTGCCATGACCTCAACTTCCACTCTTGAAAGACCTGCCGGCGAACGGCTTACTCCCGTCCGCTGGACGCGTGCGCAGTGGATGCTACTCCTGGTCCTGTGCACCGTTCTGGCGCTCGACGCGCTGGACGTATCCATGGTCGGTGTGGCCCTGCCCTCGATCGGCACCGAGCTTCACCTGGGAACCGAGTCCCTTCAGTGGATCGTCTCCGCCTACGTTCTCGGTTACGGAAGTCTGCTCCTGCTGGGCGGCCGGATGGCCGATCTGCTCGGCCGGCGGCGCATCTTCCTGATTGCACTCAGCGTCTTCGCCGCGGCTTCCCTGCTCGGCGGCCTGGTGGATGACCCCGCCCTGCTGATCGCCACCCGCTTCCTCAAGGGCCTGGCGGCCGCTTTCACTGCTCCCGCCGGTTTCTCGATCATCACCACCAACTTCGCGGAAGGCCGCGAACGCAACCGGGCTGTCTCCATCTTCACCACGTTCGGCGCCAGCGGTTTCTCACTTGGCCTGGTGGTCGGAGGCCTCATGACGGCCATGAGCTGGCGCTGGACCTTCCTGGTCTCCGTACCGGTGGCGGTCGCCGTCGTGCTTCTTGGCCTGAAATACATTCCCCGGGACAACGCCGCAGGCAATGAGCCAGGCAAAGAACAAGGCAGGGCCGAAGGCGGCAATCAGGACAGCGGCCATGACCTCTGGGGCGCCGTCACCCTCGCCGCCGGCATGCTGGGGCTCGTGTACACGCTGGTTGCGGCACCCGGGAACGGCTGGGGATCTGTGGCAACTATCGCCGGATTCGTGGCCTCCGCAGCGGTGCTGGCAGCCTTCGCGGTGATCGAGAACCACGTCAGGCACCCCTTGATCCGGTTCAGCATCCTCAGGGAAGGCTGGGTGGCGCGGGCGAACCTCAGCGCCGTGGGCTTGTTCGGCTCCTACTTGAGTTTCCAGTTCATCCTCACGCTCTACCTGCAGTCCGTGCTGGGATGGAGCCCCCTCGGCATGGCCCTGGCGCTTCTTCCCACGGGTCTGCTGGTGGCCTCGAGCGCACCGTTCGCGGACCGGCTCATCGACAAGTTCGGCGCCCCGCGGCTGATCCTGACCGGTTTGGCCTCCCTGGCGCTCGGCTACCTGCTGTTCCTGCGGGTGGGCACCTCGCCGAACTACGTGACGGACATTCTGCCCTCAGTCCTGCTGCTGGGCGTCGGCTTCGCCCTGGCCTTCCCGTCCATCAATGTCCAGGCCACCGCCGGCATCCGGAACTCGGAACAGGGCCTGGCGGCCGGCCTGATCCAGACCAGCACCCAGGTGGGGGCCGCCCTGGTTCTCGCCGTCACCACCGCCATGGTCAGCGGCCACGGGAGCTCATCCGGCGGGGGCGCCGGCGTGGATGCGGCGGCAATGCTGGAGCAGTATCGCCCCGGCCTGATCCTGAGTGCGGCCGTGGCACTCGCGGCCCTGCTCATCGCCGCGGCGCCCTCCCGGAGCCGGAGCCGGAAACAGGTGGCAGTAGAGCCCTGAACTGCCTGGACGTGACGTCCAACCAGAGCCCTCGGCCTAGGCCGAGGGCTCTGAGTCGTTATGGCCGGTCCGCCGTGGTGGGCTAAACGGGGGACGACTACAGGGCGGCAAGCGGGGCAAACAGCCGACGACGTGGAAAAATAAAGCATATTTTTTTGACACATTTGACTCAATATTCGAGTCGTGGCACGCGCGCGGAGATGATGTGCAAGCGCTTACATTCGGTGCGTTCTGAGCCTGTTTAGTGCCGGAAATGTGGTTTTGAATCCTCCACAGCACTGTCTACGGTGATGAACGTCCGGGAAATCAGCACCCTCCCGGGCCATCAGGCGGGGCCCTACCGAGGTCCCGCCCCCTCGACACAATGGCGTCCTCGATGACGCCTGCGGTGTCAGCGGGGCCGTCGGAGTTTCGGGGAAAGAGGGCACACGCCCGTCTTCCACGAATGGTCTCACTCCGCGAGAAGAGCAAAAATGCACGAGCACCCCAATACACCCCGGAAGCTGCGGCGGCGTTCTGTCGCCGCGGCACTGGCGGCGGCCGTGGCGGCCTCCGTCTTCCTTTCTGTCCCGTCGGCGCAGGCAAACGCGCCTTCCGATCCGCCGAGCGGCGGTCAGATGCCGGCTCCGACGCCCGGCTTCCCCCTGCCCACGAAGCACACCCAGCAGTCGTTCGATCCGGCCGCGGCCTTCACCTCCAAATGGACGCGTGCGGATGCCAAACAGATCATGGCCCAGAGCAGCACCACCGGGGCACCGGGCCAGAACTCCATGAGCCCGAACGTCACCATGCCGGAGATCCCGCAGGACTTCCCGGCCATGAACGACGACGTGTGGGTTTGGGACACCTGGTCCCTGACCGACGAGAAGGCAAACCAGATCAGCTACAAGGGCTGGGACGTCATCTTCTCGCTCGTTGCCGACCGCCACGCCGGCTACGGCTTCGACCAGCGGCACTGGAACGCCCGGATCGGCTATTTCTTCCGCAAGACCAACGCCGACCCGGCCAAGGACAAGTGGAACTACGGCGGGCACCTCTTCCTGCCCAACACCTCCATCGGTAACACCGAATGGTCCGGTTCCACCCGTCTCATGCAGGGGAACCACGTCAACGTCTTCTACACGGCGACCACGTTCTTCGACGTTGCCGAGCGCAACGCCGGCGGGGGCGGAATTGCCCCGGACGCCGTGATTGCCAAGGCGCTGGGCAACATCCACGCTGACAAGAACGGTGTGAGCTTCGACGGTTTCGAACACACCAAGCTCCTTGAGCCGGACGGCGTCCTGTACCAGAACAAGGCCCAGAACCCGGGCTTCGCCTTCCGCGACCCGTACACGTTCGCAGACCCGGCCCACCCGGGTAAGACCTTCATGGTCTTCGAAGGCAACACCGGCGGCAAACGGGGCGACTACAAGTGCAAGAACGAGGACCTGGGCTACCAGCCGGGGGACCCGAATGCCGAGACACTTGAGCAGGTCAACAGCACCGGTTCATGGTTCCAGACCGCCAACGTGGGCCTGGCCGTGGCGGACAACAAGGACCTCACAAAGTGGCACTTCCTGCCGCCGGTCCTGTCCGCCAACTGCGTGAACGACCAGACCGAGCGCCCCCAGATTTTCATCCAGAACGAGGGCGGCAAGAACAAGTACTACCTGTTCACCATCAGCCACCAGTTCACCTACGCGGATGGAATGCGCGGACCCGACGGCGTCTACGGCTTTGTGGGCGACGGCGTCCGTTCCGACTACCAGCCCATGAACAACAGCGGCCTGACTCTGGCATCCCCCACGGACCTGAACATGCCAGCCAATGCACCCGAAGGGCCGGATCCTCGCCAGAACGGCCGTCAGTTCCAGGCGTACTCGCACTACGTCCAGCCTGGCGGGCTGGTGCAGTCCTTCATTGACAACGTGAACGGTGTCCGCGGCGGTTCACTCTCGCCCACAGTGAAGATCAACTTCCGCAACGGAGTTTCGGCAGTTGACCGCACCTTCGGCCAGAACGGACTGGGTCCGTTCGGGTACCTGCCCACGAACCTCAAGGTCGGCGGTGCCGGCCTGTACAAGTAGTCAGCAGGCAGTCATGAGGCGGAAGCGCCCGGAATTCCGGGCGCTTCCGTCCTCACATGCAGGCCATAGATGGGGGGATGGCTTCCACAAGAACCAAGAATGTTGAATCATGGAAAACCTCGTACGTCCGCTGAGGCTGAAAAATTGAATCCATTTCGACGCCGGCAGCCACCGCAGTGGCGACCCGCGGTTTCCCTCGCCAGGCTGATCGGCAGACAGGCCGCAGAGTTGTTCCCTTCCGGAATGCCGAGCCGCCGGACGATCTGGATTGTGCTGGCGGCAGCGGCTGTTCTGATCGCGGTGGCGCTGGTCCCTGCAGCGGGCCCCGGTCCGGGCGCCCAGAACCCGGCCGAGCAAAGCCTGGCCGCGCCGGCGCCTTCAGCCTTCGATCGGCCCGAGGGGGCATCCGAGTTCCGGCCGAGCTATCACATCACGCCCGCGAAGAACTGGATGAATGATCCGCAGCGCCCGTTCCTGCTGGACGGGGTGTGGCACTACTACTACCTCTACAACGCCGGGTACCCGACGGAAAACGGCACCGAGTGGTACCACCTGACCAGCACCGACCTGGTGCACTGGAAGGACGAGGGGGTGGCGATCGCCAAGTACAAAAACGGGCTGGGCGACATCGAGACCGGAAGTGCCGTTGTGGATCACGACAACTCGGCCGGCTTTGGCAAAGGAGCCGTCATCGCGGTCATGACGCAACAGGACCAGGACATCCAGCGGCAATCCCTGTTCTATTCCACCGACAACGGATACTCCTTCACCGCGTATGCGCAGAATCCGGTCATGGAAAACCCCGGCGAACCGAACTGGCGGGATCCCAAGATCATCCGCGATGACGCCCACCGCCAATGGGTGATGGCACTGGCCGAAGGCGACAAAATCGGCATGTATACCTCGCCGGACCTGAAGAACTGGCGCTACGCCTCGGGCGTCGAACGCACCGGTCTTGGCACCCTCGAATGCCCGGATCTCTTCCAGCTGGATCTCGACGGTGATCCATCCAAACGGACCTGGGTCCTTGCGGCCAGCGCCAACGGGAGTGAAGAGGGATTCACCACGGGCGTTGCCTACTGGACCGGAGAGTGGGACGGAACCCGCTTCACCCCGTCCGGCGGGCCGCACCAGTGGCTCGACGCCGGCCCCGACTTCTACGCAGCCGTGACGTGGGACGATCCGAGACTCACCGAAAGTCAGCGGATGTCCTCCCGGCACGCCATCGGGTGGATGAACAACTGGGCCTACGCCCGTCAGTTGCCCACCGAGGACTGGCACGGCGGCGCCGACTCCATGGTCCGCGACATCCGGCTGGAAACAGTCGCGGGAAAGCCGACCCTGGTGTCGAGCCCCTCCGCCGCCATGCAGTCCATAGAAGGCCCGGTGGCAACAACGGGGGAACGCCGAATGACGCGGGATGGCGCAGGACAGTTGCCGGCTCCGGAAGGCGGGGCGTACCGGCTCGATGTGACTCTTGAGCGGACGGCGGCGGACGACGGATCCGAAGCGAGGATTGAGCTCGGAAGCGACGGGCGAACATTCGCGACGGTGGGATATGACTTTGCCGACGAGTCGGCATTTATCACCCGAGAGGCTGATGCCGCCGCCACCGGCAAAGCCGACCTCAGTCCGGACTACCGGGCACCGCGGCGGACAGTCAGCCCGGCGCGCGACGGGAAAGTCGAGCTATCGATCTTCGTCGACTACAGCTCGGTGGAGGTCTTCATCAACGGCGGGGAAAAGACCATGACGTCACTCGTTTTCCCCACCCCGGGAACGCCGAGCATAGAAGCCGTCACGGCCGGGGGCACGCTGACGATGAAGTCGTTGAGCTACAGGCGGTTGGCCTCCACACACTGACCGGTGGAGCAACACCTCGCCGGGGAGGGGTTCCACCGGTACGGGGCTGCGATTTCTTAGGATTTGCCGTGTTGACGGACGGTTCAATCGGCCCCGGAACACATAGGGTTGCCAGCATCGACGGTCCGTATCCGGTCAGCCCGATGGCATCGCACGCATTCCCCTGTCAGCAAGAGCCCGCCAGGTTCGTTGAACCGATGCCTGAGAGGCAGCAGTGACTAAAATGCACATCAAGGAACAGTGGAACCGGCTCGATCCGACCACCCAGCAGTGGCTGATGGACAACCCAGGATGCATGGTCCTGCCCCGCACCCTGACGGCAATTTTCAATAAGGAAACGAGCGAAAACGCCGACGTCGACATGCATGGCGAAGCCGTGCTCACCGACGAGGACAGGGAGTTCATCCTGGTCAAGGCGCGCGAAGCCGAAGCAACAGGAGGTCGTGCGGACTACCGCTCCTTTGATGCCGCCCAGCCCTAACCCATCCCCGGAATGTCCCTATCCAGGGGGAGGCCCCGGGCGTATCGTCGGCAACATGACCGATAAACCATCAGCACCAGAGACGGAAGTTCTCGAATCCCACCAGTGCTGGGACCTGTTGCGTCGCGTATCGGTGGGCCATCTCGCCGTCTGGATGGGAGACCATCCTGACATCTTCCCCATCAACTACAAGGTCGATCACGGAACCTTGGTCTTCCGAACAGGAGAAGGAACCAAACTTCAGGCCGCATTGGGCGAGACCCCCGTTGCGCTCGAAGCTGACGGTGTCGATGCGGAGTCCGGCGTCGCGTGGAGCGTGGTGGTGAAAGGACAAGCCACCGCGATAAGTCTGGTCGAAGATGTCCTCGACACCGTTGGGCTGTTCCTCTTTCCCTGGGAAGCCGGCCGCAAAGACCACTTCGTCCGGATCGTTCCGACGTCCGTCACCGGCCGCCGCTTCACCGTCACGCCGCCGCTGACCTGGTGGAGCCCTCTGGACGACGCGACCCGTGCTGGGTTCGAATGACCTCCCGCTGGTGTCCCTCATTGGCCCCGTGTTCGGGGAGCTTGTCGATTTGCTCTGAAGTCAGGGTGGCGGGCAGGGTTCACCAGGCCTGCCGTCCAAACGACGGCAGGACGCGGAAGAGAACCCTTTATTAGAGGTAATCCGGGGCCGCTTCCAGGCCGAAGTAGTCCTCAAGGGTGGGGAACTGGGCCGGCTTTGCCTGCATTTCCTCGGCGATGGCCCGTCCCACATAGCGCAGATGCCATGGCTCGTAGGTGTAGCCGGTAGTGGCCTGGGCCCCGGCTGGATATCGGATGATGAATCCGTACTCCCAGCCATGCTTAGCCGCCCACTGCCCTGCCGGGGTATTTGCGAAGCAGGCCTGCAGGGCGCAGACTCCGCTGGCATTGCCGATGTCCATCGCCAGGCCGGTCTGGTGCTCGCTGTAGCCGGGCCTGGCCGCAAGGGTATCCGCCGTCGCCTGTCCGTACTGGCGCACGTAGCTGTCATAGAGGCTGGCCTGGTCGCTGAACGAACGGTAGCCGCTGATCGGCATGACGTTCACGCCGCCCGCCTTGGCGGCTTTGGCAAACTGCTTGTAGGCGTCCGCGGCCTGCGACCGCAATCGTTCCCCCTGGACTCTGACCAGCTGTCCCGGCACATACGCCGCGGGGTTCAGCTGCCGGTGCTTGTTGACCACCACCTGCAGGCTGGCGGCAGAATCGAAGTCGTAACCCACCGCGGCCACTGCCGTCACCGACGGTGCGATCATGCCGAGCGAAAGCACCAGCCCCGCCACAGCACCTGTCATCCTGCTGAATCCCTTAAGCACGATGGCCCCCAGAAGTGTCCGGAACAGATTCGGGAACTCTACTGGTCGGCAGGGGTCACAGTCGAGGGTGTTCGGAACTCCTGCGCGCCCGCGCCGGGCTCAACCGACGACGGCGAAACTCGACAGGGTGCCGCCGTCCCCTTCTGCCAGCAGTCCGACAGCGTTGCCGGAGTGTGCCGGAAACACCAGATCCGTGATGGTCGCCAGGCCGTCCTGCGCGAAGACCTCGACGGAGCAGCGGTCCAGGAAGACCCGGAGCCGTAGCCGGCCGTCCTCCAACGGCACGGCAACGCGCTCGACTGACGGGAATGCCTCGTGGAACCGCACGTTGCCGGATTCGGTCCGGTCCAGGCTGAGCTCCGCCGTGAGGCAGTCGTAAGCCAGGACTGTGCGCGCCCCGGCTCCGGGCCCGGACCTGGAGCCGGATGCATCGCCAGATTCGCTGCCTGCCCGCAGCACGAGGCCTACCCTGCTGGCAGCGCCCGGCTCGAACTCCGCATCGATCCGCAGCACATCACCGCAGGCCCCGGCTGGAAGCCAGGTCACGCCTTCCGCCAACGGCTGCTGATCCAGGCTGAACAGCTCTGTACCGAGGTGGCCGAACGGGTCCACCGCCTCCTGCACTAGCACGGGGCGGCCGCCACGGGACACCAGCCTGACTTCGCGGACAAGGGACATCGCGCTGCGCCAGCCCTCTGAGGGTGTTGCGGCGGCGTACTGCCAGTTGTTCATCCAGCCGATCATGAGCCGCCGGCCGTACGGAACATTGCTGAAGGATACGGCAGCGTAGTAGTCCCGCCCCCAGTCCAGCCATCCGTACTCGAGCATCCGGCTGTCGCCGGCCTGCACGCCTTCGGTGACGGTGGTTTCGGATCGGAACGTCACGCCGTCGAACGTTCCGATGAAGTACTGGCCGCCGGAACCGCCGGCGACACCGCCGGGGCTGAGATTTACCACCATGACCCACCGGGTGTTTGATGCATCGCCGTCCACCGGCAGTTCAAACAGGTCCGGGCACTCCCACACCCCTCCCGTAGCATTCGCAGGGCCGAACGTGCTCAGGTACTCCCAGGACAACAGGTCCGCCGACTTGTAGAGAACCACCTCGTGGCTGAGGGCCTCGACGGCGACCATCACCCAGTAGCTGCCGGCGTCACCGTCGTGCCAGAAGACCTTGGGGTCCCGGAAGTCCGCGGACGCCCGGTCAAGCACCGGGTTCCCGGCGTACTTGGTCCAGGTGGCGCCGTCGTCCGTGCTGTAGGCGAGAGACTGTGCCTGCCGTCCGGCGAGCGGCGATGTGGGCGAATACGCACTGGTGTAGATGGCCACAAGCGGCGGTGTTCCGCCGCTTCCGAAACCGCTGGTGTTATGGAAATCCACCACTGCGGAGCCGGAAAAGATGGCCTCCTGCTCATCGCACTCGATGGCAACGGGGTGCTCCTCCCAGTGCTGCAAGTCTGTGGACGTGGCGTGGCCCCAGGACATGTTGCCCCACTCAGTGCCGTGCGGGTTGTGCTGGTAGAAGAGGTGGTAAGTGCCGTTGGAGTAGACCAGCCCGTTGGGGTCGTTGAGCCAGTTGCGCTCCGCGGAGTAGTGCCACTTGGGCCGGTACTGGCAGTCGAGCTCGGTGATTGTTTTCATGAGGGTGTTTGTAGGCTTTCGCGTGAGGAGGCCGGTCAGCCCTTGACGCCGCTGGAGGCGATGCTGTTGATGAAGGAACGCTGGAACGCGACGAAAAGGACCACCACGGGAACGGTGATGAGGGACGCGTAAGCCATCACCTCGCCCCAGGAGACGTTGAGCTGGAAGAAGTACTGGATGCCGATCATCACCGGGCGGAGCTCCTCGGACTGGACCACCATGAGCGGCCACAGGTAGGAGTTCCAGGCGGGCAGGAAGGTCAGAATGGCAACGGTGGCGGTGGCCGGTCCCGCGAGGGGCATGACCACCCGCCGGTAGATGCCGAACCAGCCGGCGCCGTCGATCCGGGCGGCCTCGTCCAGTTCCTTCGGGATGGACTCGAAGTACTGGTGGTACAGGTAGATGGAGAACGCGTTGGCGATGAAGGGGATGATCTGGACCTGGTAGGTGTCCAGCCAGCCCTTCGAGATCTCGAGGCTGAAGCCGTTGAGCTCAAAGTACGGAAGCTGGTTGACCCACCACACCAGCGGCAGTGCCAGCGTCTGAAAAGGCACGATGAGGGTGGCGAGGATCGCGGTGAACACCACGCGCTTGCCGCGAACCTCCATGCGGGACAAGGCAAACGCGCAGAGGCTGTTGATGAAGATGCCGAGCACCACCGTTACCGCGGAAATGCCGATGGAGTTGATCAGGAAGCGGGCGGCGGGGACCCGGTCGAACACGGCTGTGTAGTTGTCCAGCGAGATGTTGCCGATCGGCAGGAACGCTGCCACCGAGGACATGTCACCGAAGATCTGCTGGTCCGGTTTGAGGGAGGACACCATCATGAACACGATGGGGAAGCCGGCGGCGGCGGCGAACAGGATGCGGACCGCCATGGTCGCTGCGCTGCTGAGACCTTTGGAATTGGGCGTCTGTTTCACGTCAGTCCTTCTCTCGGGTCAGGTAGCGCTGCACTGCGGAGATCAGCAGCACGAGGACGAAGAATACGAGCGAGATGGCCGAGGCGTAGGAGGTTTCCTGCTGCTTGAAGCCGGAGCGGACCGCCTCGTAAATGATGGTGGTGGTGGAATCGAGGGGCCCGCCCTGGGTCATGACGCTGACCTGGTCGAAGAGCCCCAGCGCCTGGATGGTGATGGTCACCAGGACCAGGGTGCGGGTGTGTTTGAGGCCGGGCCAGGTCACGTAGCGGAACTGGTGCCAGCGGCTGGCCCCGTCGAGCTGGGCGGCCTCGTACAGTTCGCCTGAGATGCTCTGCAGGCCTGCGAGCCAGATGATCATGTGGAAACCGGCCGCCTGCCAGATGGACAGGGCGATGATAGCCGGCATGGCTGTGGCGGGATCATTGAGCCAGTCCGGCCCGCTGATCAGGCCGAAGCTGGCCGCCGACAGCATCTCGTTAATCAGGCCGTCCTTGCGGTACATGAACAGCCACAGCAGGGACACCACCACCATGGAAGTGACCACGGGAAGGAAGTAGATGGTGCGGAAGAAGTTCACGCCGCGGAACTTCTTGTTGATCAGGAGGGCCATCGCCAGGGCGATGCCGGACTGGACGGGCACCACCACAACGGCAAAATAGCTGACGTTCAGCAGCGACCGCCAAAACGTGGGATCCGCGAAGAGCCGCGCGAAGTTGTCCGTGCCGACGAACTCCACCGGCCGCGGGGAAACCAGCCGGGCGTTGGTAAACGCCAGGCCGAAGCCCAGGATCGCCGGGAGGAAGACGAAGGCAAGCAGGAGGATCGCGGCCGGGGCGATCATTCCCCACCCGCTGATCTGTTCGCGCAGGTGGCGCGTCCGGCGGCGCGGTTTGCGGGGCGGTGCGGCCGGGGCCGGGGCCGGGTCCGCCAGGCGGCGGCCGGTGGAGGGAAGCTGGGTGGTTGTCATGGGTTTCTCCGTCGACAGTCAGGGCCGGAGGTACGACGACGGCGGCGGTTGTGGCGCCGCCGTCCTCGTACCACTGGCAGCCGGCTAGTTCTTGTAGCCGCCGTTGGACTTGATGTTGGCGTCGATGGCCTTGACCGACTTGTCCAGCGCCGTCTTGGGGTCGGCGCCGGCGAGGATGTCCTGAACAGCCTTGCCGTATTCGGTGGCGATGAAGGGGTAAGCAGGGGTTTCAGGACGCATCACCGCGTAGTTGCGGGAAAGCTCCATGAAGATCCGGTTGGTGCCGCCCTTCGCATATTCGGGGAGGAGCGCGGCCGCTTCATCGGTGGCCGGGATGGTGCCGGTCGCCTTCGCCACTGCGGCCAGGTTTTCCGGCTTGAGTGAGTAGGAGAGGTAGTCCATGGCTGCCGCGGAGTTGCCGCAGCCGCTGGTCACGCCCCACTGCCAGGAGGCGCCGCCGATCTTGGGACCGTTCCCGAGGTCCACTGACGGCATGACCACGAGGTCCGCACCCACCGCAGCGCGTGCTTTGTCTGCAGCCCAAGAGCCGGTGTAGAGGATGCCGCTCTTGTTGTTGAGGAAGTCCTGGGTGGAGTCTTTGCCGCTCTTCTTGGCCATGAATCCCTGGTCGGCAAGGCCGCGGAACCACTGGGCCCATTCGACGGCCTTGTCGCCGTTGAGGGCGCCGTCTGCGGACTGGAACCCGTCGCGGTTGATCAGGTCTCCGCCGAAGGACTGCAGGAACGGGGAGTAGGCGTACGGCAGCCATTCGCCGGTTCCGGCGGTACCCATGTCCAGCGGGTACTCCCACTTGCCCAGCGCCTTGAGTTTGGTCAGCGCGTCTTGGAACTCGGCCTTGGTCCACGGCTTCTCAAGCGTGGCGACGCGGACACCCGCCGCCTTGAGGTCCGAAGCGCGGGCGAGCATCGCCAGGGCGACGTCATAGGTGCCCACGGCGTAGGTCTCACCCTCCCACTTGGCCACCGTGCTCGGCAGGTTCTTGGAAACATCGGCCTCGAGCTTCAGCGGTGTCAGATACTTCGCCCAGGCCCAGTTGGGAACATTGGGGCCATCGATGTCAACGATGCAGGGGAGCTTCCCGGAGGCCGCGGCCGAGACCACAGAGTCGTTGTAGGAGTCCTGCGGGAACGCCTGGACCTTGATCTTGGCCTTGGCGCCGGCGCTCTTGTTGTAGGAGTCCACGATCTTTTCAATTGCAGCCAGCTCTTCGGGGTTGCCCGCGTTGTGGGTCCACATGGTGATCTCGTTGGAGCCCTCGGGCGAGGCAGAGGCGCTGCCTTTTCCGCAGGCGCCCAGGGAGCCGATGAGTGCCGCCGCAGCTACACTGGTGGCTAGGATCCGGGTGAATCGCTTGTTCATGGTCAATCTTTCTGCCGAATTTTTGCATGGGGGATTGTCCCGGGTCCGGCGGGACGCGGCCGGTGCAACGGCTGCGTCCCTTTTTGTGCGGTCCCGGGCGGTGGAACGGTTTGGTGATGGCGGTTTGGTGATGGCGGTTTGTTGCCGGCGGTCAGCTAACCGGCCAGCGATCAGCTAACTTGGCGGCGGGCCGAGCGACCCCCGCTCAATCAGGGGGCACTCCAGTTGCGTCTGGACGGCGGGTGCATCCGGATTCTCAATGTCGTCCAGGATCCGGTCGACCGCCCAACGGCCCATTTCGTAGTGGGGGAGGGCGACGGTAGTGAGCCCCGGCCACAGGGCGTCTGCGATGATTTCGAGATTGTCGATCCCCACAATGGAAACGTCCTCCGGAATGCGCAGTCCCAATGCAGTGGCCGCTTGGTAAACGCCCATGGCAACCCTGTCACTGAAGCAGAACAGGGCTGTGGGACGGTCGGGCTGACCGAGAAGGCCCAGCCCGGCCTCACGGCCTCCGGGGGTTCCGGCCTGACCGATCACGAAATGGCGGGGGTCGTGCTGCAGCCCGTGCCGCCGGAGAGCCTTGAGGAAGCCCTCCCTGCGGCCGTGCGTCGCGGGGATGTCGTCCATGTTGTTGATCATCCCGATCCGGGTGTGTCCCGCCTGGATGATTGCTTCAACAGCCGTTTCGGCAGCGCCCACCTCGTCGGGGATAACCGAGGAAATGGACCTGTCGTCACTGACGGCATCCAACAGCACGGTGGGAAGGCCTTCAAGTTCCGCGGGGACCTGGACACTTTGGTGGTACATCCGGGCATAGACCACCCCGTCCACCTGGTGCTGCCGGAGCATGTTGATTTCACGGTTTTCAAGCTCGCTGTCCAGGCCAGAATTGACCACCATGACCACATAGCCGCGGTCGTAGGCAGCGTCCTGTGCGCCGCGGATCATGGCTCCCGCAAAGGGGGTGGTAGTGATTTCGTCACTGACCAGGCCCAGGATCTGGGAGCGCTGGTTGCGCAGTCCGCTGGCCATCTTGTTCGGGGCATACCCAAGATCCCTGGCCACGTCCCGGACATGTTGCTGCGTTGCTGCCTTCACCCGGAAACTCGTGGCGTCGTTGAGGGCGTGCGACACCGTGGTCACTGAGACCCCGGCGGCCTTGGCCACGTCGCGTATTCCCACTCTTGTCGTCATTGACTTCCCTTTGCAAAACGTTTTGTTTCTGGTGTGAGCTACGCTACACAAAACGTTTTGCACTTGTCAACGAAAGGCGTCCGATTGGGTTACGGCGCCGTGTCCAGCGGGCCGGGTTTCAAAGCGGATTGGGGGTGTCTGATAGACACTGCCACTGCACCTCCGGCCTGCGTAGCGTGGTGGACGTGGACAGAAGAGACGAAATCCGTGAGTTCCTGATCTCGCGACGCGCGAAGATCAGCCCGAAGCAGGCCGGCATCCCCAATTACGGGGAGCTGCGCCGTGTGCCGGGCCTGCGCCGTGAGGAAGTGGCGCAGCTCGCCGGGGTGAGCACGGACTACTACACGCGGCTGGAACGGGGCAAATTGCGCGGCGTCTCGGGCGCCGTGCTCGAGGCTGTCGCTTCTGCACTTCAGCTTGACGACGCCGAGCGGGCGCACCTGATGGACCTGGCCCGGACGGCCAGCACCCCGTCGCGTCGGGCGTCCCGCCGGCCGCCGCAGCAGCGGGTCCGTCCAGGGGTGCTGCGACTCCTGGATGGCATGACCGGAGTGGTGGCCCTGGTGCAGAACAGCCGTTCGGACGTGCTGGCCGCGAACCTGTTGGGCCGCGCGCTGTACGCGGAGGTGTTCAACTCCGCCGTGCAGCCGGGCCCGGACACACCGGGGCGGTTGCCGAACCAGGCGCGCTACCTCTTCCTCGATCCGGGCGCGGCAGATCTCTACCCGGATTGGCGCGCGATCGCGGCTACCACGGTCGCGATGCTGCGGTTGGAAGCGGGGCGGAACCCGCACGACCGGGCCCTGAACGAGCTGGTGGGGGAGCTGACCACACGCAGCGGGCTCTTCGCCGCGCTATGGGCTGGGCACGACGTGCGGATCCACACCACGGGGACTAAGCGCTTCCACCACCCCGTCGCCGGGGACTTGTCCCTGCAGTTCGAGACGCTGACCCTTCCCGGCGATGAGGGACAGACCCTGTTCACCTTCACGGCAGAGCCCGGTTCTGCGTCCGAAAACGCGCTGGCGTTCCTCGCCAGCTGGGCGGCATCGCCTCCCGAAACAACTACCACCGGCAGTCCTGCCGGCGGATCCACCGTCCCCGAAACGCGCTCCCACGAGCAGCCAGGGGCCCGCAATTCAAGAAAGACAGAACAAACACATGACTGAACAGCACCACATGAATGAACAGCATCACCCGACTCAACAGAAGGAAAACATGCCCGAGAAGAAGGTCTGGTTCATCACCGGCGCTGGCCGCGGTATGGGGACTGACATCGCGAAGGCGGCTCTGGCCGCCGGCCACGCGGTGGTCGCCACCGGACGCAACCCGGAAAAGGTTGCCCAGGCCGTGGGCGAGAGCGAGGACCTGTTGGCAGTGAAGCTCGACGTAACCGACCCCGCCGCGGCGGAAGCGGCCGTGCAGGCCGCCGTCGACCGGTTTGGCCGGATCGACGTTCTCATCAACAACGCCGGCAACTTCTATGCCGGGTTCTTCGAGGAAATCACCCCGGAGGACTTCCGGGCGCAGATCGAGACCACCATGTTCGGGCCCATGAACGTCACCCGCGCGGCCCTGCCGGTCATGCGGGCCCAGCGCTCGGGGCTGGTCGTCACCATCTCCTCCACCGCCGGCATCGCAGGCGGGGAGTTCCTCAGCGCCTACGCTGCATCGAAGTTCGGTGTGGAGGGGTGGGCGGAGTCTCTGGCACCGGAGGTCGCCCCGTTCGGCATCCGCAGCATGATCGTTGAGCCGGGGTTCTTCCGTACTGAACTGCTCACCCGGGAATCCACGCGCTACGCGGAACCCACCATTGACGACTACGCCGAGCGCACGCGCCAAACCATCGCCGCCTGGCAAAGCATGGACGGACAGCAGGGCGGGGATCCGGCCAAGCTCGCCGACGCCCTGATCCATCTGGCCGAACTGGACGAGCCGCCGCTGCGCTTTGCCGCCGGGGCAGACGCGGTCGGCATCTTCGAGACCCGGGCCAAGGCGCTCCAGGACCAGGCCGACGCGCACCGCGGGCTCTCAAGCAGCCTCGCGCACGACGACGCCTGACAGAACGCAACGGGCGACGGCGGGAGGTCCCGCCGTCGTCAACCAAGCCCAATCACCACAGATACCCCGCCAGTCCCCGCGAAATGCGGGCCCCGGTTCGGCCTCAACTAACCCGGTGAGGCGTCGGCGGCTCGCCGCGCGCGGCGCCCGAGCGTGGCGCTCAGGAACCGGCGTATTGGGCTAAGGGCCGGGCTTCGACGGCGAAGTTGAGTTCTTCCAGCGTCGGGGGGTTCGCTCCCGGGCGCTGAACGGTAATGGCCGCGGCTGCGGCAGCGGTGTGTCCAAGCTGCTCCAAGACAGCTGGGGCGAAGCCTTCGGTTCCTCGGGTGAGAAAGCCCAGAATCAGGGCGGACATGAATGAGTCCCCGGCGCCGATGGTGTCGGCAACGCTGGACTTCACGGCAGGAATCCTGATGTTAGCGGTGGGCGTGGTGAATTGTGAGCCTTCTGCGCCCTTGGTAATGACGGTGAGTCCGGTGCCCAAACCGAGGATGTGGGCTGCGGTTTCGTCCAGGCTTTTTTGGGGGTACAGCCATTGGGCGTCTTCGTCGCTGAGTTTGACGACGTCGGTTAGTGGCACGAGCTCTTCGAAGGTGGCTTTCGCTTCTGCGTGGCTGCCGAGCAGGGCTGGCCTGATGTTGGGATCGTAGGTGATCATGCAGTCTCTGTGCGCCTGTTCGAGCATTGATCTCACGGCGCCAGCACCGGGCTTGAGAAAAGTGGCGATGGAACCGGTGTGCAGTATTTTGGGGACGCAGGCGGGGGCTACTAGGGCAAGGTCCCAGGTGATGTCGAAGTCGTACCTGGCGGAGCCGTCCGGTTCCAGGGTTGCTGTTGCCGATGCTGTCCGGGTGAGGGATTTTGATCCGGGCAGAAGTATGACTCCCGCGCTGCGGAGATGATTTTCGATAGAGTCTCCCCGCGCGTCCGGGGCAATGGCCGTGAGCAGGCCTGTTGTTACGCCAAGGCGTCCGAGCCCGTAGGCGACGTTGGCCGGTGAGCCGCCGGGGTGTTCGACTGTGTCGTGTGACGTTGTGACCACGTCGATCAGAGCTTCGCCTACGACCATGACGTCGAGGGGATGCTGCGGGCCGGGCCGGGCTGTTTTCACGTAATCCATGGTGTGTCTCTCGTGGGAAGCTGATGGCGGGCTTGTTCAGAGCCAATTCAGTCCGCGGACCGGCAACCGGGTCCGCGGACTGAATATCGGCGCAGCCAGTGTTCAGGCGGTGGCGGCACCGGTCATGATCGCCACCGCGTCGGTCATGGTGTGGGATTGCGGGGTGATGGTGGCCCCGCATTTGCCGAGACGCTGGATGTGGATCCTGTCCGCCACGTCAAACACGTGGGGCATGTTGTGGCTGATCAGGATGACGGGCAGGCCCCGGTCCCGGAGGTCCCGGACCAGCTGCAGGACCTGGTTCGATTCCCGGACGCCGAGTGCCGCCGTCGGCTCGTCCAGCACGACCACCTTGGAACCGAACGCCGCGGCGCGGGCCACGGCGACAGCCTGGCGCTGGCCGCCGGACAGGTTCTCCACCGGGACTGTGACGTCCTGGAGGGTGGAGATTCCCAGTCGGGTCAGCTCCTGTTTGGCCTTCGTGCGCATGCCTTTGGTGTCGAGCATCCGGAACACACTCCCGAGGAGGCCCGCACGCCGTTCTTCCCGGCCGAGGAACAGGTTGGAGGCGACGTCCAGGGCCGGCGAGACGGCAAGGTTCTGGTACACCGTTTCGATGCCGTGGGCTCGGGCGTCCTGGGGGCGCTTGAAATGGACCGGCTGCCCGGACACCATCAGCTCGCCAGTATCCGGAATCTCGGCACCGGTGAGGCACTTGATCAGCGTGGACTTGCCTGCACCGTTGTCGCCGATGATCGCCAGGACTTCGCCCGGGTACAGGTCCAGGCTGACGCCGTCCAGGCCTACGACGCGGCCGAAGGTCTTGACGAGGTTCCGGGCCTGCAGGATGGGCTGGCGTACTTGGGTTTCGGCCGGCTCTAGGTGGGTGGCGGTCATGATTTCACCTTTCGGATCCACTGGTCGATGGACACAGCGAGGATGATGAGGACGCCCACGGCGAGTGTCTGGTAGAGCACGTCAAGGCCTGCGAGGGAGAGTCCGTTGCGGAAGACGCCGACGATCAGGGCGCCCAGGAGGGTTCCCCAGACGGACCCGCGTCCGCCAAAGAGGCTTGTTCCGCCGATCACGACGGCGGTGATGGAGTCTAGGTTCAGGTCGACGCCGGCGTTGGGGCTGGCTGCGTTGGTGCGGCCGATCTGGATCCAGGCGCCGACGGCCAGGACAGCGCCGGCGGCGAGGTAGACGCTCATGAGGACTTTGTTGACGGCGATGCCGGCCAGACGGGCGGCCTCCTTGTCATCGCCCACGGCGTAAACGTGCCTGCCCCATGCGGTCTTGCCGAGGATGAACGCGATAGCGATGTAGAGCACGAGCATCACGACGACCCCGGTGGAGATCCTGACCGGGCCTACCGGGAATGTGGTCCCGGTCCAGGTGAGCAGGTCCGGCATGGCCGAGCCGCGCACTGTCGCGCCGTTGGAGTAGAGCAGTGTCAGGGCGATGAAGATATTCAGCGTGCCGAGGGTGACGATGAACGGCGGGAGCCGAAACCGGGTCACCAGAAATCCGTTGAGTGCTCCGGCTGCGAGTCCGACGAGCAGGCCTGTGAGCAGCGCGACGGGTGCGGGCAGTCCGTTGTTGACGGCGAGCTGGGCCATGACCATCGATGAAAGGATCATGACGGCCCCGACGGAAAGGTCGATGCCTGCGGTGAGGATGATGAGGGTCTGGGCGATGGCCAGGGTGCCGACGACGGAGACCTGCTGGGTAATCAGGGAGAGGTTTTCAACCCGCAGGAACCTGTCATTGAGGAGGCCGAACACGACCACCGCGATGAAAAGTACGAGGGCGGGGCTGGCGGCGGGGTAACGGTGGAGGATGTTGCGTATCCGGCTGAGCGGTGTCTGCCGGTCAAGGAATTCCTCCGCCAGGTCGGCATGCCCGGCGCTGGGCGGGCCGGCGATCTGTTGCTGGGTCACAATTGATCCTGATCTTCCGTGGTGTTTGCTAGGGCGGGCCTAGCTCGGTGGCTGGAGTGCGGGGAGGCCGACAGTCGAGCTGCGGCCTCCCCGCTCCGCAGTGAATCTTGGTGGGTTACTTTCCCCAGCAGATGTCGGAGGCGTCGGCGGTGGTGATGCTCTTGACGCCGTCGGCCGGCTTGTCCGTGACGAGTTCGACGCCGGTGTTGTAGAAGTCCAATCCTGCGGAGTTGGCCGGCTTCTTGCCCGTCTTGGCGAGTTCAACGATTGCCTTGACGCCCAGTTCGGCCATCTTGACCGGGTACTGCTGGGAGGTGGCACCGATGACGCCGGACTTGACGTTGTTGACGCCGGTGCAGCCGCCGTCTACCGAGACGATCAGGACGTCTTTTTCCTTGCCGGCGGCCTTCAGCGCCTCGAAGGCCCCCGCGGCAGCAGGTTCGTTGATGGTGTAGACGACGTTGATGTTCGGGTTCTTGGCGAGGAGGGTTTCCATGGCCGTGCGCCCGCCGTCCTCGGCGCCCTGGGAGGCCTGGCTGCCCACGATCTCGTAGCTGCCGCCCTTGCCGCCGGTGTACTTGCCGGTCTTGGCTTCGTCGCCGTTCTTCTTGGCGTCCGCGGTGTCGATGCCGAGGCCCGTGAGGAAGCCCTGGTCGCGGTTGTAGTCAACCGAGACAACCTTGTCGTCAAAGAGGTCGATGAGGGCAATCGTCGCCTGTTTCCCGCCCAGCTGGGTCGCCGTCCACTTGCCGATCAGCTCGCCGGCGGCGAAGTTGTCGGTGGCGAACGTGATGTCGGCTGCGTCCGCCGGGTCCGGCGGCGTGTCCAGGGCGATGACGAAGAGGCCTGCATCCCTTGCCTTCTTCAGCGCGTCCACCACGGACGGGCCGTTGGGCGTGATCAGGATGCCCTTGTCGCCCTTTGAGATGGCGTTCTCGATCGCCTGGATCTGGGTGTCTTCGTCGCCGTCAGCCTTGCCAGCTGCGAGCTTCAGGTCCACGCCCTCGGCCTCGGCTGCCTTCTTCGCGCCGTCCTGCATCGAGACGAAGAAGGGGTTGGTGGTGGTCTTCACGATCAGGGACACACCCACCTTTTCGGCGGATGAGCTGGCGGGGCTGGCGGCGGGGGTTCCGCCGCAGGCGGCGAGGCTGAGGGTGCCGAGGGTCAGTACTGCGCCCATGGCGGTCAGGCGGCGGGTGATGGTGCGCGGGGCTTTGGAACTCAACATTGAATCTCCTGTTTTCGTGGCACCTCCCGATGCCTGACAACGATGTCAGGCATCATGTAACCAGCGTCACAAGGTAGAGTCAATGAAAATTCGATGATGAAGGACGATGCTATGACAACGATGTCTAATCGTTACCAAGCGGACCCCGGTAATAGCCGCCCCACCATGCGCCACGTTGCGGCCCTGGCAGGAGTGGGTATCAAGACGGTTTCCCGCGTAATGAACGACGAGCCAGGCGTCTCCGAAGCCACCCGCCAGCGCGTGCTGGGCGCGTCCCAGCAGCTCAACTACCAGCTGGACATGGCGGCGGGGAGTCTCCGGCGGACCGGCCGGAAGACGCTTTCGATCGGCCTCCTGCTGCCCAGTGTGTCCAACCCGTTCAGCAGCGAGATCCACCGGGCGCTGGAAGACGCGCTTGCGGCCCGCGGCATGGCCGTCTTCGCCGCCAGCCTCGACGATGACCCCGCACGGGAAAAGGCGCTGGTGGCCGCGTTCCTCGGCCGGCGGGTGGACGGGCTTGTCCTGACCCCCATCGCGCGGAGCCAGTCCTACATCATTCCGGAACACTCCCGCGACCTGCCCATGGTGTTCATTGACCGTGAACCCGTGGGCATCGAGGCGGACGCCGTGGTGACCGACAACGCTGTCGGAGCCGCCAGGGCAGCGGCCCACCTCCTGGCACACGGCCATACCAAACTCGCCTGTCTGGGCGACCGCACGGACATCCAGACCGCCCGGGAGCGGCGGCGCGGATTCATCGAGGAACTGGGCCGGGCCGGCATTCCAACGTCCACTGTTCCGGTCCGCGACGGACTCCATGATGAGGAGTCGGCACGGCTGGCCGCGCTTGAACTGCTCACGGCCGAGGACCCCCCAACGGCCATCTTCTCCAGCCAGAACCTTGTCACGTTCGGTGTCATGCGCGCGCTGAAGGAGTTGGGTGCCAGGCGGCGCGTTGCGCTGGTGGGCTTCGATGACTTCACACTGGCGGACATGATGGATCCGGGCATCACGGTCATCGCCCAACATCCCGAGCGGATCGGGAAGCTGGCAGCGGAGCGGCTGCTGGCCAGAATTGATGGCGACAAGCAGCCTCCGCGTACGTATGTCGTTCCCTCGGAGCTGATTCAACGAGGCTCCGGCGAACTCCGTCCTCCATCCTGAGGCCGTCCATGCCTAAACAACCGATTGACTTGGAAGGGATACCCATGAGCAAGACCCTGTACGCCGAATTCACCGTCAAGCCCGGCAGTGAAGCCCGCGTTGCTGAAATGATGCTTGAACTGACCCAGAACGTCAGCCAGGAACCAGGAAACGTTCTTTTCCTTCCGTACACGCGGGAGGAGAATCCCAGGGATTACTTTGTCTTCGAGGTTTATCGCGATGAAGCCGCGTTCGAGGAACACATCCGGGCGGATTATGGCTTCCGATTTAATGAGGAACTGGCCCGCCATATCGAGGGCGACGGGTCGGCGCTGACCTGGCTCCTGCCCTTGGAGTAGTGGCCGGGCGTCATCATGCCCGAATCGCCAAACCGTTGACTTGTCTGATGGACATAACTTAGCGTCCTTCGCACTGACAACGTTGTCTATTGACGACGCGCGCGATGAAGGGCGAAACAAGCAGATGAAAAGAACGACTACCCGCAGGACGCATGCCGTTTCTGCACTGACGCTCGCGGGACTGACGCTGGCCGCGGCGCTGGCAGGTTCCCTGCCGGCGTCGGCTGCCACAACCCCCGGGGACGAACCCTACCGGCCGGCCCTCCATTTCACGCCCGAAAAAAACTGGATGAACGACCCCAACGGAATGGTTTTCCACAAGGGCGTCTACCACCTGTTCTTCCAGCACAACCCCTCCGGCAACACCTGGGGGAACATGTCCTGGGGACACGCCACCTCCAAAGACCTTGTCCACTGGAAGGAGCAGCCCCTGGCCATCTCCACCGATGACCAGGAAGACGTCTTTTCCGGCAGCGTCGTGGTGGACAAGGACAATTCCTCGGGTTTCGGCACTGCGGAGAACCCGCCCCTAGTGGCCATCTACACCAGCGCGTACAAGGACGCCTCCCCGCACCGCGGCCTGCAGGCGCAGTCCCTGGCCTACAGCCTGGACGACGGCCAGACCTGGACGAAGTACTCCGGCAATCCCGTGCTGAACAGGAACTCGGCCAACTTCCGCGACCCGAAGGTGATCTGGTACGACACACCCGGCGGCGGCTACTGGGTGATGACCGCGGTCGAGGCACAGGAGCACAAGGTGGTCCTCTACAAGTCCGACAACCTCAAAAACTGGACTTCCCTGAGCGCATTCGGTCCAGCCAACGCCACCGGCGGGCAGTGGGAATGCCCGGACCTGTTCCCGCTTGCCGTAGACGGGGACCCCAACAACGTCAAATGGGTCATGGTCGTGAACATCAATCCCGGCGGAGTGGCCAGCGGATCGGCGGGCCAGTACTTCGTCGGAAACTTCGATGGCACCACCTTCACCTCCGACACCACCAAACCGGCCGCGGCGCTTCCTCCGGGCACGTCCCTGGCCGGGTTCAACGACGGAACCTATAGCGGCTGGACTGTGAACAACGAGCCGGGCAACTGGAAGAACGGCCCTTTCGGTGACACCCCCGCCTCCGGCGCCCTTCCCGGACAGAGCCCAGTGACCGGTTTCGGCGCCATCGGCCTCATCAATTCCTTCAATGACGGCGACTGGCCGCTTGGGTCCATGCAGTCACCAACCTTTACGGTGTCCGATGACTACCTGAACTTCCTGGTGGGCGGCGGCAAGCACCCGCGGGTCTCCGACAAACTGGATAACACCCCGCCCGACGGGGAGCTCAAGTTTGACGGCTTCGAGGTTCCCCAGGGGACGACACTTTCCGACGCCGGCTGGACTGGAACCGGCGACCTCACCCCCAATTTCCAGCCCTCCGCCAGTGGCGGGGACTTCTACATCGGGACCAAGCGGGTCAACACCTTCGAGACCGGCACCGCACCGGGCGATGACCGGCAGGGCACCCTGACATCACCGGAATTCCCCATCACCAAGAATTTCATGAGCATGCTGGTCGGCGGCGGCAACCGCTCCGCGGACTCCGGACAGATCCTGGCCGTCCAGTTGCTCATCAACGGCAGCGTGGTCCGCTCCCTGGCAGGAGATAATTCCGGAATCCTGAACTGGAAGGGCTGGGACGTCTCCGAATTCGCGGGACAGAATGCGCAGCTGCGGGTCGTCGACCAGGCTACCGGTGGGTGGGGACACCTGACCCTTGACCATGTCATGCTCACCGACACCGCCGCTGTTCCCAGGTCCGATGAAGAATCCGTGAACCTGGTAGTCAACGGACAGGTGGTCCGCACGGTCACCGGAAACGACAGTGAAACGCTCGACTGGGCGTCATGGAATGTCAAGGAATTCGTTGGCCAACAGGCACAAATCAAAGTCGTCGACAACAACCGATTCGGCTGGGGACATATCCTCGCTGACGAGTTCATGGCGAGCTCCACCGCAGCGACAACCCGACTGCTGTCCTATGACTGGCTTGACTACGGCCGCGACTACTACGCCGCCGTGTCCTTCGCCAATATGGCCGAAGACAAACGGGTCATGCTGGGCTGGATGAACAACTGGGACTACGCCAACAACATCCCCACCAACCCGTGGCGCAGCGCCATGGCACTGCCGCGCGAAGTGAAACTGACGCAGACGCCGGAAGGTCCCCGACTCACCCAAAGCGCCGTCAAGCAGGTCGACAAGCTGGCCCAAAAGCCAAGCTATTCAACAACGAAGGGCATCCCGATCGCGGAGGGGAGAACCCAACTGCCCGCTGCCACCTCCGGTCAGGTCCAACGAGTCGACATCACCATCGCTCCGGGCACGGCCAAGAAATCCGGCATCACCGTGCTGGGGGATGGAACATCATCCACCGTCATCGGGTACGACGCCACGACCAAGAAGCTCTTCCTTGACCGCACCAACTCCGGCAACACGGCTTTCCACCCGACGTTCGCTTCCATCGAGAACGTGCCCGTCACCCTGGACAAGAAGGGCAACTTCACCATACGGATCTACCTCGACCGCTCATCAGTAGAGGTGTTCGCCCAGGACGGTCTGAAGACCATCACCGACCAGGTCTTCCCCAACGCCGGAGCCGACAAGATGGCCCTCTTCGCAGAAGGCGGGACCGCCCAGCTCAAATCACTCACTGTGACACCGCTGGAAAAGGCAATGTTCCTGCCTGAAAAGAAGTGACCCGGCCCACCGTCTGACCTGCTCACCTAGGAGCTGGAGCTGAAGGGATTGAGTACGGTATTGCACCGGGCTCAATCCCTTCAGCTCGTCCTTACTGACTTCGTCGTACAGGCGACTGACACTCGAACGTCGTCACCGGGCATGCCAGCTAGCACTTGACCTCGGTCCTGAGGTCGCGGACCGCGGCCTCGACGTTCGAGGCTTCGTCCCGGAGGGAATCAGCTGCCTGCTTCAAGGTGGCAGTGTCAGGAACCGCGGCGACTGCGGCGTTGAACTTGGCTTCAGCGGCTTTGACGGCCTCCGCCCGCTGTTGGGCGAGGTTCTCGCTTGCCTTGGCCAGCTCTTCATAGGTCTTGGAGACTTGTTCTTGGGCCGCGCGGACCTCCTCGATCGTGGCGTCCGGCTTCAGCGTGTCCTTGAAATTTTTCAGTGCCGCGGCATGGGCATCGGCAGCAGCGCAGACCGGCAACATGCTCGCAGGCGGGCTCGAGATGGTTGCGGTAGGGCTTAAAGTGGCCGCCGGCGGGCTGCTTGGGCTGCATCCGGTGAGCAGAGCGACGGCGGCCCCGAGCGCGATGGATCCCACGAGGATTGCGTGCGGTTTCGACATTGGAAGCTCCTCTCCCAGGCGGGCCTGCCCCCGAGCATCGGGCATCGGCGGGCATCTCCATCGTCTGCCTGAACGCGGCCGCGGACCTCATCCGCCGGGGGTGAAATGAATGGAAATCCAAGGCCAGTCTGGATGGGCCAAATGGCTCTTTTGGGACCGGGCGAACGCGGGTATAAATGGTTGTGCCACGGCGGGCGGGTCCTCCGCGACTGGTGTTGAAGCCGGGGCGGGCGGTCCAGGGAGGGACGTTGGAACCTCCCTGGGCCGCCGCGGGGCTGGTGCGGTTTACCGCTATCACCGGAACAAGTTCACCGGCGCGGATCACCGGGACAGGCTCACGGGAACAGTCCACCGGAACGCCCCGGGACCCAGCGTTTTCCGCAGGGTCTCCGGCTCTGACAGACGGTTGGCGCGGCGGTGTCCGCCCGGACGTATGCTGTTTTCATCGGTTCAACAGTGAGCTGCGTGCTTTGATCTCGAGCGTGGAACATGACCCTAGGAACTGCAAGAGACGGCCGGCCGGATCGTCATGCCTCCTTCTGGGAGCTGCACTTCAACGACCCGGATGTCGGTGCCTTCCTCAGCGAGGCCATGAGCGAGTTTGTCGACGACATCGGTGGTGCCGGCCGCGGGATCAGCTGGGCAATCACCCTGCTCGGATCCGCAGAGGCCCTCACCCTGACCGCGGGCAGTGCACCGGCGCGGGCCGCGGATGAGGCGCAACGATCCTTCGACGACGGGCCGGCCCGCACCGCCGTTCGGAGCGGTGAATTTGTGTTTGTGGGAGACACGTCCCTGGAGCGCCGCTGGCCGGGGTACGCCGCCGCAGCAGCAGCCTTTGGGGTCCAGTCCCTCGTGTCCGTTCCGCTGATCCCACAATCGGTATTTCAGGCCGCGGTGAACTTGTACGCGCCCTGGCCGCACGTCTTCACCAGTGAAGACATCACGGCAGCGGCTCGGCTGGCCCGCCACCTGTCCCGGGCACTGCGTTTGGTCCAGCAGCTGTCGCTGAGGTCCGGGAGCAGCGCCGATCTCTCTTCGGCGCAGCTCTCCCGGGCGCTGGCCGGCCTGGCATTGCGGACGCTGGTGCGGGAGTACGGACTCAGTGAAGAGGGGGCCCTCGACTATCTTCGGAGCGTCGCGGGCGGAGCTACACGGGAATCCGCCGGCGGCACGGTCCATGTCCTCGTGCCCGATTCCGTTCAAGTCCAGAAAGAACCCCAGCCCAGCCCCTATGCCGCGGCACCGCACGGGGCGGACACGCCTCCCGTCCGTCGGCGGCGGCGCAGAACGGAAACCCCGGCCTAGCCGGATCTCGGAAACGCTAAGCGGGCCCCGGCAAGCCGCGTTCCGCCAGGGCAGCAGTTAGGCAGCGCTGGCGTCCTCTTTTCCGTGGGCGTGGTCCGGGCGGAGGATCTTCAGCGCGCCGGCCCAGGCGATCACTTGGTCAAACACGGTCTGTAGGTTCTGCTCCGCTGCCTCCGTCGGGACGAAGTCGCGGTAGTTCACGAATTCTGTGGCCAAGGGCAGGGCGACCTGGGCCCGGACGTCCGCCATCTGCAGCTCTGCGGCAACTCCGCGGAAGTGTTCCACGGCCCGGATGCCGCCGCTGCTTCCGTAGCTGACAAACCCGGCCGCCTTGTTGTTCCACTCCTTGTAGAGGTAGTCCACGGCGTTTTTCAGCGCCCCGGGGATCGAGTGGTTGTACTCGCCCGTGACGAAGATGTAGCCGTCGAATCCGTCGACAGCTTCGGACCAGGCCCTGGTGTGCCCGAGGCTGTACCGGCCCAGGGATGGCGGTAGCGGCTCGTCGAGAAGCGGCAGATCGAAATCGGCGACGTCGAGGACGACAAAGCTGGCATCGCCGCGTTCTGATGCCCGGGAACTGACCCAGTCGGCGACCGCCTTTCCGAGGCGGCCGGGCCGGGTGCTCCCGAGCACGATAGCGACGCGGATCATGGCGGGCTCCTTTCCGGAGATAATTCTTGCCCACAACCACAACAACAATCAGGACGGCTCGAAACTTCCGCAAGAGCCGCCGGCGCCACCGGATTCGCGTGCTAAAGCGCGGCGCGCCGATGTCCCTTCAGGATCCGTCCGCCGCGCAGGACGGCCGCGAGTTCGAAACCCGGATCAACGGCGATGACGTCGGCGCGCATTCCGGTCCGGAGGCCGCCGATCTCTGTTTCCAGGCCCAGAACGCGGGCCGGGACCAGGGTCGCCGCCATGACAGCATCGGCAGGGCTCACGCCCGCTGCGATGGTGGCGCGGACAACCTCCAGTAGGGTCGCCGTGCCCCCGGCAAGGGCGCCGTTGCTCCTCAGGGTGGCCACGCCGTCGTGCACCACAACGTCCGAGCTGCCGAGTTCATAGTCGCCGTCGGACAGCCCCGTCGCCGCCATGGAGTCCGTCACCAGCGCAATGCCCTCGGCTCCGACCAGTTCAAACACCATCCGGACCGTCTCCGGGTCGAGGTGGACGCCGTCGCCGACGAGCTCGACCACCGCCGTGCCGGCCGCCGCCAGCCGCAGGCACGCGGCGACCGGTCCGGGACTGCGGTGGTGCAGGGGAGGCATGCCGTTGAACAGATGGGTCACCGTGGGCCGGGCCCGCGGCCCGAAGGCCCCTCCGGCCGCGGCCCTGCCGATGAGGTCCGCGGCCTCCGCCAGCGAGGCGGCCGCCACGCGGGCATCGGCGTCGGTGTGGCCCAGCGAGGGGGTGACGCCGTGGTCCGTGAGGATCCGGAGCAGTTCACTGGCGCCGGGCAGCTCGGGGGCGTAAGTCATGGTCCGCAGGGTTCCGCCGGCGGCCGCCAGCAGGTGCCGGAGCAGTTCAGCATCGGGGTCCCGGAGCCAGCGGGGGTTCTGCGCGCCGCAGCGGGCGGAGGAGAGGAAAGGCCCCTCGGAATGGACGCCGGCGATCAGTCCCTCAGCCGCCAGGACCTTGAGCACGCCGAACGACCGCGCCAGCTCATCGACCGGGGCCGTGACCAGGCTGGCCAGCAAGGTGGTGGTCCCGTTGCGGTGCAGGAAGTTCACCGCCTCCCGGCAGGCCCGGTCATCCCCGGTTGGGAATCCGCCGCCCGCGGCGCCATGGCAGTGGAGGTCAACGAGCCCGGGAAGCAGTGAACTGCCGTGCGGCAGCGGGAGCTCCTCTGCCCCCGGGAACTGCCCGGCATCAAAGCCGCCGCCTGGCCCCGCGTAGGCGATCCGGCCCTCTTTCACCGCCACCACGGAGTCCGGCGTGACGGCGCCCTCGCTCAGGAGGGCGCCCCTCAGGAGATAGGTGGGAGCGGCGTCGCGGTCCTCGAGGGTACGGATCATGGTGCCTGGTTTCTGAGTGGCCTGGTTTCTGTGTGGCCGGGCGATAGCGGCAGGTACAGCTAGTTGAAGACTAGCTTGGCAGGTCCCTCATTCGGGCGGCCGGGCGCGGCGGCCCGACGCCGGGCGCCGCGTACCCTCTAGCGCGCCGAAATCGTCGGAATCGTGGGGGGGGGGGGGGGGGGGGGGGGGGGGGGGGGGGGGGGGGGTGGGGCGCCCAGGGTGTCGTGGGACCCGCCCCGTGGCAGGGGGGGTGGGAGGGGGGGGGGCGGGGCCGGCG
>NZ_JBHUBT010000001.1:350566-647048 GCF_042788715.1 Arthrobacter sp. NPDC056886
CGCCCCGCCCGGGGCCGCCCCCCCCCCACTCCCGCCCATAATGGGTGGTTGTGGGGGGGGGCCCCCGAACTTCCCCCCCCCCCCCCCACGTTTCCGGCGACCCCGCAAGTTTCCGGCGACCCCGCACGTTTCCGGCGACGTGGACGACGGCGGGAGGCTGCCGCCGTCGTTCTCCGCAGGTTACCGGCCGCGGTTGTGCATGACGTGCTTGGTTCTGGAGTAGTCGTCCAGGGCGTAGATCGACAGATCGCGTCCGTAGCCGGAACCCTTGAATCCGCCCCAGGGAACTTCATTGGCCAGTACCAGATGCGAGTTCACCCAGACGGTGCCGGCGTCGATCCTGGAGGCCGCGTCATGGCTGCGCCGCGCGTCCTCGGTCCAGACAGAGGCGGCCAGGCCGAACGGCACGTCGTTTGCGCGGGCGATGGCTTCTTCTTCGCTGGCAAAGGTCTCGATGGTGACGACGGGTCCGAAGATCTCCTCACGGGAGCACTCGGCGCCGTCGGGCACGTCGACCAAAACCGTTGGGGCGACAAAGTACCCCGCACCCTCAAGAGCAGAGCCGCCGACGGCGGCCCGGATGCCGGCGCGCTGTGCACGCTCGAGGTAGCCGAGGACGCGGTCAAAGTGTCCCTTGGACGTCAGCGGCCCGATCTCGATATCCGGCCCGGCGCCGGGTTCGCCCACCTTCAGCGTACTGACCTCCTGGACCAGCAGATCCGTAAACTGTTCGGCCACGGATTCGTGGACCAGCACCCGGCAGGCTGCTCCGCATTCCTGGCCTGAATTCCAGTAGCCGGCGGCCCGCAGGGACGTCGCGGCTGCCGCCAGGTCGGCGTCGGCGAAGATCACCACCGGGGCCTTGCCGCCGAGCTCGAGGTGGACACGCTTGAGTGATTCCGCGGCTCCGCGGGCAACGGCGCGGCCGCTGTTGACCGACCCGGTGAGCGCAATCATGTCCACGTCCGGGTGTTCGGAGAGACGGGCACCGACGATCGAGCCGCGGCCGGTGACCACGTTGAAGACCCCCGGCGGCAGGATGTCGGCGACGAGTTCCGCGAACTTCAGTGTGGTCAGCGGTGTCTGTTCGGAGGGCTTGAGCACCAAGGTGTTGCCGGCTGCCAGGATGGGGGCGATCTTCCAGGCGCCCATGAGCAGGGGGTAGTTCCAGGGCGTCACGACTCCCACCACGCCCAGGGGTTCGCGCAGGACCAGGGACAGGTGGTCCGCGGCGTAGGTGCCGGCGGCCATGGAGGTGGTGGCCCGGAGGGCGCCTGCCATGAACCTGAAGGTGTCGATCGTTCCAGCGACGTCGTCCTCAGAAACCATGAACGGCTTTCCCGTGTTAGCCGACTCGAGCCGGGCCAGCGGCTCGGCATTTTCAGCGAGCCGGTCGGCGACCCGGTGCAGGATTTCGGAGCGTTCTTTGGGCACCAGGGATCCCCACTGGGCCTTGGCGGCGACGGCGGCGGCAACCGCCGCATCGACCTCCTCCACTGTGCCGTCGGCCACGGCGGCGAGCGGCTTCCCACTGCAGGGATCGATGACCTGGGTAATTGGTCCGGAATTGCCGGGCCGGAAGGCTCCGTCGATGAAGTGCTGGCCGGGGGCGAGCAATTCGGGCGTGATGAGCTGTTCGGGTGAATGGGAGCGGTGGATCTGCGTCGGGTTGCTGACCGAAATGGACATGTGGGTTACCTCCCCTGGGCGGGTGTTGCCTGGAACTGAGCGATTTGCTGTGCGGCGACGTGGCCCATCCCTTACCCCACGTTCTGGTAAAGGGCGGATAGCGCGTGTTGTACCCGGGCGAGGTCCTCAGCATTGAGGTCGGCCGTGGGGCGCCGGGGCGAGCCGGCCGAAAGCCCCTGCAAGGAAATGCCGGCTTTGATGGCCGGGATGAACGGAACGGAGAGAAGTGCGTCCACGACCGGGTACAGCTGCTTCCACAGTTCACGGGCACCCGTGAGGTCGCCTTCGGCGATCAGCCGGCTGACGGCAACGATTTCGTCGGGTATTACGTTGGCCGTACCGGCCATGACGCCCGCTGCGCCCTCAACAAGAGCGCTGTAGAGGTAGACATCCCATCCGATGAAGGTGCCGATGACATCGCCGTGGTGGTGGATCAGCTGCAGGGCTTGTTCCCAGTTGGCGCTCGAGTCCTTGATGTACCGGATGTTGTCCACCTCTTCGGCCAGCGCACGGACGGTTGCCGGGTCCAGGTTGACGCCGGTGACGGCCGGGATGTTGTAGAGCATGACCGGAAGCTTGACCGACCTGGCAACGTCCTTGATGTACGTGACTGTTTCCTCCAGGGACAACGGCTCGTAGTACGGCGTGATCAGCATGAGCACGTCGGCACCAGCCTTCTCAGCCGCCTGCGAAAGCCGGACGGCCTCGGCCGTCGAGGTTGCCCCGGTCTGGGCGATGACCGGGACGCGCCCGTTCGCCTGCTTGATGACGGTATCGATGAGCAGCAGCCGTTCCTCGGAGGACAAGGCGCCAACCTCACCCGTTGATCCGGCGGCCACGACGCCGTCGACGCCGGCGTCGACGGAACGGTCGACGACGCGCCGCAGCGTCTCGACGTCGATGGCGCCGTCCTGGTCGAACGGGGTGGCCAGTGCGGTGAGGACGCCTTGGAGTTGCTTTGACATGTCTGGTTTTCTCCTTGAAAGAGGGGGGTCTTAGGTTTGCCGGTGGCGGATCAGGAGCCCGTGGCCAGCCGCAGGGTGGGTGCCGGGGCGCCTTGCTTCTCCGTGGCCAGCAGGCTGGCAGCTTCCTGGGCTGCCGAGAAGCCGGTGGTGATTGAACTTTCGGTGTAGAGGGTTCCGAGGAAGTCGCCCGCCAGGAACACGCGGTCCGTCCCGCGCATGAGCGTCGACTGGAGCTTGGCCCGGCCGGGGAAGCAGTACGGCGAAGCAACCTCCCACCGGTCCGTCTCGGCCTCGACCACACTGTCAGCGAATCCGTGACCGAGAACCTGGTCCAGATCGGCAAGGTGGGTCTGGATGACTTCCTCATCGCTCTTGTCCAGCAACGCGCGCCCCAGACTGGCCGGCGAGAACGTCATGAAGCTGCCGCCGGGCTTGCGCACGAACTCGGAACCGCGGACGATGCTCGCCTGGTTCAGGGCGATCGCGAACGAGCGTTTCGGCGCGGCGATGGCATAGATGTCGTCCCAGGGCCTTGGGGATGTCTCGTTGGTCAGGAAGGCCGTGCTGACGTGCGGGCCGTACTTGATTTGGCCGAGCGCACCGCGCAGGTCCTCAGGAAGGTCAACGCCAATTTTGTGCGACACATCAGCGGTGGTCGCAAGGACGACGGCGCGGGCCTCTACTTCACGGTCGAGACCGCCCTGGCTGTACCGGACGACGACGGAGTTCTTCCTGTGGACGACCTCTTGCACAGTGGCCCCGAGCTGGATGCGGTCGCGCAGCGAGGCCGCGATCGACTCGGTCAGGGTGGAGGGGCCACCAACGATGCCCCGGCTGAGCCCCTGGCCGATACCCAGTACCAGGCTGAAGTATCCGATTCCGGCGCCGGCAGAGATTTCGTCCATGTCCCCCGAGGAGCGTGTGACGGTGGTCTTGAACAGTGCGGCTGCGTCCTCTGACAGGTTTCCAATGAAGTCGAGGAACGAGTTGTCGTTCTCGAAGTCATAGATGCGCTGCTGGCGCATTGAACCGGATTCCTCTGAACGCTTCCTCACGACGCCCGTGTACTTGGCCACGCCGCTGACCACCTTCATGCCGGCCCGCAGGGTGTCGATGCGCGATGTCAGGGACATCGGAATGCGGAACGGGTAGGTGGCGATGTGTCCTTTGCGAATGAACTTGCCGTTCATCGACAGGGCTTGGAGGGATCCGGGGATCTGAACGGCTGTTACCCCGACTTCCTTGAGCAAGGCATCCGTGGACGATCCTTCCCCGGCGAAGACGTGCCCTCCCCAGTTCAACCAGTAGGCACCCCGGCGCTCCGAGCGGATCCGCCCGCCGACCCGCTCGGCTGCTTCCAGCACCACCGAGTCCCAGTGCCGCAGCCGCCAGGCTGCTGAAAGGCCGGCGAGGCCGCCTCCGACAATAACTACGTCTTTCATGATCTGAACTTTCTGTGGTGAGGGCTGCTGGGCAGTAGTGGCGGTTTAGTTCACGTCTTAGTTCACGGCGCGCTGGCTCAGGACGGCCTTGGCGGGGATTTTGCCAGGCAGCGCGGCTGCCTCGCCCAAGGTCAGGCCCCGGGTTTCCGGTGCCATGACGATCGAAACGGCCATGCCGATCAGCGTGATGATCCCGGCAATGATCATGGTGGGTCCGATGCCGAGGGTGGTCAGGGCCAAGGGGACCAGGTATGTGCCCACGGCGGCGCCGATCCGGCTCAGGGAGGAGGCCAGCCCGACGGCGGATCCGCGCACTTCCGTGGGGAACAGTTCGTTGGGGTAGACCCACTGCATGATCTGCGTGCCGCCGATGAGGAGGGCGTAGGCGGCGAAGAGGGTCATGATGATCCAGGAGTCGGCGTCGGGGAACAATCCCATGGCCAGAAGCGCCAGGCCGCTCCAGAGGAAGCTGTGGATGATCAGGGGCCGCCGGCCCATCCTGTTGACCAGGAACACGGCAACCAGGCATCCAACGAGAAACATCACGGTGATGGCGGCGGAGCCGATGTGTGCCATGTCGCCGCCCAGCTTGAGGGCTGCCAGGATGGCCGGCCCGAAGGCGTAGACCGCGAACAGGGGAACGATTGAGCAGGTCCAGAAGATGGTGATGAAGGCCATGCGCTTGCCGTACCCGGACTTCAGGAGCTGGCCGACGCTGACGTTCTGGCCGGCCTCTTCGGGCAGGTCAGCCAGGGTGACTTCCGGACCGTAGACGCGCTTGAGCACCTTGGTGGCTTCGTCGTAGCGGCCCTTCTTGACCAGCCAGCGGGGAGATTCGGGGGTGCCGATGCGCAGCAGGACGATGATGAGGGCGGGCACGGCCGAGCTGGCGAGCATCCAACGCCACCCGTCCTCGAACGTCAGCAGGAACTGGCCAACGATGTAGGCAACGGCTGCGCCCACAAACCACATGGTGACAAAGGCCCCGAGCAGCGGACCGCGCCACTTTTTCGGCGTGAATTCCGCGAGCAGGGAGGTGGCGATCGGGTAGTCCGCGCCGACGGCAAAGCCGATGAGCAACCGGAGGATGATCAGCCAGAATGCGTCGTTGACGAAGGCCTGGGCGACGGAGCACGCCACCAAGGCGATGAGGTCCACGGTGAAGAGCAGGTGCCGGCCGAACTTGTCGGTCAGCCAGCCGCCCAGGAAGGCGCCGAAGAAGATGCCCACCAGGGCGGCGGCACCGATCATTCCCTGCTGCGAGGCCGAGAGGTTGAACTGCGGCGTGATCTGGATCATCGCAACGCCGATAATGCTGAGGATGTACCCGTCAACGAACGGGCCCCCGGAAGAGTAAAGGGCCAACTTCTTATGAAAAGACGATAGGGGAGCGTCATCAACTACATGGGACATGTGCATTCCTTTCGGAACTGGGATGGACCGGTCTGAGCCGACCCTGGGGAGTATTTTTGCCGTATCCCGGCCTGAACGCAGTCGTCATTGGCAACGATCGACCGGTATGCGTAGAACTTGCGAACCCTTCCCGACCGAGTCCCTGTAGGGGCCGTCAGGAGCTTGTGTGACATAAACCACCATAAGATGTGATCACAAATCACACAAGAGAAAAACCCGAACTTCTTGAGGAGGGATATATTTGATCTGTGGTCATATCAAAGCGTGTAGTCCCAACCCTGTTGACCGATCAGGTCTACGCGATGATTCACGAGGCCATCCTCAATGGCGACCTCCCGGCCGGCGCCAGGTTGAGGGTGCGCGATCTTGCCGAGCAGGTTGGAACCAGTGTCATGCCTGTCCGCGAAGCCATCCGGCGTCTCGAAGAAGCGGGGCTGGCCGAGCGGGAGCCGCATAAGGGTGCCGTCGTCAAAACCCTCTCGCTGGAGGAGCTCATCCACGTTTACGATGTCCGCCGGCTGTTGGAGACGGAGGCCGCGCGGCTGGGAAGCCGGCAGATCACGGCCCAGGACTGCGACGAGATGCAGGCGGAGTATGAGCTGATGCGCGCGGCCATTGCCGAGCGCAGGGTCATTGCGCTGCTGGATCATGACGAAGCGATGCTGGGGATCCTCTACAGGGCTGCGGGAAACCCCGTTCTCGTTTCGATGATCCAGACACTGTGGCAGCATTGCCGGGCCTACAAGATCGTCGGCGCCCAGGGTTCGCTGGATACTGCCGGGGATGACTCCCTGTGGCGGTATCAGCAGGAATTGATCACTGGTGCCCGGGCCAATGACGCCGACGCCGCCGCGGCAATCAACGCGGCATCACTTCTCGACGCCTCGGACCGGATCAAGGCACGGCTTGCCGCGCAGGCCGAGGGCTAGCCCGACGCGCCTCGTGCCTGGCGATGCGCAAAATACCCACCGCGCCCGTATACCGGCCGCGTCAGGTATTTGCCGCGTCGCCTGACGGCATGCGCGTCCGTTTAGCCGCTTTACTTCCGGCGCTTCGGCCACTTCACGTATAACAGGAGCAATCCCAGCAGGAACGAGTCGACGGTCATGATGCCGCCCATGAGATAGGCCCACCCGGCCATCATGGCTCGCCGGCCGTCCGGCCGGAAGTGCGCACGCGTACAAGAATGCCCATGACGATCTCCTGACGTGGATCCCCCAGCCACTCGATAGTCCACCAAGTGTGCCACCGCGTCGGCATGGGCGGAACCGGGGCACCTCCCGGCTCAAGCTTTTCACAAGCTGCCGCGCGCGGCGTAAATTTTGCAACTCTGTCTCGTTGGGCGCAACTCACGTTCCGCGACCTGCCAGGTGTTTTCTGGGCTGCTTCGGCGGAATCCGCTGAATGCGTCGTGCGACGGAAAACAAAAAAGCATTGACTGTGTCATGCGTCACGCCTAATCTGGTGCAACAGCGTTGCACTGATTGCAACCCAAAAACACTTTGGTGGACACATGAGTAACGAAAATTCCTCCCCGGCCTCACTTGCGGGGTCGATCCGCCCGGAGTCGAATAGCGGGCATGGCAGTACTTCCTCCGGACACGCCACGTTGAGCGGCCGTGCGGCCGCGGGCGGGCAAGACCCCGTCGTCAGCAGGGAGACCCGACGGCGGGTGGTCGCCGCAAGCTTCATCGGGAACTTCGTCGAATGGTTCGACTACGCCGTCTACGGCTACCTGGCCGCAACAATCGCCGCGGTCTTCTTCCCCGAATCCAATCCTCAGACCGCGCTGCTGCTGACTTTCGCCCTGTTCGCCATCTCGTTCCTGGTGCGGCCGCTCGGCGGCTTCGTCTGGGGCCACATCGGCGATCGGGTGGGGCGCCGGACTGCGCTTTCCCTGTCAATCCTGATCATGTCCGGAGCGACCTTCTGCATCGCCCTTATCCCGGGCTACAACTCCATCGGCATCTGGGCCCCGATCCTTCTCCTGCTGGTGCGCGTCGTCCAGGGCTTCTCCGCCTCGGGCGAATACGCCGGCGCATCCGCCTTCCTGGTGGAGTACGCCCCGGCCAACAAACGCGGCCTGTACGCGGCGGTGGTTCCGGCCAGCACGGCCGCAGGCCTGCTGCTCGGCTCCCTGCTCGCCGGCCTGCTGACCATCCTGCTCAGCACCGAGGCGATGCACAGCTGGGGGTGGCGGCTGCCGTTCCTGCTCGCCGCCCCGATGGGTCTGATCGGACGCTACATCCGCACCAAGCTGGAAGACACCCCGGTGTTCCGCGAACTGGCAGAGGAGGACCAGGCCATCAAGGCTCCGGTATCCAGCCTCTTCCGGAACCACTGGCGGTTGCTGCTGAAGGCCGTCGGAGCCGTGTTGCTCAACGCCGTCGGGTTCTACGTGATCCTGAGCTACATGCCCACGTACCTGTCCTCGGAACTGGGCCTCGGCGCGGCAGAATCCTTCCTTGCCACCACCATCGCCCTGGTCACGTACATCGGGTTCATCTTCCTGACCGGAATGCTCTCGGACCGCTACGGCCGGAAAAAGGTACTCATCGCCGCATCCCTGAGCTTCATCCTGCTGACCGTGCCGGCCTTCGCCCTGCTGGGCACCGGGAACTTCCTGGTGATCGTCCTGGTCCAGATCCTGCTGGGCGGCATGCTCACACTCAATGACGGCACGCTCCCGAGCTTCCTGGCGGAAATGTTCCCCACCCGTGTCCGCTACAGCGGCTTCGCCGTCAGCTTCAACCTCTCCAACGCGCTGTTCGGCGGCACTGCGCCGTTCATGGCGACCCTCCTGATCGCCGCGACGGCCAATGACCTGGCCCCGGCCTGGTACCTCGCCGGCGCCGCGGCCATCTCCCTGATCGCCGTCGTGCTTTCCCGTGAAACCAGCAAAGAACCGCTGCGCCACGACTAGCCCCGGCCGGCGCCCCAATTTTCCCCTCCAAGAACAGCACTGCAGAAAGGCACCACCATGACCATCGCAACCTCCAACAACGCTTCGTCCATCGCCGAACTGGAGCGATTGAAAGTCCTGCACAACGGGCAGAAGGAAAAATTGACCTTTTCCAACGCCGAATTTGAGCGCCGGCTCGGCGGACTGCGCCGCATCATGGCGGAGAAGGACCTGGACGCCGTCGTTCTGACCAGCTACCACTCCATCAAGTACTACTCCGACTTCCTCTTCACCTACTTCGGCCGGTCCTACGCGATGGTGGTCACCAAGGACGACACCGTGACTGTCACGGCCAACATCGACGCCGGCATGCCGTGGCGGCGCAGCTACGGCGACAACGTGGTGTACACGGACTGGCGCCGGGACAACTACATCTTCGCCATCCAGGAGGCGCTGCGCACCCGCGGCATTAACCCCCGCCGGCTCGGCGTCGAAGACGATTCGCTCCCGCTGGACAACCGGAACAAGATCCAGGCGGCGTTTGCAGGAGCCGCCCTGATGGACGTGGCCCAGGCCGCGATGCGCCAGCGGATGATCAAATCGGCCGAAGAGATCGAGGTGATCAAGCACGGAGCCCGCATCGGCGACCTCGGCGGCGAAGCCATCCGCAACGCCATCACCGCGGGCATCACCGAATATGAGGTCGCCCTGATCGGCACGGAGGCCATGGTCCACGAAATCGCCCGGACCTTCCCGGACTCGGAAATCCGTGACACCTGGGTGTGGTTCCAGTCCGGCATCAACACCGACGGCGCCCACAACTGGGCCACCACGCGCAAGATCCGGGAGCACGACATCCTGTCCCTGAACTGCTTCCCCATGACCTCCGGCTACTACACCGCACTGGAGCGCACCCTGTTCTACGGCGAACCGGACGCCCGCTCCCTTGAGCTGTGGAACATCAACGTGGAAGTCCACAAGCGCGGCCTCGAGCTCATCAAGCCCGGAGCGGTCTGCAAGGACATCGCCGCCGAGCTGAACGAGATCTACGTGGGCCACGGATTGCTGGCCAACCGGACATTCGGCTACGGGCACTCGTTCGGCGTCTTGAGCCACTACTACGGCCGCGAAGCCGGACTGGAACTCCGCGAGGACATCGACACCGTGCTCGAACCCGGCATGGTGGTCTCCATGGAACCCATGATCACCGTCATGGACGGCCAGCCCGGCGCCGGCGGCTACCGGGAGCACGACATCCTGGTGGTCGGTGAGGACGGAGCCGAGAACATCACGAAGTTCCCGTTCGGCCCGGAATACAACATCGTGGGCGCCTGAGACACCCACACCTCCTGAAAGGGACGGCCAGCAGAGCGGCGCCACGTCCACCGTGGCGCCGCTTTCGGGCCCCCATACGGAATGATGGTAGACACCATGACCCCAGCAGAATCTCCCGAAACCACCGGAAACGGCGACACCAAGGGCACCTCCGTGATCGTCAACGCCATCGCCGTGCTGCGAACGTTCACGGCCGACGAACCGCTGCTCGGGGTCACCGAGATCGCCAACCGGGTGGGCCTGCACAAGAGCACCGTTTCCCGGATCCTGGCCACGTTCGAACAAGAACACCTGGTGGAACGGGACCCGGAAACCCGCCGGTTCCGGCTGGGGCTGGGACTGATCGCCGTCGCCGGACCTCTGCTGGCCGAACTGGAAGAACGGCGCGTGGCGTACCCGGTCCTGCGTGAACTCACCGAACAGACCGGCGAAACCAGTGCCCTCATGGTGTGGAACAGCGCCGAATCAATGTGCGTCGAGCAGATCGCCAGCCGCCACCAAATCAAGCACACCACCCCGCTGGGAGCCCGGTACACGGACGCCATGAGCGCGTCCGTGCAGGTCTTCCTGTCCGCCGCACCCGTCGAACGCGTCCGCGCACTCCTGCGCAGCGGAGCGATCAGCTACCCGGGACTCGATGATGCGGGCCTGGACGGCTACCTGATCAAGCTCAAGGATGTGACGGCTCGTGGTTGGGCCATTAACTACGGCGAATCCGCCATCGACGAAGTGGGGGTGGCCGCCCCCGTCCATGACCACCGCGGCGACATCGTGGCGGCCGTCCTGATCTCGGCGCCCCGGTTCCGCGTCTCCCGCGAAGGGCTACAGAACCTGGGTGAAGCGTGCGCGGCTGCGGCCGACAAGATCACCAGGCGGCTGGGCGGCCGCGCGTCCCGCAGCAACGACTAGCGCGGGGCCGGCCAGCGCGGCACATGCGCCTTAGCCCAGCCGGGCCAGCCGCGTTGCCAAATGTAAGGCCGCGAGCCGGCCCGTTCGCCGGGGGTCGCCGCCGCACAGTTCGAAGATCCGCTGCAGCCGTTGATGCATCGACTGCCGTTCCACGTGCAGCTCCCTGGCCGCCTGGGCGGTGTTGCAGCCGGAATCCAGCCAGGTGGCCAGGGTGTCGAGCAGCCGCGAATTGCGTTGGGCATCATGGTCCAGGAGTGCGCCCAGCTGCTGGCGCACGAAGTTCCGCCGTCGCTCCGTATCCAGGCTTCCCACCGCGAGGCGTTCGACGGCGAATACCTCCGAATCGATCACAGGACAGTGCGGTCCCTCGGCTGCCGCGGGGGACCTTTCCAGCGCGTCCGCCAGTTCCAGCGTGAGCCTGGATTCCGACAGCGACAAGGGAGCTTCCGATATCCCGGCGGCCAGCGGGCCAACGGCAACGAGCGTATCTGCCAACGCGGGCAACCCCCGCAGGCTGGCCAGCAGCGCGTGCCGGCTTTCGCGCGGATTATCGCCCGGCAGGACGGCCACCGCCAGGAGCTCGGCGTTATCGACATAGGTGGCGCTCGACTGGGCCCCCCGGGTCAGAAGGCGCTCCACCGGGGCCCGGAGCTGTTGAAGCATGTCGGACCGGATCACGATGGCCACGAGGGCGGCAGCAGGCGGAATCCCCGCCGCGGAGGCCAGCTGCTGGAGCCGCCAGGCCTGGCTGCCCGAATCTATGGCACGAAGCAGGGCCGCCCCGGCCACTTCCTTAAGCCCGGGAGACATCCGCTGCAGCAGGGCCAGGGCCAGAATGTCCACTGAGCGGTTCCCGGCTGTCCGGGCCAGGTTCTCGTCCTCGCCCGCCGGGACCCGGAGCAGCAGCTGCGCAGCGAGAATGCCGCGGATCGGGACGTCGATGTGGATCAGGCGGGCCTGCTCCTGCGGCTCCAGGGTGGAGGCGTCGGTAGTCTCTGCCTGCTCCGGGGTTGCGCTGGCCAGGGTCGCACCCGATATGGACGTCAGGGTCACCTCGGCATGGATGATGCCGGCCAGCACGGCGAGGATCCGGTCCAGTCCGCCGCCGTGCGCCAGCTCGACTGCCATGGCGTGACTGGCCTCGTCCGCCCGCCGCAATTGGGACACCGAGTCGCTGACCAGCATCGAGTTGATGGCCTGCATGACACCGACAAACGGCACTACGCCGCGAAGTTCGATCAGTGGAAGGCCGGCTTCCTCGGCGGCCGCCACCATAGCGGACGGGAGGGACGGAAGGGCCGCCCCGGTTTCGATGGCGACGGCGGCCACACCCCGCTCTGCCAGCTGGCGAACGTAATTGACCTGCCGCTCCTCAGAGGCCTGGGCCAGGGCTTCGCCGCCAGTCAGCAGAAGCTCCCCGCCGGCAAGCAAGGGTGCGATGTCGATGATTTCACTGGAGTGGATCCACCGCAGCTGGGTCCGGGCGGCAGCCCGGGCCGCGGCCCGGATGACGGGATCGGCAGCCGCCAGGGTCGGATGGTTCAGCACATCGTCAAGACGAGTTGACATTACACTCCGTCACGTCGCTCTAGGTTTAATTAGACACATTGTATATGGCTGGATGTGGCCTACGACACATAATCTTGAGGAATCCCATACACCCTCGGAGGCTCCCAATGCGTCAAAAATCCCCAGCGGCCCCAGCCGGCACCGCGCCGGTGGCCAGTGAAGACCACGAGGCTTGGCTTCACCCCATCCCCGAATCAGAGCGGACCCGCAAGGTGTCCGGCCAGTTCTGGATCTGGGCTGGCGCCAACCTCGCCCCGATTAACTGGGTGCTCGGAGCGCTCGGCATCCAGCTCGGCCTGGGGTTCGCGGACACGGTCACCGTTCTTGTCCTTGGAAACCTGATCGGGATGCTGCTCTTTGGGTGCTTTGTCCTGCTGGGCCAAAAAACGGGAGCGACCGGCATGGTGCTGGCCCGGGCCGCCTTTGGCCGACGCGGAAACTACCTGCCGGCGGCCATTCAGGCCCTGCTGGTGATCGGTTGGTGTGCGGTCAACACCTGGATCATCCTGGATCTGGTCATGGCGCTGTTCGGAACCCTGGGATGGGTCGACCCGGAGGCCCGCAACTATGCGTGGAAGATCGGCATCGCCACCTTCATCATGGCTGCCCAGGTAACCATTGCCTGGTTCGGCTACAAGGCCATCGCCGCGTTCGAGAAATGGACCGTCCCGCCGACCATCATCATCCTGACCGTGATGTCCGCCGTGGCCTGGTTCGGCATGAAGATCAACTGGACCTACGCTGGTCCCGCCGGCCACATCCTGGAAGGCTCGGAACGCATCGCCGCGATGAGCGCGGTCATGACGGCGATCGGCATCGGCTGGGGCATCACCTGGTTCACCTACGCCGCAGACTACTCCCGCTTCGTCAGCACCACGGTGCCCAAGCGCAAGGTCTACCTCGCGTCGGTGCTGGGCCAGTTCATCCCGGTCGTCTGGCTGGGCATCCTGGGGGCCAGCCTGGCCACCAACACGGGAGAGATCGATCCCGGCAAACTCATCGTCCTGAACTTCGGCGCACTGGCCCTGCCCGTGCTGCTCATGGTGCTGCACGGCCCGATCGCGACCAACATCCTGAACATCTACACCTTTTCCGTCGCCACTCAGGCGCTGGACATCTCCATCAGCAGGCGCAAGTTGAACCTCTTCGTCGGCGTCTTCTCCCTTGCTGTCGTGATCTTCTTCATCTTCCAGGAAGATTTCGCCACGGTACTGGATGCATGGCTGATTGGGCTGGTCGCCTGGGTGGCCGCCTGGGGCGGAGTCATGCTGGTCCACTACTTCTGGATCGAGAAACGCTGGCCCGGTAACCCAGACAGGCTCTTCGACGCCGTCGGCACCAAACGGCTGCCAGGCGTAAACCCGGCAGGCATCGCCTCCCTGATCATCGGCATCTTCGCCACCTGGCTTTTCATGTACGGGCTGGTGCCGGCAATGCAGGGACCCATCGCGGTCGCCCTGGGCGGGTGGGATTTGTCCTGGCTCGCCGGGGGACTCTCCAGCGCCGCAGCCTACGCCGTCCTCGGACCGCGGTTCCACCGGAAGTTCCTCGATGTCCCCAGCGGCAGCGAACAGAGCACAGATCCAGCAACGCCTCACGCGGCCGACCTTCCGGTCCCGTCCACCACCCGCGCCGCCCTTTAGCAGGAGATCAACCCCGTGAACTTCCCCGCTTTCGCCGACACCGCCCACCCCATCACCTGGCCCGCAGGGCATCGTGCCGCCGCGTCCTTCACCTTCGACGTCGACGCCGAATCCTGCACCATCGCCCATGACCCGCAGAGCACCAGGCGCATGTCACTCATGACGCACCAGTCCTACGGGCCGAAGGTCGCCGTTCCGCGGATCCTGCAGATCCTTGAGCGCCAGGACATTCTGGCGACGTTCTTCGTCCCTGGATTCACCGCCGAATGCTATCCGGACGTGGTCCGCCGGATTGCCGACGGCGGCCACGAGATTGCCCACCACGGCTACCTGCACGAACCCATGCAGGGCATCGACGCCGCCGCCGAGGCGCGGTACCTGGACCGGGGCCTGGACGCCCTGGCCAAGGCCGCCGGCGTCCGGCCGACGGGCTACCGTGCACCGTGGTGGGAGCTCAACTGGCATTCGGCAACCCTCCTGGCCGATCGCGGCTTCCTTTATGACTCAAGCCTGCTCGACGGCGACGCCCCCTACCGCTTCAGCGTTGCCGAGGGGGACCTCCGCGATCTCGTGGAAATCCCCGTCGACTGGGCTCTGGACGACTGGGAGCAGTACGCCTTCTACCCGGGCGTCACCGGCAGCGGGGTCATCGAAAGCCCGGCCAAGGTCCTCGAAATGTGGACGCTGGAGGCCGAAGCGCACCACGCTGCCGGGAGTTGCTTCGTCCTGACCAACCACCCCTTCATTTCCGGCCGGCCGTCCAAGGCCGTGGCCCTGGAACAGCTGATGGAACGGGTCAAATCCATGGACGGGATGTGGGTCACCACCATGGAGAACATCGCGCAACACACGCGCGACTCCGTCGAAGAGATCCACACCCACGCGCGCATTGCCGTGCCCGGGTTCCCCGACACCGGTGCACGGTTCACGCCGGCCACCGTGCGGCAGCCCCAAGGAGCCCCGGCGCGGCGCGGGGCCGGGATCTAAGGCGCTATTCGGCCCCAGAAGTACCGGTCCCCGGCACGGCCCCTCAACAGAAGGCGGCCGTGCCGGGGACCTTCCTGCGTGGACGCCAGGAGCGGCAGACGTGGCGATTAGCCGGTCTTGGCCATCGCGTAGGCCACGGTGGCGTAGGCCAGGGCGCCCGACATTTCCTGGAGCAGTTCCGGGTTGGTGTTGGCGATGGTGTCGCAGGCCTCGTGGTAGCAGGGATCGAGGACCTTGCCGGCCGCCCCGCCAAAGGACCGCGCCTGGGCCTGGGACTTCTTCTTCTCATCACCGGTGAACAGCCCGCCGCCGGGAATGCCGGCCGAGAGGAAGGCATCGTAGTCGGAGCCGCCGTCAAAGGGCGTAGTCTCGGCGGGCAGCGCGTTCTCCTGGAAGTAACGGAACAGGATGTCCTCGATCGCCTTGGACCCGGCCGGGCCGGCGTGGCCGAAATCCGTGCCGTCCCCGTCATGCACGGACCGCACGCCGTTGGGCGAGGCTGCCATGTCCACGTTCAGGTTCGCCGCGGTCTGGCCGATCTCGGCCTGGCTGAGTTCGTCGACGTAGTGCTGGGACCCGTACAGCCCGTCCTCTTCCCCGCCCCAGAACGCGAACCGGACCCGGTTGGCCGGGGTGATCCCGGCCTCCTTCATCCACCGCGCGGTCTCCAGGACCGCCGCCACCCCGCTGGCGTTGTCGTTGATGCCCGGGCCTTCCTTCACGGAGTCCAGGTGCGCGCCCACCACCACGGTGTGCCCGGCGTCGCCGCCGGTGTCGGCGAGGATGTTGAAGGACTCCACCCGCGCCTTGCCCCGGCCATCCCCCCTGAACGTGAAGGTCTGCCGCACCGGTGCATACCCGGCCGCCCGCAGCTGCTCCTCGACGTAGCGGCCAGATTCCTCATATCCGGAGGTGCCCGAAGCGCGGTTTCCGTCATTGGCGTCGGCAATGCGCTGCAGCGCCTGCATGTGCCCCACCATGTTCCGGGACTTGAAAGCCGCCAGCACCGTCCGCGCGTCCGCCGCGCTGACAGGCTCCACCTGGGGCACCGAAGCGCTGGGGATGGCGGATTTGGCGGGTTTGGGAGATTTGCTCGCCGCGGCACTGGAGGGTGAATCCGACGTGGAGTCGGACCGGGAACCGGACGGAGTCCCGGACGTACAGGCCGCGGTTGAGAGCAGAACGAGGGCGAGGACCGAGGGAAGTAGGTGTTTTCGCAGCGTGATCATGTCGGGCAACCCATCAGTAGTCGGAACCAGTTCGCTTGCTTCCGGCTCGATTGGTCAAGACGCTTGCCACTGACGCTCCAGTAAGTCGCGGCCACCATCGCCCGGCAGATACTCCTATCAGATCGCTCCCATTGTCAGTCCTTCGGCACCATCGGCCATAGCCTCCGAAGCTGTGAATATCCTGAGGAAATCGCGGCTGGGCCAGGACCGATGGCCGCAGGTATGACAGATGAGCGATTGGCCAACGGTTGGGAAGGAGGGGCGGGCTCAGAGAGCGCGTCTTCGGGATTGCCCGGCCTGGAAAATCGGCTGTTTCTTAAAGCAATACAACTGTTGACTAGTGAGCAACTTCACAGTTAGAGTTGCGAAACCGAAAAGCCGCCGGAAGGCGGACTCGAGATCTCAAGCGGAAGGGATGGCGTGCGCGAACCGCCGCCGTCACTTCCTTTTTCTTCACCGCGCCAATTCTGTAGCGCGCCAAATCTTCACGGCGCTACACGCAACCACACGCACCGCACCCCCACCACGCCCGCAATCCGGCGCGCCTATTTTCGGCGTGCCCGCGTACATGAGAGGCACTGTCCCCCATGACAGCATTCCGTTCCACTCCCTTTGACCGCAGGCAGCTCCTCAAGGCGGCAGCACTGACGCCGTTTGCGGGTCTGGCGCTCTCCGGCTGCGCGGCCAAGCCCGCCGAAAGTGCCGCCGCGAACAAGACGGTGACGGTCACGTCCTACGGTGGCTCCTACAACGACCAGCTGACCCAGACCATCCTGGACCCGTTCTCCAAGCAGTCCGGGATCCAGACGACGCTGCTGGCCAACACGAGCCTGGCCGCGCTCAAGGCCCAGGTCCAGTCCGGCGACGTGCAGTGGGACCTCGTGGAAATCACGGCGCCGGAGTACGAAGTAGCCGTGGCAGAGGGGCTGCTGGAGAAGTTCGACTACGACATCATCAGCGACAAGGGCCTGCCGGGATACGCGAAGGCCGAGTACGGCATCAAGTACCTGAGTTTCCTGTTCGTCATGGCGTGGGACCAGAAGGTCATTTCTGACGCGCAGGCCCCGAAGGACTGGGCCCAGTTCTTCGACCAGGGCAAGTACAACACCAAGCGCTCGGTCTACAACCAGCTCTCCGACAGCTCCGTCCTGGAAGCCGCCCTGCTGGCCGACGGTGTCCCGTTCGACAAGATCTATCCCCTCGACGTCGACCGGGCCCTGCGGGTCCTGGGCCAGCACCCGGGCAAGGACCGGCTGCTTTACCACGCCGCCAATCAGGAGCCCATCCAGCAGCTCACCTCCGGCGAGGTCTCCCTCTCCACCAGCTTCAACAACCGCATCAACGCAGCCCGCAACGACGGCGCGAAGCTGAACTTCTCCGCCGAAAACGCCGTCCTTGCCGGCGACTACTTCGTGGTGCCGAAGGGCGCCAAGAACAAGGAAGCGGCCTTCAAATTGATGAACTTCATGTCCAACGACGCCGAGGCCGGCGCAGCGTTCGACAAGGTCACCAACCTGACCCTGGCCAACACCCCGGCCCTGTCCAAGCTGCCGAAGGAAATCGCGGACACGCTTCCCACCAGCCCCCGCCTGGCGGACAAGATCCTGGTCCGGGACGACAAGTGGTGGTCGCAGAACCTGAAGAAGACCGAGCAGCAGTTCAAGCTCTGGCAGGCCAGCTGAGATGAGCAACGCAACTCTGGAACAGACGCGGCCGCGGGGCCGCGGTGCGCCTCCCGGCGCTGAAACGGCACCACGACGGCGGCGCAGCGGCTGGTGGCTGCTGCTGGCCCCGATCCTTGCCTTCGACGTCGTGCTGTTCCTGACGCCGCTGGGCAAGCTGGTCGGCGCAAGCTTCGCCGACAACGCCTACCAGCGGGTCCTCGAGGACCCGCTGGTAGTGCGGGCGCTGGTCAACACCCTGACCATCAGCCTGGCGAGCACCATTGTCACTGTGGTGCTCGGCTACATCATTGCCATGGTCCTGTGGCGGGCCGGAACAGTCACACGGGTAATCCTGTTCGCCGTCGTACTCCTGCCGTTCTGGACCGGCATCCTGGTGAAGAACTTCGCCTGGGCGGTTCTGCTGCAGGACAACGGCATAGTCAATGCCTTCCTGCAGGGAATCGGGCTTACCGGTGCGCCGATCCCGTTGCTGCACAACCGTTTCGCCGTGATCGTGGGCATGGTGCACTGCCTGCTGCCGTACGCGGTGTTCCCGATTTTCTCCTCGCTGGCATCGATCGATGACCGGCTGGGCCTGGCGGCCCGCTCGCTTGGCGCCCGGGAGGGATCCGTGTTCCGCAGGATCACGCTGCCGCTGAGCATGCCCGGCATCTCCGCCGCCGGGCTGCTGGTCTTCATCATCAGCACGGGCTTCTTCATCACGCCCGTGGTGATGGGCGGACCGGGCGACATGATGATCGCCAACCAGATCGACTACTACGCCCGACAGCTCACGGACTTCTCCGGGGCCGCTGCGCTGGCCGTCATCCTGACGGTCATGGTCAGCATCCTCGTTGCCGTCTACCAGCGCGTCCTCAAGGCGGGAGGCCAACATGAAGACAATTAATCCGCAGCACCGCCTGCTGGCGCTGCTTTCCATCCCGGCCTTCCTTTTCCTCGTCATTCCGACGGCGATTGTGGTGCCGGTCGCGCTGAATGACAGCCGCTACATCACCTTCCCGCCGGAGGGGATCTCCTTCGCCGCCGTGGCCGGGTTCTTCGCCGACCGGGCCTGGACCTCCGCCCTGACGGCCAGCCTGCAGTCGGCGGGGATCGCCGTCGTGATCGGTGTGCTGCTGGGCGCCACCGCGGCGATCGGCCTGCACGGGCGCAAGTTCCCTGGACAGCCCGCAGTAGTGGGTCTGATCCTCGCGCCGATGATCGTGCCGACCGTGGTGCTCGCGCTGGCGTTCTACCAGTTCTTCATCTCGATCGGCATGGTGGGCAGCATCGTGCCCATCGGCCTGGCGCACGCAGTGATCGCCACCCCCTATGTGTACCTGACCACCCGTGCCAGCCTCGCCGGGCTCAACCCGGCCCTGGTCCGGTCGGCGCAGAGCCTGGGGGCCGGTCCGCTCTCCGTCCTGCGGCACGTATATCTGCCCATCATCCTGCCCGGCCTGATCTCCGGGGCGCTCTTCGCGTTCTCGGTCTCCATCGATGAGACGGTGATGTCCCTCTTCATGCAGTCCCCGGGCGCCACCACCTTGCCCGTGAAGATGTTCACGGATATCCAGTTCAACCTGACCCCGAAGATCGCCGTGTCGTCGGCCCTGCTGGTCAGCGTCGCCACAATCGGGCTGCTGCTCCAGGTCATGTTTGTCCTCAAGCGCCGATCTTCAACCCGGATGCTGCCGCTGGCCGTGTCCGCACAAACGTAAGGAAAGTCGATGACCGCATCAGTGATTTCCGCGGAATCAATTCCCGGGACGGGCAGGGCCGCCCAGGGCGCCATTGAGCTCCGCCAGGTCAGCAAGCACTACGGCGACGTCGTTGCCGTGGACGAGCTGGACCTGACGGTTCAGCCCGGAGAGTTCGTGACCCTGCTGGGCCCCAGCGGCTCAGGCAAGACGACCACCATGATGATGGTTGCGGGCTTCGAAGAACACACCGCCGGAACCGTCCTCATTGACGGCAGGCCCGTGGACTCGCTGCCGCCCCGGGACCGCAACCTCGGTGTGGTGTTCCAGAACTATGCCCTGTTCCCGCACATGAGCGCGCTGGAAAACGTGGAGTTCGCGCTCCGCATGAGGAAGGTGCCGCGCCCGGAACGGCGCCAGCGCGCGGAGGAAGCCCTCGGCCGGGTGGGACTGGGCAAGATGGGCGGCCGGAAACCGCGCCAGCTCTCCGGCGGGCAGCAGCAGCGGGTGGCGCTGGCCCGGGCGCTGGTTTTCAACCCGGCGGCCCTGCTGCTGGATGAGCCGATGGCAGCCCTGGACAAGCGCCTCCGCGAGCAGATGCAGGAGGAGATCAAGACCCTGCAGAAGGGCCTGGGCATCTCGGTGCTGTTCGTGACGCACGACCAGGACGAGGCCATGGCCATGTCCGACCGGATTGTGGTGATGAAGGACGGGAAGATCGTGCAGTCCGGCCCGCCGGAGGAGGTGTACAACCACCCCCTCACGGACTGGGTGGCAAGCTTCCTCGGCGACACCAACCTCATCCCGTGCACCATCGTGGAGCGAAACGGCGAGGAGGCAGTTGTGGACCTCGGCGGGCTTGGTCTGGCAAAGGTCCGGGACCGCGGGGCCAGCGGCGAGAACTACGCCGTCTCCATCCGCCCGGAGCACCTCAAGTTCAAGACCCGGGCTTCGGCCGGCAACGGATGCGCCGCGACCCTGGTGTCCTCCACGAACCTGGGCGCCACGGTCCGCCACCGCCTCACAGCCGGCGGCCACGAACTCCAGCTCCGCGAGCTGAGCTCCGATCAGGGCACTCGGATCCTGCCGGATGAGGAGCTGTGGGTGGGCTGGGACGCGGACAAGGCCCAGTTGCTTGTCCTGGAGTCCTGATCCCGGGAGTCCTGATCCCGGGAGTCCGGTCAGGGGCTGGGCGGGTCAGGGGTGGGCCTGTCAGAGGTGGGGCTGTCAGAGGTGGGGCGGTTCCGGCATTTCTCTTCCGGGGACATGCCCTCCTTTGGCACCCAGGGATGGACATAAGCCCACTATGTCCATCCCTGGGCGGCCCCATGGGCCATGTCCAATCCCCGAGCGGGACATGTCCACTCAAAGCAGGCCTTTGGAGGCATGCTCGTGGGTGGGCAGTACCGGAGAGCATGTCCAGCGCGGGGGAGCACACGGAAACGGGCGGTGGGGGACATGCTCATTGCAACGTAGCAAAACAGGGCATGTCCCGGGCCGGCGTGACGGCGGGCCTGGGTCAGGCGCGGCCAGCCACGGTTTGCGGTCCGCCACGCGCACCGAGCCCCAAAGCCCTGGCCTGGCAGGGCCGGACCTACAATGGTTTCGATGATGCCAGGACAGATTGCAGCTGCTGATGGAAAGAACGTGCTGAGCGTCAGCGCGGGCATCATCACATCGATCTGGCAGCCCGGCTCGTTCGTAGATGTCCACGATGCCAGGGACGCCATGCGGGCCGTAGCGCAGGTCAGCGGCGGAACCCCGATGCCGATGCTCTCCGAGATGACGGACGTGGAGATCAGCGCGGCCGCCAGGTACGAGTTCGCCCAGACAACAGGGGTTCTGGCGATCGCCGTGCTCGGATCCAGCACTGTGGACCGCGTGATTGCGGCCGCAATGAGCCGGCACACCCGCTACCCCCACGAATTCTTCACCTCCCGGGACGCGGCCATGGCCTGGCTGAACAACTTCACCACCACCGGCGCCCAGCCGGGCGGATACGCGGACGGCATTTCCGCCCGGGCGTGAGAGTTCCGGCCTGCGCCGTGCGGTTAGGCTTTGTCCACCGCAGTTGCTGCCTCGGCCTCCTTGAGCTTCCGGTTGGTGGCGGCCCAGCTGGCCAGCAGCCGCAGCGCATCCTCCGACGCGGAGCCAGGCTCGGCGTTGTAGACCAGCAGGGACAGCCCGGCGTCGGCCGAGACATCCAAGGCCTCGAACATCAGGTGGAGTTCCCCGACCACCGGGTGGTGGAAATGCTTGAGCCCGGTGTAGTGCTGCCGCACGTTGTGCGCGGCCCACCGCGTGCGGAATTCCTCGCTCCGGGTCGATAGCTCGCCCACAAGGTCGGTCAAGCCGCGGTCGAAGGGGTCCCGGCCGGCCTCGGTGCGCAGGATCGCAACGGTGTCGTTCGCAGCACGCTCCCACTCCGGATAGAAGCTGCGCGAGCGGCTGTCCAGGAAAATGAAGCGGGCATGATTGGCCGGGCGGGCCGGGCCCACATACATGTCCGAATACAGGGCGTAACCGAGCGGGTTGGCCGCAACGATGTCCATGCGCCCGTTCCGAACAAAGGCGGGCGCGTTGGTGATGGCGTCCAGCGTCAGCTGCACGCTGCGTCGGACGGACTCCGCGGGACGGGGACGACGGCGGGTCCGGCTGCCCGGGGCCGCCGCTCGGGCCAGGTCGAAGAGGTGGGCCCGCTCGGCGTCGTCGAGCTGCAGAGCCCTCGCCACCGCGTCCAGCACACCCTCCGAAACGCCGGAGAGGTTTCCCCGCTCCAGCCGGGTGTAATACTCGACGCTGACGCCGGCCAGCATCGCGACCTCCCCGCGGCGCAGCCCTGGCACCCGGCGCTTGGCGCCATAGACCGGCAACCCCGACTGTTCGGGGGTGATCTTCGCCCGGCGCGAGGCAAGGAATTCGCGGGTCGCGTCTCGATTGTCCATGCCATCAACGTTAGGCCTTGCGGCCCCCTGAGGGAGGCCCTGCCAGTACCCCTATCAGCAGTGACTCCCTCAGCGCCGCGAAGACGGGTTTGATGGATGGTGTTCCGTTGAACAACCCCCAACGATCAACAAGCAGGAGTTTCATTGCTTACCGTCAACGCTTACGCATCACCTTCCGCGACAGAGCCGCTCGCCCTCACCACCATCGAGCGCCGCGACGTGGGCCCGCACGATGTCCTGATCGAGATCAAGTTCGCCGGGATCTGCCATTCGGACATCCACACCGTCCGCGGCGACTGGGGTCCGCAGACCTACCCCTTGGTTCCCGGCCATGAAATCGCCGGGATCGTCACCGAGATCGGCTCCGCCGTGACCAGGCACACCGTCGGCGACCGCGTCGGCGTCGGCTGCATGGTCAACTCCTGCGGCGAGTGCGTCAACTGCCAGGCCGGCGAGGAGCAGTACTGCCTCAAGGGAATGACCGGAACCTACGGCGCCGTCGACCGTGACGGCACCGTCACCCAGGGCGGCTATTCCACCCACGTAGTGGTGGCCGAGGACTTCGTGGTCACCATCCCGGAGGGCATCGAGCTCGACGTCGCCGCACCGCTGCTGTGCGCCGGCATCACCACCTACTCGCCTCTGAACCACTGGGGCGCGGGCCCCGGCAAAAAGGTGGCGATCGTCGGTTTGGGCGGACTGGGCCACATGGCAGTCAAGATCGCCCACGCTATGGGCGCCGACGTCACCGTACTGTCCCAGTCGCTGAAGAAGCAGGAAGACGGGCTTCGCCTGGGCGCGGACCACTACTACGCCACGAGCGACGAAAACACCTTCACGGAACTCGCCGGCACCTTTGATCTGATCATCAACACGGTCAGTGCCGCGATCGACATCAGCGCTTACCTGCAGCTGCTGTCCCTCGACGGCGCACTGGTCAACGTTGGCGCGCCCGCGGAGCCGCTCCCGGTGAACGTGTTCTCCCTGATCATGGGGCGCCGCTCCTTCGCCGGCTCGGCCATCGGCGGCATCCGCGAAACCCAGGAAATGCTTAACTTCTGCGCTGAGCACGGCCTGGGCGCCGAGATCGAGGTCATCCCGGCCGCGAAGATCAACGACGCCTACGAGCGCGTGCTGGCCTCCGACGTCCGCTACCGCTTCGTGATTGACACCGCGACCCTGAACTAGGACGCTGAGCCGGGGACCTGAGCCCCGGCGGACGCGGCCTCCGAGTAGGGTGACCTCGTGAGCGACGAGGAATACAACGGCGCCACATAGCACAGCTGGGCTAAATCCTCCGGCACTGCCGGTGCGGGGTCCCGCCGCCCATGAGGTGACGGGCCCCGCCCGGCATTCCAGGTGCCTGGCGACGGTGGCCTTCTCGCCTTGGCCCCGAAGCCGTTGCCCGTGGCCGTTGGCCCTGCAGCCGGTGCCCGGCTAAGACCCCGGTGCGACCGGGACCATCCAGAAGCCCGCCACTTCGGCACCGGCGGCGTCGGTGCCGGGACGGAGTCCCTGAATCTGGGCTGGCCCGGCCCTCAGCTCGACCCGCGTTGTCTGAGCTGCTCCGCAGTCGAGGTTCATTTCCGCTCTACCCCCGCCCCGGAGGCCGTCCTGGGACACGGTCAAGAGCGCGTTCGGTGCGCCGATGCAGGCGGCGGTGAGCGTGTAGGTTCCCTTCGGCACTGCCGCGGCAGAGATGCGGAATCCGCTGCCGCCGATCCCGCCCGTTCCGCCGAGGACGAGCCCGCCCGGCCGGGCGCCGAGGACTGCTTCCAGCTCGCCCAGGTTGCGCTGCTCGGCATCGGCGAGGCCCGGGTCTACGGGCGGGGGAGGCGGCAGCGAACGTGCCGGCCGACCGGCCCTGGTGGGGGCCGGCGTCGGGTCTGTTACGTCATCGGGGTATTCGCACCCGGCCAGGCCTGCTGCGGTGCCGGCCACCGCCAACAGCAGCGCGGCGCCGCGCATCCAGTGTTTTCCCTCGCCGAGTGACTTGCGCTGTGACTTCCCCCGTGACATGCCCCGAGCCTACTGGCTCCGACGGCGAAGGCGGCGAAAACCGGCGGCACTTTGTTTTGATCTATTGCCCCGGTGCCCGGTACGACGGCGTCTTCGTGGTTGCCTCGTCGAGATCCTCCGCGGTCATGAGCGGCTTCATGTGCAGGTTCACGGCACCGCTGGAATTGATCATCAGCGACAGCGCGACGGCGTTGGCCTGATCGGGGATATCGAAGACCCCCACGACGTCGGTTTCCCCGAAGGCGTAGTAAAAGCTATCCAGTGTGCCGCCCACCGATTTGAGGGCTTCGACCACCGCGTCACGCCGCTTGGTGCCGCCCTCACGCATGAGGCCCTTGATTCCGTCGCCGACGTAGTTCGCTTCGAACAGATATTTGCTCATCGTTTTTCCTATCCTGTGACGCCCAGGACATCGGCCTCCGAAGCGTGCCCGCTCCCAATAGTGGAAGGTCCGGGGCTGGTCCCAGAGTGGGGCCTGCCCACATGCTAGGCCTTCCACTTCGCCCGTACAACAGTCTTTTGGCGGCCCCGAGCGGGTCTCGAGCCGGCCCGCCGGGCAATCCGGCCCTACCGCCGGCCGGGGGACTGGAACATAATCGCCGTATCAACCCCGTACGTACAATGGAGGCGATCGACGTGTCTGTCTACACGCTCGGAATCTGGCTGGTGCATCCCGGCCGCGAGAACGATTTTGTGCAGGCCTGGCGGGACCTGGCCAGGAAAACGAAGGAGGATTTTCCCAATTCCAAAGGGGTGTTGATGCACGACCGCGACGTCAAGAACCGGTTCATCAGCACCGGTCCCTGGGAGTCCTTGGAACAGATTGAGCAGTGGCGGGACTCTGCCCTGTTCAAGCAGAGCGTCGAGGCAATGAAAGACATCCTGGAACATTTCGAGTCGCGCACCTTGGACGAGGCCGCCAGTATCGGCTGGGACGCGACCGATATGTGAGTTTCCCGGCCTCGGGTAGCTGCCGACTGTCCGGGGGCGCACGTTCCCGCAGGCTATTCGGCCTGCAGCGCCTCAAACACGGAAGTCAGCAAGAGATCGTTCCGGCCCCAGACGGGATCGAAAATTTCCACGTACCAGGCATCCGCCAAAACCAGGGCCAGCGTCTCGTTGGTCTCTGCTGCCCAGTCCCTGAGCTGGTCTTCCCCCACCGGCCCCTCGCTGCTGCCGAGCACGGTCACCACGTCGCCGTCCTGGAGGGTCACCGGGATGGAGGCGCTGCTAGTCTCACCGGGGGCGTGCGCAACCGTCACGAGTCCGGTACGCATGGACAACGCCAGAAGGGCCGACGCCGTCTCCGCGCTGCAGAAGGCCGTCACATAGGCGCGCTGCGCAACGCCCCCGGCCTGAACGCCCGGCTGCGATTCCTTGGTGAACAGCCCGTTGCGGTTGAGCAGGGCCAGCTCTGCGGCGATGGCCGTGGTCTCGTCGTCGAACCCGGGCGAGAAGACTCCGGGCTGGTATTCGCTGGTGCCCTCGAGCCAGCGGGCGGTCAGCTCGCCGGCCGCCGCGATGGTGGTGGCCTGCCGCCAGACTTCGCGGTCCGCGAGAAGCCGGCCGAAGCTGTCGCGTTCGGTTGTGAACCTGACCTCGGACATTCTCAGGCCTCCTTTGCTGTGGGGTGCGGCGGGGGATGCGGGGTGGGATGCGTCTGCGGGACGTGATGCTGCAGGAGGACGGACAACCGTTCGCAGCTGACCCGGAGCGCCTCCAGTTCACGCCGGCTGTAGTCCTCGATAATCGCAATGATGCGCTCGGCGAGGTGCTCATCGTCAACCTCGAACTCGTGGTTCAAGGTGACCACGGAGAGCCCGTCCGCCGTCAGGATCTCCCAGTCGCCGGCGAGCTCCCGGAGCGGGGATTCGAGATCCAACTGGTGGAACTCGGCGCGGTGGCTGGCGGCATCGAAGACGCGCCAGCAGTGGCTTGAACTGAGCGAGCCGTTGGACACCAAGGACGTGCGGAGCTCGTGCGCGGCGTCGTCGCCACTGACCCGCTCCGAGTACACCGTCAGGCCGTCGAGGTAAGGCCAGTGTGAGGCGTCCCGCAGCATGCTGAAGACAAGGTCCGCCGGGGCGTTGATGCCGAGCCGGTGCGTGGTCCGGTGCGTCCTCTGGTGCGTGCTCACTGACAAGTTCACCCCTCCTGTGTCGTGCTGTCACCCTGCAGGTCTTCTATGCAGGCTAGGCCAGTTGCGGCGGGCCGTGAACAATTCCGTCCCGCCACGTCACGCAGGGCAATCTTCGGTAACACTCGGGCGTCCGCAGGCCGCGTCCGCGGACGCCGGATGAACGGGTATTACCGCCTATATCCCTTGGTTTCATCCGGTTTCGGGGCGCTTTGACCGGCTTTCCCGAGCCCCGGATAGTTGCTGGCACCAGCACCACAGACCACCTCTTTCAAGGAGAAACCATGTCGAGTCTTTCGTTCAAGTCCGGAGCCGCCGTCGCGTTGGCGGCCACAGCCGTCCTGGGTCTCGCGGCCTGCTCCGATCCGGGCGCCGCCGCTGCCGGCGGCACGTCCGCGGCGCCGTCGTCGTCCTCCGGCGTCAAGCAGTTCAACCTCTCTCCGCAGCAGGACCGCGTCAAGGTCACAGCGGATGCCGCGGCCGCCGCGCTGGTCCCGGAGGCCATCAAGAAGGACGGGAAACTGACCGTGGCAGTGAGCCCGTTCGCGGCGCCGCTGGCCGTTTACGCCACGGACAACAAGACCCCGGTGGGCAATGAGGTGGATCTCGCCGTCGCGCTGGCCGAGTCGCTGGGCTTGGAGGCGGATATCGTCCCGACCGCGTGGGCCGACTGGCCGCTCGGCGTCGATTCTGGCAAGTACGAGGCAGTGCTCTCCAACGTCACCGTCACGGAGGAGCGCAAGCTCAAGTTCGACTTCGCCAGCTACCGCGAGGACAAGCTCGGCTTCTACGCCAAGGCGGACAGCAGCGTTACCAAGGTCGAGTCGGCCCCGGACGTCGCCGGCAAGCGCGTGATCGTGGGCTCCGGCACCAACCAGGAGGCGATCCTGCTGCGCTGGGATGAGGAAAACAAGAAGAACGGCCTTAAGCCCGTGGAGTTTCAGTATTACGACGACGACTCCGCCTCCCAGCTGGCCGTCCAGTCCGGCCGGGCGGACCTTACCTTCGGCCCCAACGCCACGGCAGCTTATAAAGCTGCTTCCGACGCCAAGACCAAGCTGGTGGGCCTGGTGGACGGCGGCTGGCCGCTGAAGGCCAGCATCGCGGTCACCACCAAGAAGGACAACGGGTTTGCCGCCGCGGCCCAGGCGGGAGTGAACCACCTGATCCAGGACGGCAGCTACGCCAAGATCCTGGACCGCTGGGGGCTGTCCGAGGAGGCCGTGGCGAAGTCGGAGCTGAACCCGGCGGGCCTGCCGAAGAGCTAGCCCGCCGCCTGAAAGTGCCGATTGCTTGAGGCGCCGACTGCTCCGTAACGGCCCTTCTGGGCTTCGAAAAGGGCGGTTACGGAGCAATCGATGCAGCACAGGGAATCCCCGCCGGAAATGTCTCCGGCGGGGATTCTCTGCGTCTGCTTGGTGCTGCATGCCTGGGGCTCCGATTGCCAGGAATGGAACATCGATTGCTCCGTAACGGCCCTTTTAGGCCTCGAATAGGGCGGTTACGGAGCAATCGATGCAGTTCAACCTGTTCCCGCTGGTGCCGGACACAGGGAATCCCCGCCGGAAATGTCTCCGGCGGGGATTCTCTGCGTCTGCCTGATGATGCAAGCCTGGAACTCCGATTGCCGGAAATGGAACATCGATTGCTCCGTAACGGCCCTTTTAGGCCTCGAATAGGGCGGTTACGGAGCAACCGATGGTGATTGACGCTAGGCCTGTGCCGTGACGGAGTCCGCCTCGACGCCTGCCTCCGCCTGGCCGGGGGCGCCGGTGGCTGAGGCGTCGTCGGCTGCGCGCACCGGGGTGGCCAGGCCGAGGTTCTCCCGCAGTGTGCGGCCCGCGTACTCCGTGGGGTACACGCCGCGCTCCTGGAGTTCCGGCACGAGGTGGTTGACGATGTCATCGAGCCCGGAGGGGATGAGCCACGGCGAGATGTTGAAGCCGTCGACGGCGCCGGTCCGGGCATATTCGGCGAGCCGGTCCGCGACCTCGGTGTAGGAGCCGGTGAAGGTGGAGTCACCCCGGCTGGTCTTGGCCGAGACGAACTGGCGGATGGACAGGCCCTTCTCCTTGGCCTCGGCCCGCCACTGGTCGGCCAACTGCCGGGCCTTTGCGCCGTGGAAGCCGCTGCCGCGGGTTTCGGAGGTTTCTTCCACCACGGGGTCGATGTCCGGCAGCGGGCCGTCGGGATCGTAGCCCTGCAGCTCCCGGCCCCAGAACTGCTCAAGGTACGCGATGGCCTGCTGCGGGCCGATCTGCAGCTCCCGCACCCAGGCCTTCTTTTCGAGGGCCTCCTGCGGTGTGGCGGCCAGGATGAACTCGCTGGCGGGCATGATCTTCACGTCCTGGGCGCCCCGGCCCGCCCGGAGCGTGCGCTCCACGATGTCGCGGCGGAAGTCCAGGGCGTCGTCGAGCTGCGGGTGCGCGGAAAAGATGACGTCCGCCTGCCGGGCGGCGAAGTCCCGGCCCTCGGGCGAATCCCCGGCCTGGAACAGCACCGGCCGGTACTGGGCGCTGCGCGGCAGCCGCGGGGTGACGTCCACGGAGTAGTGCTTGCCGGTGTGGCGCACCCGCCGGACCGCCCCCTCCGCCGCCCACCGGGCGGAGGAAGCCGAGGCCGCGATGGCGCCGTCCTCCCACGCGTCCCAGATGCGCTTGGCGGTTTCCACGAAGGCCTCCGCGTGGGTGTACCTGTCCGCGTGGTCCAGGTAGCCGCCGCGGCGGAAGTTGGCGCCGGTCCAGGCGTTGTCCGTGGTGACGATGTTCCAGGCCGCGCGGCCGTTGGAGAGCAGATCCAGGGTGGAGAGCCGGTGCGCCAGGTCTGCGGGGTCGTTGTACGTGGTGTTCTGGGTGGCGACCAGGCCGATGTTGGTCGTCACCGCGGCGAGGGCTGCCAGCGCGGTCTGCGCGTCGGGACGGCCGGCGACGTCGAGGGCGTGCGGACGGCCAAGGTGCTCGCGCAGCCGCAGGCCCTCGCCGAGGAAGAACGCCGCGAACAGGCCGCGCTCGGCGGTTTGAGCGATGCGCCGGAACGACTCGAAATCGGTCTGGGAGCCGGACTCGGCGCTCTTCCAGACTGTGCCGGAGTTGACGCCCTGGAAGAAGACGCCCAGCTGGAGCTGCCCGGACGGCGTGAATCCGGACGGCGTGGAGTCGGTGGCGGGGTGGGTGCTGTGGCTCATGATGGCTCCTTAGTTTTCCGCGCCGGCGGCAGTGGTTGCGGTGGCGTAGCGGCTGGCGGGCCGCGTCAGCCCCAGCTGCTCGCGGAACGTGGCGTCCGGAGTGTTGGGGGCCAGGAGCCCGCGCCGGCGCAGCTCTGGCAGCACCAACCGCGACAGTTCCTCAAGATCCGTCTCCAGCACGGCGGGGTGCAGGCGGACGCCGTCGGCCCAGGCCAACACATCGGTGAGCAGTTCGGTCAGTTCAGCCGCCGTCCCAACGAACCGGGCGCGCGGACTCTGCCACCCGGTGTGGCGGTTCAGCCCGGCCAGCCGCTCTGTGGCGGTCTGGCCACGGGAGTCCAGTACGACGTCGAGCTCGGCAATCAGCGCAGGCCCACTGCCGCCGGCGGCGAGTCCTGCCCGCGTCGCCGCGAGCTCGGCGGGCAGGAGTTCGGGCGTCGGGGCAGAGACCAGGAGCGCGTCGGTCGCCCCGGCCGCGACGGCCTCCGGGGTGAGGAGCCCGGCCGGGGCCAGCACAGGGAGCTGGCCCTGCGGCGGTCGCGGAATGATCGACGGACCCTTGACGGAATAGCTGCCGTTCTCGACGTCGATGTAGTGCAGCTTGTCGACATCGAGGTACCGCCCGGTGGGGACATCGCGGATCACGGCGTCGTCCTCCCAGGAGTCCCAGAGCCGGCGGCTGACCTCGATGGAATCGGCGGCCTCCCCGGAGAGCCGCTCCCCGCGCACGGTGTCCCGTCCGACGGCAGCGGCATCGGCTGCGCTTGATGAGGCGGCCACCAGCCAGCCGGCCCGCGCGCCCGAGACGTAGTCGAGGCTGGCCAGCTGGGTTGAGAGGTGGAATGGCTCGGTGTAGACGGTGTCCACTTCCGGGATCAGGGCGAGGGTGCGCGTCACGGGAGACGCGAACGCGGCGCGCTGCAGGGCGTTGAGCCGGGCAGCGGCGTCCCGGTCCGGGTGATCGGGATCCGGCAGCGCGGGGTCCTGCAGGCCGGGGTCAGAAAACGTCGCCGCGTGGAACCCAGCAGACTCGGCGGCGAGCACGGCGCCGCGCAGGTGCTCAGGGTCCAGTACGGACGTGGGGGCTGTGCGGGAAACCCGCCACGCGGCTGGGTGGCTGCCGGCGCCGTCGAGCTCCAGGAGCAGCAGGCCGTGTCCCAGGGATCCGTCTTGCGCGGGAGAGGTGCTCATGATGCGTCCTGTCGTTCGTAGGGGATCTGTTCGCCGGCTTCGATGGCCACCGGCAGGCGGTTCTCGGCCGGCGGCAACGGACAGGTGGCGAGATCCGTGTAGGCGCACGGCAGGTTCACCGCCCGGTTGAAGTCGAGCGAGACCGCCCCGCCGGCGCCCGGAGCAGGCACGGTGAGCGAGCGGTTGGCCGCGTAGGTGCTCTTGCCCGACGTCGCGTCCGTGAAGAGCACGGACAGTGTGCCCGGAGTGTGGCCGTTGAAGGCGGTGAGGCTCAGGTCCTGACCCCGGAGCCGGAAACGGATTTCCCCCGGGGCCTCGTAGACATGCTGGATTCCTTCGACCGCTGCGCCCACCGTGGTGGGCCGCGGTTCGGCGAACGGGACGAATATTCCTGAAATGGCATATTCAGGGTTGGGCGCGTAGGCGGGTGTGCCGCGGTAGCCGGTGAGCAGCGGATTCAGGGGATGCCGCGGCCTCACCACATAGCGGCCGCCGCGTTTGGCGAGCTCGATCACGGTATGGCCGGCGCCGGCATCTTCCACGCGCAGACTCAGGCCCTCGCGTTCGGGAATCGGGCCGAGAAACACGGTGGCTCCGGTGCCGTCGGCGTTCAGTTCCTGCCCATCGCGAAGAACACGCTCACCTGCCCGCAAAACCAGACGGACGGCGTCGTCCTCCACGCTCCACGTGCCAGGCGCACCGTCCAGGCGGGCGGGAGAGGAATCGAGCCAGTGCAGGTGGGTGACGGCGAGGAAGCCGTGGGGGTCGGCGCGGTGGCGCTCGTGCGCGGCATGCCAGTCCGCCCAGGCGGCCAGGAATTCCCGGTCGGGACCGCCGACGGCGCGGCCGTCGGGACTCGTCCGGTGGGCCGGGGCGGCCGGGGAGCGGCCGTCGGTGTCAGTGGGTGTAGACATGGGTGCTCCTGTGGTTGTTGTGGTCGGCTGTGACGCGGGCGGCGGCGTCGAGTTCGGTGGCGACTGTTGTACCTGCGGCTGTCTTGCCGGCGAGGCTGGCTTCCGGGCGGCCGGCGTACGGGTCGCCCTCGGCCCAAAGCGTGGTGGGCGCGGCGGCGCGGACGGCCGGAATGACCTCGAGGGCGAACCGCTCCAGGATTTCCAGCTGCTGGGCGAAGGGCAGCGTGGTGGGCAGCGAGATGGACTGCAGGTCGTGGCCGTAGAGCGCCTGGTAGCTGAGAATCTTGTCGATCACCTGCTCCGGGCTGCCCACCAGGGCCGGACCTTCGGCAACGGCGTGGTCGATGTCCCGGAAGGGGGAGTTGTTGCCGGGCACATTCCTGCCGGTCGTCAAGGCCTCGTAGACCGGGCCGAACTGCCGCTTGGCCTCCTGCGTGGTGTCCGCGATGAACACCCCGCCGGCGCCGGATCCGGAGCCCAGGTACTGATGCCGGGGATCATGGCCGTGCCGTGCATACTCCTCGCGGTAGTGGTCAATGAGCACCTTGTAGTTTTCCCGCGGCTGGATCGCATTGGCCGTGAACAGCGGATCGCCCCACTGCGCCGCCAGGGCCGCCGAGGCCAGGCTCGTGGCGGAACCGTGCCACACGCGCGGCGCGCCGGCGAAGGGCCGGGGCGTCGTGGTGGTGGGCTCTGTCAGCGCGGCGCGGAACGTCCCGGACCAGGTGACGTTCTCTTCGGTCCAGAGCCGGCGGAGCAGGCCGTATTTCTCCGCAAGCAGCTCCCACTGATCCGCCAGGTCCAGGCCGAACAGCGGGTACTGCAGCACCTCATTGCCCTTGCCGATCACCAGTTCCAGCCGGCCGCGGCTCAGCTGGTCGATCGTGGCGTAGTCCTCCGCGACCCGCACCGGGTCCAGCACGGAGAGCACCGTCACGCCGCTTTGCAGCCGGATCGTGGTGGTCACGGCGGCGATGGCGGCGAGCACGGTGGTGGGGGAGGAGGAGATGAACTCGCCCGCGTGGCGCTCCCCGACCGAGAAGCTGTCATAACCGAGTTCCTCCGCCCGCCGCGCGGTCTCCACCACCTGGTTGAGCCGGTCCGCGGTGGAGACGATCGCCCCGGTGACGGGGTTTTTCACGTGCGGGATGATGTCGAGGACCTGAAACCTCACTTTGTTTTCCCTGCGGAGCCGGTTCCGAAGTTGGCCTCGGTGACGGTGGTGGACTCGGGAAGGGCTTCCTCGGAGAGTCCCCAGCGGTCCAGGACCTTGGCGTAGGAGCCGTCCTTGATCGCGGAGTTCAGTGCGTCCGTAATGGCCGGGGCAAGGCCGTTGCCCTTGAGCGTGGTGGCCGCGACCATGGTCTCGGACGGCCAGCCGGCATTGACCTTGCCCACCACCTTGAGGTCGTCCCGGGTGTTTTCCCGGTACGTGACGGACGGGTAGGGCGCCAAGTTCAGGTCCGTGCGGCCGGAGGACAGCGCCAGGATGGTGTCGGCGTCGGAGGAGTAGTACTGCAGTTCCGCCGGCGCCTTGCCCTTGGCCTCCAGCTCCTTGTTCCAGGCGATCAGGATCTTCTCCTGGTTGGTGCCCGAGCCCACGGAGATCTTCAGGCCGGAGATGTCATCGGAGCCCTTGATGTTGTAGCTGGAGCTCTTCTTGGCCTCGAAGCCCATGTACGCGGCGCGGTAGCTGGAGAAATCGAAGAGTTTCACGCGGGCGGCGTTGATGCCCACATTGGAGAACACGGCCTCGAAGTCGCCGGACTGGGTTTTCAGCGGCCAGTTCTCCCAGGAGGTCACCTGGACATCCAGTGCCAGGCCCAGCTTGTCCGCGACCAGCTGGGCCAGGTCCACCTCGACGCCGATCGGGGTCTTGTCGTCGGTGGCATGGAAGGACAGCGGAATCGCGCCCGCCGTCGTGGCCACGGTCAGCTTGCCGTCCTTGCCGATCAGCGCTGGGACCTTCGCGGCCAGGGACGCATCCTTCTCGGCCCGGATGCGCTGCTGGTCCGGCGAGGTGTTGTAGACGACGCCGTTGCGCGCCGCCGTCGTCGCCGGCTGCCCGCCGGCGGCCGCGGAGGCGCCGGGATCAGCGCAGGCACTCAGGGCCAGCGTGCCGGACAGGGTGCCGATGAGCACGACGGCGGGAAGCGCCGCACGCTTCCGCCGGGGACTAGTGCTGGGACGGGCGGTGCGGAGGGCGGAGCTGATTGCCATGGGTGTTCCTTAGATATTGAAAGCGGGTTCGATCACCTTGGAGAAAAAGCTCCGGGTGCGTTCTTCTTGCGGGTTGGTGAAAATCTCCTGGGGTGTGCCTTGCTCGACGATCTGGCCTTGATCCATGAACACCACCGTGTCGGCGACGTCGCGGGCGAAGCCCATCTCATGCGTGACGATGATCAGCGTGGTGCCGGACTTGGCGAGCTCGCGGATGACGTCCAGGACCTCGTTGACCAGTTCCGGGTCCAGGGCCGAGGTGGGCTCGTCGAAGAGCAGGATCTTGGGGTCCAGGGCCAACGCCCGGGCGATCGCGACGCGCTGTTGCTGGCCGCCGGACAGCTGGCGAGGGTAGGCGCCCGCGCGGTCCTTCAAGCCCACCCGGTCCAGCAGTTCCAGGCCGCGTTCGCGGGCCTCGGTCTTGGACGACCGGGGTTTTCCGGCCCGCGGCGCGACGACCGGGGCCTCGGTGACGTTTTCCAGCGCGGTCAGGTGCGGGAAGAGGTTGAAGTTCTGGAACACCATGCCGATCTCGGTGCGCTGCTTCAGGATTTCCTTCTCGCGCAGCTCGTGGAGCCGGCGCCCACGGACCTCGTAGCCCACCAGCGTGCCGTCGACCGCGATGAAACCGGCGTCTACCTTTTCCAGGTGGTTGATGGTGCGCAGGAGGGTGGATTTGCCGGAACCGGACGGACCGACAATCACGGCCACGCCGCCGGGCTCGACCGTCAGCGTGATGCCCTTGAGGACTTCCGTGGCCCCGAAGGACTTGCGGACCTTGGTGATCTCGACGAGGCCGCGCGTGGTTTCGGCGTCAGTGGCGTCGGGCGCCGGCAGGGTGGTGGTGGCAGCGGTGCTCATCGGGTGCCCCTTTCCTGGGTTGTTTCCCTTGGTGCGGGCGCATGCGTGGTAAGGAATTTGCGGGCCTTCTGCAGCGGGGTCAGGGGCAGCGTGCGGACGGCGCCCTTGGAGTAGTGCCGCTCGATGTAGTACTGGAAGACGCTCAGCACCGAGGTGATCACGACGTACCAGAGGGTGGCCACGAGCAGCAGCGGCAGGACCTGCTGGGTCCGGTTGTAGATGACCTGGACGGTGTAGAACAGCTCGGAGTAGGCCAGGACATAGACAATCGAGGTGCCCTTGACCAAGCCGATCACCTCGTTGAAGGCGGTGGGCAGGATGGCCCGCATGGCCTGGGGTAGGACGATTCTGGTGGAGCGCCGCCACGCCGGAATGCCCAGGGCGGTTGCGGCCTCGAGCTGGCCCTGGTCCACGGAGAGGATGCCGCCGCGGATGATCTCGGCGGAGTAGGCGGCCTGGTTCAGGGTCAGGCCGAGGACCGCCGCGGCGAACTGGCTGATCAGGGTGGTGGTCTGCGCCTCGAAGAAACGCACGTCTGTGAACGGAATGCCAAGGCTGATTTTCTCGTAGAGGTAGCCCAGGTTGTACCAGAGCAGCATCTGCACCAGCAGCGGCGTGGAGCGGAAGATCCAGGAGAAGGTCCAGGAGACGGAGACCAGCAGCGGGGACGCGGAGAGCCGCATCAGGGCCAGGATGAACCCCAGGATGAACCCGAGTGCCCCGGAGATCGCCGTCAGCTTCAGGGTCTCCAGCAGTCCGTTCACAATCGACTGCGCGGTGAACCACTGCGCCACCACGCCCCACTCCCAGCGCGGGTTGGTGGCCAGGGACCAGGCAATGCCCGCCACGCCCAGGGCGACGACGGCGGTGCCCACCCAGCGCCACGGGTGCCGGGCTGGGACCAGCCGGTAGTCGGCATAATCGGTGGCTGCCTGCCGGCCCGGTGAACCGGAGCCGGCCGTTTCGGAGGGTGTGGTTCCGGGGCCGGCCGCGGTTGCGGGGCCGGCGGTGCCGGGCGGTGCGGTTTCGGATGCGGATTCGACGCCGGCGGACGCCGGCACCGGGGCGGACTGCGCCACCGGGGTTGCTGTTGAACTCATGCGCCACCTCGCTTCTTCCAGTTGCTGTGGGGGTACGGTTGGCTGCCAATCTAGGGGCCGCCGAAAACGCGCGGCAAGGCGGAAAGTTGCATACGTTCACGCAGGTTCGCACGGCGTCACACGACGAATTCTTGCCTCGATTTACGCCGCGTTACGCGGGGTGAACGGCCGTGACCGGCGCCTCGACCGGCCCCGTTTCCGGTGCCTAGCATGAGGGCTCCGCACCAGAGCCAGGAGACCGTCATGCCAGTGAATGCCCCATCCGTGGTCCTCATCGGCGGCGGCCCGCGCACGGCCGGGCTGCTGGAACGCCTTGCCGCCAACCGGCCGGAGCTGCTCACCGGCGCGCTCCAGATCCACGTCGTGGAACCGCACACCCCGGGCGCCGGCAGGATCTGGCGCTACGAACAGCACCCCGGGCTGATGCTCAACTCCGCCGCGGCGGACGTCACGATGTTCACCGATGCCTCGGTCCAGTGCGAGGGGCCGGCCGTCGAAGGTCCCGGCCTGGCGGACTGGGCCGCCGGGGTCCTGGACGGCTCCATCGCGGACATTCCGGAGCTGGCGCAGGAACTCCGGCGCCAACTGGCCGCCCTCACCGGCACCACCTTCCCCACCCGGCAGCTGCAGAGTGTCTACCTTGAATGGTTCTTCCGCCGCTCCGTCGCCGCCCTCGGGCCGGACGTCACCGTCACGGTGCACCGGAACACGGCGTCCGCCGTCGAACCTGTACAGACCGAACCCGAACGGCGTGGACCGGAACAGGGCAGGCAACACGGCGTACCGGCGCAGGGCCCGGAACGCTACCGTGTCCGGCTGGCCGGCGGCGCGGTGCTGCACGCCGACGTCGTGGTCGCCTCCCTGGGGCACACTGATTCGCTGCCGGATGAGGAGTCCGCCGCGTGGGCCGCTTTTGCCGCCCGGCACGGCGCGTTCCACGCGGCGCCCAGCTACACCACCGACGTCGACTACTCGCCGCTCGCCGCCGGCCAGGACGTGATCGTCTCCGGCATGGGCCTGGCGTTCGTGGACCTGCTGGTCCTGCTCATGGAGGGCCGCGGCGGCAGGTTCGAGGAGCTGCCCGACGGCGGCCTGCGCTACCTGCCCTCCGGTGCCGAGCCACGGTTGTGGGCCGGGTCCCGCCGCGGCGTGCCCTACCACTCCAAGATCACCTCCACCCTGCGCGGTGACGCGGCGGCAGAGCCTGCGTTCTTCACCGCGGACGCCGTCGCGGCATTGCTGGACGCGCCCGGCGAGCTGGACTTCCGCGACCAGCTGTGGCCCCTGATCGCCAAGGATGCCGGCTACGCGTACTACCGCGAGCTGTTCACCGGCTACCCGGGGCGGGTCCGGATGGGGTGGCCGGAATTCGCCGAGCGGTTCGCCGCCGCGGAGTGGTACAGCCAGGACCGCCAGCGCCTGGTTGCCGAGTCCGTCCCGGACGCTGAGCTCCACCTGGACCTCGAACGGCTGGACCATCCCTTCGCGGGCCGGGTTTTCGCCGGCCACGCGGATGTCCAGGCCGCGGTGGCGGGGTACATCGGCCGCGACCTTGAATTACGCACCGGGCCGGACCATTCGGAGACGCTGGCCCTGTTCATTTCCCTGCTCAAGTCCTACATGGACCTGGGCCGGCTGGTCCCGTCGGAGCGGCTGAACGGGCGGTCGCAGCGCGACGTCCAGGGCTGGTGGCACGGCTTCTTCAGCTTCGTCGACTCCGGGCCGCCGCCACGCAGGCTGCGGGAGATGCTGGCGATCCACCAGGCCGGGCTGCTGCGGTTCATCGGCCCCGGGCTGGAGATCGAGGCCGCGGAGTACTCGGGACGGTTTGTCGCCCGCTCGGCCCAGTCCGGGCTCACCGTGTCAGCGGCGGCACTGATCGAGGCCCGGCTCCCGGCGCCGTCGGTGACCCGCTCCGCGAACCCGCTGCTGCGCCAGCTGCACACCTCCGGGCTTGGCACCGAGCAGCAGCTTCTGACCGCAGACGGCACACATGCGACCGGGCGCCTCCTGGTGTCCGCCTCCAACGAGCTGATCAGTCCGGTGGGGGAGCGGCGCGAGCGGCTGTTCGGCGTCGGGCCCGGCACCTCCGGCTGGGGCGCCGGCGCCTTCGCCCGGCCCGGCACCAACGCCGCACCGTTCCGCGAAAACGACGCCCTGGCCCGGCGCATCCTGAACCTGCTGGCCGGCCCCAACAACGGCCAGGGCAGCAACGAGCAAGCCAACAACCAGCAAGCGGGCAGTGAGCCAGCCAACACCGGCCAGCCGGTACCCCAGGCCGCCGCCGGCGGAAAGGACCCGTCATGACCCCATCACCACTACACACCCCCGCGGAGACCCGTCCCGTCGAAAGCAGACCCGCGGACGGCTCCACGCTGACGGTCCTCAGCCTCCCCATGAGCGATCCCAGGGTCCGTCCGCTCCTGGATGAGCTCGCGCTCGAATATGACACCCGCTACGGCAACCTCTTCGGCCGGGGAGCCGCCGCGGAAGAACTCAACCGCTACCCGGCCGAGGAATTCGCGGCGCCTGGCGGGGCCCTGTTAATTGTGCGCGAGAACGGTGAATCCGTGGCGGGCGGCGCCTTCCGGCGGCACGGCCCGCAGACCGCCGAGTTCAAGCGGATCTGGACGCATTCGGCCCATCGCCGCCGCGGACTGGCCCGGTTTGTCCTCACCGAACTGGAGGCGCTCGCCGCCCGCCGTGGCTACCGGAAGGTCTATCTGACCACCGGCCCCCGGCAGCCGGAGGCGAAGCACCTCTACCTGAACACCGGCTACGAGGCCCAGTTCGATCTCTCCGCCGACCCGGAAACTATCGGACCGCTGGCATTCACCAAGGACCTGCCCGCCGGTCACGCCGGCGGCTGAGGCGAGAGAGTCCATCCCGGCGATAGAGTGCAGAACAGGCCGGCGCGACTTCCGCACCGTGCCAGTATCGCCTCAGCCGCCGCGCATTCGCGGCGCCGAAGTACCCGGGAGCAACACGTGCGGCATGGATCCAAGCCCACCATCCGCGACGTCGCGGAGACGGCCGGGGTATCCCTGACCACCGTCTCCTACGTGCTCTCCGGCCGCTCCGGCGGCACCACCCGGATCAGCCAGGCCACCCAGGACCGGGTGCACTCCGCGGTCCGCGACCTTGGCTACGTGGCCAACCGTGCCGCCCAGGGAATGCGCCGCGGTCGGACGGAACTGGTGGCCGTGGCCGTCGCGGACCTCGAACAGCCGCGGGACAGGGCCATCGCCACGGCACTGGCCGGAATCCTGCCGGAGCACGGCTACCAGGCCGTCGTCCTGTTGGGCGGGGCCTGGCGGCAGTTCATGCTCTCCGGCGGCGCCGACGGCGTAATCCACACCTGCGCGCCGGAGACCGGCGACGATTCGGGGACCATGGCGGAACTCGCCGCCCGCGGCATGGCCCAGGTGCTCATTGCGGACGACGCCGGGGCCGGCAGCCCCGGTGTCCAGGGCGGCTACGATGTGGTCCTCGGAACGGACAGCCCCCAAGTCCTGGCCGAGCGAGCCGTCACGGCGCTGCTCGCCAGGCTCCGGAGCTAGACCCCCGCCTTAGGCTTTCAGCGCGGCGGCCTCAGGTGCTGTGTCCTGCTGGAGGGGGCGCCGGGCCAGCCACGCGGCGACGATCGCGCCGGAGATATTGTGCCAGAGCGAGAACACGGCGGATGGCAGCGCGGTCAGCGGGCTGAAGTGCGCCGTGGCCAGCGTGGCGGCCAGCCCCGAGTTTTGCATGCCGACCTCGAAGGCCAGCGCCCGGCGGGCCTTGTCATCCAAGCGCCCCAGCTTGCCGGCCAGATAGCCCAGACCCAGGCCGAAGCCGTTGTGCAGCACCACGGCGAGGAACACGATCCCGCCGGCGGCGACGATCTTGCTGGCGCTGCCTGCCACCACGATCGCGACGATCAGGGAAATCACGACGGCGGAGGCCCAGGGCAGGACCGGCAGCACCTTCGCGACGAGCTTCTTGAGGAACAGCCGGGCCAGCAGACCGGCAATGACGGGCAGGAGGACGGTCTTGACGATGTCCTGGACCATGGCTCCGGCGTCAATCTGCAGGTAGGAGCCGGCCAAGAACAGTACGAGCAGCGGTGTCACGATCGGGGCGATCAGGGTGGACACGGAAGCGACGGCCACGGAGAGGGCAACGTCGCCCTTGGCCAGGAAGGCCATCACGTTGGACGCGGTCCCGGACGGCGCACAGCCCACCAGGATCAGACCTACAGCCAGCTCGGGTGGCAGGTTCAGGGCGATTGCGATCAGCCAGCCGGCCCCCGGCATGATGACGTAGTGCGCCACGATTCCCAGGACCACGGCCCAGGGGCGCTTGGCCACCGAGGCGAAATCGGGCGGCGTCAGCGTCAGACCCATGCAGAACATGATGATGCCCAGCAGGAAGGGCACGCTGGGGGCGAGCGGTTTGAAGGCCCCGGGAAGCAGGAAGCCGGCGAGCCCGGCCACCACCACGAGGATCGGGAAGATGGTCACCGCGATCCGGGCGATCTTTGCCTCGGCGGCGAGGGCGGGATTGGCCGGTACATCGGCGGCAGCGCTGGCGTCACGGGCGGTATTTGGAGTTTTAGTTGCCTCAAGCATCCAAGAATGGTGCCACCGGCATCCACGGACTGACTACTTCGTGACCACCTGTCAGACAAATATGTCAGATTTTGGCCACCTCCCGGGCGGCATTAGGTCACACGTTTGGGTCTTTTTGTTTGCCCTGGTGCGGCCTAGCGTGGAACCACGGCGCCGCCCGTCCGGGGTGGCCGGAGCATGGAGGAAAATCCAATGACGACGCACGTAGCCGACTGCAGCGTGAGCAATTGCTCCTTCAATGATCACTCCCACTGCAACGCGGCCGCCATTACCGTCGGCGGCGCTGAAGACCATGCCTCCTGCGCGACCTTCATCGACATCGGTGTGCACGGCGGGCTCCCCAAGGTGCTGGCCGACGTCGGCGCCTGCCAGCGTACTGAATGCACCCACAACGACCATCTGATGTGCAAGGCGTCCGAAGTTCACGTGGGACCGGGCGTCGACAACGCTGATTGCCTCACCTACGCCCACAAGTAGGTCGCAGGCGGCGCCGAATTTCCCCACCTTTGAAGCCGGTGCCCGGCGTGTCGCACAGAAACGCCGGAGTGTCCCGGCGTCGCACATTCAAAAGTGGGGAAAATCCAGGCAGGCAGGCAGGCAGGCAGGCAGGCAGGCAGGGCATCCGCGGACGCAGGCCGTCCGGCGCTAGCCCTGGGTGAGCCGGTACCGCTCGATCTGCTTGAGCCGCCGGAGGAGGCTGTCGCGCCGGGGGTGCGGGACGGCGTCGGCCGGCTCGGCGGTGAGCTCGATGTGTTCGGTGCCGTACTGCCACAGCAGCAGGTCATCGAGGAGCCGGTCCGGGCCGGGGGAGTAGCGGTGGTCCAGAGCCTTGCGGACCTCGGTGATCCGGTTGGCGCTGAGCAGCCCGGCGAGCTGCACGGTCTGGTTGAGGCCGTGGGCGGCCATGAGCTCCGCGGCCCAACCCCAGTCGTCGTCGACCTTCCGGTCCACGTGCGGCAGCAGGGTCCGCCAAACGTCGCGGATCCGGTTGGGCGTCAGCTGCGCGGCACCCTCGCCCTCCATATCCCAGTAACCGCGGACCTCCTCGTAGCGTTCGTGCAGGTCGGAGAACGCACTTTCCACGGTCTCCAGCATGGCGGCCGTGGCGGTGAACTGGCGGTCGAAGTGCGGGGTCCAGGCCCGGGGGTCCTCGGCCTTGAAGCGGATGTCGTGCTCGATCTCGCTCCAGGCATGAGCGAACACGGTACGAATCTGGCACTCGAAGAAGTAGCTGCCGTTCGGCGGGACGTCCGGATTGAAGGCCAGCTGGTAGTCCTTGACGGCCTCGTTCTGGATGGTCCGCAGGATCAGGTGCCGGCTGGAGTAGCCGTAGGTGCCGGACTCGATCGAGCCGATGTCCTTTTCGCGGTCCCCGCGGCAGTCGAAGAGCTGGCGCTGGCGCTTGATCAGGTTGGCCACCACCGCGTTCTCCGCCGGCAGTTTGGTGATTACACGGATACCCACCATGTCGTTCAGGGTCCGGAACGGGTCCGGGAACTTCAGAACAGGCGGCCCGCCCGGCTCCAGCGGTTCTTCCGTGCGGGAAATCTTCTCGCGGAAAGATTCAACTGTCTTGGTGCGGCCGGTGACGAACAACGGCGTGACCTCGGTGTCCTTGAGCATGGTCCGCAGCGTGAGCAGGACCTCCCGGGTGACCAGCTTCAGGGCAGGCCGGACCCGCTCGTACAGTTCCACGTTCTCCTGCACGGAATCGCGCAGGCTCAAGTCCAAACGGTCCCAGTTGCTCGCCATGGATCCAGCTTACGGCGCACCGCCGACACCGGCCCGCAGGCTCTCCAGCAGCCGCCGCCGTCGGGCCGTGTTCCAGGGCGATGTGCAAGGGCGGCGTGCGGAGCCCGGCCTGCGCGGGGCCGCTTGGCGCCCAAGGTAGGCTCAGCACATGGCTGAAATGCGGCGGCATATATGATCGCTGCCGCAGCGGCGGTGACTCTGGGGGCAGTCTCCGCCGCCTGTTCACCGGGCCCCAAGGAGGACGCTGTGAAGAGGCAGAAGTACCAGTATGGCGAGGACCCCAGCCAGTGGGGTGAGCTCTTCCTTCCGGAGGTCGCCGCGCCCAAGGGCGTGGTGGTGGTGATCCATGGCGGGTACTGGCGTTCGCAGTACGGCGCAGAACTGGGGGAGCCGCTTGCCAAGGACCTCGCCGCGCACGGCATGGCAGCCTGGAACCTGGAGTACCGGCGGGCCGGCAACGGCGGAGGCTGGCCCAACACCTTTGCCGACATCCTGTCCGGAATCGACAAGCTCGGGGAACTCGCAGACGAGCACGGCCTCGGGTTGGACCGGGTGGTGGCCCTGGGCCACTCGGCGGGCGGCCACTTGGCGGTCTGGGCGGCGGGACGCAGCCGGCTCTCCGGGCTCGGAGCCCCGGACGCGGACCGCCAGCTCGCGCGCCGTGGCGACGACGACGGCGCGGTGCAGCTTACCGGCGTCGTCAGTCAGTCGGGGGTGCTCAACCTCGCGGCCGCCGAGCGGCTCAACCTCAGCAACGGCGCCGTCAGCAACTTCCTGGGCGGCTCGTCGGAGAAGTATCCCAAACGGCACAAATTTGCAGACCCCATGAGCGCGGTGCCACTCGGCGTGCCCGTATATGCCGTTCACGGCACGGAGGATGACAGTGTGCCGGTCAGCCAGTCCGAGACCTACGCCGGCGCAGCCAAGGCGGCCGGTGCGCCGGTCCAGTTGCTGAAGGTCCCGGGCGATCACTTTGCGCTCATTGATCCAAAGGCTCCCGCCTACCGGAAATGCCGTGAACTCGTGCAGCAGCTGCTGGTCTGAAACCCGGCCGGCCCGGCCGGAGGACTGGAACCCGGCCCGGCCGGAACGCGCCGGCCTGCCGGACTGGCACCCGGTCCGCGTCCTGCGAGGCGTCACCGGGCCGGCGAATGCCAATAGACTGGACCAAGGTGCGCCGGGAAGTCTGGTCGGCATAGTTCCGTCGACCCCATTTTGAGGACTCCATGAGCGCCCTGCCACCTACTCCCGCACCCCCTCGTCTCACCGTTTTCGGCCGCGGCAGTTACGCCGAGGCCCTGCGAATCGGCGAAATCCTCCGCAAGGAAACCGTGGGCGGCGCGCTGCTGGTCGCGGCGGCGGCGATCGCCCTGATCTGGGCCAATTCCCCGGCCTCTGAGAGTTACTTCGCGCTGCGCGACTTCACCCTCGGCTACGGGCCCTGGCATCTGGACCTGAGCCTGGGCGCATGGGCCGCCGACGGCCTGCTGGCCATCTTCTTCTTCCTGGTCGGGCTCGAGCTCAAGCGCGAGTTCGTCGCCGGGGACCTCCGCCAATTCAACAAATCGGTGGTCCCGGTGGCTGCCGCCGTGGGCGGCGTGGCCGTACCCGCCCTCATCTATGCGGCAGTCAACCTCGCCGGCCCCGAGGCGCTGCACGGCTGGGCGATCCCCACCGCCACTGACATCGCCTTCGCCCTCGCCGTGCTGGCAATCATCGGTTCCCACCTTCCCAGTGCACTGCGGATCTTCCTGCTCACCCTCGCCGTCGTGGACGACCTTCTGGCCATCACCATCATCGCGGTCTTCTACACAAGCGAACTCCATCCCGTGCCGCTCCTGCTGGCCCTGCTCCCGCTGGGCCTGTATACGCTCCTGGTACAGAAATACCGCCGGTTTTTCGGCCTGCACGCGCTGGCCGCGTGGGTGATCCTGCTGCCGCTCGGCGCCACCACGTGGGCGCTGGTCCACGCCTCGGGCATCCACGCCACCGTGGCCGGGGTCCTGCTGGGCTTTGCGGTTCCCGTTAGGCGTTCCCAGGCCAGCGGCGGGCCCGAGGCCGGACCGGGCCTCGCGGAAATCTTTGAGCACCGGTTCCGTCCGATCTCGGCTGGATTCGCGGTTCCGGTCTTCGCGTTCTTTTCGGCCGGGGTGGCCGTCGGCGGCTGGCAGGGCCTTGGTGCCGCCCTGACGGACCCCGTTGCTGTGGGTATTGTCCTGGCCCTCGTGCTCGGAAAACCGGCCGGAATCCTCGGCACCACCTGGCTCATCACCAAGGCCACGCGGGCCAGGCTGGACCGTTCCTTCAAGTGGATCGACGTCTTTGGGTTGTCCATCCTTGCCGGTATTGGTTTCACGGTCTCGCTGCTCGTGGCCGAACTGAGCTTTGGCCAGGGCACCGTCCACGATGACCACGCGAAGGTCGGGATCCTCGCGGCCTCAGTGATCGCGGCCCTCCTCGCGGCTGCGGTGCTCCGTGTCCGCAACAAGCAGTACCGCCAGGCGGAGGAGGAAGAAAAGATCGACTCGGACCACGACGGTATCCCGGATGTCTACCAGCAAGACCGTCCCGCAGGCTAGCCGGAGCCCGGCAGGCTGGGTGGACAGGCCAGGTTGACGGACTACATTTGGGGGTGCGGCAGGGACGTGCCGTCCAGAGCATGCGTGATACCCCAAGGGGTATCATGGTTTAGCTGGAATACGCGCGCCGGGCCGTCCGGCGCCCGCGAAAGGAACAGGCATGAAGAGCATTTCCGTCAAGGACCTGGCCGCCCTGGGCGACGCCACCGAAATCGTCGATGTCCGCGAGGAAGACGAATACGCGGCAGTCCGCGTTCCCGGCGCCAGGAGCATCCCGCTCTCACGGTTTGTGCAGTCCCTCGACGAGGTTCCGGCCAGCGGAACCGTCTACATCATGTGCGCGGCCGGGGGCCGCAGCGCCCAGGCCGCCACGTACTTGGAGGACCAGGGTTACGACGCCGTCAACGTTACCGGCGGGATCATGCAGTGGCAGGACGAGGGACACCCCGTCAACCGGGGCTGACCGCTGACCTTTCCGGAGGGACCATGGAAGTCATCGTCATCGAGACCCCGCAGCTCGGGGACCGCAGCTACCTGGTCCACGACGGCTCCGTGGCGCTGGCGGTCGACCCGCAGCGGGACACCGACCGCATCGAGGCCGCTGCCCGCGACGCCGGCGTGGCCATCACGCACGTGGCCGAGACCCACCTGCACAATGACTACATCACCGGCGGGCTGATCCTGGCCCGCGCCCACGGCGCCAGCTACCTCGTGAACGCCGCCGATCCCGTCGCCTTCGAGCGCACGCCCATCACGGACGGCCAAACCGTCCGGGTGGGCTCGCTCACGGTCAAGGCGGTCGCCACGCCCGGGCACACGCACACCCACATGTCGTTCATCGTGGACGACGGCGAGAAGCAGGCCGTCTTCTCCGGCGGAAGCCTGCTGTATGGCTCGGTGGGCCGCACCGACCTTGTTGCCGCGGCGGACACGGTCGGCTTGACCCATGACCAGTACGCCTCGGTCCGGCGCCTCGCCGCCGAGGCCGGCCACGACGCCGCGCTGTTCCCGACCCACGGATTCGGGTCGTTCTGCTCCTCCGGACCCGCCGCCCGTGCCCGGTCCTCCACCATCGGCGAGCAGCTCGCCGCCAACCACGCGCTGACGGACCCTGACGAGGACCACTTCGTCCGCCAGCTCATCGCCAACCTCACCGACCACCCGTCGTACTACGCCCACATGAGTCCGGCCAACCTGAGCGGCCCGGCCCCGGCTGAGCTGGCCGTTCCCGAATCACTCGACGCCGCGGAGCTCACCCGGCGATTGGACGACGGCGAGTGGGTGGTGGACCTGCGTCGGCGGGTGGCGTTCGCCAACAGCCACCTCAAGGGCAGCGTCAGTTTCGAGTACGGCTCCGGCTCCAGTTTCACCACGTATCTCGGCTGGGTGCTGCCGTGGGGTGAACCGCTGACCCTGGTGGGCTCGCGGGAAGATATCGAGAGCGCAGTCCGGGACCTCTCCCGGATCGGCATCGAATCCCCGGACGCCGCCGTCGGCACCGAACCGCACGCGCTGGCGCCGCAGGCCGGCCTCGCCTCCTATCCCCGCGTGGGCTGGGACGGCGTGCTCACCGGCCGGGCGCCCGGGGACACCGTCCTGGACGTGCGCAAGGCCGACGAATTCACCGCCGCCCGCGTGCTGGGCGCGGTCAACGTACCGCTGCACGAGCTGTTGCTGCGCCTCGGCGACGTCCCCGCCGGGAAGCTCTGGGTGCACTGCGCTACCGGGTACCGAGCCGGCATTGCCGCCAGCCTCCTCCAGCGGGCAGGCCGGGATGTGGTTCACATCGACGCCAGGTTCGCCGAGGCCGCCCCCGCCGGGATCGCCCTGGATGCCGCCGCGGCCTGAGACCGCGGCCTGAGCGGGCCCAGCGGGGCGGCTGCGGGCGGGACCGCGCAACACACGGCGCCGGAGCTGATTCTCTGGCAGAGTATGGTCATGCTCACAGTTATTGGCGAGGGACTGGTTGATGTAGTCCAGCGGTCCTCCGGCGTCCAGGCTCATGTCGGCGGCAGCCCCCTCAACGTGGCGGTGGGGCTGGCGCGGCTGGACCATCCCGTCCAGTTCATTGGCCGGTACGGCCGCGATGCCTATGGCGAGGCCCTGGCCGCACACCTGAAGTCGAGCTCCGTGCTGCTCCCGCTGGGACCCGACGAGCTGCCCACCAGCGTGGCCGCCGCCCTGATCGACGACGCCGGCGCCGCCACGTACACTTTCGACCTCGCCTGGGAGCTTCCCGGCGTCGCGGCGCGCCTGCCGTTCCTGCTGCAGGGAACCACGCTGCTGCACACCGGATCCATCGCGACCATGCTGGCGCCCGGCGCCGCCGAGGTGCTGGCCGCCGTCGAGCGCGCCCACCCGTCCGCGACCATCAGCTTTGACCCCAATTGCCGGCCCAGCATCATCCCGGACGTGGACTACGCCCGCGGGCAGGCCGAAAAGTTCGTGACCCTCGCTGACGTGGTGAAAGCCTCCGACGAGGACCTCGAATGGCTCTATCCCGGTGTTGACCCGCTGGATTCGGCCCGCCGCTGGCTGGCGCTGGGCGGCTCCGAGGGCCCGGCCATGGTGGTGGTGACCCGCGGTGGCCAGGGCCCATGGGGCGTCAACGCCGCCGGGGCGGCGCAGTTCCCCGCACCGGAGATCAGCGTGGCGGACACCGTCGGGGCGGGGGATTCGTTCATGGCGGCGCTGCTGTCCGGCGTGGTGGACCTGGGCCTGGACGGGGCACAAAACCGCAAGGCCCTGCGCGAACTCTCCGCCGAAAGTCTCCGCGATCTCCTCGCCCATGCCTCCCGGGCAGCGGCAGTCACCGTGTCCCGCGCCGGCGCCAACCCGCCCACGCGCGCGGAGCTGGCACGGATGGAAATGGGGGCCCAGCCCCTGCAGTAAGTGAAAGGCAGCCATGACACGCCACGAATTTCCGGAGTTCGCCGTCCGCAGTGAATCCTTCGCCGAGGGCCAGACGCTCCCGCCTGCCCAGCGCAGCGGCAAAATGCGCGCCGGCGGCCAGGACGAATCCCCACAGCTGAGCTGGAGCGGCGCCCCCGCCGGCACCAAGGGCTATGCCGTCACCATGTTCGACCCCGACGCCCCGGGCCGCGGCGGCTTCTGGCACTGGGCCGTGCTGGATGTCCCCGGCGACGTCACGTCGCTGCCGGCAGGGGCGGGCGCCGAGGGCGGTAAGCACCTTCCCGCGGGCGCCATCCAGTTAAGGAACGACGGCGGGTTCCACGGCTACCTGGGCGCCGCGCCGCCTCCCGGGCACGGGCCGCACCGGTACGTCATCACTGTCCACGCGCTCGACATCGCTCCGTCCGGGCTAAATGAGCACACTTCTCCGGGCAGCCTGGAGGCGAAGCTGTCGCGGCACACCCTGGGCCGGGGCACACTCACCGGCATCTTCGAACGGCACTGAGCCGCCCGCCTCCTGCTGCCCGCCACCCCGCCTGCCGCCCGCCCCGCCCGCCCGCCCGCCCCGCCCGCCGCCGTCGAGCTCGCCGGAAACTTTCCAGATCGCCGGAAATTTCCGGCGGACCCGACGCGTTCCGGCGATCTCGGCGCACATCCCGCCGCACACGTCCGCGCGGACAGCCGCGAAGGCCGACCGTCCCGGCGCACGTAGACTGGCACTATGCGGCTGGTAGCAAGTGACATCGACGGAACGATCCTCGGCCATGACGGCAAAATCAGCGACAGGACCGTCCGCGCGTTCCACGCCTGCCGAGACGCCGGGCTGGAACTGGTGTTCGTCACGGGACGGCCGCCGCGCTGGCTGCACCCCCTGCAGGACCAGCTGGGGCACACCGGAACGGTCATCTGCTCCAACGGCGCCGTCGTGTGGGACCTCGAGGCAGACCGCATGCTCTCGGCGCGGACCCTGGACCTCGACGCCATGTTCGAGGTCCGCCGCATCATCAAGCGGCTGCGTCCGTCCGCGCTGTTTGCCGCCGAGACCCTGACCGGCTTCCACCTGGAACCGGGCTTTATCGAGAACGGCTCGAGCGAACTGCTCGCGGAATTCACCCCGGCCCCGCTGCACACCACCCTCACGGAGGGGGACTCCATCGCGAAGTTCCTGGCCATTGTCCGGGAAGGCACCGCCGACGAGTTCCTGGCCGAGGTGACGCCCGCCGTCGCCCATCTGGCCGCCGCGACCCACTCGGCGCCGAACATGGCCCTGCTGGAGCTGTCCCTGCCCGGCGTGAACAAGGCCGTGACCCTCGCCGAGTATGCGGCGTCCCTCGGCATCGGCGCCCCGGACGTGGTGGCGTTCGGGGACATGCCCAACGACATCGAGATGCTTCGCTGGGCCGGGCACGGGTACGCGATGGCCAGCGGCCACCCCGACGCGATCCGGGCCGCCGGCCAGCAAGCCCCGCACTTCGACGACGACGGCGTCGCCCAGATCCTCGAGGCCAAGCTCGCCGAACTCGGCGTCCGGCTGCCCTAAAGCCACCCTGGAGCCCGGACACGTCCGCGCGGACACCGCCGGCGCCCCTGCACCGCTGCGCCCCAACACCCCGGCACTCCGCCGCAAACCGGACGTCCCCGCGGACACCGGATTCCCAGCGGACGGCCAACTGGCGTTCACCTTAGCCTCCTAGGCTGGGAGCTCGCGACAGATCGTTTGACCGATAGTGGGGACATCATGGCCAGATACCGCATCAACAACACGGACGAACAACCCCTGCACAGGGTGGAGCCGGACCGGCACTGGAGGCAGCTGCGCCAGGGCGACCGCGTCAGCGTCCGGCTGGGCCCGGGCTTCGAGACCGGCGGCCTGGTGGATGCCGTCACGGCGGATCACAGCATGGTCTGGGTGGACCTCGACGGCGGCCGCGGCCGCACGCTGCTGCACTGCAGCGACGACGTCGAAATCCGCCAGCACGACTCCTGACGCCCTATCCCGCCAAAGCCAGCCACGCTCAGCACCACCCGCCCCGGCAGATCGACCCTCGGGTACGCTTCAGGAGTGACTGACCCGCACCCCTACTTTGCCCCTCGCGGCAATCGCGACGGCGGTCCGGAGGACCCAGCCGCCCGGGCCCCCGGAGCTCCAGGACCCGCCGGGACCGCCGGCGCCCGGGCACCCCTGGCGATGGCCCACCGGGGCTTCTCACTGGACGGGCTGGAGAACTCGATGGCCGCGTTCCGCGCCGCCGTCGACCTCGGGTACCGGCACCTGGAGACGGACGTGCACACAACGGCCGACGGCGTGTTGGTGGTCTTCCACGACAAAGCCCTGGACCGGATGACGGCCGGGCAGGGCCGGATCGCGGACCTTCCGGCCGCGACCGTGGACCTGGCCAGGATCGGCGGATCCGAACCGATCCCGCGGTTCGAAGAGCTGATCGCTGCCTTCCCGGAAGTCCGGCTCAATGTCGACGTCAAGGACTGGAATTCCGTGGCCACCCTGGCCGCGGCGATCGAGGCCCACGGACTGCACGACCGTGTCCTGGTGGCCAGTTTCTCGGACCGGCGGCGCCGCGCAGTGCTGAAGCAGTTGAGCCGTCCCGCCGCGAGTTCGGCCGGCATCGTGTCCAATGCCGTGTTCGTCCTGCTGGGCCCCGTGCTGCCGGCGCGGCTGATGTCGCTCGTGGCAAGCCGGGCACTGCGGGGAGTCCACGCCCTGCAGGTCCCGGTCCGCTACGGTGCCGTGCCAGTGGTGACGCCCGGCTTTATCCGGCGGGCACACCGTCACGGCCTGCAGGTCCACGTGTGGACGGTCAACGAGCCCGCCGAAATGCACCGGCTGCTGGATCTCGGCGTCGACGGGATCGTCACGGACCGCGCGGACCTGCTCAAGGCGGTCCTCCAGGAGCGCGGGACCTGGTCCTAAACGGGGCCTGGTCTTAAAGGGGGCGCCCCGGCGCTCAGGCGGAAAGTTCCATCATGAGTGGCGGCAGTTCCTCGTTGAGCTCCCGGGCGAGGTAACCCAAGCCGCCCAGCCGGCTGGCAAGCCGGTCTCCGGCCGCAGCATGCAGGTGCGTTCCCCAGCAGGCAGCCTGCGCGTCGGTCGTTCCCCTGGCACGGAGGCCGGTGATGGCGCCGGAGAGGACATCTCCGCTGCCCGAAGTGCCCAGTCCGCTATGCCCGGTGGTGATCTCCCAGAGGCCGGTCCCCGACGCAGCAGCCCTGCCGCTGCTGCGGGGTTCTGCGATCACCCCCTGGCAGGAGACCACGGCCTGATATTTGTCGGCCACCTCAGGGAGCTGGCGGTGCAGGTCCTCGACGTCCCGCCCGAGCAGGATGCCCGCCTCCGTGATGTTCGGGGTCAGGATCAGCCGGCAGGCCCACGGAGCCAGTTCGTCGTCGAGCTCCGGCAGACTGGCCAGGGCAAAGGCATCCAGGACAAAGCAGGGCTGATTGGCCGGGGTGGCTTTGAGGAGTTCGCGCAGCAGCGCCGTGGTCTGGTCCTTGTCGTCCAGGCCTGGCCCCACCAGGACGGCGTCTGCGGTTTCCAGCTCGGCGGCCAGGGACCCGGCGGCGGAACCGACAACGGTCCCGGCTGTCGTTTCCGGCAGTCCAAGGACGCCAGCCTCGGGCAGGGCAACGGCGAGCGGTACCGCCACGGAATCCGCCACGGCCAGGGTCAGCCGGCCCGCACCCGCGCGGAGGGCAGCAACGCCGGCGAGCAACGCCGCTCCGGGCGTCCTGCGCGCGCCGCCGATGACCAGCACGGAGCCGCGGTCATCCTTCCCAGAGCCGCCGTCAGGAAGCGGCCAGGCCCGCAGCAAGGTCGGCGTGACGGCCTCGGCCTGAGGTGTCTTGGCCTGCCGGGACTTAGCGGGGGTGGACATCCGCGTCCCCCGAGTGCTGGGTTACCGGGACACCTTCGCTCATGAGGTGGTCGGCCATATTGAAAGTCTCCAGCAGCCATTCCCCCCTGCCGTCGGGCCGGACGAAGCGGCTGACGGAGGCGTTGAGGATGGTGGACGTGGCGGCGATGTCCAGCAGTTGCTGCTCCGACAGCCCTTCCAGGATGTAGCGGATGAGCAGGATCACGGCGTCGTGGCAGACCAGCAGGACGCCCTCGCCGGGATGCCTGTTGTCCAGGTCGGCGAGCAGCGACCGGAGCCGCAGCACCACATCCGCCCAAGACTCACCGCCCGGGGGCCGGTAGTAGAACTTGCCGAGCCACCGCCGTCGGCCAGCCTCTTCGGGGAGCCGGGCTTCCACCCCGGCCGTGGTGAGCATGTCCAGGATTCCTAGCTCGCGATCGCGCAGCCGCTCGTCGATCAGCACCGCCGTTTGCCAGCCGCCGGTCTGGACGGCGAGTTCTGCGGTCTGCCGGGCACGCAGGTAGGGCGAGGACCACACTGGAGTGCGCCGGGCGTCCGCGTACCCCGCGAGCAGCCTGCCCAGGGCCAGCGCCTGCTCCCGCCCAGTGACCGATAGCCCGACATCCGCATCCCTGGCGGGGACATCGATGACGTGCGCGCCAGCCTGTTGAGCCAGCGTGGCGGCAATGTTGCCTTCGCTTTCACCGTGGCGTACCAGCAGCAGCTCAGTCACGCCCGTGACGCTGCGGATGTGTCCGTCCTCGCTCACCGTTCCCCCTGTCCGTTGGTTTCCGGCGCCGTCATCTGCCGGCCCGGCCCCGGCCGGAATGTGTGTGGCAGCCACGTTACTCCCGGTGGCGCGGATTTGTCGCTTCACCGGCCGAGCGAGCAACATCCGGGACCACCGGACTGGCAGGATAGAGCCATGCGCATCCTCATCGCCCCGGACAAGTTCAAGGGCTCCCTGACCGCCGTCGAAGCCGCCGCCGCCATTGCCGAAGGCGCCCTGCGCGTCTACCCGGACGCCGAGACCACCCAGTTTCCGGTGGCCGACGGCGGCGAAGGGACCCTTGAAGCGGCCGTCGCAGCCGGCTACGAGGAACGGCTCAACGCAGTTGTTGGCCCCATCCTGGCCCCGATCGGTGCCGCGTGGGCCATCCGCGCGGACGCCTTCGGCGGGGCCACCGCCGTGATTGAAACGGCTCAGGCCTCCGGGCTGGCTCACATGGAGCCCACGCCGGCCAACTCGCTGCGCGCCCACAGTTATGGCTGCGGCCAGCTGATCGCCGCGGCGCTGGACGCCGGGGCCACGGAAATCGTGCTGGGCGTGGGCGGTTCGGCCATGAGCGACGGCGGCAGCGGTGCCCTCCGGGCCCTCGGACTCAAACCGTTGGACGCCGCCGGCAACGTTGTGCCCCTTGGCGGCGGATCGCTCGCCGAGGTCGCGTCCGTGGATATCAGCGGCCTCGATCCCCGGCTGGCCGGGGTGAAGTTCAGGATCGCCGTCGACGTCCAAAACCCGCTGTACGGCAGCGACGGGGCCGCGTACGTGTTCGGTCAGCAAAAAGGTGCCGACGCCGATGCCATGGAGCTGCTCGACGCCGGCCTGCGCAACTGGGCCTCGGTCCTGCGCCAGGCTACCGGCCGAGACGTCAATGTGCCCGGCGCCGGGGCGGCCGGCGGCTTCCCGGCGTCGTTCCTGGCCTTCAGTACCGCCGCCCTGGAAGGCGGCTTCGAGCTGGTGGCCGGGCTCACCGGGCTGCCTGCGAAACTTGCGGTGGCTGACTTGGTCATCACCGGAGAAGGCTCCATGGACAGCCAATCGCTGACGGGCAAAGCGCCGATCGCCCTCGCCGACGCCGCCCAGGCGCTCGGCATTCCGGTGATCGTGGTGGCCGGCCGGATCCTGGTCACCCCGGAGGACCTCGCCCCGCACGGAGTAGTCGCCGCGGCGCAGCTGCTGGACGTCGCCGGCAGCCCGGAGGACGCCATCGCCAACGCCGCAAAATACCTCGCCTGGGTCACCAGCCAGGTCCTGGAAGGCGCCTAACGCACCTGCTGGCAGGCTGCGGTGCCGACCGCGGGCCAGCGCCGCCCGGACTTAGGCGCCGGTCTCGTAGTGCGGTTCGGCCACGGGTTTGGACTCGGGGGAGCCCTTCTCACGCAGGTAGACCGAGGCGCCCACCAGGACCGCCACGGCAAGGAATTCGCTTTGCCAGTTCTGGAAGGACTCGAACCAGAACCGGCTCGTGGCCAGATAGCCCAGCACCGTCACGGTGGGCTGTCCGTGCGCCTCCTGGTCACTGTTGTAGTCGTCCGTGCCTCCAACCGCGTGCAGGATGAAGGACGCCAGGAACAGCAGCAGGAACATGATCGAGAGAGAGTGTTCGTAGAGCTTGAGCACCCAGCCGCCGCGCCGCACGGGCCACGGCGTGGAAGGCTTGAGCTTTGCCTGCCGGGGGTCCTCGTCCTGCGGAGCGGGGCTGCCCATGGGCTTGGACTCAGAGGACCCCTTCTGGAACAGGAAGACGGTCAAGAGGACATACATGCCCATCTGCAGGAATTCCGACTCCCAGTTCTCGAACGTCGCCTCCATGAAGGACCCGGTGCCGAGGTACTGCAGAACGGTCACAGCCGGTTCGCCGTGGGCCATCTGCTCGTCGCTGTAGGAGCTGGCTCCACTGAGGATCATGCCGCCGAAAAACATGACGAACAGCGCGATATTGGCCAGCAGCAGTCCGTGTTCCTTAGCCCACTTGCCCATGGTTCCTCCCGTGTCTGCGGCGCGCCGCTCATGTGAAACATTTGTCATGATGACTCCTCTTCGCGGCCCTGCCGCTGTAGCCGTGCGGGAACAACGATCAACAGCAGGACCAATACGGCGAGCAGCCCGACGCCGGCTACCAAGCCCGCCGTCCGGCCTACGGTGACGTCGAAGATCAGGGATGTGGTGCCCACGCTCAGGAGCCCCACGCCGGCCAGTGAAAACTTGGCGATGGTGTCGGCGCTGGCCACGAGCGTGGCCTTCAGCCCTTGCCGGAACAGCCGGCGGTGCACGCTTACGGGCAGCAGGATGGTGGACGTGGTGAGGGCAGCGAGGATGACGTTGGCGAGGTACAGGCGGGTCTGGTAGTCATCGAGCGTCTGGAAGCGCGTCTGGAACGGCAGGGTCAGGAGGAAGCCGGCGAGGACCTGGACCCCGGTCTGGAGAACCCGCAGTTCCTGCAGTAGTTCGGCCCAGTTGCGGTCCATCCGTTCAAGGCGCGATTCGTCCCTGCCGTCATCTTTCGGCGCCGTTGGGCCTGTCATTGGTGCTCCTCCGCGCAATCCTGAAACCAATCGTGAACCTGCCGCAGCGTGCGGCCTACCCTCAACCTAGGCTTGAAAGTTGCCAAAAGACAAGTTGGTAGTAAGCCTGCTGACGATTTTTGAGGTTAGGGTAGAAATGATTACTTCGCTGGGATGGGTCATAGGGCACGGTTGCACCGGCCGATGAGCTTCCCTGGAAATCGACACGTGTTAGGTGGACTATGAGTGACGACGCAAGCAGCACTGCAGCCAGCGCCTCCAGCGGCGGCAAGCAGCAGGACCAGCCGCGCGATCCCCGCGCCGGCTACCACTCGGACCCGTTCCCGGAACAGGTGCAGAAACAGCCCGGGCTCACCTCACCCATGGAGCCCAAACCGGACCATGGCGAGGAAAGCTACCGGGGCAGCGGCGCCCTGAGCGGCAAAGCCGCCCTGATCACCGGCGGTGACTCCGGAATCGGCAGAGCGGTGGCGATCGCCTTCGCCCGCGAGGGAGCCGACGTCGCAATCTCCTACCTGCCGGAGGAAGAGGAAGACGCACAGGACACCGCCGAGTGGATCCGGAAGGCCGGCCGCAAGGCCCTGCTGCTCTCCGGCGATGGCCGCAGTGAGGACTTCGCGGCGCACATCGTCGAGGCGACGCTGGCCGAATTCGGGGGCCTCGATGTCCTGGTGCTGAATGCGGCCTACCAGAAGAACCGCGACAGCCTGGAAACGCTGCCCACCGAAGAGTTCGACCGCGTCTTCAAAACCAATCTGTACTCCTTGCTCTGGACCGCCCGGGCGGCCGTCCCGCACCTGAACGCCGGCGCCTCCATCATCACCACCGCCTCGATTCAGGCGTTCAACCCGTCCCCGGGGCTCATCGACTACGCCATGACCAAGGCGGCCCAAGTGGCATTCACCAAGGCCCTAGCTCAGGAGCTTGGACCCAAGGGAATCAGAGTTAACGCCGTGGCCCCGGGTCCCATCTGGACGCCGCTGATTCCGGCCACCGAGTGGCCCGAGAAACTGCCCTCCTTCGGCCAGGACACGCCGCTGCAGCGGGCGGGCCAACCGGCGGAGCTGGCGGCGGCCTACGTGCTTCTCGCCTCGGACCACGGTTCCTACATTTCCGGAGCAGTGCTTCCGGTCACCGGAGGCAAAGGCCTCTGAGTTCGCTTTGATCCGTCCAATCCAGCTAGTCCCATTTCCAGCACCAGGAGGAATGACATGACTGAAAACCAGCAGGATCCCAAGAGCGTCACCGAAGAAGCGGGCGGCTACGGCACGCCGACCGCCGAGCAGGAAATGCCCGGCGGCGGCGCTGAGAACATTGATGCGAAGAACTTCGCCCAGCCCCGCGAGGAGGAGGCCTTCGACGCCGCTGGGCTGAACCAGGACAGCCCCGACGGCGAGACGTATCCGGCCGGCGCGCCGGATCTGAGCCAATTCGGTGCCGAAGACCAAGACAGTGCAGGAGAACCCGGAGCAGGACGCTTCGGAGGAACGGAGGAACAAATGAGTTCAGAAAACGCCAGCGCAGCCCCCGGCTTCGACGCCGACGCCTCAGAGGATTCCGAGGCCGCCGTGCCGTCCTCGGAGGCGGAGATGGACGAGGCCAACACGGAAAAGCCCGACGCCGGGCGGCCCTTCTCATCCGAGCCCGGACAGGACGCGGCGGGCCTGCCGGACGGCTCCGGCACGGACCTGCCGGAGAGCAAGTCACCGAAGGACCGCGACGATGACAAGGACTCCTTCGACGCCGGCTAGTCCCGACGCCGTCGCTGCTGCCGCCCCAAGGGCGGGCCTTGACAGCGAAGGAGGCCGGACTCCAGCCTGTGGGCGGAGTCCGGCCTCTTTCGTTTGCGGTACGTTGCCCGCTGTGCTTCTTAGTGGCGTTCTTTAGCGGCGCTTCTTGGGAGCACGCTTGGTGGCTGCCCTGACCGCGGCCGTCGAGGCAGCAGCCGGCGAGGGGTCTTCAGTTTCCGGCTCCGCCACCGTTCCGCGGACCTTCGCGATCGCCTTCATGCCGTGGTAGATCACCAGGGCGGCGGCCGAGCCCAGCGCGATCCCGGTGAACTTCAGGTCCCCGATGGTCCAGGTGTAGTCGGCAATCCCGACGATCAGGGCGACGGCGGCAGTGGTCAGGTTGATCGAGTTGGAGAAGTTCACCTTGTTCTGGACCCAGATCTTCACACCCAGCACACCGATCATGCCGTAGAGCATCGTGGCCGCGCCGCCGAGGACGCCGGCAGGGACGGTGGCGATAAGTTCGCCAAACTTCGGCGAGAAGCTCAGGATCACTGCGAAGACGCCAGCCACCCAGTACGCCGCCGTCGAATACACCTTGGTGGCAGCCATGACGCCGATGTTCTCGGCGTACGTGGTGGTCCCGGAGCCGCCGCCAAGCCCGGCAAGTACAGTGGCGGCGCCGTCGGCCAGCAGCGCCCGGCCGGACACGCCGTCGAGGTTCTGCCCTGTCATGGCTGACACGGACTTCACGTGGCCGATGTTCTCTGCCACGAGCACCAGCACCACGGGCACGAAGAGGCCCACGACGCCGAGGTGGAACTCGGGGGTCTGGAAATGCGGCAGGCCGACCCACGCGGCACCCTCCATCTTGGAGAAGTCCACCTCGCCCCGGATCATCGCAACAAGGTAACCCACCAAAACGCCCACCAGGATGCTCAGCCGGCCCAGCATGCCGCGGAACAGTACGCTGACCACGATGATGACGGCCAGCGTGATGAAGGCGGTCACCGGGGCCTGGTCAAAGTTGCTCTTCGCCGCGGGCGCCAGGTTCAGGCCGATCAAAGCCACGATCGCGCCGGTCACGATCGGCGGCATGACCCGGTTGATCCAGCCGGCGCCAAACTTCTGCACCACGGCACCGACGACGGCGAGGGTCGCGCCGGCCAGCACCACCCCGCCCAGCGCCCCGGGGATGCCGAACTGCTGCTGGGAAGCCATGATCGGGGCGATGAACGCGAAGCTCGAACCGAGGTAGCTCGGCACGCGTCCCTGCGTGATGACCAGGAACAGCAAGGTGCCGATGCCGGAGAAGAACAGGGTGGTGGCTGGCGGCATGCCCGTGATGATCGGGACCAGGAAGGTGGCGCCGAACATGGCCACAACGTGCTGCATGCCGATCCCTACCGTCAGGGGCCAGCTGAGCCGCTCATCCGGTCTGACGACCTCACCGGGGCGGACGGACTTGCCGTTGCCGTGGAGCTTCCATTTGGTGCCGAGCATGCTCATGCCAGGAGCCTTTCAGAGAATGTGGGGTGGGCGCGGAAGGAATCTTCCCGAGCAACTTTACCGCGCGGGGTTTTACCGGCCGTTCCCTCCGGCAATTGCCTTCCCGCCTGACGGCGTGTGCCGGACGTCACAGGAAGCAGTGGGAAGCAGACGCCGGCCGTTGAAGTTGCAACTATGGACAGCAGTAGAAGCTGGCCACCCAAGAGTGCGCCGGCACAGCGAAAGGGATGCCAATGACAATCGCCCACGAAGAAGCAGTAATCGAGGCAGCTGCCGTCGACGCCATCTTTGCCGAAGCCCGCACGGCCAACGTCTTCACCGGCGACGTTACTGACGAGCAGGCCCGCGCCATCTACGAACTGACCAAGTTCGGCCCCACCGCCTTCAACTCCCAGCCGCTGCGCGTCACCTACGTGCGCTCCGACGAAGCCCGGGCCACGCTCGTGGACGCACTTTCCGCCGGCAACCGCGCCAAGACGGCCTCGGCGCCGCTCGTCGCGGTCCTGAGCTACGACACCGCCTGGCAGGAACAGTGGGATACGTTCCTTCCCGGCTACAACGCCCCCAAGGCCATGTACGACGCCGCGCCGGACCTTGCCGCGGCCACGGGCAACAACAACGCCCACCTGCAGGCCGGCTACTTCATCCTTGCGGTCCGCTCACTCGGCCTCGCGGCCGGCCCCATGACCGGTGCCGACTTCGCCAAAATCGACGCCGCTTTCTTCCCCGAGGGAAGCCAGAAGAGCTTCCTGGTGGTCAACATCGGCCAGCCCGGGGAAGACGCATGGGGCGCAGCCAAGCCGAAATTCGCCTACGAGGACGTCGTCCGTACCGTCTAAGGGCTCCCGCACCGTTCTCCGGCACCACCCACCCGCGGAGGTGCCTCCGGCACCATCCACCCGCGGAGGTGCCTCCGGCACCATGGGGGACAGGCCGGAGGCACGCGGGACGTGATTCTGCGGTTCAGCGCAAGGCCCACATCCGAGGCCACTTCCCATTTTAGTCCGTGCCCTCGCCGCCGGCACTGTCTGTTTGCGGCGCCCACCCCGTTCCGCGGACGCCGAGGCGTGGCACACTTTTCCCATGCGGAACCTGATCGCGGTGGCCTTCGTGGAACCGGTAGCCGAGGGGCTCGAGTTTCCCCGTGATGACTGGCCGCTGCACCTCACCCTAATTAAATTCGACGTCGCTAAATTCGACGTCGCTAAGTCCGACGCCGCCAAATTCGACGTCGAAGAACCCCGCCAGGAACCCCGCCCGGGACGCGAACCAGGCGCGCCACCGGCCTCAGCCGATCCGCTCGCCGAACAGATCGCCACCCTCATGACCGAGCCCGTGGCCGCTGCCCTGGGCTGCCGGCTCAGCGTGGGCGGCGAAGCCGGGTTCGGCCGCGCGGGGTCGATCCCGGTCAACCTCATTGAACCCAGCGAACAGCTCCAGGTCCTCCACAACGAGCTGGTCCGGATTGTGGAGCAGTTGCCGGGCAGGATCTCCACGCCCGCCTACACCCTGGAAGGGTACCGGCCGCACGTCTCGCACCACGGGAGAAAACGGCTCCGGCAGGGCGAGACCTTCCCGCTTGATCGGATAGCGCTGGTGGACATGGCGCCCGACGGCGGACACGCCACCCGCCGCATCCTGAAGCTGTGGACAGACGGCCCGGCGCAAGCCTGATGGGCCTCACAAGTGGCCCTGGGCGTCATATCCGGGACTCCGGCGGTCGATTCCTGCGAACCGGGTGCCATACTTGGGTCAACTTCGGCGGCTTATTCCACGGTTTATTCGACGGGGTGACGTTTTGGGGCAAATCACGGCGGACGGGGGGGACCACTACATGATGCTTGACACCGCGACTCTGCGGGTGGCCTTGGCCGTGGTCGATCTCACCCTGCTCATGCTTTTCTACTTCATCACATTCCGGCGCACCCGGGCGCCCTACAGCGGCTGGTGGTGCACGGCCCTCTCGCTGTTCCTGGCCGGCAACGCCGCGTACCTGATGGACGGCACGGCGCACCAGGTCTGGGCCAACCCTGCCGGCAGCGTCCTGCTGGTGGGCGGTGCGGCCAGCATCTGGGCCGGCGGACGGTCGTTGCGGGCCCCCTCGCCCCGGGCCTGGCTCCTCGCGGCCGGCCCTGCTGCCACCGCCGTCGCCTCGGTTCTTGACCACCCGGCCACCAACGTCTGGGCGGGAGGCCCGGTGTACCTGGGATTCATGGCCCTGTTAATCGGCATGGGAGCCCGGGAGCTGTTCCTGCTCGACCGCGACTACTCCCGCGTCCACCGTCCCCTCGCGGTGGGCGCCGGAATCTTGGCTGTTTTCTACCTGGGCCGCCTGTTCGCCTATCTGATCAAGGGACCGGACGGTGCGGTTTTCACGTCAGTTTTCGGTTCTGTCCCCATGACAGTCTTGTCGATGGTCACGCTGGTGGTGGCGTCCTTCACCATGGCCGAGCTGAGCTACGAACAGCAGACCCGGGACCTGCGGGCACGGGCCACTGTGGACGGACTCACGGGCCTGCTCAACCGTTCGGCCTTCCTGGATCTCGCGGAAAACGAACTGCGCCGCCTGCGCCGGAGCGGGACCACGGCGGCGCTCATCCTGGCGGACCTGGACCACTTCAAGACGATCAACGACCAGTTCGGCCACTCGGCCGGTGACTCCGCCCTGCAGGCATTTGCCCGGGCGTGCTCCGGCACCGTGCGCTCCACTGACCTCGTGGGCCGCTACGGGGGCGAGGAATTCATCCTCTTGCTGCCCGGCGTCACGCCGGACAGGGCGCAGGAAATCACGGCCGACATCAGCGCCCGACTCCATCGAACCGGCTCGGCAATCATTCCCCGGCTGCCCACCGTGAGCTACGGCATCGCGTGCACCGGCTCCGGACCGGGCGGCCTCGACGCTGCGGTGGTTTCGGCCGACGCGGCCCTCTACCAGGCAAAGACGCTTGGCAGGGACCGCGCCGAGTTGGCCACCGGCAACGGGACTACGAAATAACCCCGTCCACCAGCGCTTTCGCCTCGGCCTGGACCTGCTTGAGGTGCTCGGCGCCCTTGAAGGACTCGGCGTAGATCTTGTAGACGTCCTCCGTGCCGGAGGGCCGGGCCGCGAACCATGCGTTTTCGGTGACAACCTTGAGGCCGCCAATCGCGGCGCCGTTGCCCGGCGCCTCGGTCAGCTTGGCCTTAATCGTCTCGCCGGCCAGCTCGGTCGCGGTGACGTCCGACGGCGACAACTTGCCGAGGGCCGCCTTCTGCTCCCGGGTGGCCGCGGCGTCGATCCGGGCGTAGACCGGGTCGCCGAACTGGTCGGTGAGGCCCTTGTACAGCTGCGACGGTGACTTGCCCGTTACCGCCGTGATCTCCGAGGCCAGCAGGGCCAGGAGGATGCCGTCCTTGTCGGTGGTCCAGACGCTCCCGTCCATCTTGTTAAAGGACGCACCGGCGGATTCCTCGCCACCGAAGGCGCCTTCTCCGGACAGCAGCCCGGGGACGAACCACTTGAAGCCCACGGGAACCTCCACGAGCTTGCGGCCCAGGCTTTCAGCCACGCGGTCGATGATCGAGGAAGAGACCAGGGTTTTGCCGATCACGGACTGCGGGTTCCAGCCGGTCCGGTGCCGGTACAGGTAATCGATCGCGACGGCGAGGTAATGGTTCGGGTTCATTAGCCCGCCGTCCGGAGTCACGATCCCGTGGCGGTCGGCGTCGGCGTCGTTGCCGGTGGCGACGTCGAACCTGGCGCCGTCGGACATGCGGTTAATCAAGGAGGCCATCGCCGACGGTGAGGAGCAATCCATGCGGATCTTCTCGTCCCAGTCAAGGGTCATAAAGGCCCACTGGGGGTCGACGGTCGGGTTCACGACCGTGAGGTTCAGGTGGTGGCGCTCGCCGATCTCGCCCCAGTAATCCACCGACGCGCCGCCCATGGGGTCGGCACCAATCCGGACGCCGGCCTCGCGGATCGCATTCAGGTCCAGGACCGAGGGGAGGTCGTCCACGTAGCTGCTGAGGAAATCGAACTTGCCCGTGGTCCCGGCGGCGAGGGCATCGGCCACCGGGATCCGCTTGACGCCGCGCAGCCCGTTTTCGAGGAGCTCGTTGGCGCGGTTGGCGATCCAGCCGGTGGCGTCGGTGTCCGCGGGGCCGCCGTGCGGGGGGTTGTATTTGAATCCGCCGTCCCCCGGCGGGTTGTGGCTCGGGGTCACCACGATACCGTCGGCCTGCGGCGCGCCCGGAGCGGCGTTCCGGTTGTGCGTCAGGATGGCGTGGCTCAGGGCGGGCGTGGGCGTGTAGCCGTGGCGGGCGTCAATGAGGACGTGCACGCCGTTGGCAGCCAGCACCTCAAGAGCGGAGTTTTGTGCGGGCTCGCTCAGGCCATGGGTGTCCTTCGCCATGTAGAGGGGGCCGGTGATGCCCTGGCCCGCCCGGTATTCCACGATCGCCTGCGTGATGGCGAGGATGTGGGGTTCGTTGAAGGACGCCTTCAGGCTCGATCCGCGGTGCCCGGAGGTGCCGAAGGCCACCCGCTGGCCCGGGTCCGAGAGGTCCGGCGAAACGTCGTAGTACGCATCCAAAAGCGCAGTGAGGTCAACAAGGTCTTGGGGTTGGGCAACAGTGCCCGCGCGGCTAGCCATGGCACCAGCATGCCAGACGAGGGGGGAGCGCAACACGGTTTCGCGTCAAACCCGTTCCTATGACGAAAGAAAACGCGCCGATCGGCCCGGTCCCAAGCCAACCCTGCGGCGGTACGCTGGATCGAGAGACTTCTTGAGGGGACATGCCATGACTGAACAGCCAAAACAAGGCAAAGACGAGACCCCGGAGGGTTACCAGCCCACCTTGCGACTCCCGGACCACCAACAGGACGTTCCGCCAGAGCAGGCACCGCCCGCCAGCCAGGACCAAGGACAATCGGCGGCGCAGCAGTTCGCGCAGCCTGAGTCCCCCCAGCAGCCCCACGTCGGCCAGCAGCCAGACACGGGCCAGCAGCCCTATGTCGGCCAGCAGCCCGGCCCTGCGGCACCTGACCATGGCCAGTTCTCAAGCCCGTACCCTCCGATGTACAGCGAGTCGGGGCGGACGCCATATGCGGCGGGCCAGCCGGCCTACGGCCAGCCAGCGTCGCCGTATGGCCAACCGTCGCCGTACGCTCAGCCGGGCAGCCCCAACGCTTACGGCCAGCCCGCATACTACGGCGCGCCGGCGGCGCCCAAGAGCCTGAGTATCGCCAGCATGTGCTGCGGCATCGCCGCGCTGGTGGGATTCGGATTCTTCCTGCTCCCGCAGTTGGCCGCCGTCATCCTGGGACACCTGGCCCTGCGGCGCGAACCGGCCGGCCGGGGCATGGCGATCGCCGGCCTTGTGATGGGATACGTGGGGATCGCCGTCACCTTTCTGGTGCTGGTCATTTTCGGACTGGTCGTCGGCACCGCGCGCAACAGCGGATACGGCGTCTAGCCTTGCACTGAGCCCTCAGGCCTGAGCCCTGAGGGCTGAGGTCTGAGGCGGCTCAGCGTGTTAGCGCGGCCACCAGCGGTGCGGCGTTGGCCTCAAGCCAGGCACGCCGGCGGTTGATTTGGCCGCCCACACCGTCCTGCCACATGCGGGCCCAGCCGCCGCCCAGGGCCGCGGCGTTGTGCCGCATCCGCTGGTAGCTGAGCGCGGCGGCGTCGATCCCGGCGCCGGGCACCCGGCGTCGTTCCTCCTCGGTCCAGCCGTAGGCGTCGGCGAAGATGCGCAGCCGGTGGAACGGGTCCTGGAGTTCCCAGCCCGGCCAGGCGTCTGAGGGGTCGCGGAGCGGCCCCCAGTGCATGGCGGTATTGAGCGAATCGTGGAATGCCGTGGCGGGACCGGCGAGATCGAAATCCACCAGCCCCGCGGCCAGGCCGTTCCGGACCACGACGTTCTGCGGAGTGATGTCCAGATGGCAAATAAGCCCGGCGGCGTCGGTGGGGTTCGGCCGGACGGGCCGCGGCGGAAACGGGTGGGCCTGCGGCACAAAGCCCGTTGACGCGGTGTGCAGGCGGCGGACCAGCCGGCCCACGGAGGCCAAGAGGTCCTCGGACTGTGCCCAGGCTTCGGGAAAGGCCCCGGCGCATTGTCCCGGCACGAAGGTCAGGACATCCCGGCCCTGGGTGTCGCGGCCAAGGAACCGCGGGGAGCCCTCAAAGCCGGCGTCGTCCAGCCAGTCGAGGTACTCGCCCACGGCGAAGGATTGCGGCTGGTGCGGGCGGCGGATGGTTCCGCCAACCCGCACCACACCGTCGGTGACGTCGCCCGCCGGCATATGTTCGACGTCGGACGCCTCGCCGGGGGCGGGGTGTAGACGCGCGAAGCAACCGGGACGCGATGTGCGGGGTTCATCGGGTCAGCGTACGCCGCCCATGAGCTTCTTGATCGCCGGCGAGGCGACGGCCAGACCCACAGCCAGCAGCATTGCGGTTCCGCCGATGCCGATGAAGTAGGGCAGCTCGTCCTGCGGGTTGTACAGACCGGATAGGATGCCGGCCAGGGTGGTGCCCAGCGACACTGAAAGGAAGAACAGTGCCACCATCTGGGTGTGGAAGGCCTTGGGCGCCAGCTTGGTGGTCACCGACAGGCCGATGGGGGAGAGGAACAGCTCTGCAAGAGTGAACAGGAGCAGGATTCCAACCAGAGCCAGCAGGGGGGTCTTGCCGCCGCCGGCCAGCGGGATGAAGGCCAAGAAAGCAAGGCCCATCACGAAGAGGCCGATCGAAAACTTCAGGGCCGAACCGGGCTGCTTGCGCCCGAGCCGGGTCCACAGGGCGGCCATGATGCCGGCAAAGATGATGATGAACACCGGGTTAATGGACTGGACCCAGGCGGCAGGCATTTCCCAGCCGAAGAGGTTCCGGTCCAGCTTCTCCTCCGAGTAGACGGCAATGAAGGTGAACTGCTGCTGGAACAGGGCCCAGAACGCGGCCGAGGCGATGTACAGCGGGATGAACGCCGCCACCCGTCCGCGCTCGGTGGGGGTGACCTTCTTGCTGCTGAAGATCAGCGCGAAGTACAGCACCGACGCCCCGATTGCGGCGTAGGCCATGGACATGGCCAGGTTTTCGGCGTTCACGGTGCCGGTCACGAGCAGCGCGGCGATGATCACGGCGATGCCGGCAAAGACCAGGCCGTAGCGGGTGCGCTGGTCGGCCGGGAGCGGGTTCGGTACGCGGTGTGCTTCTTCGGGCAGCTTCTTGCGGCCCAGCGAGTAAATGACCAGGCCAACGGCCATGCCGACGGCGGCGGCGCCGAAGCCCCAGTGGAAGCCCTGGCTTTCCTGCAGCCAGCCGGTGACCAGCGGGCCGATCAGTGCACCCGCGTTGATGCCCATGTAGAAGATGGAGAACCCGGCGTCGCGGCGTTCGTCCTTCTCGCCGTACAGGCTGCCGACGAGGGCGGTGGCATTGGCCTTCAGGCCGCCGGAACCGACGCCCACCAGCACGAGTCCGGCGATCAGGCCGGGTACGCCGGGCACGAGTGCCAGCGCGATGTGGCCGGCCATAATCAGGACGGCGGCGCCGAACAGCACCCGCTCGGACCCGAAGAGCCGGTCCGCGAGCCAGGCGCCGAGGATTGTGGAGAGGTAGACGCCGCCACCGTAGGCGCCGACGAGGCCGGCCGCCAAGGCCTGTGGAATCTCAAGGCCACCCTGGGCGGCCGTGAAGTACATGTAGTAGAGAAGGATCCCCTGCATTCCGTAGAAGGAGAAGCGCTCCCACATCTCTACGGAGAAAAGGCTGGCCAGCATCTTTGGGTGGCCAAAAAACGAGGTGTCGCCCGGCGTTTTAGTGGGGGGACGTAACGAGGGATCGCCCGGCGTTATAGCGGGGGGATTGGATAAATGAGTTGTGCTCATTTACTTAATGGTGACATTGTGACGCGCGATTGTCACATTCGAGCCCGCCCGAGGCAAGCAGCCCCGATAGTGTTTTGCCTCTCTTTCGCCTCCCTTTTGCCTCTCATTCGGCGGATTCCGCGGGGCGTGCCGGGCTGGGCGGCCGTGTGTTTGGCGGGCTCCTCGGCTCGCCGCCGACCGGCTCGCCGGCGGCTCCTAGGCGGTCCCGCCGGCGTCGAACATGATGATCTGCCGGATGGCGTGGCCGTCTGCCAGCTGGTCCATGGCCCGGTTGATGTCGGCCAGGGCGATGCGGTCCGAGATCAGCTCCTCGACGGGCAGTTTCCCGTCCCGCCACAGCTGGGCGTATTTCGGGATGTCCCGCGACGGAACGGCGGAGCCAAGGTAGCTGCCCACGATCGTCCTGGCTTCGGCGGTGACAGTGAGCGGCGCCAGCTGGGCGCGGGCCCCGGGGGAGGGCAGCCCGGCCGTGACGGTGGTGCCGCCGGGGGACGTGGCGGCGAACGCGGTTTCGAACGCGCGCGGATTCCCGGCACATTCGATCACGAACCTGGCCTTGACTCCGGCATCGAGGACCTGCTGCGGGGTGTATGCTTCATGCGCGCCGAGGCGGCGGGCGTGATCGAGTTTCTGGTCCAGCGTGTCCACGGCAATGATCCGCGAGATTCCCTGCGAGACGGCTGTGATGAGCGCCGCCATGCCCACCCCGCCGAGGCCAACGATCATGATGCTGTCCTGCGGGCGGGGCCGGGCCGCGTTCAGCACCGCGCCGCCGCCCGTCAGCACGGCGCAGCCCAGGACCGCCGCAATGTCCGCGGGGATGTCGTCGTCCACCGGTACCGCGGAAGCGCGGTCCACCACGGCGTGGGTCGCGAAGCCTGAGACGCCCAGATGGTGGTGGACGGGCTCGCCGTCCCGGCTCAGGTGCCTGGATCCGTGCAGCAGGGTTCCGTCGTTGTTGCTCTGCGAGCCTGCCGTGCAGGGCAGCCGGCCGTCCTCGGCGCAGTTGGCGCAGCTCTCGCACCGGGGCAGGAAGGACATGACCACGCGCTGTCCGGGCTGCAGATCCGTGACATCGGAACCGACCTCCACGATCCGGCCCGCCGCTTCGTGGCCCAGCAGCATGGGGACCGGCCGGACCCGGTTGCCGTCGACGACGCTCAGGTCCGAGTGGCAGATCCCGGCGGCCTCCATCCGGACGAGGATCTCGGTGGGTCCGGGAGCCGCGAGTTCCAGCTCGGAGATGCTGATGGGCCTGGATTCCGCGAAGGGGCGCGGGCGGCCGATTTCCTCAAGTACTGCACCGGTGATCTTCAATGATCCTCTTTCGCGACCTGGTCGGGTTTGAGTGAACGATAGCCGCCGGTGCGGCCAGCGTCCATTTGGGGCTGCCCGACGGCGGCCGCGCTGACCCCGGGCGGAGGGGCACGGCGGGTGGCGGACAAGTATTGGTGGAGGAGCCGGACCGGTTGGCTTTCTTGGCCCAAGCCCGGGGGACATGCTCATTCGTTGCGCCCGTGGGTGGGCATGATGGCATTGTGTCCAGCGGTCGTGGCATGGGGTGAGCATGTCCACCGTGAGCACGGGACATGTTCCCGTGGGCGGCCTATCCTCCGGATATGTCCCGGGGTGCGGAGTGAGGACTGGGCATGTCCCCCGTGAGCACTGGACATGTCCCATGGGGGGAGTGGGAACTGGGCATGCCCTCAGCAGTGGAATTTGGGCGTGTCGCGGCCCAGTCGATTTTCTTGGCCCAAGCCGGGGGACATGCTCATTCGTTGCGCCCGTGGGTGGGCATGATGGCATTGTGTCCAGCGGTCGTGGCATGGGGTGAGCATGTCCACCGTGAGCACTGGATATGTCCCGGGTGCGTTGTGAGAAATGGGCATGTCCCCGGGTGAGCCGTGGATCCTTGGCTAGAACCCCAGCTGCGCGGCCACCTGCAGCAGCAGCCCCTCGGAGCCCATTGGCCCGATCAGCTGGATGCCCATCGGCAGGCCGGAACCGGGGGCGCCGCCGGTCCAGTGCACCGGGATACTGATGGCCGGCAGCCCGCAGACGTTCACCATGGACGACCACGGCGCGTACTCGCACTGTTTGCGGTAGTCGTCGTCGGCGTCGCCCGCCCATTCTGCGGCCGGCCAGTAGCCCCCGCCGTGGGTCGCGCCCGTGAACCAGCCCACGGGGCGGGGCGTTTGCGCCAGGGCCGGCGTCAGTATGAGGTCCCATTGGGCGTACTGGGCGATCGTGTCCTGTTGGAACTGCCGGAGGAACCCGACGGATTCGTTCAGTTTGGCCGCGCTGCGCTGCTGCGCCCGCTTGCGGAAAGTCCTGGTCAGCGGGGTGAGGAGCGCCTCGCGCTGGGGTGAGATGCGGGCGCTGCCGATCCCGGCGGTCCAGGCTGTGGTGAAGGCGTCCGGGTAGCGGTTGTCGTAGCGAATCGCGGCCGCCGAGGTCTCGTGGCCCACCGCTTCCAGCCGCGCGACGCCGTCGGCCAGCGCCTCGAGCGCCTCCCGGTCCGGGATGAACGGGAAAGTCGATTGCCAGGGGCTGTCGAGACTTATCCCGATCCGCAGCCGGCGCGGCTCCCTGGCGGTCAGTTCGAGATAGCTGGCGTGCGCCCGGCCAGCCGCGCCGCGCTTGTCCGCACTCTGGCGGCCCGGACCTTGCGGGGCCGCGCCGGGCATCAGGGCATCGAGTAGCAGGGCGGCATCGGCGGCAGAGCGGGCGAGCGGTCCGGCAACCACGAGCTGGGCGGGATCGCCGGTGCTTTCCCCCGCCGGCACAAGGCCGCGTCCTGGCTTCAGCCCGACCAGCCCGCACGCCGCGGCCGGGATCCGCACTGAGCCGCCGCCGTCGGACCCGGGGGCGAACGGCAACATCCCCGCCGCCACGGCGGCAGCGCTGCCGCCAGAGGAGCCGCCCGAACTGCGGCTGAGTGCATGCGGATTACGCGACGGCGGAGCGACCCGGTTCTCGCTATAGGCCGTCAGGCCGAACTCCGGGACCTGTGTTTTGCCCAGCGAGATGACCCCAGCAGTCTTGAGCGCAACGGGGAGTGCACCGTCGGCCAGCGCCGGTTTGCGCTCCAGGGCGGCACTTCCATGCGTGGTGACGACCCCTGCCACATCCGTCAGGTCTTTGAAGGCGACAGGTATTCCATGCAGCGCGGGCAAAGCGCCGCCGTTCCGGCTCCGGAGGGCATGGAACTGATCCGCTGCCGCGGCGTCCTTCCGCGCCTGTTCCGCGGTGACCGTGATGAAGGCCCCGAGGCGCGGATTTTGGGCTTCGATGCGGTCCAGGAAGTGATCGGTGGCCTGCCTGGCGGACAGCTCCCCGGACCTGAGCGCATCGCGGAGCTGTACTGCGGAGAGTTCGTGGATCTCAGCCAAGGAGGCGGGACTCCAGCCGTTGCCCGGGCTGCGGGACGTGGATCCCCGGGGGACATGCCCATTCTTGGGTGCCGCGGAGGGACACAATGGCATCATGCCCAGCGCTCGCGGCCGGGGGAGGGCATGCCCCGTGGCGGGTGCCGCGGACGTAACGCACGGCGGACCGCACGGCGGGCTCTTCCGCGGGGTGCTCGGCAGGATGTTCGACAGCCATGAGGTCTCCTTTGGGTCCCCAGAAGCGTAACCTGCCGCCCGCGTGGGGCATGCCGGAAGTGGCGGGGATACGCTGGGATTGGAGCTTGAATTCTGCGGAAAGGGTGAACATGAGCGACTTCCAGACCGTTAGCGTGTCTGGCATCCCCGATGGTGCCAAGATCGTGGACGTCCGCGAGGACTATGAATGGGTTGCAGGCCACGCCGAGGGCGCCCTGCATATACCCATGGACCAGCTGCCGGTCCGGATCGAGGAGCTTGACCCGGACGAGGATCTCTATGTCATTTGCCGCACCGGCGGCCGTTCCTTCCGGGCCACGCAGTGGCTCGTCGGAATGGGATATTCCGCGGTGAATGTGGCCGGGGGCATGGACCAGTGGGTCGAGACCGGGATGCCGCTGGTGTCCGACAACGGCCTCAAACCGGTCGTTTTGTAGCTGAAGAAGGAAGAACTGATGCCCGCACCAACCGTCACCTACACATTTCTCGGACCCGAGGGCACCTTCACGGAGGCTGCCCTGATGCAGGTCCCGGACGCGGCGGAGGCCATCCGCATCCCGTCCTCGAATGTGAACACGGCACTGGACAAGGTGCGGGACGGTTCCGCCGATGCGGCCATGGTGCCGATCGAAAACTCGGTCGAGGGCGGCGTTACGGCCACCCTCGACGCCATCGCCACCGGCCAGGAACTCAGGATCCTCCGGGAGGCCCTGGTGCCCATCAGCTTCGTCCTTGTGGCCAGGCCCGGCGTGGCCATCGGGGACATCCGGCGCGTCTCCACCCACGGTCATGCCTGGGCCCAGTGCAGGCTCTGGGTGGACGCTAATATTCCTAATGTGGAATATATCCCCGGGTCGTCCACTGCCGCTGCCGCCATGGGCCTTTTGGACGGCGACGGCGCCCACTACGACGCCGCGATCTGCGCCCCGATAGTGGCCGCGGAGCAGCCCGGCCTGAAGGTGCTTGCCGAAAACATCGGTGACAACCCCGGCGCCGTCACCCGGTTCGTGCTCGTGGGCCGTCCGGGCGAACTGCCTGCCCCCACCGGCGCGGACAAGACCACCGTGGTGGTGCCGTTGCCCGAGGACCGCCCGGGTGCGCTGATGGAGATCCTGGACCAGTTCGCCACCCGCGGCGTAAACCTGAGCCGGATCGAATCCCGGCCGACCGGGCAGTACCTGGGCCACTACTTTTTCAGCATTGATGCCGACGGCCACGTGGCCGACGCCCGGGTTGCCGACGCGCTCGCGGGGCTGCACCGGATCAGCCCGGCCACCCGCTTTCTCGGTTCCTACCAGCGTGCTGACGGCCACCAGACCAAAGTTGCGCCGCATACCTCGGACCAGGCATTCCGCGCCGCGCATGCATGGGTGAAAGACATACTGGGCGGCGCATCTGCTGTGCCGGAATATACGCCGGGGGCTTCGCCCAGAGCGTAGGCAAATGCCATATAGCGCTATTCCACCCCCTCCCAAGTGTGCGTATGCTTGCCTGATCCACATTGGGGAAATCCCCTACGGGAGGAGCGGGTCATGTCAGGCACCAGCACAGAAAATGACGGCCAGGGAATGATCGTCAATCCCAAGCCGACTGCTGAGAACCAGGACTGGGACGGCGACGACGCCGACCGCGCGGACCGCCTGCGCTTCGAAGAGGAGCAGGCAATGATCCGGGAGCAGTCCGAAGCCCGGGCCGCCAAGGCAGCAGCAGAGGCGAAAAAGGCGGCAGAGGCGAAGAAGGCCGCCAGCGCCTAGCCCTCGCTCCCGACGCCGCCGGCCTAGCCGCCTTCGATGCCCTCCTTGACACGGACCAGCAGGGACCCCGGGGCCACCTCCACGATGACCTTCGTGGCCTTGCCGGAAGGATCGCCGTCCACCTGGGTGGGCATAGGTTCCGGGCACCGGATGGTGATCTTGCCGGAGCGGTAGTAGGTCATGACCGGCAGGTCCTTCTTGTGCTTCAGTACGATCTTTGTGTACATGGCCAGCCAGCCGATTGCACTGCGCGGGCTCATCACCACGATGTCCAGCATCCCGTCGTCGATCATGGCCTGCGGGATGAAGTCGATTCCCCCGGGGATCAGGCCGCAGTTCGCGAACAAGACGCTGCGGATCTTCCGGGCCTGCTCAGGCTGGTCATCCAGCGCTATCGAGACCTTCTTCCGGCGCCCCGCTAGGTGCCGGACCCAGGCCTCCGTGTACGCCAGCCAGCCCACGGTGTTCTTCAGGCCGTCAAGGGTGTCAGTGACCACCTCGGCGTCCATGCCGATGCCCGCGATCACCAGGAATGTGTGCTGCGCGGATTCCCCGGTGTGCGAATTCTCCAGAGTGAGCCGCGCCGTATCGATAAACCGCTGATGCCCGAACAAGGCCGCCTGCACGTTGCCGGAGAGGTCGTTCACCTCCAGATGCACATTGCGGGCCAGGAGGTTCCCGGTGCCTAGCGGGATCAGGCCCATCGCGGTATCCGTTCCGGCGAGGACTTCCGCCACGACACGCACGGTACCGTCGCCGCCGCCTGCCAGGACGACGTCGGCCCCGGAGGCCACCGCCGCCCGCGCCTGCGAGAAGCCGGGGTCCTCCGCGGTGGTTTCAAAGACCCGCGGCGCCGGCCAGCCGGCGTCCGCACACGCGGCTTCAATCAGGCCCCGGGCCTCGGCCGACCTCGCCTTGATGGGGTTCAGGACCACGGCAACCGTCTGACTGCCCAGGCCAGGACTGTGGGTTTCCTCCCACACGGCAAGGCGGGTGTGCTTGGCCTTTAGCCGGCGCACCCCCCACCAACTGGAGGCGGCGAAGACCAGGACCCCAGCGATGACGAGGTAGAGCAGCCAGTCGCGCATTGTCATCCAACAGTATCCCGCCAGCGCCGCCCGACCTGCTTGCCCGGGGACGGTGGCTAGATTGGATACTCTTGTCTGGTGATCGACGTAAAAGACCTCAGCGAATATCCGGACAAGTTCCGTGCCAGCCAGCGCGCCCGCGGTGCCGACGAATCCGTGGTGGACGCGATCATCGCTGCGGACTCCACCAGGCGTGCGGCGCTGATCCGGTTCGAGAACCTCCGCGCCGAACAGAATGCCTACGGCAAGAAAGTCGCCCAGGCCAAGGGCGAGGAAAAGCAGGCCCTCCTGGCCGAGCTGAAGGTTCTGGCTGCCTCCGTCAAGAGCGCATCGGCCGAGGCAGATATCGCCCAGACGGCCCAGGAGGAACTGCTCCGCGCCATCCCCAACCTGATCGAAGACGGCGTCCCGGCCGGCGGCGAGGACGACTACATAGTGGTCAAGACGGTGGGCACTCCGCGCGAATTCCCGGACTTCGAGCCGAAGGACCACCTGGAGATCGGTGAGCTGATCGGGGCCATCGACATGGAACGCGGCGCGAAAGTTTCCGGTTCCCGCTTCTACTTCCTGCGCGGCGTCGGCGCCCGGCTGGAAATGGCGCTGCTCCAGATGGCGATGGACCAGGCGATCGAGGCAGGGTTCGTCCCCATGATCACGCCGACTCTGGTCCGCCCTGAAACCATGCAGGGCACCGGCTTCGACGTCAAGCACGACGCTGAGATCTACCGTCTCGCCGAAGACGACCTGTACCTGGTGGGCACCTCGGAAGTAGCCCTCGCCGGCTACCACGCCGACGAAATCCTGGACCTTTCGGCCGGCCCCGTCCGCTACGCCGGCCAGAGCTCGTGCTACCGCCGCGAAGCAGGCTCGCACGGCAAGGACACCCGCGGCATCATCCGCGTCCACCAGTTCAACAAGGTGGAGATGTTCATCTACACCACGGTCGAGGAGGCGGCCACCGAGCACGCGCGCCTCCTGGCGTGGGAAGAGGAGATGCTGGCCAAGTGCGAGCTCCCGTACCGCGTCATTGACACCGCGGCCGGGGATCTGGGCAATTCGGCGGCCCGGAAATTCGACTGTGAGGCCTGGGTCCCCACCCAGGGCGCATACCGGGAGCTGACCTCGACCTCGAACTGCACTACGTTCCAGGCGCGCCGCTTGAACATCCGGGAACGCGTCGTGAACGAGGACGGCGCGCCCAAGGGCACGCGGTCCGTGGCCACGCTCAACGGCACCCTGGCCACCACCCGCTGGATCGTCGCGATCCTGGAGCACCACCAGAACCCCGACGGCTCCGTCAACGTCCCCGCGGCACTGCAGAAGTACCTGGGCGGCATGACGGTCTTCCCGGTTCTCTAAATGCCTGTCCGCTAACCACCAGCCAGGCCTCCCGCGGCCGCCGGGTAAACAATCACACTGGGGACAAGGTGTGGGTGTTCACCGCAAGTTCACGCCCTGCTGTGGCGTGTGTCCTAGCGGCTGTCGGGGGTGTCTGCTCTACTTGTGAGATGACAACCATGACTGAATCCTCAGTCGCCGGCAACGATGACCGGCGCAGGACAAACCAGAACACAACAGACAACAACACGGCAGAGAACAACACGGCAGCCCCGATCAAGTCAGCCTCGATCAAGTCAGCCCCGATCGAGTCAGCTAAGAACAGAAGCGCCCGGAACGGCGCCGGCGAAAAGATGCTGATCGCCCTGGACGTCGATGGCACCCTCGTGGACCACGACGGGCACATGTCGGTTCCTGTCCGCGAGGCCGCCCAAGCCGTCGTGGCCGCCGGCCACCACGTCATGATCGCCACCGGCCGCTCCCTCAACGCCACGTTGCCCGTGATCGAACACATCGGGATCGACAACGGCTACGCCGTGTGCTCCAACGGCGGGGTGATCCTGCGCGTCGACTCGGGACTGCCGGACGGCTACGAAATCCTGCACAAGGCAACGTTTGACCCCGGGCCCGTGCTTCGCGCCCTGCGCAAGCGGCTGCCCACGGCCAAGTACGCGCTCGAGGACGAGAACGGCAACTTCCTGTCCACCGAACGCTTCCAGGACGCCAGCTTCGGCGTCGAAGCGGTCGGCGTCGACTTCCAGACCATGCTTGAGGCAACCGCCGTGCGCGTGGTGGTCTTCAGCTCGGAGAACACGCCCGAAGAGTTCAACACCGCGATCCGCCACATCGGGCTCGCCGGCGTGACGTATTCGGTGGGCTGGACGGCGTGGCTGGACATTGCCGCCGCCGGTGTCACCAAGGCCAGCGCGCTGGAGCAGCTCCGGGACCGGCTCAGCATTGAAGCCGACCGCACTGTCGCCGTCGGGGATGGCCGCAACGACATCGAGATGCTGACCTGGGCACGCCGCGGCGTGGCCATGGGCCAGGCCCCCGTGGAAGTGATTGCCGCCGCGGATGAAGTGACGAAATCGGTCTACGACGACGGCGCCGCGCACGTGCTTCGCAGCCTTCTCTAGGCGCCGCTGGAGACGGGCGGTTCCGGGGCGGGACCGTGGGCTGGGCTAGTACAGCTAGCGGACGTCCAGTATGAGGCTCAGGAGCCGTGCCGCAGCGGGCCGGGCCGCGTGCTCTTCGTTCCACTGGGAGCGGGCCACAGCTTTGCTCACGGCCTGCGTGGTGATCCCGAGTTCCTCGGCGACTGCCTTCTGCTGGCCCCGCACGCCCGGAGTGAGCAGGTCCAGCACCCGCCATTCCGCATGGCTCCGGTCGTGCACAATATGGCCCAGGAGGCGCAGGACGGCCTCGGCCTCGGCCGCAATATCGGCCTGCGGTCCCTCGACGGCCACCCGGACACGGTCCTTGCCGTTCCGGAGACGGTCCACGGCGCGCCGGGCATAGATCAGCCCGTGTCCGGAGGCGTCCTTTATCTGGTTCGGCAGGGGCTCATTGACGGGCCCCACACCAATGCCCACGTACCAGCTGCCGCTGCGGAGGGCGATCATGGCCGCCTCCACCGCCTGATGCGGACAGTCCACAATCCCCTGGACCTCGTCCTCGACGGAACGGTCGAAATCGAGGCGCGCCGGAATGTGCCGCAGGTCCTTGAGGAGCTGCGGCACACGGTCGCCGTCGCGCCGGCTGTCGGTTTGATTGATGGTCAGCGTGAACATTCTGGATGACACACTACCTGCTGGCCCTTGGGGGGCAAGTAGCCGGTGGACCGGAGTTGTGTCCGTCCGGCGGACGTGTTGCGATGGACGAAATATGCCGAGGCAGGACCAAGCGAAGCGAGGACCCCCAGTGAGCAGTGACATGAGCCGTGACATGAGCAGTGAGGTGAGCAGTGACCTCAATGGAACAACCCGCACTCAGACGCTGGCCGACGGCTCTATGCCGGACAACACGGACAGCCCGATCCTGGACAGTGCGGCCCTGGATCTGGTGGACCGCTGGTGGCGCGCGGCGAACTATGTCTCAGTGGGGCAAATCTACCTCCGGTCCAATCCGCTGCTACGTGTTCCCCTCAGCGCAGAACACACAAAGTCCCGGCTCCTTGGCCACTGGGGGACCACACCCGGTCTGAATTTCGTCTATGCCCACCTTAACCGGGCCATCCGCCGGGACAACCAGCAGATGCTGTTCGTTGCGGGCCCCGGCCATGGCGGCCCCGCATTGGTGGCCAACGCCTGGCTGGAGGGCACCTATTCGGAGATTTACGGCCACGTCGGCGACGACGAAACCGGCCTGGCCGAGCTGTTCCGGCAGTTCTCCTACCCGGGAGGCATCCCAAGCCACGCTGCCCCTGAGACTCCCGGCTCGATCAGCGAAGGCGGCGAGCTCGGCTACTCCCTCGCCCACGCGTACGGGTCCGTCTTCGACAACCCGGAGCTGATCACCGCCGTCGTCATCGGGGACGGCGAGGCCGAGACCGGGCCGCTGGCCGCCAGCTGGCATTCACACAACTTCCTGGATCCGGCGGCCGACGGCGCCGTGCTGCCCATCCTGCACCTGAATGGCTACAAGATCGCCAACCCCACGATTTTGGCCCGCATGCCCGAAGCCCAGCTGGAACAGCTGCTGCGCGGCTACGGGCACGTCCCCCATTTCGTCTCGGTGGCCGACCCGGCGGACACCGCCGCGGCGCACCGGGATTTCGCAGCTGCTTTGGACGCCTGCCTGGCCGAGATCCGGACCATCCAGCAGCAGCACCGCAACGGCGGAACGGAACAGGACGGCGCTCAACCGGGCGGCGCTGAACTGGACGGAGTTGCGCAGGACGGCACCCCACAGGACGGCGCCCCGCAGTGGCCGATGATCGTGCTGCGTTCGCCCAAGGGCTGGACCGGGCCCCAAAAAGTGGACGGGAAGCAGGTGGAGGGAACCTGGCGCAGCCACCAGGTCCCGCTGGACGAGGTCCGCACCAACCCTGAGCACCTGAGCCAGCTGCAGCAGTGGCTCGAGTCCTACCGGCCCGAAGAGCTCTTCGACGGCCGCGGGCGCCTGTTGCCGGAGACGGCCAGGAACGCCCCGGCCGGTCCGCTGCGGATGAGCGCGACCCCTCATGCCAACGGCGGGCTCCTGCTCCGTCCGCTCACCCTGCCGGACTACCGCCGGCATGCCGTCGACGTCGCCGAACCCGGCGTCGAACGGATCAGCCCGATGATGACGCTCGGACCCTGGATGCGGGACGTTATTGCCCTGAACCCGGAGACCTTCCGGCTATTCGGCCCCGACGAGACCGCGTCGAACCGGCTGCAGGACGTCTACGAGGCCACCGACAAGGTCTGGCAGTACAGGATTGATGCGCTGGATGAGCACATTGCCCGGGCAGGACGGGTGATGGAGGTCCTCAGCGAACACCTCTGCCAGGGCTGGCTGGAGGGGTACCTGCTGACCGGCCGGCACGGGGTGTTCAACTGCTATGAGGCGTTCATCCACATTGTCGACTCGATGTTCAACCAGCACGCCAAATGGCTCAAGGTCCACCGGCAGCTGCCGTGGCGCCAGCCGGTGGCCTCCCTGAACTACCTGCTGTCCTCCCATGTGTGGCAGCAGGACCACAACGGTTTTTCCCACCAGGACCCCGGCTTCATCGACCACGCCGTCAACAAGAAGGCGGAGATCATCCGGGTCTACCTGCCGCCGGACGCCAACACACTGCTGGCCGTGATGGAGCACTGCCTGGACTCCCGTGACTACGTCAACATCGTGGTCAGCGGAAAGCAGCCCTCGCCAACCTGGCTCGGTCCGGACGAAGCCTCACACCATTGCCGCCGCGGCCTGGGCATCTGGGAGTTCGCCGGCTCCGAAGTCAGCGGTGAGGAGCCCGACGTCGTCCTGGCGTGTGCAGGTGATGTCCCCACGGTCGAAACCGTTGCCGCGGCCGAGCTTCTGAAGCAGGGGGCGCCCGGGCTGAAAGTGCGGGTGGTCAACGTGGTGGACCTCATGCGGCTCCAGGACTCCAGCGAGCACCCGCACGGGCTGACGTCCCGGGACTACGACGGCATTTTCACGGCCGACAAACCGGTGATCTTCGCCTACCACGGCTATCCGGCCCTGATCCACCGGCTCACGTACCGGCGCACCAACCGGGAGGGCCTGCACGTGCGCGGCTACAAGGAGGAAGGCACCACCACCACCCCCTTCGACATGGCCATGCTGAACGGGATCGACCGGTTCCAGCTGGCCATTGACGCGATCGACCGGGTCCCCGGGCTGTCCGAGAAGCACTCGCTGCTGCGCCAGTCCCTGCAGGACAGCCGCATGCGCGCCCGGGACCACACCCGGGAGCACGGCGAGGACCCCGCCGAGATCCGTGACTGGTCGCTGTGAATTGACTCGCCCCAATGCCCTGGCAGAGCACAGCTAGCCAGCGAGCTCTTGCAGTCGCCCCTGGGGGAGGTGGATCCAGCCCTCGGTCAGGGCGGCGGCGGGATGGCCGTCATCGGGCCGCAGCGTCCTGCCCAGGGCCACTGCGCGCCCGGTCAGGGACGCGATGAGGGCGTCGAACATGTCATCGGAGGCGGCCAGCCCATTATCGTGTCCGGCCAGGTCCAGCCACGGTGCGGCGGCCGACAGCGCGTCCAGGGCCACCGCCAGCCGCTCCGTTTCCGGTGCGCCCCGCCCCTTGTAGCCGCGGGTCGGCAGTCCCCACAATTTCAGCGACGCGGCCGGGTACACCTCGGCCAGCCGGCCGCTGCCGTCCCTGGCCTGCGGCCCGTATTCCCGGGCGATCTTTGCCTGGATGACGGCACAACGCATCGCCGGGTGGGCCAGCCGGTCCGCGGAGACACTGAGCGGAATCAGGCCTGTTTGACCGGTGACGAATCTGTCTGTGTCCCGGTAGGCCAGCAGCCGGCGGCCTTCGATCCCGTCATGGTCCAGCACCGGACGGGCGTCGAAGTTCAGGTGCCCGGCGATAAAGGGAAGAAACGCGTCCGGCCAACCCAAGGGGCAGTCGATGCCCGTCATGTCGCTGGTGCCGAAGAGGCGCAGGATCTCCTGGTCGCCCACGTCCAGGGACAGCTGCGCCAGGCGCGCCGCGCCGTCGGCCCAATCGATGACGGCCACCGCCGTCTTCTTCGCGGCGGCAGCGAGGTCGACGCCGAGGGTCCTCATCGCCGGGCTCCCGCCACCCGAAAAAACGCCAAACGAAAAAACGCGGGGTCACTCCCCGCCCGTTCCGGAGGTCCGGATGGGCGGAGAATAACCCCGCGTTGGAGTGCAGGAACGGTCAGTGACCGGCTGCCGGCACGTAGCGCTTGATGGAAGCAGCCAGTTCGGCTTCGGCGGCGGCGCGGTCGCCCCAGCCCTCGGCCTTGACCCACTTGCCCGGCTCCAGGTCCTTGTAGCGGGTAAAGAAGTGCTCGATTTCCTTGATCAGGAACTCGCTGACATCGCTGATCTCTTTGATGTGGTCGAACCGGGCATCGGTCGGGACGCACAGGACCTTGGCGTCTCCGCCGCCGTCGTCGGTCATGTTGAAAACGCCGATCGGGCGGGACTCGACGATCACGCCGGGGTAGAGGTCGAAGTCCTGCAGGAGCACCAGCGCGTCCAGCGGATCCCCATCCTCACCCAGGGTGTTATCGAAGAAACCGTAGTGGGTGGGGTACTGCATCGACGTGAACAGGACGCGGTCCAGGCGGACGCGGCCGGTCTCGTGGTCGACTTCGTACTTGACGCGCGATCCCTTGGGGATCTCGATGGTCACGTCATGCTTCATGGAATGCTCCTTGACGAATTCAGGGGTGCGCGGCACGTGCATAAGGGCTGTCGGTGCCGCCGACTACTATTGAGGATATAGCGAGAGGCGCTGGTTTCAGGAACTAGTGGGGACATTTCAGGACTAAGGACCAGCAGCAGCATGAAACCGAGAACCAGCCGCGAGGGCCCCGAACAGGCGCCGGGCAGGCTTCGCGGCATCCCCGCACTGCTGCTACAGACCCTCCTGGTGGCGGCCGTGGCAGTGCCGGCAGGCATCGCCGTCGCCCCGGCATTCCTCGGCCCGGACCGGCCCTCCGAAGCCTCGCAGACAGCACTGCCGTGGCAGCAGATCCCTGCCACGTTGAGCGACCCTGGCGGCAGCGGCGGTGGAATCGGGCCCCTCAGCGGCACTGCGCCACTCCCAGCCGGCGCCGCCCTCGCGGCGCAGCTCAATGGAACCCTTAAGCCCGACGGCGCCGGCACCTTCACCGGGATCGTCCAGGACGCCACGACGGGGAAGGTGCTCTTTGACCGCGGCGCCGACAAGGCCCGCATTCCGGCGTCGAACATGAAGCTCCTCACAGCCGGCGCGGCCCTGCGCGTCCTGGGCCCGGACCGCCGCTTCAGCACCCGGGTGCTGGCGGGGCCCACCCCCGGCTCGGTGGTCCTCACAGGCGGGGGCGACGTCCTCCTGGGCGCCGGAGAATCCGCCCCCGGAGCCGTTCTGGGCCGCGCCGGGCTCGCCACGCTCGCCGAGGCCACCGCCGATGCGCTCAAGGCCGGCGGCGTGACCGGCACCGTGAGCCTCCTGCTCGATGACTCCCTCTTCACCGGCCCGTCGCTCAGCCAGGCGTGGAACCCCGAGGACGTCGCCGCCGGGGAGATGGCCCCGCTGTACCCGCTGGCACTGAACTCCGCAAGGTTCGATCCCGCCAAGACCACCGGACCCCGCCCGCAGGACGCCGCCATGACTGCCGCCAAAGCGTTCGCCGCGCGGCTCACAGCGGCCGCGGCGGACAGGGGACTGTCCGTGGCCCCCGGGGTGGCCCGGGTCAAACCCGCCAGCGCAGTCGACAGCGCACACGCCAAGGTCCTGGCCGAGGTGCAGTCCGCCACGGTGGGGCAGCAGGTGGACTTCATGCTGCAGACCTCGGACAACTACCTCGCCGAGGTGATGGGACGGATGACAGCCCTCGGCGCCGGCCGGACCGGCAGCAGCGACGACGCCATTACCGCCGTGCTGGCGCAGGTCAAGGACATGGGCGTTCCCACTGACGGGCTCCGGGCCGCGGATGTCTCCGGCCTGGCCCTGGCCAACCGGGTCTCGGCCCGGCAGCTCACGGACGTGGTCCGGGCCATGACCTCGGGGACGGACGCCAGGCTGCGGGCTGCCCTGACCGGGTTCCCGGTCGCCGGGCTTACCGGCACCCTGGGGGACCGGTATATGGACGCGGGTTCGGCAGCGGGCGCCGGGCTGGTCCGCGCCAAGACGGGCACGCTGAACACGGTCATTGCGCTCAGCGGTTACGTCGTCGACGCCGACGGCCGGCTCCTGGTCTTTTCCTTCGTCGGCAACGGGTTGACCCCCGGCGCCGCCAACAAGGCCGCGCTGGACCGCTCCGCCGCCGTCCTCGCCGGCTGCGGCTGCCGCTGACGGGTCGGCCCGCCGGGAACCCGGGGCCTGCTGGACTCGGTGCGCCGGCTGGGACGTGGTCCGGGCCGGTTCGCCGGTCAGCGAAAATTAAGGCGGATTGTCGGGCCCCTGTGGTCTGATGGATCCCATGGAGCCCTCTGCACGCGAGACATCAAGCCATCCATCACCTAAGACTCCGGGCGGGACAACAAGTGAGGCATCGGTCCAGGCCCAGGGCCTCATCAACTGGGAGCTCGCCGCGTCCACGGCCGCCCGCCTGACGCCGGCCGGCCCTGTCCTGGGCGCTGCCGAGATCGGCGCCGCCGTCGAAAACCTGCGGCTCATGGCGGACATTTCCGTGCCGCACGTGCACCACATCACCGGCCTGGACGCCGCCCGGGACCTGCGTGACTCCGAGGTCCTCGTGGTGGACAGGGCCTCATGGGCCAAGGCCAACACCCAGAGCTTCGCCGTCATGCTCAAGCCCGCCATGGAAAAGCTGCTGGAGGGCCGCGGATCCCTCAGCCCCGGAGCTGCCGGGGTCAGCGCGGCCATCACCGGCAGCCAGCTCGGCGCCATCCTTGCCTTCCTTTCCAGCAAGGTCCTGGGCCAGTACGATCCTTTCTCCGCGTTGGCCGAGAACTCCACCGCCCCCGCGTCCGGCCGCCTGCTGCTTGTAGCGCCGAACATCATCTCCGTGGAACGCGAATTGAACGTCGAGCCCGCGGACTTCAGGCTCTGGGTCTGCCTCCACGAACAGACCCACCGGGTGCAGTTCGCCGCCGCCCCGTGGCTGCGGCACCACATGCTCCAGGAGATCGAAAACCTCAGCGGGCTGCTGCTGGGCAACGTCGATTCCCTGATGGAACGGGCCTCCGCGGCCGCGAAGTCGCTGAAGGACCGCACGGCACCCGGTGCCGCGCCCGGGCGCGGCGCCATCCTGGACCTGCTCCAGAACCCGGAGGAAAAGGCGGCCCTGTCCCGCCTGACGGCCCTGATGAGCCTGCTCGAGGGGCACGCCAATGTGGTCATGGACGCCGTGGACGCCAGCATCGTCCCGTCGGTGAAGACCATCCGGCAGCGTTTCAACGCCCGCGGCCAGGACCGCGGCGTGATCGAGAAATTCATCCGCAACCTGCTTGGCCTCGACGCCAAGATGCGCCAGTACAGTGACGGAGCCAAGTTCGTACGGGAAGTGGTGGACGCCGCCGGCATGGCAGGCTTCAACAGGGTGTGGGAGTCCGCCGGGAATCTCCCCAGCGAACCCGAGATCCACGACTCCAAGCTCTGGCTCGACCGGATGGGCCTCTAGCCGCCATGACTGCCCGCAACGCCGGTTCCGCCTCGGTTTCCAGCGGACGACGCCGGCCCGGCCGCCTCGCGCCGGTGGTCGGCACGGCGCGAAAAATGCTGCAGGACGCCCTGGCCGGGGCCGGCTACCCGGACCGCGTCCTGGTCGCCTGCAGCGGCGGGCCGGACTCACTGGCCCTCGCCGCCGTCGCCGCCTACTTCGCCCGCCGCGGTCACGTGGACGGCCACCCGGTGTCCATTGGCGCCGTGGTCGTGGACCACCAGCTGCAGCCCGGCTCGGCCGGGGTCGCCGCAAGCACCGCCCGGACCCTCGCGGACCTCGGGCTCTCGCCCGTGCAGATCAGGACTGTCGACGTCGCCTCCACCGGCGTGGGCCCCGAGGCGGCTGCCCGGGACGCCCGCCATGCGGCCCTCGAGGCCGCCGCGGGCGAGGCAGGTGCGGACGCGATCCTGCTCGGCCACACCCTCGATGACCAGGCCGAGCAAGTGCTGCTGGGCCTGGCGCGGGGGTCGGGCACCCGGTCCCTGGCCGGGATGCGGCCCTCCCGGGGCCGGCTGCTGCGCCCGTTCCTGGGCCTGCGACGCGCGGACACCCTGGAGATCTGCCGGGTGGAGGGCCTGGAACCCTGGCACGACCCGTCCAACACGGATCCGGTGTACGCGCGTTCCCGGACCCGGGTTGAAGTGCTGCCCCTGCTTGAGGACAAGCTCGGGCCCGGCGTGGCCGAATCCCTCGCCCGCACGGCCGCGATCCTGCAGCTGGACGCCGACTACCTGGAGGAGGTGGCGAATGACACCTTCCTCCGGCTGCGCCAGCAGACCGGGGACGAGATCAGCCTCCCGGAGGCCGAGCTGCGCGACCTTGCCCCGGCCGTGAGGTTCCGGGTGATCGCCAAGGCCGCAGCCGCCGTCGGAGGTCAGCAGCCCAGCTATCAGCGCCTGCTCGCGGCCGAAGCACTGCTGCGCCGGCAGGGATCGGCAGGCCCGGTGGAGCTTCCCGGCGCGGTCAGTGTCTACCGGCTCTCGCTCGCGCAGCTCCTTGCTGCGGAACAGACCGCCGCCGCCGGTGTTCCCCGCGAAGCCGCCCGCTGTGGGAAGCTTGTATTCCGGCCTCAACAGCCGCCCCGAAATTAGTCGCACCCCGCATCTACACAGGAGCCATTGGTGGATTCAAACGACGTCCAGGCAGACCTCAAACACGTTCTCTACACCAAGGAACAGATCCAGCAACGGATCACCGAACTCGCGGCGCAGATCGACGAGGACTACGCGGGCCGCGACCTCCTGATCGTCGGCGTGCTCAAGGGCGCCGTCATGGTCATGGCGGACCTGGCCCGTGCACTGCACAGCCACGTCTCCATGGACTGGATGGCCGTCTCCTCGTACGGGTCCGGCACGCAGTCCTCAGGCGTGGTCCGCATCCTGAAGGACCTCGACACCGACCTCATGGGCAAGGATGTCCTGATCGTCGAGGACATCATCGATTCCGGCCTCACGCTGTCCTGGCTCAAAACGAACCTGGAATCCCGCGGCACGGCGTCGGTGGAAATCTGCACCGCGTTCCGCAAGCCGACGGCCGCCAAGGTCAAGATCGACGTCAAATACGTCGGCTACGACATTCCCAACGAATTCGTCGTAGGCTACGGCTTGGACTACGCCGAGAAGTACCGCAACCTGGACTTCGTCGGCACCCTGGCCCCCCACGTCTACGAGTAAATCGTTCACGCAGAGGCACCCCCCGCCCGGGACCCGGGCGCCGGGGAGGCCCGTCCGCGCTACGCCCACAGGGAACTTTTGCCCTCCGCCGTGCGTGAGTTAGTGCGACGGTGTATAGCTAGAACCTGACGCAGCACCCACACGCGCGCAGAACGGTCGCCGTGCAGCACTACCAGGAGGGACGGGGCCAGCCCCGAACAGATGAAAGCTAAGAGTTTCTTCAAGGGCCCCGGCATCTGGATTGTCGTCGTGGTGGCGATGCTGCTGCTGGCATTTGCCACTCTGGCGCCGGGCGGCGCGAGCCGAATCGACACCGACAAGGGCCTTGAACTGCTGAGCGCCGGCGGCAAGGTTGAACAGGCCAAGATTTTCGACGCCGAAAACCGTGTGGACCTGGTGCTGAAGGACAACCTGCAGGTCGACGGGCAAGACAAGGGGAAGAACGTCCAGTTCTACTTCGTCAACGCCCGCGCCCAGGACGTCGTCAAGGCAGTCACCGACGCCAAACCGTCGGGCGGCTTCACCGACCAGCCGATCGAAAACAACTGGTTCTCCGGACTCTTCTCCCTGCTGGTGCCTGTGCTGTTGCTCGGCGTCCTGTTCTGGTTCCTGCTCTCCCGGATGCAGGGCGGCGGGTCCAAGGTCATGCAGTTCGGCAAGTCCAAGGCCAAGCTCGTCAACAAGGACATGCCCCAGGTGACCTTCAGCGATGTCGCCGGCGCCGATGAGGCTGTCGAGGAACTCGAGGAGATCAAGGAATTCCTGCAGGAGCCGGCCAAGTTCCAGGCCGTCGGCGCCAAAATCCCCAAGGGTGTGCTGCTCTACGGCCCTCCGGGCACCGGCAAGACCCTCCTGGCCCGCGCGGTTGCCGGCGAGGCCGGCGTTCCCTTCTTCTCCATCTCCGGTTCCGACTTCGTGGAAATGTTCGTCGGTGTCGGCGCCTCCCGCGTCCGCGACCTCTTTGAGCAGGCCAAGTCCAACGCGCCGGCAATCATCTTTGTCGATGAGATCGACGCCGTCGGCCGGCACCGCGGCGCCGGCATCGGCGGCGGCAACGACGAGCGCGAGCAGACCCTGAACCAGCTGCTGGTGGAAATGGACGGCTTTGACGTCAAGACCAACGTCATCTTGATTGCCGCCACCAACCGCCCCGACGTCCTGGACCCGGCACTGCTGCGTCCGGGCCGCTTCGACCGGCAGATCGGGGTCGAGGCCCCCGACTTGATCGGCCGCGACCAGATCCTGCAGGTGCACGCCAAGGGCAAGCCGATGGCTGCCGGCGTCGACCTCAAGGCTGTTGCCAAGAAGACCCCCGGCTACACCGGCGCGGACCTGGCCAACGTCCTGAACGAGGCCGCCCTGCTGACGGCCCGCTCCAACGCCAACCTGATCGATGACCGCGCCCTCGATGAGGCGATCGACCGCGTCATGGCCGGCCCGCAGAAGCGCAGCCGGGTCATGAAGGAACACGAACGCAAGGTCACCGCGTACCACGAAGGCGGCCACGCCCTCGTCGCGGCTGCCCTGCGGAACTCCGCCCCGGTCACCAAAATCACCATCCTGCCCCGCGGCCGTGCCCTCGGCTACACCATGGTGGTCCCGGAAAACGACAAGTACTCCATCACCCGCAACGAGCTGCTCGACCAGATGGCTTACGCCATGGGCGGCCGCGTCGCCGAGGAACTCGTCTTCCACGATCCGTCCACGGGTGCGTCCAACGACATCGAGAAAGCCACCGGGATCGCCCGGAGGATGGTCACCGAGTTCGGCATGAGCGAACGAGTCGGGTCGGTGCGCCTCGGCCAGGGCGGCGGCGAGCCGTTCCTGGGCCGCGATGCCGGCCACGAGCGCAACTACTCGGACCAGATCGCGTACATCGTTGACGAGGAGGTGCGCCGCCTCATCGACGGCGCGCATGACGAGGCCTACGCCATCCTGACCGAGAACCGGGACGTCCTGGACGAGCTCGCGCTGGAACTGCTCGAACGCGAGACGCTGAACCAGGCCGAAATCGCGCAGATCTTCACCAACATCCGCAAGCGCGACTTCCGCGACGTCTGGCTCTCCAAGGAGACCCGGACGCTCCAGACCGCCGGCCCGGTGGAGTCGCGCCGCGAAAAGGCGGAGCGTGAAGCGCAGGAGGAAGCCACCCAGGCCCGGCTCGAAGAGCCCCTGGACGCCCAGCCCCCGCATGCCCAGGGCGTCGGTGGGCAGGAGTCCTTCCAGGGCGGTGCTACGGATATCGGGACTGATGGCCATCCCGGCTAGGCTTCTTCTGTGACTTCTAACTTCGACGACGACGTTCCCGCCCCCGCTGTTTCGGCGGGGGACGGGGAAGCCCCGCATTCAAAGACCAAGGTGGACCGCCCCAGGATCGAAGCCGCCGTGCGGGAAATCCTGCTGGCCATCGGCGAGGACCCGGACCGCGGCGGGCTCCTGGACACCCCGAAGCGGGTGGCCAAGGCCTATACGGAAATGTTCGCCGGCCTGCACCATGACCCGGCCGAGATCCTGGCCACCACCTTCGACCTGGACCACGAGGAACTCGTGCTGGTCAAGGACATCCCGTTCTACTCCACGTGCGAGCACCACCTGGTGCCGTTCCACGGGGTGGCGCACGTGGGCTACATCCCGTCCCACGACGGCAAGGTCACAGGCCTGAGCAAGCTGGCCCGGCTGGTGGACATGTTCGCCAAGCGCCCGCAGGTCCAGGAACGCCTGACCACCCAGATCGTCGAGGCCCTCGTCACGCACCTCAAACCGCGCGGCGCGATCGTCGTCGTCGAATGTGAACACCTGTGCATGTCCATGCGGGGAATCCGCAAGCCCGGCGCCAAGACCGTCACCAGCGCAGTGCGCGGGCAACTGCATGACCCGGCCACCCGTGCCGAAGCCATGAGCCTCATACTCGGAAGGTAAGAACACAGACTATGGACTCCCTAGCTGCAGCCCCGGGGACCGGCCCCGCCACCTCGCCCTTGCCGATCCTGCGCAAACCGCGCCCGGCGGCGAAGTTCCAGGACCTGCCCACGGACCGGACACTCGTGATGGGAATCCTCAACGTCACCCCGGACTCCTTCAGCGACGGCGGAGCGCACCCGACGCCGGACACGGCGATCGCGGCCGGGCTGCGGATGTTCTACGCCGGGGCGGACATCATCGACGTCGGCGGCGAATCCACCCGGCCGGGTGCCACGGCGGTCGGCGTTGACGAGGAACTGCGCCGGGTCCTGCCGGTCATCGAGGCCCTGGTCAAGGCCGGCGCCCTCGTCAGCATCGACACCACGCACGCCGTGACGGCGGCTGCGGCCCTGAAGGCCGGCGCCGCGATCATCAACGACGTTTCGGGCCTGAGCATGGAGCCGGAAATGGCGGAACTGGCTGCCCAGACCAAGGTCCCGTACATCCTGACGCACCGCCGCGGTGACGCCAGCACCATGAATTCCCTGGCGGACTACCGCGACGTGGCCGGGGAAGTCGTGACGGAACTCGCCGGCGTCCGCGACAAGCTGTACTCCGCCGGCGTCGCCCCGGAGCAGATCATCGTGGACCCGGGACTGGGCTTCGCCAAGAACGACGTCCAGAACTGGGAGCTCCTGCAGCGCCTGGATGTGCTGCAGGCCATGGGCCACAAGGTCCTCGTCGCCGGCTCACGCAAGCGTTTCCTCGGCAGCCTCCTGACCGTGGCCGGCAAGGCCGCCCAGCCGGTGGAACGCGACGCCGCCACCGCCGCCGTGACCGCCATCAGCGCGTTCCGCGGCGCCTGGGCTGTGCGCGTGCACGACGTCGGCGCGAGCCTCGACGCCGTCAAGGTGGCCGCCCGCATGGTCCCCCCGACGCGCCCGGCAACGGCTGCCGCCGCCGGCACTAACTGATCCGGCGGGCGCCATGGACCAGATCACGCTGAGCGGCGTCACCGCCGTCGGCCATCACGGTGTGTTCGATTTCGAGCGCCGCGACGGCCAGCCGTTCGTTGTCGACGCTGTGCTGCACCTGGATTTCAGCAAGGCCGCGGCTTCGGATGACGTCCTGGACACCGCGCACTACGGCGAAGTGGCCGACTGCATCCGCGACTGGATCACCGGCGGACCGCTGAACCTGATCGAGGCCCTTGCCGTGCGGATCGCCGAGGACGTGCTGCAGAAATTCCCGGTGGCCGCCGTGGACATCACCGTGCACAAGCCCAAGGCCCCGATCGAAGTCGACTTCGGCGACGTCTCCGTCAGCGTGCACCGGAGCCGGCCGTGAGCCCGCTCTACACCCGCGCCGTGATCGCGCTCGGCAGCAACCTGGGGGAGCGCAGCGACACGCTGTCAGCCGCCGTCGCGGACCTCGTTGACCCGCCGGAGGTGCGCCTGCTGGCCATCTCGCCGATCGTCCAGACGAAGGCCGTGGGCGGCCCGCCGGGCCAGCCTGACTTCCTGAACATGGTGATTGCGGTCGAGACGTCCCTGCCGCCGCACGAACTGCTGGAGCATTGCCACGCCGTGGAGCAGAAGCATTTGCGGGTGCGCGAGGTCCGGTGGGGACCGCGGACCCTGGATGTGGACATCATCACCTACGGGGACGTGGTGAGCTCCGACCCCGAGCTCACCCTGCCCCACCCCCGGGCCGCGGAACGGGCCTTTGTGCTCTACCCGTGGTCGCTGATCGAACCCGCGGCGGAGCTCAACGGCGAACGCGTGGGTGACCTCGCCGCGAAGGCCGCCGATATGGGCGACCTCGCGACATTTGACGGCTTCCAGACCCACGGCGCAGCCGATGTCACAGCCACAGGGCGCACCGGCGTGTCCGGCGCGGCGGAGCGGCCGTGAAGCTGACCAGCCCCCTGCTCCTGCTGGCCATTTGCGTGGTCGTGGCCGTGGCCGGCTGGTCTGCCACCATGCTCTCGGGCCGCTACAGCCTGGCCACCCCGGTGCTGCCGCTGACGGGGCTGCTGACCATGGGTGTGATCGTGGCACTCACCCTGGTGCTGGGCATCCGCGTGCTGCGGTGGCGCAACGGCAAGAAGAAGAAAATCCTCAACCCCATCCTGGCGGCCTGGACGCTGGTCCTCGCCCAGGCCTGCGCCTACACTGGCGCGGTCCTGCTGGGCTGGCATGCGGGAGTCGTGGTGGAGCAACTGCGGCTGTGGAACCTGCGCAGCAACCAGGACCTCACCTGGCAGGCGCTGGCGATGGCCGGGGGCGGGCTGATCATGGTGATCGTGGGGCTCGTCGTCGAGCGGTTCTGCCGGATTCCGCCCGAGGACGGCGACGCCGAATCCCGGCCCGGCGTGCAGGGAAAGCGCAGCAAGCCCTCGTCGGAAGGCGAATATGCGTACCGAAGCGATTGATCCTCCGGGCATCGACTGGCTCAGGGTGTCACCGAAGTACGTCAAGGTGCGCCTCGCAGGGTGGGCGCTGGGAAACCTGATTGCGGTGTCCCTGCTGTCGCTTCCCCTGGTCCTGGTGCTAACCGGCGTGTGGACCTGGCCGCCGGTCTGGCTGGGCGTCGCCGTTCCCGCCGCCTGGCTGATTCTGGCGTTGTGGCGGCTCCTGCTGATTCCGCGGCAGGTGCGCTCGATCGGCTATGCCGAGCGGGAGGACGACCTCCTGATCCGGCGCGGCATCTTCTTCCAACGCACCCTCGTGGTCCCGTACGGTCGGATGCAGTACGTGGACATCGCGGTGGGCCCGGTCGAGCGTCCGCTGGGCCTGTGCACGCTCAAGCTTCACACCGCCGCCGCCGCGACCAGCGCCGAGATTCCCGGGCTGCCCGCCAGCGAAGGGGCCCGGCTCCGCGAACAGCTGTCCGCCCGCGGCGAAGCCCGGCTGGCCGGGCTGTGACGGGAAGAGCGTGACGCGATGGCGCTGACACCGGAGGGTGCCGGACGCGCCGGTGCCGACGCGGCTGGCAACGCAGGAAATGCCGACGCCGGCTGGTTGCGCGTGCACCCGGCCTCGCCCTTTGTCCGTGGCTGGGTGGCCCTGGCCGCACTGTTGTTCTTTTTCGGCCGCGACAGTTTTGAACGCCTGCTCCAGGGCGGCCCGCTCTTTGACGAGCGGCTGGCCGGACGGGCGCCGTGGCTGCTGCTCGGCGGCGGCACCCTGCTGCTGCTGACCGTCCTCGGCTACGTCCTGAGCTGGTACTTCACCCGCTACCAGGTGGCGGGCGGCTACGTGCGCGTCAACACCGGCTTCCTCTTCAAACAGCAGCGGCAGGCCCGGCTGGACCGGGTGCAGGCAATCGACGTCGTGCAGCCCCTGCTGGCCCGGATCTTCGGACTCGCTGAACTGAGGTTCGAAGTCGCCGACGCCGGCGAATCCGCCGTGCGCCTCTCGTACCTGCGCGCGGACGAGGCCCGGCAGCTCCGCGCGACAATCCTGGCCGGCGCGTCCGGTGCCTCCGGCGGGACACTGTCGCTGTCGCCGTCGCAGGAGCCGGGAGACCCGTCGACAGGAGAGCTGGCGACCGCCGCCGTGGAGGCCCCGGAACAGGTGGTGCTGACCGTGCCGCCGCCACGACTGGTGGGCTCGCTGCTCCTGAGCGAACAAAGCGTCATGATCGTGGCCGGCGGCATCGCTTCCGTGCTGCTCTCTGCCGTCACCGAAAACCGGAGCTTCGCGGTCTTCCTGATCCCCGCCGCGATCGGAATCGTTGCCTCCTATTGGTCCTCGTTCAACAAGGGTTACAACTTCACGGCAGCTGTTTCCCCGGACGGCATCCGGCTGCGGTACGGCCTGCTGGACACGCAGGCGCAGACCGTGCCGCCGGGCAGGATCCAGGCGCTGAAGGTCAGCCAACCGCCGCTGTGGCGGATTTTCGGCTGGTACCGCATCCAGGTCAACGTGGCCGGCTACGGCGTGGCCGCCAGTGCCGGCGAGGGAACGGCCCGCACCACGCTGCTTCCGGTCGGATCCTTCGCCGACGTCCTGGAAATCCTCTCCCTGGTGCTCCCGGATCCCGGAACCCCGGATCCGCTGGGTGTGTTCACCGCAGGGATCACCGGACTCGCGGACGCCGCCGGGACTCCAGAGCGCGGAGGCGGGCAGGACACCGACGGCGGCTTCGTCACCAGCCCGCGCCGGGCCCGGTTCCTGGCGCCGCTGGGCTGGCGGCGCAACGGCTTCACGGCAACCGAGACCGCCCTGCTCCTAAGATCGGGCCGGTGGTGGCGGAACCTGGTGGTGGTGCCGCACCAGCGCACCCAGTCCATGGCGCTGCAACAAGGCCCCCTCGCCCGCAGATTCCGGGTGGCGGATTTGGTCCTGCACACCACGGCAGGTCCGGTGGCACCGAGGCTCATCCAGGCCGGCCTCGACGAAGCCCGGGCCCTGTTCGATGCCCAGTCCGCCCGTGCCCGCGCCGCGCGCAAGCGCCAGAAGAGCGAGCACTGGATGGAGCCGGCGGCCCAGCCGGCCGCACCACCCGCAGACCACCCTCAGGAAGGCCCGCATCATGGCTAAACCAGGACGCCTCGGCGTCGGAATCATTGGCGCGGGGAAGGTCGGCGCCGTCCTGGGGGCGGCGCTGCGCGGAGCCGAGCACGCCGTCATCGGGGCGTCCGCCGTTTCGGACGCCAGCCGCGACCGCGTCGAAACACTCCTGCCCGGCGTCCCGATCCTGGACGTGCAGGACATCGTGGAGCGCGCCGAGCTGGTTCTGCTCGCCGTCCCGGACGATGCCCTGGGCCCGCTTGTGAACGGCCTGGCCAAGCTCGGCGCCTGGCAGCCCGGCCAGCTCGTGGCGCACACCTCCGGCCGCTTCGGCGTCGGGATCCTGCACCCGGTCCGTGCCGCCGGTGCCGTGCCGCTCGCGCTCCACCCGGCCATGACGTTCACGGGCATGAGCCTGGACCTCACGAGGCTCCTTGACTGCACCTTTGGCGTCACCGCCGACGCCGCGATGCTGCCGATCGCCCAGGCACTCGTCGTCGAAATGGGCGCCGAGCCCGTCGCTATCGCCGAGGCGGACCGCGTCCTGTACCACGCTGCCCTCGCGCACGGCTCCAACCACCTGGTCACGCTCGTGGCGCAGGCCTCCCAGCTGCTCCGCGACGTCGGCGTCGACGCCCCGGACCGGATGCTGGGCCCGCTGCTGCGCGCCACCCTCGAAAACGCCCTCGCCTCCGGCGAATCGGCCCTGACCGGGCCTGTCGCCCGCGGCGACACAGGTACAGTTGCCGCCCACGCGGGCGCCCTCCGCGAGTACGACGACGGCGCCGCCGGCGATATTCTTGAGGCGTACCTGGCCATGGCCCGGGCGACAGCCCGCCGGGCGGGAAGCCGCGGGCTCCTGAAGCCGGAACAACTCGACGGCATCGAACAGGCGCTCGGCGGCCCCGGCCAGAACGGGACGCCCGCCCCGGAAGGACCCTGATATGGCAATCCAACTCGTCACCACCGCTGCCCAACTCCGCGCGGCAAGCGCCCGGCTGCTGGCGCAGAAGGGCGGCACGTCCCAGGGGCTCGTGCCCACCATGGGTGCCCTGCACGAGGGGCATGCCCAGCTGGCCCGGGCGGCCGTCGCCCAGAACGACGTCGTGGTGGCCACCATCTTCGTGAACCCGCTGCAGTTTGGCGAGGCCGCGGATCTGGACCGCTACCCCCGGACGCTCGAAGCGGACCTCGCGCTGCTCGACGCCGAGGGCGTGGACCTGGCGTTCGCGCCGAGCGTTGAGGAGGTCTACCCCGGCGGGTCACCCCTGGTGCGGATCACGGCGGGACCCCTGGGTGAAAAGTGGGAGGGCGCCTCCCGGCCCGGACACTTCGACGGCGCGCTGACCGTCGTCGCGAAACTGCTCCACTACGGCATCCCTGGGGCCGGGCTGCCGGGCGGAGGCCTGCCGGCCTACCGCGCCTATTTCGGCCAGAAGGATGCCCAGCAACTGGCGCTGGTCCAGCGCATGGTGGCGGACCTGAATTTCCCCGTGGAAATCGTGCCAGTACCCATTGTCCGATCGGCCGACGGCCTGGCACTGTCCAGCCGCAACCGCTTCCTCTCCGAGGACCAGCGCGAGGCCGCCCTGGTGCTTTCCCGAGCGCTGCGGTTCATCGAGGACCGTGCCAACGCGCACGAGCCGCTGGACATCGAATCCGCGCAGGCCCTGGTCCGGTCCCAGCCGCTGGTGGAACTGGACTATCTCGAGGTGGTGGATCCGCGCACCCTCGAGCCTCTCGCGGAGAACTGCCGGGACACCCCGTTCCGCGGCGAGGGGCTGGCGATCATCGCCGCCAAGGTGGGCCCTGTCCGCCTCATCGACAACGCGCCCCTGAACTCCTAAAACCGGTACGGGGTCTACGGCCCAAAGGGCGGACCTCCACGGGCAGTAACTGAGCCCGCTTTGCTTTCCGGCAATGGGAATGCCTCCGGGCCTTAGACTGTTGGAACCTGCAGCAGCGCCGACGCTCGCCGGACCCACACCAAACTCCCTGAGGGAATTCCCATGTCAACAGACGTCTCGTCCAACGCCTCTGGCGATCCCGCACCGGGCGCTGCCCCCACCATCCCCGCACGGAACGTGCCGACCGCGCCAACCGCGCCGGCGAAGATGTCCCGGGAGTCCGTAACCATTATCGTCACGCTGCTGGTGGCCACGTTCGTGGTGATCCTCAACGAGACCATCATGAACGTGGCCCTGCAGCGGCTGATGGTGGACCTGAAGATCGATGCGCCCACCGTGCAGTGGCTCTCCACCGGTTTCATGCTCACTATGGCTGTGGTGATTCCCACCACCGGGTTCATCCTGCAGCGGCTGTCCACCCGTGCCGTGTTCATGCTGGCCATGGGGCTGTTCTCCGGCGGCACGCTGCTGGCCGCCCTCGCGCCGGGCTTCGAAGTCCTGCTGCTGGCCCGCATCGTCCAGGCCGGCGGCACCGCCATCATGCTGCCGCTCCTGATGACCACCATCCTCACGCTCGTGCCGCTGGAACGCCGCGGCGCCGTCATGGGTAACGTCAGCATCGCCATTTCGGTTGCGCCGGCAATGGGCCCCACGGTTTCCGGCCTGATCCTCGAGCACTTTTCCTGGCGGTTCATGTTCGTCTTCGTGCTGCCGATCGCCCTTGCCGCGCTGGCCATCGGGGCCAAATATCTGACCAACATTGGCACATCCGAGAAGACCAAGCTTGATGCCCTCTCAGTGGTGCTGACCGTCCCCGCATTCGGCGGCCTGGTGTACGGCCTGAGCCAGATCGGCGGCGGCCAGGCCGGCTCCCGCACCCCGGCCGTGGTGGCCCTGGCCATCGGTGTGGTTGCCCTGGCCGCGTTCGTCCTGCGCCAGCTGAAGCTGCAGAAGAGCGACGGCCCCCTGCTGGACCTGCGCGCCTTCACATTCCGGATGTTCACGGTGTCCGTGCTGCTGCTGGTCGTGGCCATGATCGCGTTGTTCGGCGCGGTGATCCTGCTGCCGTTGTACCTGCAGGAGATCCGCGGCCTGAAGTCACTCGAGACCGGCCTGGTGCTGCTTCCGGGCGGCCTGGCCATGGGCCTGCTGGGGCCGTTCATCGGACGCGTGTTCGACAGGGTCGGGCCGCTGCCGCTGACAGTGACGGGCTCGGTGATGATGGTGCTGTCCCTCTGGCAGTTCTCCATGCTGGATGCCGGCTCACCCGTGGGGTGGATCATTGCCCTGCACGTGGCGCTGAGCCTGGGCCTGGCCCTGCTGTTCACCCCCGCGTTCACCACGGGCCTGAACCCGCTGCCGCCGCACCTGTACTCCCACGGCTCGGCCATCATGAGCACACTGCAGCAGGTGGCCGGCGCCGCCGGCACGGCGCTGCTGGTCTCGATCTACGCTTTCGTGGCCGAGTCCTCGGGAATGGTGGCCGGCATGCACGCCGCATTCCTGACGGCGGCCGTCATAGCCCTCGCCGCCGTCGTGCTGTCCGCCATGATGCGCAAGACCGCAGGCGCGGCCCAGCCCGCACACTAAGAGCAACGCCACTACAGAAAAAAGCCGGTCACGTCGCGCCCCTGTCCTCAGCCGGAGGGGAGCGGGACGTGACCCGCGTTGTTTGATTCGCGTTGCTTTGTTGCGGGTCAGCCCGCGTAAAACGCGCTGAGCTCGGCGATCAGTTTGTCCGGCGCCTTGTTGACACCGTCGTGGCCCATGCCGGGCAGGATGGTGTAGCTGGAACCGGAGAGGACATCGTGGATCTGGGCACAGGCCACGCCGAAGTATGCCGGGCTCTTCTCGCCCACAATGATCAGCGTCTCCAGCGGAAGTTCCAGGAACGGTTCGGCCGGCATGTCCGCGGCGATGATCGCCTTAATCTCGCGGACACCGGTCTGCATGAGGTCGCGCAGCTGCTTGCCCATCGGGGTGCCCGCCGAAAGCTTGTTCGCCAGCGTCAGCATTGACAGCGGCATCCGGGACAGGGCGCTGCCGGTCTCCAGGCCCCTGAGCAGGACGGCGAGGGCGCGGTCGTCGTCGCCGGCCGCGGTGGCCCGCTCGTATTCGGGTGTCCAGTCCGCCGTTACGCTGTGGTTGACGGACACGGCGGGGTCGTACACAGCCAGCCTTTCCACCGGCAGGGTGCGGGCCGCGTGCAGGGCCACCGCCCCGCCGAAGCTGTGGCCGAAGACGTCCGTGCTGGACGTTTGCTTCATGACGGCGTCGAGATCGTGGATGTCCACGTCCAGGGTGTAGTCCTCCGGCTGCGGGGAGGACGAGCCGCGGCCGCGACGGTTGAACGTGTGCACCGGCCGGCCCAGTGATGCGCTGAGTTTCTGCGCGAAACGTGTGTAATCGGCGGCCGTCACCATCGAGGCCGGCACGACGACGATACCCGAACCCGCCGAGGCGAGCTCGGCGCCCGTGCTGAAAAGCTCGATCGTTCCGCCGTCGGGGGTTCTGATGTTCTCGCGGGTCATGCTCCGAGCCTAGCCGAGGCCGCGCCCCACTGCAGTAAGCCACAACTCACTAGGCCGCAGTTCCGTACGGCACAGTTCAATCGGGCACGGCACTGCCCGGCGCAGTGCGGCTAGTTGCCCAGCCGGCCTCCGGAGACCTCGAGATAGCAGGCGCCGCAGAGCGACTCGTACCAGACGTCCTGGCCGTCGATCGCAACCTGGTTCCCGTCGAAGACCACTTGGTCCCCGATCCGGCGGGTGTTGAAGATAGCCTTCCGGCCGCAGCGGCAGATGGTCTTGAGTTCTTCGACGGTGTGCGCAATCTCCAGGAGCCGAAGGGAACCGGGGAAGGCACGGGTCCGGAAATCGGTGCGGATGCCGTAGGCGAGTACGGGGACGTTGTCCAGGACCGCGATGCGGAAAAGATCGTCCACCTGCTCCGGTTCCAGGAACTGGGCCTCGTCAACCAGCAGGCACGCCACCGGCGCGGTGTCCACGTGCTGTAAAAGGGCGTCGGGATCGTCTCCGTGGGCCTGGGCGGTGAAAAGCTTGCGGGCCGATGCGCCGGCGGGGATCAGGAAGTCCACCGAACGGGTCATGCCCAGGCGGGACACTACGTCGGAGTCGCCTTTGGTGTCCACGTCCGGCTTGGCCAGCAGAACCCGCTGCCCGCGTTCCTCGTAGTTGAACGCCGCCTGCAGCAGCCCCGTAGATTTGCCGGAGTTCATGGCGCCGAAACGGAAGTAGAGCTTGGCCAAGGGGGTCCTTTCGAAAGGGTCGCCCCCGATTCTAGCGGTCGGCCGCTGCGCTGCCGTCAGCCGCCGCCCCCGGTCCGCCGCCACCGGGCCGGCACGCGTCCGGCGATACCGGCCATGCCCCCGGCCGTCAGGCTGCCAACCAGGCTGCCAGAGGGCGGCGTTTTAGCGCCGGACCCGCCGAGCAGGAACCGCGCCGCGCGGAGGGCCAGCCGGTTCCCCGGCCGGATGGGGCCCTCGTGGAGCTGCCCGGGAACCACTGCGAAGCTGAGGGCCGGGACGGCCTCGGCGAGCTGGCGGCCCGTCTCGGCGAAGTAGGGAGGGCTCCAGCCGCCGCTGAGCATGAGCGTGGGCGTGGTGATGGCGGCAAACTCGCCGAGTTCGGCGTCGGCGGCAAGCACGGCCCGCATCTCCGCGACAGCCGTGGGCAGCAGTTCCCGCATTTCCGCCCCCAGGTTGGTCCGGGCGGAGAGGATGCTCAGCATGCGCAGCGCGCCCAGGGGCAGCCGGGACACCGGCCCCGCTGTCTCCAGGCCCTGCACCAAATGCGCCCAGGCGTCGTCAAGCTGGCCGGAGGCCACGGAACGTTCAAGCTCCGGCCGCCAGCGCTGGCTGAGGTTCCCGGAAAGGCTGACGGCCGCGTCGTAGGTCACCATCCGGCGGATCGGCAGGCTACGGGCGGCCTGCAGGGCCACAAACCCGCCATAACTGTGGGCCACGACGTCGCTGGCGCCGGTCACGCGGAGCACTGTGGCCAGGTCTGCCACCTCCGTGGCGGCAGAATAGTCGGCGGGCTGGGGCGAGGAACCGGCGCGCCCGCGCCGGTTGTAGCAGTGCACCGGGCTGCCCAGCAGCCGGACGAGCTTCCTTGCAAACGACCGGTAGAGCTGATCGGTGATCAGCGTCCCGTGCACGATGACGACGCCGGACCCTTCGCCGCGCGGTTTTGGAGATTGCGCCGCAGCGGCGGTGCCGGATGCGCCCGGCCCGCCCGGCGCCCGCGCCGCAGGACGGATTGTGTGCAGCTCGAGGTGCCCCTCGCCGTCGTCGGTCCTCACAGTCCATGTCTCCACAGCTCCGAGTCTATTCCCGCGCCCTGTCCGCCCGGCTGCGCCCGGCAGAACCGGCCCGGAACCTGCCCGGGCGCAAATCGACGGTAAACTTGGGGATTGTGACTTCCCAAAACACCCCCGCCCCGAACACCGCCGCCGAGCCGCACGATGCCAGCGAGCAGACCCGCATCCGCATGGAGAAGCGCGCCAAGCTGATTGAACGCGGCGTCGAGGCATATCCGGTGGGTGTCGAACGCACACACTCGCTCACGGAAATCCGCGAGAAATACGCCTACCTGCAGGCCGATGAAACCACCGGCGACACGGTCGGCGTGACCGGCCGCATTGTCTTCATCCGCAATACGGGCAAGCTCTGCTTCGCCACCCTCCAAGAGGGCGGTGTGGACGGCAAGGCCGTGCGGCTGCAGGTCATGCTGAGCCTGGCCAACATCGGTGAGGAGGCGCTCGCGGAGTGGAAGTCCCTCGTGGACCTCGGCGACCACGTCTTCGTCAAGGGCGAGGTCATCTCCTCGCGGCGCGGTGAGCTGTCCGTCATGGCGGATTCCTGGACCATGGCCTCGAAGGCGCTGCGCCCGCTGCCCGTGCTGCACGCCGACCTGAACGAAGAAACGCGCGTCCGCCAGCGCTACGTGGACCTCATTGTCCGCGACGAAGCCCGCGAGATGGTTTACACCCGCGCCGCGATCACCCGCTCCATCCGCGAAACCCTGCACCGCCAGGGCTACGTCGAGGTGGAAACCCCCATGCTGCAGCTGGTTCACGGCGGCGCCACGGCCCGTCCCTTCGAGACGCACATGAACGCCTTCGACCAGAAAATGACGCTGCGCATCGCCACCGAGCTCTACCTCAAGCGCACGGTGGTCGGCGGGATCGACCGCGTCTACGACATGGGCCGGGTCTTCCGCAACGAAGGGGTGGACTCCACGCACAGCCCCGAGTTCACCACCTTGGAGTCCTACGAGGCGTGGGCGGACCAGTTCGTCATGGCGGACCGGATCAAGGAGATCATCCTGGACGCCGCCGACGCCGCCGGTGTGGGCCGCGTGCTGCAGACCGAGGCCGGGGAGATCAACCTCGACGGCGACTGGACCTGGCTGGCGGTCTACCCGGGGCTGTCCGAATTCGTAGGCCAGGAAGTCACGCCGGACACCCCGGTTGCCGAACTGCTGGAACTGGCCGCCAAGCATGAGGTCAAGGTCGACGCCGGCTGGGACGCCGAGAAGCTCGTCGTCGAACTCTTCGGCGAACTGGTGGAGCCCACCCTGATCAACCCCACGTTCGTCTACGACTATCCGCCGTCCGCCCAGCCGCTGGCCCGCCAGCACCGCGAAGACGGCCGCCTGATCGAGGCCTGGGACCTCATCATCGGCGGCATGGAGCGGGGCACCGCGTTCTCCGAACTGATTGACCCGGTGATCCAGCGCGAACGCCTCACCGAACAGTCGCGCCGGTCCGCCGCGGGCGACGTGGAGGCTATGCAGCTGGACGAAGACTTCCTCCGTGCGCTCGAGTACGGCGCGCCGCCCATGGGCGGAATCGGCCTGGGCATCGACCGCCTCGTGATGCTCTTCACGGGCGCCGGCATCCGCGAAACGATCCTCTTCCCCCTGTTGAAGCCCGAAGGACACTGAACATGGACTATATCGCCGTATTGCTGCCCCCCATCGTGGTGGGCCTGCTTTTCTGGTTTGCCATGAAATCCATATTCAATGCCGATAAATCGGAGCGGCAGGCAGAAGCCCGCGCCCATGCAGAAGCGGAAGCCCGGGCGGAAGCGCAAAACCGGGAGCAGGATTCCGGGGCCCTCGGGGGCTAATTACCCAGAACGAAGTAATAGTTCCCTATTGCCGCCTGTGGTTTTCCTTTGAACAGAAGTTTTACGCTTTGACTCCCTGCTGTAACGCGGAGGATACTTATTCCAGATACATCCTGCTTTTCTTAACGCTCGATCTTTGGAAAGAGAGTCCTTTATGGCACAGAAAGTAAAAATCATCCTCGTTGATGATCTGGATGGGGGATCCGCGGACGAAACTGTCCGGTTTGGCCTTGACGGCGTCAGCTACGAAATTGACTTGTCGTCAAGCAATGCTTCAGAACTGCGCTCTGCTGTGGAGCGATTTGTGTCGCACGCACGCAAGACGTCAAGCGGACGCGCCACGCGCACGAAAGTTTCCAGCGGACGGAATCAGGACTCTGCCCAGATCCGTCAGTGGGCACGGGACAACGGCTATGCGGTAAACAGTCGGGGACGTATCCAGGCCGAAATTCAGGAAGCCTACCAAAAGGCGAATTCCTAGCCAGGGACTCGCTCAGAGCGGGGCAGTATCACGGGCCCGGGTTCATGAGACTTCAAGAGGCAATCAAGTCTCATCAAGTCATCAGGCCGCAATCACGTCGCAATGAAGTCGCAGTGCATTCGCGGTGAAGTCGCAATGACGCCGTCGTCAAATGCCAATGCCCCCGTTAAGTAGCGGGGGCATTGCCATGCCTACGCCGGCACGCCTGCCGGGCCGGACCCGCACCCGCTCCGCCATTAAGCGCCGGAAAGAGCCGCCCGGCCCGGCCGCTTGGCCGCCCGTAAGCGCCGGAAGGAGTCGTCTGGCCCCGCAGGTTGCCCCGCACGGGAAGCGTTACGGCCCCTCCCGCCCCCGCCGGAAGAGGCGTCCGGGCGGTGATGCGCAACCCTCCGGTTTCCCCTGTGGCGAACAAGCCCCAAATCTGGAACCGGGCCACGTAGCATCAAAGTACGTCGTAGCTAGGAGTGTGGCGAAATGTTTGAGCGATTTACGGACCGTGCCCGTCGCGTAGTTGTGCTTGCCCAAGAAGAGGCACGCATGCTGAACCACAATTACATTGGTACCGAACACATCCTCTTGGGTCTGATCCATGAGGGTGAAGGTGTTGCCGCCAAAGCCCTTGAATCCTTGAGCATTTCGCTCGACGGTGTCCGCGAGCAGGTCCAGGAGATCATCGGCCAGGGCCAACAGGCACCTTCCGGCCACATCCCCTTTACCCCTCGTGCCAAGAAGGTCCTGGAGCTCTCGCTCCGCGAGGCCCTGCAGCTGGGCCACAACTACATCGGTACCGAGCACATCCTCCTCGGCCTCATCCGGGAGGGCGAGGGCGTTGCCGCCCAGGTGCTCGTCAAGCTCGGCGCCGACCTGAACCGGGTCCGCCAGCAGGTCATCCAGCTGCTCTCGGGCTACCAGGGCAAGGAAACCACGGGCGCCGGCGTCGGCCCCGGGCAGGCCGAGGGTACCCCTGCGGGTTCCGTCGTCCTGGACCAGTTCGGCCGCAACCTCACCCAGGCGGCGCGCGAGAACAAACTGGACCCCGTGATCGGCCGCGAGCAGGAAATGGAACGCGTCATGCAGGTCCTTTCCCGGCGCACCAAGAACAACCCCGTGCTGATCGGTGAACCGGGCGTCGGCAAGACCGCCGTCGTCGAGGGCCTTGCCCAGGCGATCGTCCGTGGGGATGTCCCGGAAACCATCAAGGACAAGCAGCTGTACACGCTGGACCTCGGGTCCCTCGTGGCCGGCTCCCGCTACCGCGGTGACTTCGAAGAGCGCCTGAAGAAGGTCCTCAAGGAGATCCGCACCCGCGGCGACATCATCTTGTTCATCGATGAGATCCACACCCTGGTGGGTGCCGGAGCCGCCGAAGGCGCCATCGATGCGGCCTCGATTCTGAAGCCCATGCTGGCCCGCGGCGAACTCCAGACCATCGGTGCCACCACGCTGGACGAATACCGCAAGCACATCGAGAAGGATGCCGCGCTGGAGCGCCGCTTCCAGCCGATCCAGGTCAAGGAACCCTCCGTTGCGCACGCGATCGAGATCCTGAAGGGCCTCCGCGACCGGTATGAGGCACACCACCGCGTCACCATCACCGACGGCGCCCTCGCCTCGGCGGCTAGCCTCTCCGAGCGGTACATCTCGGACCGTTTCCTGCCGGACAAGGCGATCGACCTGATCGACGAGGCCGGCGCGCGGCTGCGCATCCGCCGCATGACCGCGCCGCCCGAGCTCAAGGTCATGGACGAGAAGATCGCCGCCATGAAGCTGGAGAAGGAATCCGCGATCGACGCGCAGGACTTCGAAGGCGCCGCATCGCTGCGCGACAAGGAGCAGAAGCTCATTGCCGAGCGCGCCGAGAAGGAACGCCAGTGGAAGACCGGCGGCATGGACGACATCTCCGAAGTTGATGAGGACCTCATCGCCGAAGTGCTGGCGAACTCCACCGGCATCCCGGTCTTCAAGCTGACCGAGGAAGAGTCCTCGCGCCTGCTGAAGATGGAAGACGAACTCCACAAGCGCGTTGTCGGCCAGGACGAGGCCATCCGGGCCCTGTCCCAGGCGATCCGGCGCACGCGTGCAGGCCTCAAGGACCCCAAGCGTCCGGGCGGCTCGTTCATCTTCGCCGGCCCCACCGGCGTCGGCAAGACCGAACTGGCCAAGGCCCTCGCCGAGTTCCTGTTCGGCGAAGAGGACGCGCTGATCACCCTGGACATGTCCGAGTACTCGGAGAAGCACACGGTTTCGCGGCTCTTCGGCGCCCCTCCGGGCTACGTGGGCTACGAGGAGGGCGGCCAGCTGACCGAGAAGGTCCGCCGTCGTCCGTTCTCCGTGGTCCTGTTCGACGAAGTGGAGAAGGCGCACGCCGATCTCTTCAACTCGCTGCTGCAGATCCTGGAAGACGGCCGCCTGACTGACTCCCAGGGCCGCGTGGTGGACTTCAAGAACACCGTGATCATCATGACCACGAACCTCGGCACCCGGGACATCTCCAAGAGTGTCGCCACCGGCTTCCAGTCCGGCACGGACACGCAGACCGGCTACAACCGGATGCGCGCCCGGGTCACGGAGGAGCTCAAGCAGCACTTCCGCCCCGAGTTCCTGAACCGTGTTGACGATGTTGTGGTCTTCCCGCAGCTGACCCAGGACGAGATCATCGAGATCGTGGACATGTTCGTCGGCCGCCTCGAGAAGCGCCTCAAGGACAAGGACATGGGCATCGAGCTCACGTCCGCGGCCAAGGTGCTCCTGGCGACCCGCGGCTACGACCCCGCCATGGGTGCCCGGCCGCTGCGCCGCACCATCCAGCGCGAGATCGAGGACCAGCTCTCCGAGAAGATCCTCTTCGGCGAACTGCACTCCGGCGACATCGTGGTGGTGGATGTGGAAGGCGAAGGCGACAACGCGAAGTTCACCTTCGCCGGCAACGCCAAGCCGCGCATCCCGGAGATCGCTCCGAGCGTCTAGGCATCACGACCAAGGCCCCGCTGTCCCGAAAGGGACGGCGGGGCCTTTGCGTTTGCCCCCGGCATCCAGCTCGGCGACCCTCCGTATCTGAAAGCAGTGTTTCACTCTCAGTGAACTTCCTGTGATCGATGCCACATACGGTGTTGAATCGGTGCATGGCTGCCAAGGACTCAGAGACCCTGAGCGAACAACCCGAGACCCCCTTCCACGATCTGGACTATTACCTCGCCATCCCCAAAGTGAGCGGTTTGACGCTGAGCCCGGATGGGACCCGCCTGGTCACTACCGTGGCGACACTCGGCGCGAAGGGCACGGAATACTGCACTGCGCTGTGGGAGGTGGACCCGGGCGGGGTCAAACAGGCCCGCCGGATCACGCGCAGCGCCAAAGGCGAGGCGGGTGCGGTGTTCGCCGCCAACGGCGACCTCTACTTCACCTCTGCCCGCCCCGATCCCGAGAGCCCCGAGGCTGACCCCGTCAGCGCCCTCTGGATCCTCCCGTCCGACGGCGGCGAAGCCCGGGTGGCGCTGTCCCGCGCCGGCGGAATCGGCGGGGTCCATGCCGCCAAGGACGCCGACACCGTGGTGGTCGCGGCCTCGGTGCTGGCTGGCTCCACGGACGAGGAAAATGACGAGGAACGCCGCAAGGCGCGCAAGGACAACAAGGTCGCGGCCATTCTGCACAGCGGCTACCCCGTCCGCTACTGGGACGCGGACCTGGGTCCGGGGCAGCCGCGGCTGTTCGCCGTCGAATCCGGTGGGCCGCTGGAGGCCGGCAAGCCGACCACCGTCGACGCCGCGCCGCCACTGAAGCTCCGCAACCTGACGCCCGACGCCGGCACCCGGCTCAGAGACACCGAATCGGTGGTCAGCCCCGACGGCACGATGATTTATAGCAGCTTCGCCAAGCCCCTCGCGAATGCCGATTCACGTTACGTGCTGGTCGGCATCGATGTCGCCACCGGCACCCGGACGGTTCTGATGGACACGGAAGGCCTGAGCTACTTCCCGGGCCCGGTCAGTCCGGACGGCCGGAGCCTGGTGGTGCTCAGTGAAAGCGACACCACGCCGCTGGAGGCCCCGCGGGTCTTGCTGCACCTCCTCGACGTCGCCGGCCCGGCAGCAGGGGCGGATGCGCTGACGCCGCTCGCCCACGACTGGGACCGCTGGGCCCGCCCGGCAGCGTGGCTGCCGGACGGATCGGCGCTGCTGGTCACCGCCGACGAGGACGGCGCCTCGCCGGTGTTCCGGATCGGTGCCGCCGGGGACCAGGCTGGCCAGGTGCTCCGCCTGACGGACGACGCCGCCGCGTACACCGACGTCGTCGTCGCGCCGGACGGACGCAGCGCCTACGCCCTGCGCAGCTCCTACGAATTCCCCGCCGAACCTGTACGGATCGACCTCGCCGACCGCGGCGTCGTCCGCCTGCCCTCGCCCGCGGAGCGCCCCCACTTCAAGGGAACGCTGGAGCGCGTGGAGACGACGGCGTCCGACGGCGCCCGTGTGCCCGCGTACCTGGCCCTGCCCGAGGGCGCGTCTGCCGCGAGCCCGGCCCCGCTGCTGCTCTGGATCCACGGCGGCCCGCTGGGCTCATGGAACGCCTGGACCTGGCGCTGGAACCCGTGGCTGTTGGTGGCCCGCGGGTACGCGGTGCTGCTCCCGGACCCTGCCCTCTCCACCGGCTACGGCCAGGAGCACATCCAGCGCGGCTGGGGGGAATGGGGCAAGGCTCCATTCACGGACCTGATGGCCATTACCGACGCCGTCGTGCAGCGCCCGGACATCGACGAGACGCGCACCGCCGCCATGGGCGGCTCCTTCGGCGGATACATGGCCAACTGGGTGGCCGGCCACACGGACCGCTTCAAGGCAATAGTTACGCACGCCAGCCTCTGGGCCCTCGACCAGTTCGGTCCCACCACGGACGCCGCGCAGTACTGGCTCAAGGAGATGACCGCCGAGATGGCGCTGGAGAACTCCCCGCATCTGCACGTGGAAAACATCCGGACTCCCATGCTGGTCATCCACGGCGACAAGGACTACCGCGTGCCGATCGGCGAGGGGCTCCGGCTCTGGTACGAACTGCTTGCCAAGTCACAGCTGGCGGCCGACGCGAACGGCGAAACGAACCACCGTTTCCTGTACTTCCCGGACGAGAACCACTGGATCCTGCAGCCGCAGCACGCCAAGGTCTGGTACGGCGTGGTGGAGCACTTCCTGGCCCGGAACCTGCTGGACAAGGACATTCCTGTCCCCGACGAACTGGGTCTCTGACAGGGCGGCCCCGGGCCCGTCCGCGAGCCGGCCCGGCCCGGGGCCCCCGTAGGATTGGGCTGTGACTGACTCGATCCGCATCCGCCCTGCCCGTACCAGCGACGTTGGCGCCATCAAGACGCTCGTGGCGCCGCTGGCCGACCAGCGGATCCTCATGGCCAAAGAAACCGTGGCCTACTACGAGAGCCTGCAGGAATTCCGGATCGCCGAAACGGAAGACGGCGAGGTGATCGGCTGCGGAGCGCTGCACGTCATGTGGGAGGACCTGGCCGAGGTGCGCACCCTCGCGGCCTCGGACGCCTGGCGCGGCAAGGGCGTGGGCCACGTGCTGGTGGAGCGTCTGCTGGAGGATGCCCGCGCGCTGGGCGTCTCGCGCGTCTTCTGCCTGACGTTCGAAGTGGATTTCTTCAAGAAGCACGGCTTTGAGGTCATGGCTGACCAGACCGCCGTCGACCCCGTGGTGTATTCCGAGCTCCTGCGCTCGCATGACGAAGGCGTGGCCGAGTTCCTGGACCTGGCGCGGGTCAAGCCGAACACGCTGGGCAACACCAGGATGATCAAAGAGCTGTAGCGCCCGCCGGCTGCGCCCGGTCCGGGGGCGGCCGGCGGGTTCCGGCCCGCACCGGCAGCGGCCAGGACTTCCCCGCCCGCCCGGGGCTTCCCTTCAATAAATTTGGTGGATAAACTGATCCCGGTCCAGGGGGTGGGCCGCCATACTTTCGGAGGCAGAAAATTGCATAAAGCCGTGATTTTTCCCGATTTCTCAGCTTTCCAAATGACAATCGCCAGCGCTCCGGCAGTGCCGCCGGTCCAGCCGCTGGAAGCGCCACCGGCAGAATCCACCAACCGCTCGTCGCCCGGCACGGCTATTCCCGTGGCCGGACAAAACGCTGGGCCGGCCGCGGCAGGGCCGCCGGCCACGTCCCGCACCCGTATTGGCCGGCTCGCCGCGCCGCCGTTCTCCTGGCTGGGCGTCGACGCCTGGCCGCACTTCCCGGCGTGGGCCGACAAACAAGCCTGAAGCATCCGCAGGACCAGGGAACGCACCGCAACAATCCGCCGGTCCGGGATTTCCGGCCCCGCCAGGGAGCCCCGGGCAGAGGGAATCGGGAGCCTACCGCCGGCCGTGCCCCGGTAGTAGGGTCTAAGCAAGCAGCCAGGACACCATCCAGGGAGCACCGCCATGAAGAAACTCATCAATGATCCCAAAGCCGTGGTCGACGAGTCAGTGGAAGGGTTCGGGCTTGCACACGCCGACCTCGTGACCGTTTTTCCGGACCCGAAATACATCGTGCGGAAGGACGCCCCGGTGGCAGGGAAAGTCGGACTCGTCTCCGGCGGCGGCAGCGGACATGAGCCCCTGCACGGCGGGTACGTGGGCCTGGGCATGCTCGACGCCGCCGTTCCGGGCGCCGTGTTCACCTCGCCCACCCCGGACCAGATCCTGCCGGCAACGCTCGCCGTGAACTCCGGCGCCGGCGTCGTACACATCGTGAAGAACTACACCGGCGACGTCCTGAACTTCGAGACCGCCGCCGAACTCGCGCAGGCCGAAGGCGTTGAGGTCCGCACGGTACTGGTCAACGACGACGTCGCCGTGCAGGATTCGCTGTACACGGCCGGCCGCCGGGGCGTTGGCGGAACGGTCCTGGTCGAGAAGATCGCCGGTGCGGCCGCCGAACGCGGCGACAACCTGGACGCCGTCGCCGCGATCGGTGACCGCGTCAACCAGAACGTGCGCAGCATGGGCGTGGCGTTGTCCGCCTGCACCGTTCCGCACGCGGGGGTCCCCAGCTTTGATCTCGAGGAAAACGAGATCGAGATCGGGATCGGCATCCACGGCGAGCCGGGCCGGCAGAAAATTCCCATGGAAAACGCCGACGGCATCACCGACCGCCTCCTGGACCCGGTGGCCAGCGACCTCGGACTTAGCTCCGGGGACCAGGTTCTCCTGTTCGTCAACGGCATGGGGGGCACCCCGGCCAGCGAGCTGTACATCGTGTACCGCCGGGCCGCGCAGAAACTGGCCGAGCAAGGCGTCACCGTGGCACGGTCCCTGGTGGGCAATTACATAACCTCCCTGGAGATGCAGGGCTGCTCCATCACTGTCCTGCGCCTCGACGATGAAATGGCGACACTCTGGGACGCTCCCGTGCACACTCCTGCCCTCCGCTGGGGCGTCTGACCGTGGGGCTGGACGTCGGCTGGGCCGTGCGCTGGCTGACCCTTTCAGCACAGGCCATGGCGGAACACCGGGTGGAGCTAATCGAGCTGGACCGGCCCATCGGGGACTCGGACCACGGCGAGAACATGGACCGCGGCTTCAAGGCCGTGATGGACAAGCTTTCCGAGGCGCCGCCGGAAACCCCGGGGGCGGCCCTGAAACTGACGGCCATGACGCTGATGTCCAAGGTGGGCGGCGCGGCCGGCCCGCTGTACGGCACAGCGTTCCTGCGGGCCGCCACGGCACTCGGTGACACCTCCGACGTCGACGCCGCCACCCTGGCTGCCGCGCTGCAGGCCGCCCGCGACGGGATCGTCGTCCGCGGAAAGGCCGAGCCGGGGGACAAAACGATGGTGGACGCCTGGACGCCCGCGATCGAGGCAGCCGCTGCCGCGGCTGGCGACGGCGACGTCCGGAAGGTGCTGCTCGCCGCGGCGGAGGCCGCCGAAGCCGGCGCAGTGTCCACCGATCCGATGCTCGCCCGCAAGGGCCGCGCCAGCTATCTGGGGGAGCGCAGCATCGGCCACCGCGACCCCGGAGCCGTCTCCAGCGCACTGATCCTGCGCGCCGCGGCCGGAGCGACCGAATGACAGTCCGGCTGGTGGTGGTCTCGCACAGCGCCAAGATCGCCGACGGCGCCGCCGAGCTCGCCGCCCAGATGGCCCCTGATGTCCTGATCCTCCCCGCCGGTGGCACCGACGACGGCCGCATCGGCACGAGCCTGGAGAAGGTCATGGCGGCGCTGGAGCAGGCCGCCGGTGACGGGGTGGTGGTGCTCGCCGACCTCGGATCGGCGGTGATGACGGCCGAGTCCGCAGCGGAGTTCGCAGCCGATCCGGAATCCGTGCTGCTCGCGGACGCGCCCCTGGTGGAAGGACTGGTGGCGGCAGCGGTGGCTGCCCAGGCCGGAGCCGAAGCGGCTGCGGTGAAGGACGCAGCCGAGGCCGTCTACCGGCCCCCGGCCCACCCCGCGGAGGCCGAGCATGTGCACCAACAGCCGCCGGACGCCACAGGGGACTTCGAGCTCGTCAACCAGGCCGGCATGCACGCCCGGCCGGCGGCGAAGATAGCCGGCGGCCTGTCCGCCATGGACGCGGACGTGACCGTCAACGGCGCCGATGGCGCCTCCATGACGGAGCTCATGATGCTTGCCGCCGGCAAGGGAACCATCCTGCATGTGGAAGCCAGCGGCCCGGACGCCGCCAAAGCGGTCGGCTACCTGGAGCGCCTGGTCGGCTCGGGGTTCGGGGAACCGTAGGCGGGGCCCGAATTTTCGAAGCCAGTCCGGAGGGGCGGGCCTCGCGTGACTGGCAGGCGGCCGGGGCTAGGGTGCCTGCCGGAGGCCGGCCGCGTCCAGCACCACGCCGGCCGTGATGAAGGTTCCGCACTGCTCGCCAAACGGCTGGGCCGACCGGGGTGTGAAGGCCGCGGTCCGTGCCGGCAGCGGGTTGCCGGCGCTATCCGTGCCCGTGGCCGTCACCTCCATGCGGCTGGCCGTCAGCGTCTCCATCATCAGCATGCCGGTCAGGGTGCCGTCGGGCGAAGAAGTGGCTGAGCAGACGCCGTCGCCGCCGTAGCGAACCGGTTCACAGCCCTGGTCCACGGCCGTGCTCCCGGGCACGAGTTCCAGGTCCGCTTCCTTGCAACGCCCGTCCTGGCAGGCCCGTAGGTGGATGGCCCGCACTGAGGGGGCATACTCCCGGGCGACGGTGAAGACCAGAACAGGCGCCTGGCCGATCGCCGGGCAGGCGGCCTCCGCCCGACACGAGGCTACCAGGACGGCAGTGAGGGCCAGAGCGGCCGCGGCCGCCAGCTTGCGCATGCTTCAGCGTAGATGCTCAGCCCGGAAGCCGGAAGCCGCCCTGGTGCTGTTCCGCGAGGCCATCGTCCAGCAGGCCGGCCAGTGCCCGCTCCAGCTGCTCGGGAGCGGCGTTGAGCCGGTGCAGGGCCGCGAGCGGGATCCCGATTCCCTGCGGTTCGAAGCCCAGGTCCGCGGCAGCCTGATGGAACAGTACCGGCGCCACGGGATCCTCGGCTACCCGCAGGACGGCCATTACGGCGCCGCGGACCTGGCGGTCTGTGCCGTGCCAGGCCTGTCCCTTGGGCGTGTACGTTGGCGCCGGCTCCCCGGCCGCCAGCCAGGCGCAGGACTCCCTGACAGGGCACTGGCCGCACTTGGGGGCACGCGCCGTGCAGACCAGGGCGCCGAGTTCCATGACTGAGGCGTTCCAGCGCACCGAGGCGCCGTCGTCGTCGGGGAGCAGGGACGCCGCCAGCCGCATTTCGGCAGCGGTCAGGGCCTGCGCCGGCAGGGCAGAACCGGAGACCAGCCGGGCGTGGACCCGGCGGATGTTGGTGTCCACCACCGTTTCCCGGCGTCCATAGGCGAACGCCGCGACGGCCGCGGCCGTGTAGCTGCCCACGCCGGGGAGATCCAAGAGCTCGGTGTAGGCGCCAGGGACGGTCCCGCCGTGGCTGTCCCTGATGGCGACGGCGGCCGCATGCAGGCGCAGGGCGCGCCGGGGATACCCCAGCCGGCCCCAGGACCGGACGGCTTCCCCGGCGGGTTCGTTGGCCAGCGCGGACGGTTCCGGCCAGCGGCGCAGCCACTCCTCCCAAACCGGCAGGACCCGGACCACCGGCGTCTGCTGGAGCATGACCTCGCTAACCAGCACGCCCCAGGGGGTGCACTCCGCGGCCCGCCACGGCAGTTCCCTCGCATTAAGTGCGAACCAGTCGTCCAGGGCGGCATGGAGCGCGGGAAGATCCGCGGCGCGCGCGCCCTGCCCGGCGGGCAGGGGCTCCCGCTGCATCGCGGCGGATACTGGGGACGTTGGGGTTAAAGTTTCGATCCATTCAGCGTAATAGATCGGGGCAACGGATCGGGACGGCGGCAGGTCCTGCGGCGTGGTCGTGCGGCATAGCCCGCGCGGTTCTCTAGGCTAGAAGAATGGTCAGGCAAGGCAATTCAGGAACGGGTGGTTCGCGGCCGAAAGGTTCGCCCCCAGGACGATCCGGGCGGAAATCCGGGCGGCCCCCGCTCCGCCCGGTGTACCGCCGCCGCCGGCTGATTGCCGGCGTGGTCCTGCTGCTCGTTCTCGCCGTGGCTTTCGGCGGCTTCGTCGCCCTCTCGAGCGCCATGAGTGGGGGCCAGCCATCCGGCGGCGGCCAGCCTTCAGGGGCCGCAGCGCCGGCGGGCCAGCCGACTGCGTCCGCCTCGGTGAGCCGTACGGCGTCCGGGGATCCCTCGGCCTCACCCACGGCCACCTCGGGCGATGGCTGCGAGCAGAATCTGGTGGCCGTTACGGCTGCCACCGACAAACAGTTCTATGCCGCCGGTGAGAAGCCGCTGCTAAGCCTCACGGTGACCAACAACAACAAGGTGCCCTGCGAGGTCAACATCGGCACATCGCAGATGGAGTACATGATCACCAGCGGCTCGGACCGGATCTTCTCCTCCAAGGACTGCCAGGCGGAGAGCACGGACCTGACGAAAACCATTGCTCCGGGCAAGAGCGAGACAGCGAACTTCCCGTGGCAGCGCAACCGCACGGTGCAGGGCTGCGAACCCGTCGACGCCAAGCCCGGAGCCGGCGGCGCCTACTATGTCTTCACCGCCCGGCTGGCGAACAAAACCAGCCCCAAGGCCGTGTTCCAACTCAACTAATCCCCGGAATCCCCACTAAACCCCGTCGATTGCTCCGTAAGTGCCCTTTTGGGCGCTCAAAAGGGCACCTACGGAGCAATCGACGGGGATTCCCTGGCCGAGATTGCGGGACGAGGGGGTTGGTGGGAGCAATCGAGGGGTGTTGGAGGGGGTGGAGGGCTAGAGGAACCGGTCCAGCAGGCTGGCCTCGGCCATGCGGCTCAGTCCTTCCCTGACGGTCCTGGCGCGCTGGTCACCGATCCCGTCCACGGTCATGAGGTCATCGATGGTAGCCGCCATCAGGAACTGCAGACCGCCAAAGTGGTCCACGAGCCGGTCGGCGACGGCCTTGGGCACGGCCTTGAGGCCGGAGAGCAGGCGGTAGCCGCGCGGCTGCACGACGGCGTCGAGGTTGGCCTCGCCGCCGGCGAAGCCAACGATTCCGGCGATCTTGCCTAGATCGATCAGCTCGGTTGGGCCCAGGCTGACGAGGGCCTTGACGGCTTTGTCGATGTCCTCCGCGGTTGCGGCCGGGCCGGAGTAGTCGCGGATGATGACGTCGCTCCCTGGGCCGCGGCCCACGGTGAGCTCGTCCAGCTGCAGTGAGAGCAGGCGGCCGTCCTCACCCAGTTCCAGGACATACTGGGAGATCTCCTCGGAGATCCTGCGCACCATTTCCTGGCGCTGAAGCGTGACGGCGACGTCGCGGACCGTCACCATGGCCTCGATTTCCAGGGCGGAAAGTGAGCTGGTCACCTGGTCCAGGCGCGAGCGGTAGCGTTCGAGGGTTGCCAGGGCCTGGTTGGCGCGGGCCAGGACCTTCTCCGAGCCCTCCAGGACGTGACGCAGCCCGTGCACGTACAGCGCGATGATCTGCATCGACTGGCTGACCGAAATCACCGGGACGCCCGTCTGGATGGCCACGCGTTCCGCGGTCCGGTGCCGGGTTCCCGATTCCTGCGTTTCGATGCTCGAGTCCGGGACGAGCTGGACCGCCGCGCGCAGGATGTTGCTGGCATCCTTATCGCAGACGATGGCACCGTCCATCTTCGCCAGTTCCCTCAGCCGGGTGGGGGAGAAGTCGATGCCGATTTCGAAGCCGCCCGAACAGATGGACTCGATGGTCCTGTCGATGCCCAGCACGATCAGCGCGCCGGTTCTTCCGCGGAGGATGCGTTCCAGGCCGTCGCGGAGGGCGGTGCCCGGTGCAACCCTGGCCAGGGTAGCCTTCAGCGCATCTTCAGGGCTCCGAGCCATAGATTTCCCTTCAAAGGTGCAGGCGAGAGCCCACAAGTGCGCCGGTTTCCAGGGTCCCCCGGCAGGATCAAAAGTACTCAGTTCCCCGCTCTCCCCATGATAGGGGCAAAGCACAGCTACTTCCGCACAGGCAAGCCTTAAAGTGGTCCATTGCGATGTGCCGCCGGGCGCCTCCAGAACGGCTATTCCGGGTGCCGCCGGGGAAGGCATTTTGGGGCCGAATGGCCGCCGCTTCGTGCACGGTGCGTGGCCTGCGATAAACTTGGATCCTTGGGTGTACCGCGGGCTCTCCGCGCCGTGACCCGTCCACAGCCGCAGCGAAAGTAGCATCGTGTCTCAAGAAGTCCTCAGCCCCGCCCGAGTCCAGGAGATTCACAAGCAGGCGGCCCGGCGCCGGACTTTCGCGGTCATTTCGCACCCCGACGCCGGCAAATCCACCCTGACGGAGGCCCTGGCGCTGCACGCAAAGGTGATCGGCACTGCCGGCGCCTCCAGCGGCAAGGCCAACCGCAAGGAGACGGTCTCGGACTGGATGCAGATGGAAAAGGACCGCGGCATCTCCATCAGCTCCGCCGCGCTGCAGTTCGGCTACCGGGACACCGTCATCAACCTGCTGGACACGCCAGGCCACGCGGACTTCTCCGAGGACACCTACCGCGTGCTCGCAGCTGTGGACTGCGCCGTCATGCTGGTCGACGCCGCGAAGGGCCTGGAAACCCAGACCATGAAACTCTTCGAGGTCTGCAAGCAGCGCAACCTGCCCATCATCACGGTGATCAACAAGTGGGACCGGCCCGGCCTGGACGCCTTGGCCCTCATGGACGAGATCACCGAGCGCACCGGCCTGCAGCCCATGCCGCTGACCTGGGCCGTGGGCATCTCCGGCGACTTCCGCGGCGTCTGGGATCTGCGCAATGACCGCTTCGCGCAGTTCAAACGCAACAACTCCGGCGCCAACATCGCCCTCACCGAGTACTTCACCCCGGATGAGGCCGCGGCCAGCCAGGGCGAGGACTGGTCCAATGCCGTGGACGAGGCCGGGCTGGTCATTGAATCCAACCTGGCGTTCGACGTCGAGGCCTTCCACGCCGGCAAGGCGACGCCTGTCCTCTTCAGCTCGGCCGCGCTGAACTTCGGTGTGAAGGAAATCCTCGACGCCCTCGTCGACTTTGCCCCGCCCGCCGCACCGCGGCCCGACGTCGAGGGTGAGCCCCGCCCGGTCGATGCCCCGTTCGCCGGATTTGTCTTCAAGGTCCAGGCCGGCATGAACAAGGCCCACCGCGACCACGTTGCCTTCATCCGGGTCTGCTCCGGCATGTTCGAGCGCGGCATGGTGGTCACCCAGACCCGGACAGGGAAATCCTTCGCCACCAAGTACGCCCAGCAGGTCTTCGGCCGCGAACGCGAGGTGATCGACGAGGCCTTCCCGGGCGACGTAGTTGGCCTCGTGAACGCCTCCTCCCTGCGCGTGGGGGACAGCCTGTTCCTGGACCAGCCCGTGGAGTTCCCCGCGATCCCGCTGTTCGCCCCGGAACACTTCCAGGTGGCGCGTTCCAAGGACCCGAGCCGGTTCAAGCAGTTCCGCCGCGGCATCGAACAACTCGAGCACGAGGGCGTCATTCAGGTGCTCCGCTCCGACATCCGCGGTGACCAGGCGCCCGTCCTTGCCGCCGTCGGCCCGATGCAGTTCGAAGTGGTCGAAGACCGCATGGCGCACGACTTCAGCGCCCCGATGCGGCTGGAACGCCTCCCGTATTCCATGGCCCGGATCTCGACCGTCGACGCCATGCCGGCACTGGCCAACGTCCCCGGGGCTGAAGTCCTGCTGCGCTCCGACGGGGAATACCTGGCCCTGTTCAATGACGTCTGGGCCCTGCGCCGGATCGAAAAGAACCATCCAGACCTCACGCTGGTGCCGATCGGGACCCACAACCCCGCAAAATAGCGGATCACCCGTGACCGGGGAACATTCAGGAAAGTGTGCCCCGAGGCTTCCCTAGTCCAGGATCCGGGTTATCATAAGTAAGCTTGCTTATGATGCGGGTGCCGGGGTCAGTTTTCCGGCTTTGGACTGATCCGCCCCGATTCCAGCGGCGGCCCCATTCGAGGGACCACGTAACCTTTTGACAACCATGAACCCCGGGTTCCTGCTCAGCGGGCGCTACAGGATCGAAGAACTCATTGGCCGGGGCAGCCAATCGAGTGTGTACCGTGCTACGGACGAGGTCCTGGGACGCGAAGTGGCAGTCAAGCTTTTCCGCGACGGGACTGTGGACGAAGAGCGGACACGCAGGCAAAGCGAAGAAGTGCGGATTTTGGCAGGGATGGCCCACCACGCCCTCGTGACACTGTTCGACGCCGTGACAGACGTGAGCGACCCTGCCCGCCGGCTCAGCTACCTGGTGATGGAACTCGTCCGCGGCCCCGACCTCCGCCGCCGCTCGGCCGAGGGCCCGCTTTCGGCAGCCCACATGGCGCTGATCGGACACGATCTCGCCGACGGACTGGCGCACATCCACCACCACGGCATCATCCACCGGGACGTCAAACCGGCCAACATCCTGCTTGTGGACTACAGCGTCGAGGACCGGCGTCCGCGCGCCAAACTCAGCGACTTCGGCGTCGCCATCACCATCCGCGAAGGCCACCACGGCGACCCTGACGACAGCTCCGGCACCCCGGCCTACCTCAGCCCCGAACAGGCCGCCGGTGAACCGGCAGGCCCCGCCAGTGACGTCTATTCGCTGGGGCTGGTCCTGCTGGAAGGCCTGACCGGGAAGATGGCGTACCCCGGCGCGCCGGTCCAGTCCGCCCTGGCCCGGCTGCTCCAGGACCCGCACATCCCCGAAGGGCTCGCCCCCCTGTGGGTGGCACTGCTGACCTCCATGCTGGACCGGGATCCGGCGGCCCGCCCGCCGGCCCGGGAAGTGTCCCTGGCCCTCCGCCAGGAAGTCATCAATGGCACGGGACGCCACCGCCGCGACCAGGCTGCGCTGTTGACCGACGAAGGCGGGCGCATGCAGGCGGTCGAGCGGTACCAGATCCTGGACACTCCCGCGGATGGCGCCTTCGACCGGATCGCGGCGCTGGCCGCACGCATGTTCTCGGTGCCCGTGGCGATTGTCAGCGTTGTGGACCATGACCGCATCTGGTTCAAGTCCCACCACGGCACGGACGTCACGGAGATCGGCCGGGACCCCGGGTTGTGCGCCTCCGCCGTCCTGCAGGGCGACGCCTGGATTGTTCGGGACGCCATCAATGATCCCCGGACGCTGTCCAACCCGCTCGTGGCCGGCGAGTTCGGCCTGCAGTTCTATGCCGGGGTGCCGCTGCGCACTCCGGACGGCTACAACCTGGGCACCTTGTGCATCCTGGACCGTGAGCCTCGCGACTTCAGCGATGGGGACACTGCTGCGCTGGAGGACCTGGCGGCGCTCGTAATGCATGACCTGGAGCTGCGGCTCCACAGCCGGCGGGCGCTCGCCGGGTAATCGGCGGTCCGCCGCCCGCGGTCCGCACACCGCCCGCCGGACTGCTTACCACTTACGGCCGGACCGCTTACCGCCGACCGGCGTGCAGGGCCAGTTCGAGTTCGAAGCGCGCCGTTGGATCCTCGAGGGCGTCGCCGAATAGCTCGCGCAGCTGGGCTGCCCGGTAGCCCACGGTCTGCGGGTGGATCCCGAGCTCGGCGGCCACGGGTGCCCGCTGGCCCCAGTGGCGCAGCCAGGAGAGCAGGGTTTCGGCGAGCCGCTCGCGCTGCGCGGGCCGGAGCCCTTCCAGCGGCGCGAGCCGCCGGGTGGCCAGCTCGGTGATTGCCGAGGGTTCCGCACCAAGAATCACCTGCGCCAGGTGCTCGTCCGCCCAGATCGGGGGATCGTCCGGCCCTTCGCGCGGAGGCAGGGCCGCGGCCGCCAGCACGGCGAGCCGCAGCGAATCCGGAACCCGCTCCCAGCCGCCGGACGGCCCCACGGCAGCGCCGCGCCCCTTCAGGGCACGGTCCAGGTCCTCCCGGGCGGACCGCGAGTTCCGCGCCGGCACCAGCGCCACGACGTCGGTCTCGCGCTCAATCACAAGAGTTCCCGGACCGAGGCGCAGCCGCAGCCCGGCTGCCCGGTCCAGCGGAAGCGTCACTACCGCCATGCGCTGCGGTAGGGACCAGTCCGCCATCGCCGCAGTCTGGCGCAGGGCCGCCTCGTCTGCCTGGCCGAGCAGGAGCAGGTCCAGCAGTTCGGTGCGGCGTCGGTCCACCGCTCCGGCGCGTTCGGTTTGTTCAAAGGCGTAGGCCTCGGCACTGACCGCCGACAACTCATCGATGTACGCGAGGATCGATTCGCCCAGATCCACCACGACCCCCTGGCCCAGATGGTGTTCCACGGAGACCTTGGACATCTCCCGGAAGGTCACGCGGGCACCCATCCGGTAGGCGCTCAGGAGCGCGTCCATGCTCCGCCCCTGCCGGAACTCGCCGCTGCCCAGCCCGGCCACCAGCTCCCGGCTTTCCTCGGACAACGCCGGCAACCGGGTCCCGGGCAGTTGCAGGAAGCGGTCCAGCGCAGCGGCGACGCCCCTCCTCAGGCCCCGGCCGAAGCGCCCCTCAATCGGCCTGGCGTACGCCGGAACGAGCTGCGGGACGGCCTCGATGATCGCCTCAACGATGCCGGGCACCCTGGGACGCAGCATGTCGCTGACCTCACGGGGCAGCGCCAGCCAGGGAGGTTCGTGGGCGGGGGCGGGCCCAGAGGGCTCCGGGACAGGGGCTGCGTTCATGGTCAATCCGATGAGTTGTTGCGGTGGGATAGTTTTCCTGTGTCGATCGTATGCCTTGGGTGAAGATGTATTACGCAAACTGACATAAGCTTGATAGATGATCCGGCTCCGTAAGCTGGCGCGCGCCGCATCTCTACTGACCACCCCCCTAGCTCCAGAAGACATTCTGTCGCTGTTCAATCCTGTATTCTCCGCCCGCCAACTGCGCGGCGTGGTCACGAGGGTGGTTCCAGAAACGGCCGATTCCGCCACTATTTTCTTCCGTCCCGGCCGCGGCTGGCAAGCGCACCTTGCTGGCCAATGGGCCCGTATTGGCGTCGAGCTCGACGGCGTCCGCCACTGGCGGTCCTATTCGCTCAGCGCCCCCGCCGGGCAGGACCCGGCAATTACTGTTACCGATATGGGCGCCGTCTCCGGCGCCCTCGTGCGCGGCACGAAACCCGGCGACGTCCTGTTCCTGGCGCCTCCGCAAGGCGACTTCGTCCTGCCCGAACACCCCCGCCCGTTGCTCATGCTCACAGCCGGCAGCGGAATCACGCCCGTGATGTCGATGATCCGCACGCTGGTGCCGCACCGTCCCGACTCCGACGTCGTCCTGATCCACACCGCCCGCACCGCCGCGGACACCATCTTCCGTGAAGAGCTCGCGGAGCTCGCCGACCAGTTCCCGAACTTCCGGGTCACACACTGGTTTACCGGCGAGCAAGGCCGGCTGGACTTCAGCTCCGCCGCCGACCTGGACCGGCTGTGCCCGGACTGGCGGCAGCGCGCCGCGTACGCTTGCGGCCCGGAAGGCTTCCTCGACGATGCCGAGACGCTGTGGGAAGCCGAAGCCGCGGAGGCCACTGAAGCCCCGTCGGCCGTGGAAGGCTCACTGACGATCGAGCGCTTCAGCACGAAGCTCGCCGGCGGAGAAGGGCACGACGGCGGCCTGGTCACGTTCGAGGCGTCGGACCGCGAAATCGAAGCCGACGGCGATACGCCGCTGCTCGATGTCGGCGAGGACGCCGGCATCCTGATGCCCAGCGGCTGCCGCATGGGCATCTGCCACAGCTGCCTCATCCCACTCCGGGCCGGCCACGTTCGTGACCTGCGCACGGACGAAGTCCATGGCGAGCCCGGCCAACTAATCCAGACGTGCGTTTCGGCAGCCGCCGGACCCGTTAACCTCGACCTCTAAGGAGTACCACCGCATGACGATTGTTTCCGACAAACCCGACGTTTCCGAGGAAGCTCCCAAGGACGGCCCTTCCCAAAGCAAAGCGTCCGCTGCCGTAAAGCCGCGGCCCGGCGCCCTAGCGGAGTCCGGCAGCCCGCTGGTCCGTCCGGACGCGGCGGCGCACCTCTCTGACGAGCAGGTTGCCGAGCTCGGCCGCGAACTCGACGCCATCAAGGACGAGGTCCTCGCCAAGCGCGGCGCCAGCGACGCGGCGTACATCCGCCGGGTGATCAAGGTCCAGCGCGGGCTTGAGATCACCGGCCGCGCCACCCTTCTGGTGAGCAAGCACAAAGCAGCCTGGGTCGCCGGCACGGCGATGCTTAGCTTCGCTAAGATCCTGGAAAACATGGAACTGGGCCACAACATCCTGCACGGCCAGTGGGACTGGATGCGGGACCCGGACATCCACTCCACCACCTGGGACTGGGACTTCGTCACCCCGACGCGATCCTGGCAGCACACCCACAACGACCTGCACCACCGGTGGACGAACGTCGTGGGCAAGGACAATGACATCGGGTACAACCTGCTGCGTATGGACCCGTCCCAGGAATGGAAGCCCTTCAACCTGGGCAATCCGCTGTATAACGCGGTCCTGGCGCCAGTCTTCGAATGGGGCATCGCCCTCTACGATCTTGAATTGCCTGACTACAAGGAAGGCAAGAAGAGCAAGGAGGCCATGACCCGGGACCTCAAGGCGCTGGGGCTCAAGGCCCTGAAGCAATTCACCAAGGACTATGCCGCCACGCCGGCCGTCGCCATGTTGACCGGCTCGGGCAAGCAGGCGCTGTATGGCACCTTGACCGCCAACGCGGTCCGGAACGTCTGGGCGCACGCGATTATTTTCTGCGGGCATTTCCCCGACGGCACCGACACCTTCACCGAAGAGATGGTCGAAGGCGAAACCCGCGGCGACTGGTATGTCCGGCAGATGATCGGATCGGCCAACATCTCCGGGTCGAAGTTCATGCACCTGATGAGCGGCAACCTCTCGCACCAGATCGAGCACCACCTCTTCCCGGACCTTCCATCGAACCGCTACGCCGAAGTGGCACCTAAGGTGCGGGAGATCTGCGAGCGGTACGGGCTGCCGTACACAACCGGGCCGTTGCTGAAGCAGGTCGGCTCCACGTGGGCCAAGGTCTTCAAGCTGGCCTTGCCTCCGAAGAAGGCCTAGTCAGACAGGCCCAATCGGCTTTGAATTATTGACGCAAGGGGCGTCTGCCGTCGCGGCAGGCGCCCCTTCTGCGTGTAGCGGAGTAAGTGGCGGCCGGTGTTGGTTTAGGCCGGCGCTCTGTCCCAGTTGCCGGCGCCGGTTCGGCCCGGCCGGAACGGAAAGCCCGAGTTTTCAGGGCAGCCCCAAGCCCCGGCGCGGAAGCAACCGGGCAGGAACGCCACACACCGGTGGCGGGCTCAGGGCTTGCTCGCCGCGCCAAGGACGTGGGCCAGCCGCGGGTTGCCGGGGAGGACCGAAAAGCCGAAGCGCTCGAGGCGCTGCACGGTGAGGCCGGCCGCCGCGATCATGGCGGCGGTGTCACGGTTCGGGTGGCATCCGCCTGCCACCCGGCTCCACAGCGGAGTGACCAGGTCTTCGGCGGCCGCCAGCACACGGTGGACGGAGCGGACATGTTCGTAGAACAGCAGCAATCCGCCGGGGCGCAGGACTCGGAGCACCTCCGTCAGGGCGACGGACTGGTCCGCCACACTGCACAGCACCAAACTGGAGACGACGACGTCGATCGAGGCGTCCGCCGCCGGCAGCGCTTCCGCCACGCCGTCTGTCACGCTGACAGGCACCGGTGCCGTCCCGGCGGCGGCGAGGGCCAGCTCCCGGAGCGTGGGGTCCGGTTCCAGGGCCAGCACCTTGGACACCGCGGAAGGGTAGAACGGGAAGGTGGCCCCGTAGCCCGCCCCGATCTCGATGACGACGCCGTGCGCCGCTTCCACGAGCCGCCGGCGGTGCTCCGTTGCCCCGCGGGCATCCATCCGCGGACCCACGCGGGCATAGGATGCCCCGAATGATGGTTCGCGGCGGTTGGTTTCCGGCATGGGAACTCCTTCCGGTCAGCCGGGATCGGCCGGGTTGAGCTTGAGCCTGCGCAGGAGCTGGGCGTTCAGGGCAACCACAATGGTCGACGCCGACATCATCACGGCGCCCGCGGCGGGGGAGAGGACGATCCCCGCGAAGGCCAGGATCCCGGCCGCCAGCGGCACCGAGATGATGTTGTATCCGGTGGCCCACACGAGGTTTTGCCACATCTTCCGGTAGCTCGCTTTGGAAAGATCGAGCATCGACAGAACAGCCCGCGGATCGTTGCCGGCCAGGACCACACCGGCGGATTCCACTGCCACATCCGTGCCGCCGCCAATCGCGATCCCCACCTCCGCCCGCGCCAGCGCGGGGGAGTCGTTGACGCCGTCGCCCACCATGGCCACTCTCAGTCCGCGGCCCTGCAGTTCCGCCACCTTCTTGTCCTTGTCGGCGGGGAGGACCTCGGCGAACACTTCATCGATGCCGAGCCCGGCGGCGACGGCGTGCGCCACCTGCCGGGCGTCGCCGGTGACCATGGCCACCTTGATGCCGCGTGCCTGGAGGGCCCGGACAGCCTGATAGGACTCGGGCCGCACAGCATCCTCGAGGCTGACAGCGCCCAGGACCGTGCCGCCGTCCACGACGTGGAGCACCGCGGCGCCGCGCTCCAGCCAGGCGCCGGTGGCGGCGGCCAAAGCCAGCGGCTCCTGCAAACCAAGCTCGCGGAGCAGGGCCGGGCCGCCCACCTGGACTATGCGGCCATCAATCGTGGCGCGGACTCCGCGTCCGGTCAGCGAAGTGAACCCGTCCGCCGCCGGTATCTTCAGCCCCCGTTCCCGGGCGGCGGCAACGATCGAGCGGGCCAGAGGATGTTCGCTGTCCGCCTCCGCGGCGGCCGCGAGCCGCAGCACTGAATTCTGCGCGGCGTCTTGGCCGGTGGCTGTTACCGTGCCTGCGGCGGCGATCTCCTTGAGCTCCGGCTCGCCCAGGGTCAGGGTTCCGGTCTTGTCGAACAGCACGACGTCGACTGTCCGCATGCGCTCCAGCGCCATCCGGTTCTTGATCAGCACGCCCGCCCGGGCGGCCCGCTCGGTGGAGATGGCGATGACGAGCGGAATGGCCAGGCCGAGCGCATGGGGGCAGGCGATCACGAGGACGGTCACGGCGCGCGTGACTGCGTCGCCTACGCTGCCCATCAGGGTCCAGAAGATGAAGGTCAGGACACCGGTGCCGGCGGCGAAATAGAAGAGGAACGCCGCAGCCCGGTCTGCCAGGGCCTGGGCGCGGGAGGAGGATGCCTGCGCCTCGGCCACCAGGCGGCGGATCCCGGCGAGGGCGGTGTCCTCGCCGAGGGCTGACACCCGGACCCGCACGGAGTTGTCCGTGGCGATGGAGCCGGCCACCACGGGATCGCCCGGGGTCCGCAAGACGGTTTTCGATTCGCCCGTGATCATGGATTCGTCGAATTCGGCCTGGCCGCCGCTGACAGTGCCGTCCGCCGGCATCCGGCCGCCGGGGCGGACCAGGATGGTGTCTCCGGCGCGGAGCTCGGCGAGGCTGACAGTCTCCGTGCCGGCGGCTGTGACGCGTTCCGCCTCGTCGGGCAGCAGCGCGGCCAGCGCGTCCAGGGCGCCTTGAGCCGAGCCGAGGGCGCGCATCTCGATCCAGTGGCCCAGCAGCATGATGGGGACCAGCAGCGCCAGCTCCCACCAGAAGTCGAGATCGAAACCGCCGATGCCGAGGCTGGTCACCCAGGAGGCGATGAAGGCAACGCTGATGGCCATCGCAATCAGCAGCATCATCCCCGGTTGGCGCGTCCTCAGTTCGTTGAGGCCGCCCGTGAGGAACGGCCGGCCGCCGTAAAGGAAGATCACCGTGCCGAACGCCGGCGGGATCCAGGCTGAGCCGGGAAAGGCGGGAGGCTGGTAGCCCAGGAGCTCCGCGAACATGGGGCTGAAGAAGACCACCGGCACGGCCAGGGCCAGCGTCAGCCAGAACCTGTCCCGGAACATCGCGACGCTGTGGCCGGCATGCTGGCCGTGGCTGTGCACCGTGTGGTCGTCCCCGACGACGGCGCCACCGCCTGCGGTGGCGGCCGCGGGGACTGCCGGGCCCACTGCATGGTTCCAATGCCGTGTCCAGTGCTGCGTCCGGTGCGGGCTTTGTTCCCGGATTCCCTGGTCCGCGCCTGCGCTACTGTGCCGGTGTTCCATGGTGCGTGCTCCTGAAGGATGTTCAGTCATCTGCAGGCTCACTAAGATACCCCCTGGGGGTATCACGCGCAAGGGGTTAGGCGATTCAGCGCCGTCAGCTGATCAGCAGGCCCAGCGCCTCGGCCAGGTGGCCGACCTCGCGGACCGAGAAGCCCGCGGGAACCGGTCCGTGCCCGTTGGGGCTGGCCGGGACCACGGCATGGGTGAAGCCAAGCCGGTGTGCCTCCTGGATGCGCTGGTTGATGCCGGGCACTGGACGGACTTCGCCCGCCAGGCCCACCTCGCCGAAGGCGATGAGTCGCTGGGGGAGCGGCTTTTTGGCCTTGGCGGAGGCCACCGCCAGGGCGACGGCGAGGTCCGTGGCGGGTTCGCTGAGCTTGACCCCGCCCACCGTTGCCACATAGGAGTCGTCCTTGTTGAGCAGGCAGCCGGCGCGCTGCTGCAGGACGGCCAGCAGCATCGCCACTCGGGAGCTATCCAGCCCGCTGGTGGCGCGGCGGGGCTGGGAGCTGGCGCTCTCGGCCAGCAGGGCTTGGACCTCGGCCAGCAGCGGCCGGCGGCCCTCCAGCGTGACCGTGATGCAGGTTCCCGAAACGGGCTCCTTGGTCCGGGAGACGAACAGCCCACTTGGATCGGCGAGGCCCTCGATGCCGTCCTCGTTCAAGTCAAAGCAGCCGACGTCGTCGGTGGGTCCGTAGCGGTTCTTGACGGCGCGCAGCAGCCGCAGCCGCGAGTGCCGTTCGCCCTCGAACTGGCAGACGACGTCCACGAGGTGTTCCAGCAGCCGGGGCCCGGCGATGGAGCCGTCTTTGGTCACGTGTCCGACCAGCAGCGTGGTCATGTTGCGGCGCTTGGCCGCGGCGATCAGGGACGCCGCAACCTCGCGCACCTGGGACACCCCGCCGGCGCTGCCCTCGACGTCGGCGCTGCTGAGGGTCTGCACGGAGTCCACCACCAGCAGCCGCGGTTCCAGCTTCTCCACCTGCCCCAGGGCCTGCCCGAGGTCCGTTTCGGCGGACAGATACAAGGATTCGGCCACAGCGTCGATCCGGTCCGCGCGGAGCTTGACCTGGGCGGCGGATTCCTCGCCGGTGATGTAGAGGACGTCCTGTGCGGTGCGGGCGAACTTGGCCGCGACATCCAGCAGCAGCGTGGACTTGCCCACCCCGGGTTCGCCCGCCAGGAGGATGACGGCGCCGGGCACCAGCCCGCCGCCGAGCACGCGGTCGAGTTCGTCCACGCCGGTGGGCAGGAACGCGGCAGTGGTGGCGTCGACGTCGGCGATCCGGCGGGCCGGTTCCAGGACCGTCGTGGCCGCCGTCGTCCGGGCAACGGCGTTGCCGGTCTCCTCCACGCTGCCCCACGCCTGGCATTCGCCGCAGCGGCCCACCCACTTGGCAGTCGTCCAGCCGCATTCGGCGCATTTGTAGCCCGGTGCCTTCGGCCCCCGGGAAGTCTTCGTAGCCATTGGTCCACACTATCCGGGGGCAGCGACAACCAAGGGCGCCGGCGGGGTCGGCGGCGCTCCAGCGTTATATTAAAGCGGCTACAGCGGGGGAAGGATGTCCCGGGCTTCCTTGGAATCCACTCCGGCGGCCTCGAGCAGGTCCACCATAAGCGGGCGGAACAGCATCACCACCGTTTCGCCCTCGAGCAGCTGGACGTCCAGCATCCGCGGATGCAGGCGGAGGGCGATCTCCCGCAGCTCGGACCTGGCGGTGCGCAGGTGGGCGCGGCGGGCGCCGTCGTGGACTTCCGCCAGGCCCAGCGAGAGCTCGTCGACGGCGGCCGCCGTCTCCTGCAGCACCTCGGCGATGTTCTGGGTGGCCTCGTCCGAGAGCGCCGCATGGTTGATGGCACTGGTCAGGCGGCGCGCAAAGACCCGGCTGTTGCGCAGCGCGAGGTCGATGTAGTCCAGCGACTGCTCCATCTGGTCCAGCTCCTCCCGGTGCCGCCGGTAGGCGGGGGCAAGGGTGGCAACTTCGGCGGAGGCGCGCAGCGACTGGCGCATGGCGTCGACGAGGGGCTGGCAGTTCCGCCCCCGGATGAGGGCATGCCACGCCTGCGTGGAGTCGCTGTAAGTCAGCGCCGACGCGCACTCCCGCAGCACCTCGGCGAGCTCGTGCAGGAGCTTCTTGACGTCACTGCGGGGTTCACGCCGGGGGTCCCTGGGAACAAGGACCGTCATTAAGAGCGCGAAAACCCCGCCCACCACGGCGTCGATGCTGCGGGTGAACGGCCCCCCGGCCGGCGCGGGCAGGAGCACTACGAGCACTGACTGCAGACCCAGCTGGGTGGTGAAGATCGTCCCGCTGTCCAGGAACCTGGCCAGCAGGATGGAGAACAGGAGAACGACGGCGGCCTGCCAGATTCCGGAGCCCAGCCAGTGCAGCAGCAGGTCCCCGACCACGATTCCAATCGTGCAGCCTAGGCCCACCTCGATGACGCGGCGCAGCCTGGGGTCGCGGGAAAAGCCGAGGGCAATGAGGGATGACGTGGCCGCAAACAACGGTCCGGAATGGCCCAGGACGTATTCGGCGAAGGCGTAGGCGCTGACCGCGCAGGTGGTCATCTGAATGGCCGGGCCCAGGGAGTTCCGGCTCCGGACAAAGCCGGTGCGGACCCGGACGCGCAGGAATCGTGCGCTTGCGGAGAGTCCAGTCGCGGAGGCCATGTCCTCCAGTCTATTTGCTGCCCCGGGGGCGGCCGTTCACGGCAGGACACGGCTGAGGGCGATACGACTGTGACGCACAGAACGCAATGGCTGCCCGGCAGATGTAAGCCAATAGCCCGGCGTCGTTAACCGGCTGTTCACTTTGGTCCGCAATTCTCTTCACCTGGGCCGCCTACGGTCGGTAAAGGTACAAACCCGTACGCATCCCTGCTGGCCATCTCCGGCCCGGCACGCAAAGCCCTGAAAGGGGTATATCTAGTGAAGGCACTCCGCTTCGGCCGCAACGCGGCTATCGCTGTTATCGCCGCCGGCGCACTCGCGCTGACTGCTTGCGGTTCGGACAACGCAACCAACACGGCCCAGACTGCTCCGGCCGCCTCCGGCCCCAAGGTCACCGGCACGCTGACCGGTATCGGTTCTTCCGCCCAGGGCGCGGCCATGGATGTCTGGAAGACCAACTTCGCTTCCGCGAACCCGGGTGCCACTGTGCAGTACTCCCCGGACGGTTCCGGCGCCGGGCGCAAGGCGATCCTCGACGGCTCGGCCCAGTTCGCCGGCTCCGATGCCTACCTTAAGGATGAAGAGCTCGCCAGCTCCAAGGACAAGTGTGGTCCCGACGGTGCCCTGGACATCCCGGTCTACATCTCCCCGATCGCCGTGGCCTTCAACCTGCCCGGCATCACGGACCTGAAGCTCGATGCCCCCACCGTGGCCAAGATCTTCCGCGGCGAGATCGCCAACTGGAACGACCCCGCCATCGCGGCCCTGAACCCGGACGCCAAGCTTCCGGACCTCAAGGTCACCCCGGTGAACCGCTCCGATGACTCCGGCACCACCTCGAACTTCACGGACTACCTGTCCGCTGTCGCTCCCACGGTTTGGACCGACAAAGCAGCCGGCATCTGGCCCGCGAGCCTGAAGGGCGAGAACGCCAAGGGCACCTCCGGCGTCGTCAAGACCGTCACCGACACCCCCGGCGCGGTCACCTACGCCGATGACTCCGCTGTCAGCGGCAAGCTCGGCACGGCGCAGATCAAGGTCGGAGACTCCTTCACGAAGATCTCCCCGGAGGCTGCTGCCAAGGCAGTGGACGCTGGCAAGCCGGTTGAAGGCCGCAACGCCAACGACCTCGCCATCAAGCTGGACCGCACCACCACGGTCGCAGGCGCCTACCCGATCGTCCTGGTGTCGTACCACATCGTCTGCACCACCTACGACACGCAGGCCACTGCCGACCTGGTCAAGGCCTTCGTCAAGTACGCAGCCTCGGACGAGGGCCAGAAGGCCGCCGCCGACGCCGCTAAGTCGGCACCGCTGTCCAAGACCCTCCAGGACAAGGCAATCGCTGCCGTCGAAACCGTCAAGGCCAAGGCCTAGGGATACGCTGCACCGCGAGGCATAGTGGAAACACGAGCCTGACCCAGGTTCCCTGCATCATGGCGGCCGTCACCGGCGGCCGCCATGGCGCAGGGAACCGACGCGTTTGTTCCAAACTTCAAGATTTGCCGGACCCCGGCCGCGGGTGCCCCCGCGGCCGGCACCCGGATCCCCATCCAAACCGAAGGACCGTGAAGTGACCACCACCTCCCTGACCAAGTCCCGGGGCGCAGGCCACACCGGTGACAAAGTCTTTTCCGCAGCCGCCTTGGCGGCAGGGTGTCTGATCCTCGTCGTGCTCTTCGGCGTGGCACTGTTTCTGGTCATCCAGGCGTTCCCGGCCCTCGTGGCCTCGCCGGACAAGATCCAGGGCGGCGAAGGATTCCTCACCTACATCTGGCCGCTCGTTATCGGCACCCTCATCGCCGCCGTGATCGCACTCGTGATCGCGACGCCCATCGCCATCGGCGTGGCGCTGTTCATTTCGCACTTCGCACCGCGCAAGCTCGCCTCCGGCCTGGGCTACGTGATTGACCTGCTCGCCGCCATCCCGTCCGTGGTCTACGGCGCCTGGGGCGTTGCGTTCCTGGCCAAGGAAATCTCCCCGGCCTACAACTGGCTGGCCGACAACATGGGCTGGCTGCCGATCTTCCAGGGTCCAGCCTCCGCCACCGGAAAGACCATCCTCACGGCCGGGATCGTGCTGGCCGTCATGGTCCTGCCGATCATCACCTCCCTGAGCCGCGAAATCTTCCTGCAGACCCCCAAGCTGCACGAAGAGGCCGCGCTGGCGCTCGGCGCCACCCGCTGGGAAATGATCCGGATGACCGTGCTGCCGTTCGGCCGGCCCGGAATCATCAGCGCCGTGATGCTGGGACTCGGCCGTGCCCTCGGCGAGACCATGGCGGTGGCGCTGGTCCTTTCCTCCGGAGCCCTCACGGCCAGCCTGATCCAGTCCGGCAACCAGACCATCGCCGCCGAAATCGCCCTGAACTTCCCCGAGGCCAGCGGACTCAAGGTCAACACCCTGATCGCCGCCGGCCTGGTGCTGTTCGTCATCACCCTCGGCGTGAATATGATCGCCCGCGGGATCATCACCCGGCACAAAGAATTCTCGGGAGCCAACTAAATGACCTCCACCCTGACCCCGGTACGCAAGCGTTCGGCACTGACCAAGGGCCAGTTGCCCAAGGCCGCGCCGTACATCGTCCTGGCCGTTGCCCTGGTCCTCGGCGCCGCGATCCTGGCCCTCATCGGCTTCAACGCCTTCGGCTGGGGGATCGTCTCCGGCATCCTCTTCGCCGCCGGCCTGGTGGGCTGGAGCCTGGTTGTGGAAGGCGCCCGCAAGGCCAAGGACAAGCTGGCCACCTGCCTGGTGGTGGGCGCCTTCCTGGTTGCCCTGCTGCCCCTGTTCTCGGTGATCTGGACCGTGCTGATCAACGGGCTTCCCGGGCTCCTGGACCCCGGATTCCTCACCACCTCCATGAACGGTGTCACCGGCGCGTTCGATAACAAGACCGTTGAGGAAGGCGCCCCCGTGGTGGGCGGCATCTACCACGCGCTCATGGGCACCCTGCTGATCACGGTGCTCGCCACCCTCATCTCGGTCCCCGTGGGCCTGCTGACCGCGATCTACCTCGTAGAGTACGGCGAGGACCGCGCACTGGCCCGGGCCATCACCTTCTTCGTGGACGTCATGACCGGCATTCCCTCGATTGTCGCGGGCCTCTTCGCCGCCGCCGCCTTCTTCGCGTTGGTCGGTCCGGGCACCAAGACCGGCGCCGTTGCCGCCGTCGCACTCTCGGTGCTGATGATCCCGGTGGTGGTCCGCTCCAGCGAGGAAATGCTCAAGATCGTGCCAAACGAACTCCGCGAGGCCGCCTACGCCCTCGGTGTCCGCAAGTGGCGGACCATCCTCAAAGTGGTCCTCCCGACGGCGATCTCCGGCATCGCGTCCGGCATCACCCTGGCGATCGCCCGCGTGATCGGCGAAACCGCGCCGATTCTGGTCACCGCCGGGTTCGCGACCACCATCAACACCAACGTGTTCAGCGGCTGGATGGCCTCGCTGCCGACGTTCATCTATACCCAGATCCTGAACCCGACCTCGCCGTCCAACCCGGATCCGTCCTCCCAACGGGCCTGGGGCGCGGCCCTGGTGCTCATCATCCTGGTGATGCTGCTCAATCTCGGCGCCCGCCTGATTGCCCGCATGTTCGCCCCCAAGACAGGCCGCTAGGCCACCGCCGCGCCCGCCGCCCATACCTCCAGCAAGTGAAGGAACACCATGTCTAAGCGCATCGACGTCAAGGACCTGAACGTCTACTACAGCAAATTCCTGGCAGTCGAAGACGTCAACATCAACATCGAGGCCAAGTCCGTCACGGCCTTCATCGGCCCCTCAGGCTGCGGCAAGTCCACTTTCCTGCGGACCCTGAACCGCATGCACGAAGTCATCCCCGGTGCGCGGGTTGAAGGCGAGGTGCTGCTGGACGGTGACAACCTGTACGGCCCCGGCGTTGACCCGGTGACGGTCCGCTCCCAGATCGGCATGGTGTTCCAGCGCCCCAACCCGTTCCCCACCATGTCCATCCGGGACAATGTGCTGGCCGGCGTGAAGCTGAACAACACGAAGATCTCCAAGGGCGAGGCCGATGTCCTGGTAGAGCGTTCCCTGCAGGGAGCGAACCTGTGGAACGAGGTCAAGGACCGTCTGGGCAAGCCCGGCTCCGGACTCTCCGGTGGCCAGCAGCAGCGCCTGTGCATTGCCCGCGCGATAGCCGTGGAGCCCCAGGTGATCCTCATGGACGAGCCCTGCTCCGCCCTGGACCCGATCTCGACGCTGGCCATTGAGGACCTCATCAACGAGCTCAAGGACCAGTACACGGTGGTAATCGTGACCCACAATATGCAGCAGGCGGCCCGCGTGTCGGACAAGACGGCCTTCTTCAACATTGCCGGTACCGGCAAGCCGGGCAAGCTGATCGAGTTCGGCGACACCCCGACGATCTTCAGCAACCCGACCGAGAAGGCCACCGAGGACTACGTTTCCGGCCGCTTCGGATAACCCGCAACGCCTCCGGACAGGCGACGCGACCAAGGGCCGAGCAGATTGGCGCGCCAGCTCCGGAGGCGTCAGGTCGGCCCAGGGAACGTCGCTGAAGGCCCCTGAATGGGGATCAAAGCAGCATTACTTCGGGACGCCAAAGTATCCACGCCACGATGATGGCAACCACAACGGCGACCGTCAGCAGGGCCGTAGCGAGGATTGCTCGGGGCTTCATGGGCGAAAGCGTAGCGCCAAGACGTGTCTGTAGGAACCGGTCCTACAGGCCGGCCACCGGGGAGAGCGCGAGCTGAAGGACGAACGCGGCGGCGGCGGTGGCAACCGGGGTCAGGACCCAGAACGCCAGGATGCGGATCACCAGCAGGCGGTTGGTGCCCGGGAAAGTCTGGTGGCCGCCGGCGCCGAGGGTTGCTGCCGTCACCGTGTGGGTGGTGGAGACGGGCCAGTGCAGCCCGATCGCGCCCACGAGCAGCATCACCGCCGTGTACATCTGCGCGACGAATCCGCGCAGGGGGTCGATCCGGGTCAGCCGGTAGCCGATGGTGTAGGAAATCCGCCAGCCGCCGGCCAGGGTCCCCGCCGACAACAAGACGGCCGTCAGCAGGGCCACCCACATCGGCACGGAGCCGCCGTCGGCGAGCCCGGCCGCCAGCAGCGCCAGGATCACCACCGCGCTGGTGCGCTGGCCGTCCTGCAGCCCGTGGCCGAAGGCGACAGCGCCGGCAGCAATGGCCTGGGCCCTGCGGGAGCGGGTGTTGACGACGTTGGGCGGCGTGTAGCGGGCGGCCCAGCTGGCAGGCCAGACCAGCAGGTACGACCCGACATAGGCGATCACCGGTGAGACCAGCAGCGGCATCACCACCTGGGACAGCAGCGAGGCGTCAACGCCCGTGACGGGGTTACCACCGACGGCGACACTCGCGACCCCCGCCCCGGCGAGCCCGCCGACCAAGGCATGTGTGGAGGACGCCGGGATGCCGCGCCACCACATGTACAGGCCCCAGAGGATGGCGCTGAGTAGCGCGGCCAGCAGGATCGTCAGGCCGTTCGTGCCCGGCGGTAGCGACAGCCACGCCTGGCTCACGGCCAGCGTCAGCGCGGCGCTGAGCCCGGCGCCGATGAAGTTGAAAAGGCTTGCCAGCAGCACCGCCACTGTTGGGGTCAACGCCCGCGTCCTCACGGCCAGTGCCACCGACGCGGACGCGTCCCTGAAGCCGTTGAGAAATGCGTAGGCCCCGGCGCAGAGCAGCACCAGGGCCAGGAAGAACATCATCACGTCAGGATTCCTTGACGATGATGCTGCCCACCTGCGTGGCGATCCGGCGCATGTCCTTCGTGACTTCCACGAGCTGGTTCGCGACGTCACGGTTGCGCGCGTACTGCATCGCCTTCATCTCGTGGAGCATGTCCGCGACCCAGACCCGGTGCGTGCGTTCGGCGCGTTTGGCCAGCCGCAGGATCTCGATCCAGTAGTCCTCGAGGTCGTCCAGGTTATTCAGCTTCCGCATGGCATCGACCGTGAGCTCGGCCTGGCGGCTGATGATTTCCAGCTGGTCAGCGGCGCGTTTGGGCAGCCGTTCGAGCTTGTAGAGGGACACGAGCTCGGCCGCCGCGTCGAGCTTCTCCATGGCCTCGTTGAGGAAGCGGGACAGCGTGTACATGTCCTCGCGCGGCAGCGGGTTTACGAAGCTGGTCCGCATGTGGGTCAGGAGGGCAAAGTGCAGCTCCGCCGATTTGGCCTCATGGTTGTGCATGTCTTCCACGAGCCGGGCATGTTCACTGGCCGGAGCACCGAGGATCTCCGAGAGGGTTCCGGTCGCCAGCACGATCTGGCGCGCCATTTGGGAGAGCAGGTTCAGTCCGGCGGACTCCTGCGGGAACAGGCGCAGCTTCACGTGGTGTCACCGGTCTTCCGAAGAGGGGCTCGCGGGTGGAGTCCGCCGGCCGTGTGACTTGACGGTGACCAGCGCATACGCATTACTTTACCGTCCGAGTCCGGCCCGGACCGGCCGGACGCGGCGTGTGACGGTGAAGGCGCGTGCGAGCTAGAAATGGCAGCCAAAAAGGCAGCCAAAGCCGGAGGCAACGAAGGCATGAAAATGGTGCCGAACCGGATACGCCTCTCGGCGGTAGGCCGCTCTAGGCGGCTAAATGTTGAAGCCCGGGGGTTTCGCGGTTCGGCACCGCTTTCAGTTTTCTACGTAGGTTCTTGCAAGTCAACATTGACAGCCTGCCCCTGCCGTGCGTATCGGGGGTGGTTTCAGCCCCTCATCCGGGCGCCTGCGGCCCCGGCCAGCCGGCCATTTAGTCCAGTTCGCCCAGCCGCCACGCATTGGCAGCGTGCTCGAGGTCCTCCGCCGTCTTGACCAGCAGATGCGAGTTGCGGGTGAGCTTGCTGGCGTGGTTCTCGTTGCTGTGCTCGGCGTTGTCGGCAAGCGTCGCTTGTCCCAGGGCCACCACGCGGCAGAATGCGGCAGAACGTTCCAGCGCGACGTCGAATTCGCCGTCGAACGCCCCGGAGAGAATGGCGTCCGCCATGGACTTCATCTCATCCGCGCCGGGCGGTTCGGCTGCGCCGGCCACCACATGCGAAACCTGGGCCGTGTCCTTGCCCGCCTTGAAGTAAACGGAGATGCGCTCGGGATCCTGGATGGTGGCGGCCCGCAGGGCGTACAGGCGCCACAGGGCGCCGGGGAGGGACCGGGCGGGGCTTTCGGCCCACATTTCGGCAATCGCTTCCAGACCCTGCTCATCCGCCAGTTTCACGAGCCGCTTGGTGACCTTGGGGTCGTCGCTGTCGCGGCCGCGGCGCACCAGCGCCTGCGCGGCCAGATGGGCCGCCTCCGAGACGCGGGCGGGATCGGCCCCGCCGGCGAAGGGCTCAAAGTCGATCGGCGCGAAGGGCTTCGGCTTGTGGTGCCGCGGGCCGGTGGCGCTTGATCCTGCTTGCTCGCTCATGCCCCCACGCTACTCCAGTGCCGCAAGGGAATCGAGGATGGGCCAGCGCTGCAGCCGGTGACGCCGGTGACCAACGACGCCGGTCCCGGGGATTGTGGAAAATGCCGGCCCAGGTCTGGGGTACAGTATTAACGTCCAGAAATGGACTGGGCTGAAACGCACCGCAGCAGCGGATTTATCCGCTGGTTCGGAGCTATCGGCTGGGGCCTTTAGCTCAGTTGGTAGAGCATCGGACTTTTAATCCGTGGGTCGTGGGTTCGATCCCCACAGGGCCCACTCTTTTAGCGAAGAGTGGAAAATCCCCGGTTTCCTGGCAACAGGAAGCCGGGGATTTTTGTGCCTGCCCTCGGTCCTTTCCCGTTGCGCGATGCCCGGAGCTCCGGGGCCCTCGGCGCTGCGGGACCCTGTGGCTGCGGGCGGCTGGATAGTACGGCTGGCTAGCTACCAGTTCGGCTAGGCTTGGCGAATGGACACCTGCGGCGCCTCCGGATATTGGTATGGCGCCGATGGCGGCCTGGACACCCCTGCGGCCCTCCTGCAGGCCCTCCGCGACTACCGGATCTCGGAGGTGGCGACCAGACGGTCCACCCGCGATTCGATGGGGATGGGCGAGACGGACCTGTTGGCCCTGCGCTACCTGTTGCGTGCCACGGCGACCGGCCAGCGGGTGGGGCCGAAGGATCTCAGCCGGGTCCTGGGCATCACCACCGCTTCCACCACGTCGCTGATCGACCGGTTGGCGGCCAGCGGGCACGTCCGGCGCGAGCCGCACCCGACCGACCGGCGCTCGCTGGTGATCGTGCCGACGATGGCGACCGATTCCGAGGTCCGCGCCACGCTCGGGCACATGCACCAGCGGATGATGGAGGTGGCCGAGTCGATGAGCGCCGAGGACGCCCGGGTGGTCATCACGTTTCTGCGCCGGATGAGCGCGGCCCTTGGCGACGAGCGGCGCGACTAGCTCGTTTAACTACTTATATGTATGCTTACTAGTTGTTTTTCGACATCAAACGAGAGTAGGCGCCGTGGCTGAATCCGCAACCCTTGCCGGGCACTTGGCGACGGTTCTGACGGTTCCCTCTGACTGGGCCCCGATGCACTGCGGTGCACCCATGGAGTGGCGCTCGCCTGAGCCGGACGCCATGTCCTCGTACTCGTTCGGGCCCGCCGACCCATCCTTGGCACTCCCTGCCGTGTGGCGCTGCGACTGCGGTTTCCAGCTGGACGGCGGTTTCCAGCGGGACGGTCTCGAACGGGGCCACGCAGGCGTCACTCCCTCAATCTCGCGCTGAGAACCGGGGCCGGGCCGGCACCAGCGCGGTGGGGGAGGCCACGTGCAGCCGGTACGCTGGGCCCCCCGGCAGCCCCGACTCCGCGTCCAGGGGAAACGTGACGACATCGCCGGAGCGTTCGTGGGCGACGTGCAACGACCCGTCGCGGACCAGATGGTGCCGGGGCCAGTTGCCGCCGCTGGGGACATCGGCCACCGGCCGCAGCGCCGCGCCCCCGGCCTCCACCTCCAGCACGCTGACCCGGTTCGAGCCGCGGACGCCCACATAAGCGTGCCTGCCGCCTGCCGCCAACGCGATCTCGGCCGCCGAGTCTCCCGGCAGCGCCCCACCGGCGGTGGCCGGCCCGACGAAACCGAGCCGGAAGTCCCCGGCGTCCGGCGCCAGTACAGCCACGGCCACCTCGACTGAATACTCGGTCACGATAAAGACGTTGCCGCCCAGGTGCTGGACCAGGTGCCTGGGGCCGCTGCCCCGTGGCAGGACCACCTCATGCTCCAGAACCGGCCCCAGCACCGGCCCCGGTCCGGAGCGGACATTCCAGATCCGCAGGAGATCGTGGCCGAGATCGGTGGTCATCACCCGGCCGTCGGCCAGCATGAGCGCGGCATGCGCACGGCTGGGCCGCTTTTGTCGTTCGGGGGCGCCGCCGTCGGGAACGTCACCGTAGGGGTCAAGCGACTCGACGGCGGCGGTCCGGTCCATGATGCCGCCGTCGGCGTCGAGCTCATAGAACAGCACCTGGCCGTCGCCCCAACAGCAGACTACGAGGAAGCGGCCGGAGGGCTCGATGGCGACATGGCAGGCGGCGTCGCCAGCCGGCCACGCGGGGCCCTCGGGCTCCAGGCCAAACGCACCGGCCCGGCGGTAGGCCCGGGCAGTCCCGGCCTGCTCGGCCACGGCGTAGACCACGGGGAGGGTGGGGTGGGCCGCCAGGAAAGACGGTGAGTCGGCCGCAGCCGCGACTCCGAGCCAGTGCAGGGTGCCGTCGGACGACGCGGCAAGCGCGCCGATCCCCGCGCCTCTGCCGCCAGAGTCTGCCGTGTAGGAGCCGGTCCAGATGAGGTCGTTTGCAGGGATGGAGTCCATGCTGACATCCTGCCAGCCGGCCCTGCCGCGGCGCGGCACCTCAGCAAGCAACCGTCGCAAACAAGCCGTCACGAACCGCCGGAACGTCCCCGGGGCCCTATCACCTGAGATCCTGCGCCTTCGGTAGCATGGGGGAGTCCGAGCAACTGCAGCAAAAGGAGGTGGGTCCCGTTCACGCAAGTCCAGAAAGGGTGCCCTCCCCGCAGTGCCTGCTGCGGCCAGCTCACGGTGAGGGCGCCTGACACCAGACCGAAAGGCGCTCCCATGCCAGTAACCCGCCATCGTTCCCCGCACCAGACCCTCACGGCCAGGCTCCGAGCAGCCGGCTGCGTGTTTGCCGAAGACGAAGCCCGCCTGATGATCGACGCAGCCCCGACGCCGGAGGCACTCGAGGCGATAGCCGCCCGGAGAATTGCCGGCCTCCCACTGGAGCACATACTCGGCTGGGCGGAATTCTGCGGACTCCGCATCGCGGTCGCCAGCGGAGTGTTTGTGCCGCGGCGGCGGACGGAATTCCTCGTCCGGCAGGCTGCTGCGCTGCTGGACGCTCGGCGCAGGGTGCCGGGTGCTGACCGCCCGGCACCCGTCGTCGTTGATCTCTGCTGCGGGTCCGGTGCTGTCGGCGCGGCGCTGGCCGCGCTCGCCGGCCCCGCCGAGCTGCACTGCCCTATCGAACTGCACTGCGCGGACATTGATCCCACGGCCGTGGCGTGCGCGCGCACCAACGTCCTGCCACTGGGCGGGGAGGTCCACGAAGGCGATCTCTATGCGCCGCTGCCGCCGGGGCTTCGGGGCCGCGTCCGTTTATTGGCCGTCAACGCCCCCTACGTGCCCTCGGCCGACATCGAAACCATGCCGCAGGAGGCGCGCGTGCATGAGCCGCGGGCCTGCCTGGACGGCGGGGCCGACGGGCTGGAGGTGCAGCGCCGGGTCGCCGCCGGCGCGCGGGAGTGGCTGATGCCCGGCGGCCACGTGCTGATAGAGACCAGCCGCCGGCAGGCCGCCCAGACGGCCGGAATTTTTCGCAGGCACGGACTGGCGGCCCGCGTGCTGCGCTCCGAGGAGCTAGGGGCTACGGTGGTGGCCGGTGCACTGGTGCCTGCCGACGGACGGTAGCTGCCCGAGGGCAGCTCCGGCGGTCCCTGTGGATACCGCCTAGGCTAGTTTGTCCCCGTCCACGTTGGTAGCGGGACCGGCTGGGGTGGCGCCGCCCTCGTCCGACCAGTCCTGGCCGTCCAGGTCGTTGAGTGCAGGGTCGGAACGGACATCCGGAGTCGCGGGCGTGGCTGTTGCAGGCGTGGTTGTTCCGGGCGTGGTTGTTCCGGGCGTGGCCGCCGAGGTGCCCCCGTGTCCGGCATCGCGGTGAACGGCGGAGCTGATGACAGTACCCGCGCGGCGGGCGGCTTCGCCGAGCTGCTCGGAGACCTCCGGGGCTTTGTCCTTGATTGTTTCGGCTGCCGCGGACACCTTGTCCTGGACCGGTTTGCTGTGCCACAGTTCTTCGCTGCGGGCTTTGAGCTTGTCATAGGCGGCGCGGCCGGACCTTGATCCCAGGACATATCCTGCTGCCACTCCGATGCCGAAAAGAAGTTTGCCTTTCATGCTGTGCTCCTGCTCCCTGACGTAGGTAAAAATAGACGTTTCTGATCAGTTCCTAAACAGTGGGTGGCGGGGCTGGCTCTTGCGGCCCGCAGGCCACCCTTGCCTGTCAAAGTAATGCAAAAAACCGGCCCCGGGAATATCCCGGGACCGGTTTCCGGTCAGTCTCCGTGTTAGCGGGCTGAGCGCTTGCTGATCATGCCGTAAACGAGGAGGACGATGATCGCACCGCCGATGGCCAGCAGCCAGGTGGACAGCGAGAAGAACTCGTTGATGCCTACGCCGAACAGTGCGCTGCCGATGAATCCACCCAGGAGGGCGCCGACGACGCCGAGGATCAGAGTGATGATGATGCCACCGCCCTGACGTCCCGGGAGGATGGCCTTAGCGATTGCTCCGGCGATGAGGCCCAGAATCAGAAATGCGAGAAAACCCATTTTTCGTTCCTTCTTCTTTCATTGAGGAGGCACCCGGATTGCCGGGTGCGCTTCATCCTTCTGCCTCAATACTAATCATGCTTACTATCAAAGTGCCACCCGGCTCCCTGTGGGTTTGTCTGGCGGGGTGCCAAAACAGCCGCAATGGGGCCGGATGATTCACGGGAGCTCACGGTGCGTACAGGCGTTGTTTCGTTGTCATTCGTTCAGTTGTTCACGGTTCAAATTTTCACGGTCCAAATGTTCGTGCTCAATTGTGCGTTTGGCATGCCCGACGCCGACCGGGGCCTACCACGCGTAGTCTTCCGGTGCAGTGCGATGGCCCGGGAAAATCTCGTCCAGGCGCTTGAGCGCGTCGGCGTCGAGCTTCAACTTGTGCGCCCTGATGGAGGCCTCGAGCTGCTCGGGGGTCCGCGGGCCGATGATCGGAGCCGTGACGGCCGGCTGGTGGAGCAGCCACGCGAGCGCCACGTCCGCCGGTTCCTGACCCAGCTCCGCGGCGAAGTCCTCGTACCGCCGGATCTGTTTCTGGTGCGATTTGAGCGCCTCGAGGGCGCGACCGGCGACGCGGCGGACGCCCTCGCCGTCCTTCTTCAGCACGCCGCCCAGCAGGCCGCCGTGCAGCGGCGACCATGGCAAGATCCCCAGGCCGTACTGTTGGGCCGCAGGGATAACTTCCAGTTCCGCGTCCCGGGTCAGCAGGTTGTAAATCGACTGTTCGCTGACCAGCCCGTTGTAGTTGCGGCGGGCGGCGATTTCCTGGGCGCGGGCGATGTGCCATCCGGCGAAGTTACTGCTGCCGGAGTACAGGATCTTGCCTTGCCGGACGGCGACCTCGATAGCCTGCCAGATCTCCTCCCAGGGCGTGTTCCGGTCCACATGATGGAACTGGTAGAGATCGATGTAGTCCGTCTGCAGCCGCTTCAGGCTGGCATCGAGCGCTCGGCGGATGTGCAGGGCCGAGAGCTTGGACTCATTGGGCCGGTCGGTCATGGTGCCAAACAGTTTGGTGGCGAGCACCGTGCGCTCACGGCGCTCGCCTCCTTGGGCAAACCATCGGCCGAGTATTTCCTCCGTCCAGCCGCGGTGGCTCGAGCCACCGTACACGTTGGCGGTATCGATGAAATTGATGCCGGCGGCCTGCGCGGTGTCCAGGATGGCGAAGGCCTGCCTCTCCTCGGTCTGCGGGCCAAAGTTCATGGTCCCCAGGCACAGGCGCGAGACTGTCAGACCGGAGCGGCCAAGGTGCGTGTAACGCATAACGCGCTCCTCTCCGTCCCGACGTCCCCCGCCCTGACGAATTGCGGGTTTCCTCCGAAGGCGGCCGCCGTTGCTCCCAATGCGTGCCGCCGGCGCTCCGGAGGCTGGCGTCAGCGCTCCAGGCGGAACCCGAGCTTGATGGTGACCTGCCAGTCGGCCACCTGCCCGTTTTCCAGGTGGCCGCGGATCTCCTTGACTTCGAACCAGTCAAGGTTCCGGAGGGTCTTGGCGGCCTCGGCAATGCCGTTCCGGACGGCTGCATCGACGCCCTCGTTCGAGGTTCCGACAATTTCAGAAATGCTGTAAGTGTGATTAGACAACTTCGCTCCTCGTGATCGCCATCGATGCCCGGCTGCGGGCCGTTCCTGCAGACTAGCCGACTGAACCCGGCCGGACTAGGGGTTGGGGACCGGAGTCGGGGACCCCGGGAGGGGGCCCCGGCAGCGGGCGTTTGGCCTGCCGGGGCAGGTTGTCTGCCCGCGGCCTGATCCGGCTCACCACCCAGGGCAGCATGTAGTGCGCCACCCAGGCCAGGTCGCCGGCGCGGGCCTCCCGCCAGTTGCCGGGCGGCATGGGCTTGGGCTCCAGCGGCCGCAGGCGGTGGGGCACGTTGAGCGTGTCCAGGACCATGGTTGCAATGGTGTGGTGTCCCAGCGGCGAAAAGTGCAGACGGTCCGGATCCCACATCCGCGGATCGCTCAGTTGCCGCAGAGCCCACAGATCAGCGATAAGGACATCGTGCCGGGCGGCGATGACACGGATATGTTCGTTAAAAACCGCGACTTTCCCCCGGATGTGTCCGAACACGGCCGTCTCGCCCCAGTCCGGGCCGGTGAACAGGACCACAGTGGCCCCGGTGGCAGAGAGCGCTGCCACGCCGTCGTCGAGGGCGGCCGCCATCCGGTCCGGATCGCCGCGATGGAACACGAGATCGTTCCCGCCAGCCGAGAGGGTGACGAGGTCCGGCTTCAGGCTCAGGGCCGGTCCGAGTTGCTGGTCGAGGATTTCGCGCAGAACCAGGCCGCTGATGGCAAGGTTGGCGTACCCGAACTCGCCGCGGCCCTCACCGAGTTCCTCGGCAATGCGGTCCGCCCATCCCCGCATGCCCCCGGGGCTCAGCGGTTCCGGGTCGCCGACGCCTGCCGTGAACGAATCTCCCATGGCGACGTAGCGGCTCCAGGGCCGGGAACGCCGGGCTCCGGCATGCCCCCGTGCGGAGCTCCGATCCCCTGAATGCCACGGCCCCGCGGCGGGGATATTGGCGCCGGTATGGCCGGCGTCCGGCTCGAGGAACCTGGCGGCGTTCACATCACCAGCAATACGCCGATATTCCATGCCGCGCTAGGTACTTATGCCCCTAGCGAGGCACCGTGGACGGTTTCGCGGCTGCCCCCAGAGGGCCCGCCACAAGGGGGCCAAAATACTCAGGGGGGTATAATAGGACCCCCACGTATCGATCCGGAGGAACCAATGGAACTCGATCCCACCGACATGAAGCCTGTCATCAACAGGCTTCGCCGCGCCCAGGGGCAGCTCGCGGCAGTCACCAGGATGATCGAGGAGGGCCGTGACTGCAAGAGCGTCGTGACCCAGTTGGCTGCCGTCTCGAGCGCCCTGGACAAGGCCGGATTCTCCATCATCGCCACGGGCCTGCAGCACTGCATGCAGCAGGAAGACCCCAGTGTGGACCGGGCCGAACTCGAGAAGCTCTTCCTCTCGCTCGCCTGAGCCGCGCATCGGGCGAAGCGCGCCCGGCACGGTTTGCCCGCTTGAGCGCGCCAGGCGCACCAAGCCTGGGGTTCCGCGTCAGGCGGGCCCTTCGGCCAGCACAAACGTCTTCAGGTCGTCGAGGGTCTGCTGCATGTGGGCGTCCATGGCGTCGCGGGCACGGTGCGGGTCGCGTGAGGCCAGGGCATCCGCAATGCTCTGGTGGTGCCCGATGGCGTGCTCCTGGATCTCCGGCACCTTGGACGTTTCCGTCCGCCGCTTTTCCAGCACGCGGTGCAGGGGCTCGAACAGTACGGCGACGAACACGTTTTCCGAGGCTTGAAGTATGAGGTCGTGAAAGGCGAGGTCCGCCTCGACGAACGCGGCCAGATCATTGTTCTCGTGCGCCAGCCGCATCTTTTCGACCTGCGCGCGGAGAGCCTGGATGTCGGAATCCGCCATCCGTGCGGCGGCCAGTTCGCAGGCGCCCGTTTCCAGCATCCGGCGCAGCTCAATGAGCTGAATGGCGGCCGATGCGTCGTTCTTGCCCTCCGAGGCGGCCCGCAGCACGGCATCCAGGGAGCCCCAGCGGTTGAGCGGGTTGACGAACGTGCCGCGGCCTCGCTCCACGCGGAGAATCCGCTGGGCTTCAAGGGTCTTCATGGCCTCGCGCACGGTCATTCGGCTGACTTCGTGCCGGGAGCTGAGCTCGAGTTCGCCGGGGACGCTCGCGCCGGGCGGAAATTCGCCGGCAATGATCCGGTCCAGCAATTCGTCGGCCACTACGCCGACCAGCGATTTCCTAGCCAATTCTCCCCGTCCAGCGACATGCTATGCCTAATGGCGTGCTCCTGATGGCCAAGTCTACTTGCGCGCCGTTGTGCCATATGCCACACTAGCAGCCAGATATAAGATGTCTGACATCTTACATCTGTCCCTTTCTGCGGCTCCAGGGAGCCGCAGGTTCCACCGAACGATCCCCACACAATGGAGTGCATAGTGCCCCTCGAAGCAGACGTGCTGGCCGCTTTCCCCGCGGAAGTACAGATCCCCGCCCGGCAAGTGGCAGACAGCGTGGCAGCCTCCTCCGAGGCATCCCCGCGTGTCCTGGTAGTGCTCGACGACGACCCCACCGGCACGCAGTCAGTGGCGGACCTGCCGGTCCTCACCCGCTGGGACGTGGCGGACTTCGCCTGGGCGTTCGGCTACGAAGTCAACGGCCAGCGCCAGCGCGCGGTCTACGTGCTGACCAACACCCGCAGCCTTGACCCTGCCGAGGCGGCTGCCCGCAACGAGGAAGTCGTCAGGAACGCCCTCGCGGCCGCAGCATCCGCTGACCCCGCGCTGCGGCTCAGCTTCGTCAGCCGCAGCGACTCCACCCTCCGCGGCCACTACCCGCTCGAACCAGATGTCATCGCCGCCACCGTCACCGCCGTCAACGGCGAGACGACCGACGGCGTCGTGATCGTCCCCGCGTTCCCCGATGCCGGCCGCGTAACGATCGGCGGCGTGCACTACATGCGCGGCACCGGCGACGAGGCCGGCAAGCTCACCCCCGTGGCTGAGACCGAATTCGCCAAGGACGCCAGCTTCGGCTTCGCCAACTCCGAGATGGCCAAGTACGTCGAAGAGAAATCGAACGGCCGGTTCTCCGCAGACTCGGTAATCGTGCTGGACCTGAACATCATCCGGGCCTCCACCGATCCGACCATTTCCGCCAATGCCATTGCCGACGCCGTCGACACAGCCACGGACTCCACCCCGATCGTCGCGGACATCGTCACAGAAAACGATCTCCGCGCCCTGTCCCTGGGCCTGGAAGAAGCGGAACGCCGCGGCAAGAAGCTGCTCTACCGCGTGGGCCCGCCGTTCGTCCGGGCACGGATCGGCCAGGAAATCCGGACCGAACTCACCGGCGAGGAAGCCTACGCCGGCAACACCCCGTCGGAGGCCGGCGGCCTGATCGTGGTTGGCTCGCACGTGGGCGTCACGACGCGTCAGCTCAAGGTCCTCACCGAGCAGCACAGCGCCGCCCGCATCGTGGAAATCGACGTCGAGAAACTGCTCGGCGACAACGCGGACAGCCACCTGGACCAGACCGTTGACACGGTGGTCGATGCCCTGCACGGCGGCGACGTGATCGTCCACACCAGCCGCCTCCTGATCAAGACCGACGACGCCGCCGCAAGCCTGCGGATCGCGCGCACCGTCTCCGCCGCCGTCGTCGCCGTCGTGAACCGCACGCTCAAGACCTTCCCTCCCCGCTTTGTGATCGCCAAGGGCGGCATCACGTCCTCGGACGTGGCCGCACACGGCCTGGAGATCCGGCACGGGATTGTCCGCGGACCCATGCTGCCGGGCATTGTCAGCCTGTGGGAGCCGGTGGACGGCCCGGCCAAGGGCATTCCGTACATCGTGTTCGCCGGGAACGTTGGAGATGACCAGTCCCTCGCCGATGTCACGCGCAAGCTCAGCAACACCTTCTGACCAGCACCGCCTTCTTACCAGCACTGCCTTCTTACCAGCACTGCACGCCACAACACGTCATTCGATGGAGAACACCATGACCAGCAACTACACCATCACCGTCCTGGGCCTTGGCGCCATGGGCCTGCCCATGGCCACGCGCCTGGCAAGCCAGCTCACCGTCCACGGCTTCGACATCGCCGAACCGCGCCTGAAGCTGGCTGAAGAGGCCGGCATCCGCACGTTCGCCTCCGCCCGGGAAGCCTCGAAGGGCGCCGACGCGCTGCTGCTGGCGGTGCGCAACGGCGAGCAGCTCAACGATGTCCTCTTCGGGGAGAACGGCGTGGCCGCCGTGCTCAAGCCGGGCTCCGTCGTGATCCTGGGCAGCACCGTGGGCACCGAGGCCATCCCGGCCACCGTGGACCGCCTGGCCGCCTACGGCGTCGAGCTGGTTGACGCCCCGCTTTCCGGCGGCCCCAAGCGTGCCGGCGAAGGCGACCTGCTGATCGTGGTGGGCGCATCGCCCGAGGCCCAGGAAAAAGCCCGCCCGGCCTTGGAACTTCTGGCCTCCACCCTGACAGTGGTCGGAGACAAGCCCGGCGACGGCCAGGCCCTCAAGACAGTCAACCAGCTGCTCTGTGGCATCCACATCGCCGCCGCCGCCGAGGCCATGGCCCTGGCGGACGCCCTTGGTCTGGACCAGGCCAAGACCCTCGCCGCCCTGGAAGCCGGCGCGGCGGGCTCGTTCATGCTTTCCAACCGCGGCCCGCGGATCCTGGAGGCCTACACGGAAAACGGCGCCGAGGTCCTCAGCCGCCTGGACATCTTCGTCAAGGACATGGGTATCGTCGGCAAGGCCACCCGCGCCGCCGGCCTCGCCGCCCCGGTGGCTGCCGCCGCGGAGCAGCTCTACCTCCTGGGCCAGGCCCAGGGCCTCGCCGCCGCGGATGACTCCGCCGTCATCAAGGTCATCGCGCCCACCAAGCGCACCGCCTAACCAGCCACCACGCCCCCGACGACGGCGGTCCCCCCTCCGCCGTCGCCGGGCCCCTGCCGCCCGTGATCCGCCACTTTTACCTCACGGTTGAATCGTCGGACGACTTTCCCGTCTAAGGAGACATCCCTTCATGACCCCCCTGCTCAATTCCCTGATGGTGCGCGCGGCCGACGCGCCCGTCATCAAGCCTGCCGTGGAGCTGGGAACTCCGCTGCTGCTGACCATCGCCGCCGCCGGCGTAGCCCTGCTTCTCATCATGATCATCCGCTTCAAGATCCAGGCCTTCGTGGCGCTGCTGACCGTGAGTATCCTGGTGGCCGTGGCCGCCCAGATCCCGCTCAAGGATGTCTTCACCGTGGTGGCCAACGGGGTGGGGGGCACCATGGGCAAGGTGGCCCTCCTGATCGCGCTCGGCGCCATACTGGGCCGGATGATCGAGGTCTCCGGCGGTGTGCAGTCCCTCGCGGCGCACTTCACCGCCAAGCTCGGCGCCCGGCGGGTGGCCGTGGCGCTCACTGCGGTTGGCTTCCTCGTGGCCATCCCGGTGTTCTTCGAGGTGGGCATCATCGTGCTCGTGCCGATCGTCTACGCCTTCGCGAAGATCGCCAACGTGCACCCGGTCAAGTTCGGCCTGCCCATGGCCGGCATCATGCTGTCCATTCACGTGGCTGTCCCGCCGCACCCGGGAATTGTGGCCGGTGCGGGGGTGTTCGGCGCCGACATCGGCCTGATCACCCTCATCTCGCTGCTCATCTGCATCCCGCTCGGCTTCCTGTCCTACTGGGTTGCCAGCATCATGAACAGCAGGGACTACGAGCTGCTGCCCGCAGTCAAAGCCCAGGTGGACGAGTACGGTTCAGACTCCCTAGTGCGCGTCGGCCACGACGGCCCGGGTGCCCTCGCCGTTGCCCCGCCGCGGCCGGCCCTGATCATCTTCCTCATCGCTGCCCCGATCGTGCAGATCCTGGTCGGCACCCTGGGCACCCTCACCATCCCCAAGGACAACGGCTGGTACGGCCTGGCCGCCTTCATCGGCAACCCGTTCTTCGCCCTGCTGGTGGCCGTGGCACTGTCCTTCTTCCTGTTGGCCGTGCGCCGCAACTGGTCGCTGAAGGAAACCGGCGAGATTTTCGAAGGCGCACTGCCTCCCATCGCGTCCATCCTCATGGTCGTCGCGGCCGGCGGCGTGTTCGGCGAGGTCCTGCGGACCTCCGGTATCGGTGCCGCACTGTCCCAGACCCTGGACCAACTGGGCCTGCCGGTCATCGTTCTTGGGTTCATCATTTCCCTTGCCCTCCGCGCCGCCCAGGGCTCAGCCACTGTCGCGATCGTCACCACCACCGGCCTGCTGACCTCCGCCGTTGCCGGCGGCGGCTACTCGCCGGCCCAGATCGCCGTGATCGTGATCGCCATCGGCTTCGGTGCCCTCGGCCTGTCCCACGTGACGGACGCCGGATTCTGGACCGTCGTGCGCTACTACGGCCTGACCGTCTCCGACGGCCTCCGGACGTGGACTGTGCTGACGACCATTCTCGGGCTGGCCGGCTTCGCCCTGACGTTCGTCGCCTGGATCCTGGTAGGAGGCTTGAGCGCCTGATGCGTACCCAACTCGACACATTGGTCACCGGCGCCCTGCAGCACGGCTCGGCCGTACCGGCGTTCACCTGCTACGACTTCACCACCGCGCTCGCCGTGGTGGCGGCGGCCGAGGAATCCGGCCGGGGCGCCATCCTGCTGGTCGCGCCGAAGACAGCGGCCACCCCCAACGGGCTGCGGCTGATCACCGCCCTCCGCGGACTCGCCGACGCAGCCGGCGTACCGATTGCCGTGCAGCTCGATCACGCCGCCGACCCGCAGGTGATCTCCGACGCCGTCACAGCCGGAGCCGACTCGGTGCTGGTCGACGGGTCCTCCCTGCCCTACGAGGACAACATCGCCCTGGTCCAGGGCGTCCGGGCAGCCTTGGCGGCGCAGGGGCGGGCCGACGTCGTGATTGAAGCCGAACTCGGCGGACTCGCCGGCGACGAGGACCGGGCCTTCGGGACCGGGGTGGCCGAGGAACCCGCAGGCCTCACCGACTCCGCCCAGGTGGAGGACTTTGTGTCCCGGACCGGGGCGCAGCTGCTCGCCGTTGCCGTGGGCAATGTCCATGGCAAGTACAAGGGGGAGCCCCGGCTGCGCTGGGACGTGCTGCAAGACATCGCCGTGCGGACCCGGATTCCGCTGGTCCTGCACGGGGCCTCGGGCATTCCGGCCGAGGAACTGGTCAAGGCCGCGGCCATGAACGTGGGCAAGGTCAACTTCAACACCGAGCTGCGCACCGGCGTCCTGGCGGTCCTTGAGGAGCAGACCACCGCCCACCGGGCCGACGGCGAGAACCTCCAAGCACTGCTGGGCCACTGGGATGCATCTGCGCGGACGTTCGCCGCTACCGCCCTGGCCACGCTCTCCCGCTGACGGCGCCGGCGGAACCGGAGGCCAGGATCGAACCATGATCCTGGCCTCCTCGTCCTTGCCCCTTTCGTCCCTTAGGACTTGTGACGCCGTTGCTCCGCCGCCGGGCCCGGCATGCTGGGGCGGGCTCCTGACCGTCTGACCACCGGCGCGGATCTGGGCCAAACTGCTCTGGCCGCCACGGCCCCCAAGGCCGACAATGGACGCTACACAGCCAGCCTTCCCTGGGGGCGCCATGGTTCCACAGCAGCGGTCAGCCGGCGGCCCGGCCCCGATGCCGGACCGCGACCCGGTGATCGATCTTGTCCGGTTCTTTTGCCTGGCGTTGGTGGTGGTCGCGCACACTATGATGGTCAGCCCCGTTCTGCACCCGGACGGCACCGTGACCACCGAAAACATCCTGGGCAACCAGCACTGGTTTGAGCCTGTGGTGTGGGTCTTCCAGATCATGCCGCTGTTCTTCGTGGCCGGCGGGATCACCGGACTGCAATCCTGGCGGCGGCTCAGCGCCAGGGGCGGCAGCGCCTTCGATTTCATGCAGGGCCGGTTGCTGCGCCTGATCCGTCCGGCTGCCGTCCTGCTGGCCATCATGTTCGTCGCCCTGTCTGCGGCCCGCCTGGCCGGGGTGGACCCGCAGGTCATCGAACTGCTCACCAGCGGAGCCGGAATGCCGCTGTGGTTCCTGGCCGCGTACCTCGCCGCGCAACTCAACCTTCCCTGGCTGGCCGCCCTCCACACCCGGGCGCCGTGGCTGACACTCGCCGGGCTCACCTCTTTGGTGGTAACCGTCGATTGCCTCCGGGGAGTGCTGCCGCCGCTGGCCTACCTGAACATGGTGTTCCTGTGGTGCGCCGTGCAGCAGCTCGGATTCATCCTGGCAGACGGCCCGCGGCTGCTGCCGGGCCGGCCGGCACACGTTGGCATCATGGTCGCCAGCAACATGCTGCTGGGGCTGATAGTCCTCCTGGGGCTGTACTCCGGGAACATGCTGGTGAACCTCAACCCGCCCAACGTGACGCTGCTGCTCCTGGGGATCTCGCAGGCCGCAGCCCTCCAGCTCTTCCGGCCCGGGCTGTCCCGGATGGCGTCCCTGGCCGGAGTGCGCTGGACGATGGGCGTCGCCGGCCGGCGGTCCATGACGGTCTATTTGTGGCATTTACCCCTGCTGGCGGCGATGTCGGGGCTGCTGCTGCTGACCAATTTTCCCCAGCCGGCCGGGGGAAGCGCGGCCTGGTGGTGGGGGCGGCCCCTGGTGCTGTTGGGCGTCGTTGCGCTGTTACTGCCGGTGCTGGCGCTGTTTGGCTGGCTGGAGGAGCGGCCTACGGCGTCCGGTCCGCCGCAGAGCCGCCCGGCGGCCGCCGTGCTGCTGGTCGCCGTCGCCGTTTTTGTCCCGGCAGTCGACGCAGCGCTCAACGGGCTCACGCTGGGGCTCCTCGGCGGGGGTGCCGCCTGCTTCGCGCTCGCCGTCGTGCTCCTGGGACGGATTCCTGTTCGGCTCACAACGCCACCTGACCGGCAGGGCGGATCAGAACCGCCATTGCCACGCCCGCCATTAAGTGCCAATGTCGAACCATGACGGAGAACTCGGCAACCACGGAAGACACCTTCACCCCGGACGTCTCCACAGTCAGGAACGATGAGCTGCACCGGTACGAACTCCGTGTCGGCGGCAAGCTGGCCGTCCAGGTGCGCTTCATCGACAGGCCGGGCCATATCGACTTCATCCACACGGATACGGCAGAGCAGTTCCAGGGCCAGGGGCTCGCCAAGGTGCTGGCGCACTTCGCCCTTGATGACGTGGTGGCATCCGGTAAGCGGATCATCCCGAATTGCCCGTTCATGTACCGCTACCTGCGCAAACATGAGTCGTACCACCAGTATGTGGACTGGCCGGAGCGGGTGCCTGAGGGGGCTTGAGCGCCTGGCCCGGCAGGCTGGACTGGCGCGGGCGCCGGGTCCGCTTGTGAGCCGGAGAACAACCTCGTAAAGTTTGAGCAGAGTTATGCAGCTGGCTCTTGGACAGGTCCCTTTTTGGAGAACCCCATGAACCATAAGCTCCGTGTGTTCGTTCGTATGGACGTCGATCCCGCCAATGTCACGCTCGAAATTACCGGCTGCGTCACCCCGTCGCATGCGGATGCCCTCATGCACATCGTGCGTCGGGCCTCCCGCCTCGCCGCGGGGGCAGAAGTGGTCATCGACCTGCACGGCACATCCCACCTGGACCCGGAACTGCTGCTGGACCTTCGTCGGCTCGCAGAGGCCGGACACTTGCAGCCCCCGGCGCTATCCCCGGACGCCGGGCCCTCCGGAGCGGTGGTGCCGTTCCGCCTGATTCTCGACGAGCCGGCCGAGCTGCCTATCTGCCTCCTGCACGTCGGCTCCGACGCCGTGGTCCTCGCCGGACTCGACACCGGCCCCGGGACAATGCCTGACGCCGGATTCGAGACGGTGCTGGACGCCGGAATCGGCCCCGGACTCAGGGTCGGGCTGGACGCCGAGCTGGGGGCAGCCAACGTTCCGCTGCCCGCGGAAACCAGCAGCGCCACTGACTTTGGCACCATGGACGGGCTGGCGCTTTCGGAGTACTTCGAGGACACCCTCGATCCTGTGGCCACGGTCCGGGCCCTGTCCGACACCGCGCTGTGCCGGCTCGCGGACGCCCTATACCGCCACCTCGACACGAGCACCCCTTTGTACGGAGCCCACACCTGGTACGAGCTCGCGGCCGAAGAGCTTCAGAACCGCCACATGGCGGACGGGGACGACCAAGCAGACGGCGACGGTCTGGCAGAAGGGGACGAACTGGCGGGCGGTGACGGTAACGGCCTGGCGGACGGGGACGAACTGGCGCCGGACACGGCCCTGGCCTGAGCCGCTCCACCGTTAGGCTGTCGCTATGAACCCACAAACAGCCTCCACACCGGGCACCACCGCTCTCGTTACGGGCGCGACGGCAGGCCTCGGCGCCGAGTTCGCCCGCCAGCTCGCCGAACAGGGCCACCGCGTGGTGCTCGTGGCCCGCGACGCCGGCCGCCTGGCGGCCACGGCGGCGGAGTTGGAGAACAGCTACGGGACCGCGACGGAGACGATCGCCGCGGACCTGACCGACGACGCCGGGATTGCCGCCGTCGTCGCGCGCCTCACCGATCCCGCACGGCCGGTGGAGATCCTGGTCAACAATGCGGGAATCGGCTTGCTGCAGCCGTTCGAGGACAACGACATTGCCGAGGAGAAGAAGCACCTGAAGCTCCATGTCGAAACCGCCATGGAGCTGAGCCACGCCGCACTGCAGGGCATGCTCGCGCGCCAGTCCGGCAGGATCATCAACGTCGCCAGCGTGGCCGCCTTCCTGCCCCGCGGAACGTACTCCGCAGCGAAGGCCTGGCTGCTGAGCTTCTCGCGCTCGGCCAACATGGCCTACGCCGCGCGCGGGGTGAGGGTCACCGCCGTGTGCCCCGGATTCACCCACACCGAGTTCCACGACCGGATGGGGATGGACAAGACGGTGACGCCGCGCTGGATGTGGCTCGAAGCGCGGCAGGTGGTCAGCGAGGGTCTGGCGGACAACGCCAAGGGCAAGGCCGTCTCCATCCCCAGTAAGCGCTACAAGGTCCTGACGTCGGTGTCGCGGGTGCTGCCGCCGCGGCTCGTTGCCGGGCCGCCGCGGCGGGCCAAGTAGGCCGGGTGCATCAGGAAACGGCCACGCGCCGGCGCCGGATCAGCACGACCACCAGGATCCCGACGGCGGCGCCCACCCCCGTCTCGACGGCCCGTTCGGCGATGAGGACACCGGGATCGGCCGGCGCCGCAAGCTGTCCGATCAACAGGATCACCGGCGTGAAGGAAACCATGGCGAGGCCGTAGTGCCGGGCCATGAACAGCTCGGTGCTGAACTGCAGGACGATCACCAGGCACGCCAAGACCGCGGCCTCATGGCCGGGAAAGGCTAACAGCGGCGACCCCGGCCACGGGAACAGGACGGCCGCCACCACCACCAGGCCCAGGAGCGTGCCGACAATCCGGTGGACGCCGCGGTACACGCTGCTGGGCAGATCCGCGCCGGCAAGCGGCACCGCCGCCGCCGCCATGGCCCAGTGCGGGTGGCCGCTGCCACTGAGGACGCCAATCGTCCCGGCGGCGCCGACGGCGGTCATGTAGCGGGCGGCATGCAGCCACACCGCCCGGCGGCCCGCCCCGCGCAGCACCGCGACGTGCCGCCGCCGACCTCGCTGCCAGGTGCGGCCCCGGAACCAGCCGCCAAAGCCGATCAGGATCGAGAACGCGGCCGATCCCGCGGCGATGAAGACGGCGGTGAACCAGGGCACCGCGGCGGGAACAGAGGCGCATGCGCCCAGGGCCAGGATCCCGAAGAACGGGCCGGCGGGTTTCAGGGCCGTCCTGTCCGTGAACAGCGACGCCACGCCGGCAAACGCGGCCTCCACGACCACCAGGGCCCACGAATGAATGTGATGGACAGAGAGGAAGACGCCGACTCCCACCCCGGTGAGCAGGAGGACGGCCGCCTGGCCTTGATGCCGGAGCCGGAGCTGATGAGGCTCGGTGCGGCCGTACATGCCCGTCAGCGCGCCGAAAACGGCGTAGCCGATCAGCTCGGGGCGCCCGGCCGCCAACAGTGCCAGGGACGGAACGGCCACGCTGATCGCCACCCGCCAAGCCGACACGTGGTCCTTGTTGGCCGGGGCCAGGCTGTGCAGCGAACGGATGTGGTGCAGCAGGGACATTAAAACTGCCTCTCTCCGGTTTCGCTGTTTTGCTGTTTCCCGGGGTTCCGTGGGGTTTCCCGGCTTTCCCGGGACTGACAAGTGGTGCGGACACGCCTAAGGCCTGTTCCGTATGCTTCCCAGCGGGTAAACATACGGAACAGGCCTCAAAGGGCGGGGCTGTCAGCTACGTAGCCTGGGCTGCTGCTGCCGGGTCCGGTCGGACCGGCAGACTCAGACTGTGGCCGGGACTTTCTCGGCTTCCCCGCGCCCTGCGGTGGAATCGGCGGCCGGCGCGACCATGGGCATGTCCATGTGCTCAAGGTCGATCAGCGGGTTCTCGTCCTGCGTCGCGACCAGTTCGCGGGCCTCAGCCTGGGTGTCCACGCTCGGCATGGAGCCGGGCAGCGGCATCTGGGCCGATTCCTTGAGGAAGTAGATCGCTACTGCGCCGATCGCCGAGGTGGCCATCAGGTAGTAGGCCGGCATCATGTCGTTGCCGGTCGCGTTGATCAGAGCGGCAACGATGAACGGCGTGGTGCCGCCGAAGATGGCCACCGAGAAGTTGTACGCGATGCCCATGGCGCCGTAGCGGCTGGCCGTCGGGAACTGGGCCGGCAGGGCCGAAGCCAGGTTGGCGACGTAGAACGTCACAGGGAAGGCAATCAGGGCAAGGCCGGCGAACGTGGACCAGACTTCGCCGATGCCGATCAGCAGGAACGCCGGGGTGGCGAGGACCACAGTGCTGATGGCGCCGATCCACAGCACGGGGCGGCGGCCGATCCGGTCAGAGAGCTTGCCGGTCAGCGGGATGCAGAGGCTCATGATGACCAGCACGGGGATTGTCAGCAGTGTGCCGTGGAGCTCGTCGTAGCCCTTGGACTCGGTCAGGTACGTCGGCATGTAGGAAGTCAGTGCATAGCCGGCGGTGTTTGCCGCCGCTACCAGGATCATCGCGACGATGAGGGAGCGCCAGTATGCCTTCACGATGCCCACCGGGCCCTTGGAGGCTGCGGTGTCCGAGGCGGTTGCGTCCTTGGCGGATGCTTCCTGGGCGTCCAGGGTTGCCTGGAACTGCGGCGATTCCTCGATCTTGCTCCGGAAGTACACGGCTATCAGGCCGAGCGGGCCGGCAAGGAGGAACGGGATGCGCCAGCCCCACTGCTCCATGGTGTCCTGACCGAGGGCCAGCTGCAGCACCGAAACGAGGGCTGCGCCCATGGCGAAGCCGAGGTAGCTGCCCATGTCCAGGAAGCTGGCGAAGAATCCGCGGCGCTTGTCAGGGGCGTACTCGCTCACAAAGGTCGTGGCGCCGGCGTATTCACCGCCGGTGGAGAAGCCCTGGATAACCTTGAACAGGACCAGCAGGACCGCGGCCCAGATGCCGATCTGTGCGTAGCCGGGCAGGAGCCCGACGGCGAAGGTGCTGGCGGCCATGATCATCAGGGTCGCGGCAAGGACCTTCTGGCGGCCGATCTTGTCGCCAAGCCAGCCGAACACGACTCCGCCGAGGGGGCGGGCGATGAAGGTGGCGGCGAAGGTTCCCAGCAGGAACAGGGTCTGGACGGACTTGTCCGCCTCCGGCAGGAACACCGGTCCCATGGTGGTGATCAGGTAGCCGAACACGCCGACGTCGTACCACTCCATGGTGTTACCCACTATGGTGCCGCCGAGCGCCTTCTTGAGCATTGGCTGGTCGACTACGTTGACGTCGGACTCGCGGAGTCGACGGCGGCGAAGCTTCGGTTTCTTCACACCCTTGGGCGCGCCTTGGTTGGTTCCGCTGGCGTTAATGACGCCTGCTGAAGAGTCGGTCATGCTTCGGTCTGTGGGCATTTGGGAAGCTCCTAGGGAGATCATTTGCTTGCGACTGGTAGCTGCCCCGCTCTGGGCAGGCTTTCAATTTTACGGGATTTCTCTGGCGTTTCCGAGTTCCGTACCGTATGATCCCGCATTTCGGGCGGTATTTGGGGTCGATCCGCGAATTTCTTTTGCCCGGTTTCACCGCCCGGTTACTGGGAACCGGCGAGCCCGGCGGCGCCGCGGCCAAAATTTTCCCCACCGGCCCGCGCGAACGCAGGTTACTGGGCGGGAACCGGGCCAAAAGGAGAGGCCCGCCACAGCCACTACAGACATCTCATCGGTGCGGTTCTACGATTGATGGACACTTCATTTCACAGCGGTTATTACAGCGGAAAGGAAGATCAATGGCGGATCATCAATTCGGAGAAGAAATCGAACCGGAGGTCGCGAGCCATCTGGCGCAGTCCATGGCTGAAACCCCCGGACCGGAGACCCTGCACCATGCGCCCCCCTCGGCGGCGACCGGCCAGCAATGGCCGGACGGCAGCGGCAAGCAGCGTCACCCCAAGGACCGCGATACCGCCCGCGGACGGCAAGGCCAGCAGGTGGCCGCCGGAGCCATGCACCGGCAGAGCCGTCCGCAGATGCCCCACCACGACTAGCCCCGGCGGCATACTAGGGGCCGGCGGCAGGGTCGACCACGACGTCGGCTGGCGTCTTATCCAGGCGCCAGCCGCGCCACACCGGGTGCCGGAGCTTCCCGCTGCCGGTCCATTCCCCGAAAGTGACCTCGCCGACCAGTTTTGCACTCACCCAGTTGGCGTCTGCGGCGTCAGCGTGCGGCACGTCCCGGAACGGGGAGGTCTTCCGTGGCAGGGCGTCGAGTTGTTGCCTGAGTTCCTTGAGTTCACGGGTGCTGAAGCCGCTGCCCACCCGGCCGACATAACGTAGCTTCGCGCCGTCCGGAATCCCCAGCAGCAGCGAGCCCACGGATTCTCCGCGCCCGCCCTTTCCGGGCCGCCAGCCGCCCACCACCACTTCCTGGGTCCGTTCAACCTTGAGCTTGAGCCAGGACCGGCTGCGCTGGCCGACATAGCGCCCGTCCTTGCGCTTGGCCATGACACCCTCCAGCCCCAGCTCGGCGACGCTCTCGAGGATGTGCTCGGCGTCGCCGTCGATCACGCCGGAGAGTTCAGCCGGGGCGGCGGAGGGGCGGAAGAACCGCTCCAGCCGGCTGCGCCGCTCACTCAGCGGCAGCCGGCGCAGGTCCTGGCCGGCGTCGAAGAGCAGATCGAACAGCATCAGCCGCACGGGCGTCGATGCCTGCGCTTTTCTGACGTCCGCGGCCTTGGTGAGTTTCATGCGGCTCTGCAGCAGGCCGAAGTCGGGCCGGCCGGAGCGCCCGACGGCGATGATCTCGCCGTCGGCGACAAAGCCCTGTTCCGGCCAGTGGGACCGGTCCGTGAGTTCGGGGTAGCTCAGGGACATGTCGATGCCGTTGCGGCTGATGAGCCGGATCTTGGTGGCATCGCCGATGACCAGGGCCCGCACCCCGTCCCACTTGAGCTCGATCTGCCAGTCCAGGTCCGGAAGATCCGCCAAGGTCCCGGACGTAGCCAGCATCGGGCTGAACGCGGAGGCGTCGGGCGCCGATTCGGGGCCTCTGCCGGTTTCCGCTCCGCCGTCGGCCTGGCTCGCGCTTTCGCTTTCGACTTGGCCGCCGCCGCGGTCGTCGTCCCCGTCGTCCTCGTCGGCGTCGTCCGCTGTGCCGGACGGGCGCCGCGCGCCAGGGTGGTCTTTCGAACCGGCAGGGTCCATCAGATGGATGAGCCATTGGTCGTTGGCCTGGCCGGTGTGGATCAGAGCGAACCTGCGGGTCCCGCCAAGGCCGCCGCCCTCTGCCCCGGTCAGGGTGGCAATGACTTCTTTGCCGGCGATCCACTTTTCGCATTCGTAGGATCCGCGGTCCCAGATGCTGACGGTTCCCGCCCCGTACTGGCCTTGGGGAATGTCTCCCTCGAAGTCCGCGTAGTCCATCGGATGGTCTTCGGTCTGGACCGCGAGGTGGTTTTTCGCCTTGCTGGTCGGGACGCCCTTCGGCAATGCCCAGGACACGAGCACGCCGTCGCGTTCGAGCCGGAAGTCGTAGTGCAGCCGCCTGGCGTGGTGCTCCTGGATGACGAACTTCTCCTGCCGTGTCCCGCCGTCCTCGTCGGCGTGGTGCCGTTCGGCGGTGAAGGGCTCTGGGGTGCCTGCCCTGTCCCGTTTGGTCCGGTACTTGTCCAGCCGCGGGTCCGTGTCGCCGCCGTCGCCGGCCTGCTCGGGCGACATTTCAGCCCGCCCGCTGGGACTGTTGCCTGCCGCGTGGGTTGTCGTGTGGGCTGCCCCGGTTCCGGCGCCCTGCCGGCTGCCGGAGACCGGAGCGAACGGATCCTTGCCTTCTGCGACGCGCTTCATCACCTCCTGGAAGTCCAAGTGGTGCAGTGAAGGGGCGCTGAGTTCGCGCCACGTGCGCGGTGCGGCCACTGTGGGCCGGAGCCGGCCGCGCAGCGAGTACGGCACGATGGTGGTCTTGGCGGCGTTGTTCTGGCTCCAGTCCACCAGCACTTTGCCGGTGCGCAGGGTCTTTTTCATGTCGCTGACGGCCAGATCCGGGTGGTCTGCTTCGAGCGAGCGGGCCAGTTCGCGGGCGAAATCGGAAATCTGGTCCGAGCTCTGGGCCCCGTCCAAGGGCGCGTAGAGGTGGATGCCCTTGCTGCCGCTCGTCACGGGCACGGGGTCCAGGCCCACGTCCTGCAGGATGGTGCGGGCCAGCCTGGCCACCTCCACGCACTCCGCCAGTCCCGCGCCCTCGCCGGGGTCCAGGTCCAGCACCAGCCGGTCGGGCGGCAGCGCATTGCCGTGGGAGTCCACCCGCCACTGCGGCACGTGGATCTCCAGGGCTGCGATCTGGGCCAGCCAGGTGAGCGTGGCGGGATCATTGACCAGGGGATATTGGATGGTCCGGTCCTTGTGCGTGATGGCGGCGCGGGGCACCCAGCCGGGCGTTGAATGGTCCAGGTTCTTCTGGAAAAACATTTCCCCGGGGGCGTCGGCGGTCCCGACGCCGTGGACCCAGCGCTTCCGCGTGGCCGGCCGGTTGCGGGCGGCGGGGATCAGCACCGGCGCGACGGCGGCGTAGTAGGCCAGGACGTCGGCCTTGGTGGTTCCCGTCTCCGGGTACATGATTTTTTCCAGGTTGGTGAGCACCAGTTCGCGTCCGTCCACCCGGACGCGTTCTTTACCGTTGGGCAAAACCCTTCACCTCCGCGCAACTGTGAGGTTCACTTGATCCATGAGAGCCATCTGGAAAGGCGCAATAGCGTTCGGGCTGGTCAACGTGCCGGTCAAGGTCTACAGCGCCACTGAGGACCACGACATCAGCCTCCACCAAGTCCACAACGCCGACGGCGGCAGGATCCGCTACCAGCGCCGTTGCGAGGTCTGCAGCAAGATCATCGACTACGAGGACATCGACAAGGCATATGAGGACGATGGCCGCACCGTGGTCCTGACCCGCGACGAGCTGAAGTCCATCCCGGCGGAAAACAGCCACGAAATCGAAGTGGTCCAGTTCGTTCCGGTCGATCAGCTCGATCCCATGATGTTTGAAAAGAGCTACTACCTTGAACCCGACTCGAAGTCGCCCAAGGCCTATGTGCTGCTGCGGCGCGCCCTGGAGGACACGGACCGTGTGGCAATTGTGCAGTTCGCGCTCCGGGACAAGACCCGGCTTGGCGCGCTGAGGATCCGCGACGAGGTCCTGCTGTTGCAGTCGCTGTTGTGGGCCGACGAAGTCCGCGAGGCCAGCTTTCCCGCACTGGAGACCTCCATCCGGATCTCCGCGCAGGAACGCGAAATGTCCGCCGCCCTGGTTGATTCGATGGCCTCCGATTTTGAGCCCGACCAGTTCACGGACGAATACCAGGAGCAGCTGCGCCAGCTGATCGAGGCGAAGCTGGACAAGGGGGAGTCGCTGGACACGGAGGAGACCTTCGGTGTCCCGGCCGAGGCGGGCGACGGCGAAGTCATCGACCTGATGGAAGCCCTCAAGCGCAGCATCGAGAAAAAGCGCGGCGGCGGGGGAGAGGCCGCGGAGACTCCGGCCGAGGCCTCCGGATCTGCGGCCAAGGCTGCCCCGAAGGCGGCCGCCAAGACGACGGCGGCCAAGTCCACCGCCAGCAAGACGACGGCGTCCAAGTCCACCGCCAGCAAGACGGCGTCCACCAAGACTGCGGCGGCTTCCAAGACTGGGGCCGCCAAGACCGCGGCCGCTCCCAAGGCGCCGGCCGCGAAGACGGCGGCCCGGAAGGGTGCCTGAGCCCGGCTGTCGCCCGGCGCCGTCGCCCACCCTGATCAGGAGTTCCGCAGGGCGGAAATGAGCTCGCTCTTCTTCTTGGCCGAGTAGCCCTTGAGGCCGATCGCCTTTGCGCGTTCCTTCAGCTGCGGCACCGTCCAGTCCTCGTAGTCACCGGCCTTGCCGCCCTTGCGGCCGACCGAGGACCGGCCCCGCTTGGCGGCGGCGTTGGAGATTCTGGCGGCTTTTTGCTTGGAGGCGCCGTCCTCTACCAGCTTCTCGTAGAGCTCGGGGTCCTTGATGCTGGGGCTTTCTGAGCCGCGGGGCTCGCCCTTCTTCGTTGGCATGGCTGCGAGATCATCTCCTTCGGCCGGGAACGATTTGGGCGGCGGCGCGCGGTCAGTGCCGCCGGGGATTCCAAACTAGCGGCACCGCCGGGCGGTGACAAGCATTTACTAAGTTCACTGACAAAAAGCCTCGTTTTCCGCACATCCTGCCCGTTACTACGAAGGTCACTCCGGCAACGCAAAGGCCCGGCCGGCCCCTTAATCGGGGCCGGCCGGGCCAACTGAAACTGCCGGTGTTCCGGCGCGGGCCGGAAGGTGAGGCTATTCGGCGTCGTGATCCGTCTCAAGGATCTGCACGAGACGGTCCAGTGCCGCGTCGGCGCCTGCACCCTCGGCACGCAACACCACAACCTCGCCGTGGGAGGCGCCCAGGCTCATCAGCGACAGGATGCTGGCGGCGTCCATGGCCTCGTCCTCCGGCTCGCCCAGGCGGGCGATCGTGATCTCGAGGTTGTCGAACTCGCCTGCAGCCTCGGCGAAGATGGCTGCCGGACGGGCATGCAGCCCAACGCGGCTGGCAATGGTGGCGTTACGTTCGGTCATTTCTGCTCCTTGAAGTCAGCTTGTGTGTTTATCAGCTGTGGGTATCTGCTTGGAAAATCGTGCACTGGTTCAGGCGGCTACGGGAACCGTTTCCACCGTACCAACCGGCTTCTTGACTGCCCAGCGCTTGAGCGCAATCACTGCCAAGGCACTTACGACCGTACCGGCCGCGATGGCGACGACGAACATCAGGAAGGGATCGATCGCGAAGAAGACGAAGATTCCGCCGTGCGGGGCCTTCGACCCCACGCCCGCCGCCATCGAGATGGCGCCGGTTACGGCGCCGCCGAGCATGCTGGCGGGGATGACGCGCAGCGGGTCGGCGGCGGCGAAGGGGATGGCGCCTTCGGTGATGAAGGACGCTCCCAGCAGCCATGCGGCCTTGCCGTTTTCCTGTTCCGCCAGGCTGAAGAGCTTCTTGTTCAGCACGGTGGCAGCCAGTGCCATGGCCAGCGGCGGGACCATGCCGGCGGCCATGACGGCTGCCATGATCTGCCACGGTGCCTGGTTGGTGATGGAGGCGGCACTCAGGCCGGCGACGGCGAAGGAGTAGGCCACCTTATTGACCGGACCGCCGAGGTCGAAGCACATCATCAGGCCCAGGATGATGCCAAGTGCGACGGCGCTGGCACCGGTAAGGCCGGACAGGAATTCGTTGAGCCCGACGGTGACCCGGGCGATGTAGGCGCCCAGGAACACGAACAGCAGGCCGGAAGCCACGAGCGACGCCACGAGCGGGATAACGACCACCGGCATCAGGCCGCGCAGCCAGCGGGCCACGTTGAGCTTGCCGATGGAATGTGCCACGTAGCCGGCGATCAGGCCGCCCACGATGCCACCGAGGAAGCCTGCACCCATAAAGACGGCGGTGGCGCCGGCAACGAAGCCCGGGGCGATGCCCGGCCGGTCAGCGATGGCGTAGGCGATGTAGCCGGCCAGTGCGGGTACCAGGAAGCCCAGGGACAGGGCGCCAATCTTGAACAGCACGGCACCCAGGTAAGCCCCCAGCGGGCCCCACGCCAGTTCCGGGTACGCGGTAGGCAGGTTGAAGAGGCTGTTTTCCGCCAGGATCTTGTCCGCGACGGCGGTGATGTCGTAGCCGCCCAACAGGAAGCCGAGGGCGATCAGCAGACCGCCGCCCGCCACGAACGGGATCATGTAGCTGACACCGGTCAGGAGCGCCTTCTTCAGCTTCGTGCCGATGTGTTCACTCTTTTCCTCGGCCGCGAGCTCGGCCTGTTCCTCGGCGCCGAAGTGCGGCACGCGGTGGGCACGCGGGTTGTCCGCGGCGGCGAGTGCTTCCGCCACCATCTTGTCCGGTTCGTCGATGCCGCGCTTGACCGGCGCATTGATGACCGGCATGCCGGCGAAGCGCTCCTTGCCGCGCACATCGACGTCCACGGCGAAGATCACGGCATCGGCGGCGGCGATCACGGCGGGGTCAAGTGCCTTGGCGCCGGAGGATCCCTGGGTTTCCACCTGCAGGTCCACGCCGACCTCCTTGGCCGCGGCAACGAGCGAGTCGGCGGCCATGTAGGTGTGGGCGATGCCGGTGGGGCAGGCCGTAACGGCGACGAGGCGCTTGGGCCCCTTGGCCTTCGCTGCGCCGGAACCTTCGCCGGCGGCACCCGCCGCTGCTGAGGCGGCGGCCGCGGAAGCGGCGCCGGTCGCTTCGGCCGGGGTGTGGGCGGCCGGCTTGTCCGCCAGGGCGCCGTCGACGAGCTCGACGATCTCTGCCTGGGAGGTAGCGGCGCGCAGGCTGGCCGTGAAGTCCTTCTTGATCAGCGACCGCGCCAGCTTCGAAAGCAGCTTCAAGTGGTCCTGGTCCGCGCCCTCAGGAGCGGCGATGAAGAAGATGATGTCCGCGGGCCCGTCCTTGGCCCCGAAGTCCACCGGCTGGGACAGCCGCGCCATCGCCAGGGTGGGCTCGGTGACCGCCGTCGAGCGGCAGTGCGGGATGGCGATGCCGCCCGGGACACCCGTGGCAGTCTTGGATTCCCGGGCAAAGGCGTCAGCAAAAAGGCCTTCGGCCTCGGTGGCGCGTCCGGTGTCGGCAACTCTGCCTGCCAGATGCCGGATCACGTCCTCGGGCGAGTTGCCCAGATTCTGGTCGAGCTCGACCAGTTCGGTAGTAATGAGCTGTGTCACTGTCAATCCTTCCGGAGGGCCGTGATGGTTACGGCATCAGGGGTGGTTTGGTTGACTGCCGGGACAGTGGAGCCAGGCAGGGAAGCGGCGGCGGCACCATGGGCCACCGCCTGACGTAGGCAATCGACCGGGGCGGCGCCCTGGCTGGATGCGAGCAGGTATCCGGCCAGCGAGGAATCGCCGGCGCCGACAGTGCTGACCGCGGTGACCGGCGGATGCGTGGCCAGCCACGCGCCGTCGGCCGTCACTAGAACGGCACCCTTGGAGCCGAGGGTGGCCAGTACGGAACCCACTCCGGAGCGCACGACGGCGGAGGCGGCCGCTGCTGCAGCCTCCGGGTCCGCTTCGAGTTCCTCGGCGGACTTGTTCGTGGCGAAACCGGCTGCGGCAGCCAGTTCCACCAGTTCCTCGGCGTTGGGTTTCAAGAGGTCCGGCTTTCCCGAGGTGTCGCCGGAGACCGCTGCGGCGAGAGGTTCGCCGGACGAGTCGACGGCGACCCGGGGTGCGGCCTCGCCGTCGAACAGGGAGCGCAGCCGCCGGGTGACGGTCGCGTAGAAGTCGGCCGGAACCCCTGGTGGGAGCGAGCCGGCCAGGACCACCCAGGCGGCGCCGCGGGCGTGGTCCAGCAGCAGGCTTATCAGGGCCTCCTGCTGATCCGCGCTCAGGACCGGTCCGGGTTCATTGATCTTGGTGGTGACGCCGCCGGGCTCGGTGAGGGCCACGTTGCTGCGCAGCGGCTCGCCAATCGGGAGGGCCGCGAAGGGAACGTCGGTCTCCCGCAGGCCGGCGAGGACGGGGTCGGCCTCCGCGCCGGGAAGGACGGCGATTGTCTTGAGCCCCGAGGCGACGAGGGCACGGGAGACGTTGACGCCCTTGCCCCCCGATTCCTGGCGGACGGAGATGGCCCGCTGGACCTCCCCGCGGAGGAGGGGGCCAGGCAGCGCCACCGTGCGGTCCAGGCTGGGGTTGGCGGTAAGGGTGACAATCACGCGACCACCACCTCCACTCCGGCTTCCGCAAGGGCGTCCGCGAGTTCCCGGCTGGGTTGGGTGTCTGTGATCACGGTGTCCAGATCTTTCAACGAGGCGAACTGGACCAGCGTCTCTGCATCCAGCTTGGAGGAATCAGCCAGCACCACAATGCGGCGCGCTGATTGGACGAAGGCAGCCTTGACCGCGGCTTCTTCAGGATCGGGTGTGCTCAGCCCGAAGGCTGCATGGATGCCGTTGGTGCCGATGAAGGCGATGTCCGGGCGGATCCGGCGGGCGGCCTCCACCGTGGACTGGCCGACGGCGGCCTGCGTCAGGCCGCGGACTTTGCCGCCGAGCAGGTGGAGGGCGATGCCGGGTTCGCCGGACAGCCTGGACGCGATGGGAAGTGAGTGCGTGATGACCACGAGTTCGGCGTCGGACCCGGGGCCGGGCAAGTTGCCGGCCGCGGCGGCTCCGGCGGCCCGGGCGGACAGGAGCTCGGCGAGGGCTTCCGTGGTGGAACCGGCGTCGATCAGGATGCTGCCGGTGAGGCCCGGGGGCATGAGGGCCAGGGCGGCCTCGGCGATCCGGGTCTTCTCGGGCTGGCGCTGGACGGTCCGCTCGAGAACGCTTTCCTCTGTGGTGCTGAAGCGGTCCGGGGAAACAGCGCCGCCGTGTACCCGGCGGACGCTGCCATTGGCTTCCAGCGCGGCGAGGTCCCGGCGGACGGTTTCGGTGGTGATGCTGAAGCGCTCGGCCAGGTCCGTGACGCTGGCCCGGCCGCTGGCGTAGATGAGCCCCACGATCAGCTGCTGGCGTTCTTCGGCGAACACTTACCCTCCATTGCGTACTGCGTCTGTCTTGGCTGCTGTTCTTGCCGGGCCTTTGAACTGCCGAACCCGATCTCGCCGCTCCGGTGACTCCCGTCACATGAAGTGGAATTGTTTGACTTTATCTTCGTTCATGTGGGTTTGTCAATGAAAAACCACATGAACACAGAAAATGGGTCGGCGCCGGGGGACATGCCCATCGGCCGGGGTGGCTGCGGGCCGGGTGCCCGGGGGACATGTCCAGTGGCCGGGCTGGCGAATGGGCGGGTTGGGGTTATGTCCATGGTTGGCGCCGGGGGCTGGACATGTGCTCCGCGTGCGGGGGCCTGCGGGCCGGGTGCCCGGGGGACATGTCCAGTGGTCCGGCCGGGGGATGGGCATGTGCTCCGCGCGGGGGCCTGCGGACCGGGTGCCCGGGGGACATGTCCAGTGGTCCGGCCGGGGGATGGGCAGGTTGGGGTTATGTCCATGGTCCGCTCCGGGGGCTGGGCATGTGCTCCGCGGGGTGGCTGCGGGGTTAAGTGGCAGAAGCCGGGCCTGACCTCAAGGCCCGGCCCGGCTTCCGGGTCGTTGGATTCCACGCTGCGAAGGGGGCGCGGGCGGAACTTAGAGGCTCGCGTCGCGGCTCTCATTGCGGGTGATGGTCTCGCCGGTGTTGGGGTCCACAACCGTGCGGCTTTCGCTGACCCGGCGCGAGCGGCCGCGTCCGGGGGAGGCGAGGACCAGAGAGGCTATGAGTCCAATAACGCCGACCGCCATCAGGATGTAGCCGATCATGGCTTGGTTCACGTTGGGGATCAGCCCCGGGGCTACGGCCCAGGCAAGGATGGCGCCGATGGCAATGAGGAAGATTGCGGAACCGATTCTCATGACGTGCTCCTTGGTGTCCCGGGGGACGGATTGGTGATGCTAAGCATGCTGTCCAGCGTCACGCTACAACCCCGCCCCTGCTGTTTCAATGAAATCGAGCTCGGTCCGGCCGGGATATTTCCGCACCGGTTCCGGGCATCCGGCGTGTTCTCGAACATCCGGCCCGGTTTCCCCCGAACGCGCCGCGGGCCCTGGACGGCAGAAGTCCGCTTCCGCCGAGGAATCGAAGGCCCGTCCAGAGTGCAGTGCCACGGATGCTGGGCTGGGGATGTTGAGCCGAGGACGCGGACGCTCTGGATAGGCTGAGCCCATGGAGACTGTCGTCTGGTCACGACCCGAACACGAACGCGCCGGCACGCCGCTGCTGGTGATGCTGCACGGCTACGGCACGGACGAGTCCCGGATGTCCAAGCTGTTCAGTTCCCTGCCGCCGGAGTTCACTTGCGCCGCCCTGCGCGGGCCCAAGGACATCGGCGACCATCACGGCTGGTTCCTGTTGGACTATTTCCTGACCCACGACTTTGCCGACGTCATCGCCTCCACGAACGCTGTCTTCGCCTGGATCGAGTCCGTCAAGTCCCGGCACAGCAGCGTCAGCCTGTTCGGATTTTCGCAGGGGATGGCCATGGCCAGCACGCTTCTGCGGCTCCGGCCGGACCAGTTCCGCGCGGTGGTCGGGCTTTCGGGCTTTGTTCTGGACAACGAACTCCTGGCCATGAGCGAATCCTTCACCTCCCGGCCGCCATTCTTTTGGGGCAGGGACAGGGCCGATGTCGTAATTAACGACGCCGCCGCCGAACACACCGAGGAGTGGCTGCACCGGAACACCCAGCTCACTGCCCGGACCTACCCCGGCATGGGGCATTCGATTTCGAAGGCCGAACTCGTGGACGTCAGCGCCTTCCTGCGGCACTACGTCCTGCGCTGACCAGACGCAGAGCGGCTACTGCCCGGCCATTGCCCGGTCACCGACGGGTCACTCACCGGGCGCCGTCCAGCCGCGGACCCAAACTCGGACCCGAACACTGGCCCGACATGGGACCATCCACTTGCATGCCAAATTTGTAAGCGCTTACAATCGACCTCGGCCATGAACACCGGGCCCACTACTTCGGGGGGAGAAAGGGCTGAGCCCGTGCCGCAGGCTAAGACCCCGCGCGTGAGAATCCAGGACGTCGCCGCGCTCTCTGGGCTCTCCATCTGCACTGTCTCCCGTGCACTCAGGCAGCTTCCCAATGTCTCCGCACAAGCTAAGGCAAGGGTCGGCGACGCGGCGGCCCAGCTGGGCTACAGGGCCTCATCAGCAGCATCCAGGCTGGCCGGCGGCAGCACCGGTTCCGTGGCCATCATCGCCCCGACTGCTACAGCATGGTTTTTTGCCCGCGCGGTGGAAACGGCCGAGGAAGTTTTCGCAGACAGCGGCTATGACACTGTCCTGATCAGCCTCCGGAACCGGCCCAGCGTGCAGCAGAAGCTCTTCGGCGACCTCGCGGGCCTGGCCCAGCGCGTGGACGGCGTGCTGCTGCTCAACATTGCCCTTAGTAAGGCCGAAATGGCCGCGCTCGCCGGGTCGGGCCTCGCCGTGGCCAGCGTCGGAATGCACGCCGTGCCGTGGGACAACGTGGGCATCGACAACGCGGAGGCCGCCCGCGCCGCCACGAACCACCTGCTGGAACTAGGCCACCGGGACATCGCGATCCTCGCCGGCAGCGAAACCGGTGCGCCGTCCCTCGTGACCGCCAGCGAGCGGCGGCGGGGCTTCGAAGAGGCCCTAACCGCCTACGGCCTCGAGGTCGATCCGGACCTCGTGATCGACGCCGGCTCGAGCATCGAAGGCGGCCGGCTGGCCATGGCAGGGCTGGTGAAAAGCCGCAAAATGCCGTCCGCGATCTTCGCCGGTTGCGACGAAACAGCCTTCGGCGCGCTCATGGCACTACGGGAGCTCGGTTTGTCAGCGCCGGAAAACGTGTCCATCATAGGAATAGACGATCATCAGATGAGTTGGTTCCTGGGCCTGAGCACTATGGCCCAGCCTGTGGCCGACCAAGGCGCTTTCGCGGCCAACCTGCTGATTGAAAGACTTCATCGCTCGGGACTTCCCAATCCGCCGCTTGCCAGTCCGCCGTCGGACCATCTGCTGGACACCAAATTGGTAGAGCGCACCAGCACGCGCCGCCGCTGATCCGGGCGGCGACCCCACCGGAACGTCCCCAAACAGAGCAGCAAGGCAGAGCCGCCGTCGCGCCGGAACTGCCCTGAACTGACTGCCTTAAACCGTCGCTTTGATCAAACCGTCTTGCTTGCCCGTTGTCTGAAAGGACCCTGACTCATGACTGCAGTTCCCGACACCTCCGGCCTCGCCGGTGCCCTCTCCGGCGCATCGGCCATCCTTTTTGACCTCGACGGCGTCCTGACGCCCACCGCGGTGGTGCACGAGCAGGCCTGGAAGCAGCTTTTCGACGGATTCCTGGCCTCGGTCCCTGATGCGGCGCCGTACCGTGAGAGCGACTACTTCGACCACATCGACGGCAAGCCGCGCTTCGACGGCGTCCGGGACTTTCTGGCCTCCCGAGGCATTGTGCTGCCCGAGGGCCCGGCGGACGACGAGCCCGCCCATGACACCGTCCATGGGCTGGGCAACCGCAAGAACAAGGTCTTCAATGACATCGTCGAGGCCGGCGGGGTCCAGCCCTACGAGGGCTCCGTCCGGCTGGTCGACGCCGCCCTGGCCCGCGGACTCAAGCTCGCCGTCGTTTCCTCCTCCCGCAACGCCCCGGCCGTGCTCAAGGCTGCCGGGCTCTCCGATTACTTCCCCGTGGTGGTCGATGGTGTGGTCGCCGTCGCCGAGGGTCTGCCCGGCAAGCCCAGCCCGGCCACCTACGAATACGCCGCCCGGCTCCTGGATCTGGCGAGCCAGGACTGCGTTGTGGTGGAGGACGCCGTCTCCGGCGTCCAGGCCGGCAGTGCGGGAGACTTCCGCTCCGTGATCGGCGTCGACCGCGGCGCCGGCCGGCAGACCCTGCTCGATGCCGGGGCCACGGTAGTGGTCAACGACCTCGCCGAACTGCTCTAGCCCTGCGCCGGCTTCCGCCGCCTAAAGCTCCGCCCCTCCGGGTGCCAGCTCCCACCGCCTAGCTCACTGCCCACTCCCGCCGAAAGAACCCCTAACCATGGCCCTCATCACCTCGGACCGCGCCCGGTTCCCCAACGATCCCTGGCAGTTGGTCGAGACCGTCCACCTCCCCGGCAACGCCGGCACCTTGGAGACCCTGTTCAGCCTCGGCAACGGGCACCTGGGCATTCGCGGCGCGCACTGGGGCGCCGCTGACGCCGAACTTCCCGGCAGCTTCATCAACGGCTTCCACGAGACGTGGGACATCAAGCACGCGGAAAACGCCTACGGCTTTGCACGCACCGGGCAGCGGATCCTCTACGTCCCGGACGCCAACAACTTCACCGTCATCATCGACGGCGAGCCGTTGAGCCTGGACGAGTCCACAGTGCTGGACTACCGCCGCTCGGTGGATTTCGCCACCGGTATTTACGAGTGCCGGATCACCTGGCAGTGCCGCTCCGGCGCGACCGTGACCACCACCGAACGCCGCGCCGTCGGCTACGATTCCCGCGGCGCGCTGGGCATCAGCCTCGAAGTGGCGGCCGACCGGGATATCTCCGCGGACGTCACGTCCTCGGTCATCAACCGCCAGGACCAGCCGGTGGAGGACCATTCCGCCCATGACCCGCGCCGTGCCGGCCGCCACGCCGGACGCGTGCTGCTTCCGTTGCGCCTCGAAGGCGGCGACGGCTCCCTGCGCCTCGCGTGGGAAGCTGCGGAATCCGAGCAGCGACTCGGAATGGCCGTGGACCACTGGACCTCGGCCGGGGTCCAGCCCTTCGACACCCTGGTGGATCAGGACGACAGCAGCGTCCGCTACGTGCTCGCCGTCAGCGCGGACGCACCGTTTGTGCTGGAGAAGACCGTCAGCTACGCCGTGGGCCAGGCCTCGGGGGACTTGGCGGACGACGCCGAAGCGGCCTTGTTGCCGGTCAGCGAGATCTTCGCCCAGAGCGAGAACTACTACCGCGGCTACTGGAGCACCAGCGACATCGTGGTGGCGGGCCAGACCGAGCTCCAGCAGGGCGTCCGGTGGAACCTCTTCCAGCTCGCGCAGGCCACTGCCTGCGCCGATGTGGCCGGCATCCCGGCCAAGGGCGTGTCCGGCTCCGGCTACGACGGGCACTACTTCTGGGACCAGGAAGTGTACTTGCTGCCCTACCTGACATACACGAGCCCGGGCAACGCCCGGCAGGTCCTGGAATTCCGCCACAACCTCCTGCCCGAGGCGAAGATCCGCGCCAAGGAGCTCAGCGTGGACGGCGCCCTCTTCCCCTGGCGCACCATCAACGGACTCGAGGCCAGCGCCTACTACGCGGCCGGCACCGCGCAATTCCACATCGCCGCCGCGATCGCCTTCGCGACCAACCGGTACATCTGGGCCAGCGGAGACACCGAGTTCCAGGCCACCCTGGGCTCCGAGCTGCTGATCGAGACCGCCCGGATGTGGGTCTCGCTGGGCTTCTTCGGCAAGGACGGGCTCTTCCACATCCACGGCGTCACCGGCCCCGACGAGTACACCGCCGTCGTCAACGACAACCTGTACACAAACGTCATGGCGCGCTTCAACCTGCGCACCGCCGCGGCGCTGGACCACCCGGAGATCGACGACGCCGAACGCGAGCTCTGGGAGCAGGCCGCCAACCGCATGCAGCTGCCCTACGACGAAGACCTCCAGGTCCACTCCCAGGACAACGACTTCATGGCCCTGGAGCCGTGGGACTGGACCACACCCCGGTCCAAGTACCCGCTGCTGCTGCACTTCCACCCGCTGGTGATCTACCGGCACCAGGTCCTGAAGCAGGCCGACACCGTGCTGGCCATGTTCCTGCAGTGGCAGGACTTCACCGCCGAGGAAAAGCGCCGCGCGTTCGACTTCTACGATCCCATCACCACGGGCGACTCCACGCTGTCCGCCTGCGTCCAGGGCATCATGGCGGCCGAGGTCGGCTACGGCGAGGCTGCGCTGGACCACTTCACCCACGCCCTGTTCATCGACCTCGACGACACCCACGGCAACACGATCGACGGCGTCCACATCGCCTCTACCGGCGGGGTGTGGAGCTCGCTGGTCAGCGGCTTTGCCGGTCTGCGGGACCAGGGCGCGGTGCCCTACTTCGATCCGCGGCTGCCTGCCGACTGGGACGGACTCGAGTTCCACCTGAAGATTCAGGGCAGGCTCCTGCACGTCGTGCTGGATCAGGATTCGATCAGCCTGACGGTCCGTGAAGGCGCCCCGCTGGAAATCGACGTGCGCGGGGAACTGCTGACCGTCGACGGCGGCCCGGTCCGGGTCCCGCTGGCGCCTGTCACGGCCCCCGAGCCGACCATCTTCCCCAGCGGCCTTCCGACGTCGTCGATCCCGGTGGTGCGCGCAGCAGTCTGAGGCCCCGGTTACCCGGGCGGCCGGCGGGCCGCTATGCGGTGTTCGCCGCGGGGGCAGTTGAGGTCGGATCGGCGGCGTCGAACCGCCCTCAACTGCCCGCCAGACCGTCCTCGGCCGGCTCTCCCGCGCCGCTGGCCTGTTCTGTGCCGCTGACCTCTGTTCCGCCGGCCTCTTCCGCGCCGCGGGCGAGCGGATGGGCCAGCTCATCGGAGGGCATCCGCGCCACCGCCATCGCGACGACGGCCATCACCGGACACACGGTCCCCGCCACGAGGAAGATCAGCCATAGCGGCAACACCTCGGCGGCCGGCCCGGCCAGTGCCATGGAGACCGGCATGAGCGCCAGCGACACGAAGAAATCCAGGCTGGAGACCCGGCCCAGCAGATGCGGCGGCACCCGGCGCTGGAGCAGGGTTCCCCAGATCACCATGCCCACGCTGCCGGTGGCGCCGAAGATGAACAGTGCTGCTGCCAGGGCCCAGAAACTGTCCATGATTCCGACGGCGGCGATCGGCAGGCTGCCTGCTCCCCAGGACACCATCATTACGGTGAGGTAGCGGCGCGGAAGGGGAAAAGAGGCCGTGGCCAGCGAGGCTGCGGCGCCGCCGACTCCCATGATGGCGAGCAGGAAGCCGAACATGCGCGCGTCCCCGCCGAGCTGGTCCCGGACCACGAACGGGACCAGGACCTCGATGGGGCCGATCAGGAACAGCACTGAAATGCAGGCCCACAGCAGGGTCCACAGCAGCCAGGGCGTGCGGACGGTGTAGCTGACGCCCTCGCGGAGGTCGTGGCGCAAGGACGTCTTCGCCCGCCTCTGGCCAGAAACGTGGGCCTCGCCGCCGGCGCTGCCCTCGCTGCCCGCGGCAGTGCCCGGCGCCCCTGCCGCGGGCTGCCGGTGGAGGAAGTTCAGGATTGAGAAAGCCAGCAGGTGGCAGACCGCCACGCCGGTGACGGCGAACGAGGGGGACATGGCCGCCACCAGGACGCCCGCAACGGCCGGCCCGGCCGCCTGCTGCAGGATCGGCCGCATGGTCCCCTCCAGACCGTTGGCCGCCAGCAGGTCCTCGGGCGGCAGGATCCGCGGCAGGATGGCGGAATAGGCGGGGAAGAAGAACGCGGCCCCGACGCCGAGCACGAAGGCCCCCAGCGCCAGATGCCAGAGCTGCAGCAAGCCCGCCAGGGCCAGTGCGCTGATGCTGGCGATGACGGCCAGGTTGGCGCCCTCGACCGCGATGATCAGCAGCCGCTGGGGAACGCGGTCCGCGGCGATGCCGCCGGCCAGCAGAAACGCCACGAGCCCAACGCTTCCCGCCGCAGCCACCAACGAGAGCTCCAGCGGACCGCCGCCCAGGTAGATCACCTCGTAGACCATCGCAACGGCCCACATCCCGGAACCGAAGATGGAAATGGCCAGCGCCGTGATCAGCACACGGTACTCCCGGTGCGCGAAGGGGCGGAGGGCTCGCAGGGCGGGCATGGGCCCAGTCTAGTATCCGGCCACGCGGCCGGCTGGCGCCCGCCGCGGTCCAGGAGGAACCCGGCCCGGCGGACCGTGCCCTAATGTTAAGTGAACTTACTTTTCTGGTTCCGATGAGAGGCGATCATGGCCAAGCGCAGCAACCCGGCAATGAAGGTTGCCCAGCAAACAGCCCACAGTGCGATGTTCGACGCAGCCGGCAACCCCCGGCCCGGCCTCCACAAGGTGCTGCTGCGGGCAGTTGAAGTCCAGCGGCCGCTGGTGCTGGCCAATATCCGCAGGCTCCAGCGCAAGCACCCGCAGGCCTCGGCGGCTCAGCTCGCCGCCATCATGGAGCGCGACTACCTGCTGGCCGTCACCGGCGGCGGGGCGCTGGTCGGCGGGGCAGCCGTAATTCCGGGTGTCGGCACTGCGGCCGCCCTGGGTCTTTCGGCTGCTGCGGCCGTCGGGTTCCTTGAGGCCACCGCGTTGTTCTCCACATCGCTGGCTGAGCTGCACGGCGTGCGGATGGTGGACCCGGACAGGGCCAGCACCCTGGTCATGGCGATCATGCTGGGCGAGGAAGGCACCCAGCTGCTGAGCTCGCTGAGCGGCCAGGCGGCGGGACGGGGCAAGGGGCCCACCCAGGCCTGGACCACAGCCTTCACCCGCAGCGTCCCGCTCGCCGGTTTCGGCACAGTGCGGGCCAAGATCCAGACGATGTTCCTGCGCTCCCTGCTCAAGACCCAGGGATCGGCCCTGTTGGGCCGTGCCCTTCCCTTCGGCATCGGCGCCGTCGTTGGCGGCGTCGGCAACCGGCTGATGGGCCGCGCCGTCATCGCCAATGCCAGGGAAGCATTCGGCCCCATCCCGGACACGATCCCGGGCGAACTGCAGGCCCTTGCGGAAACCACCGGGACGGCGGCGCTCTACGAGTCTGCGCCGGAGCCGGCCCTGGGCGCGCCACCGAATGCGCCACTGAACAACGGCGCCCCGAAGACAACGAAGGACGGCGGCACGTTTTGGATCTGAACGCTGACCTGGGGGAGGCCTTCGGGACCTGGACCAGGGGTGACGATGCCGCGATGTTTCCGCTCATCACCAGCGCCAGCGTGGCCTGCGGGATGCACGCCGGCGACCCCGTGACGATGCTGGACACCTGCCGGGCGGCCTACGAGCTCGACGTCAACGTCGGCGCCCACCTTGGCTATCCGGATCTTGCCGGCTTCGGCCTGCGCTCGCTGGACATGACCTTTGACGATCTGTTCGGCGCGGTCCTGTACCAGCTCGGGGCGCTCGACGGCGTGGCCCATGCCGTGGGCGCCTCGGTGGACTACATCAAGCTGCACGGGGCGCTCTACGACCGCACGGTGCGCGACGCCGAGCAGGCCTCCGCAGTCATTGCCGCCATCCAGGCCTACGATCCCGGGCTGCCCGTCCTGGGCCTCCCCGGCTCCGCCTTGCTGGAAATCGCCCGGGACGCGGGGCACCCCGTCGTCGCCGAAGCCTTCCCGGACCGCGCCTATCTCCCTGACGGCACGCTGGTGCCGCGCACGCAGGAAGGGGCCGTGCTGCTCGACGCCGGACAGGTCGCCGAGCGGGCGGTCCGGCTCGCCACGAAGGGCGAGGTGGAGGCGGTGGACGGCACAGTGCTCCGGATCGAGCCGCAGTCGCTCTGCCTGCACGGGGACACGCCCGGCTCCGTCGGCGTTGCCGCCGCCGTGCGGGCCGGGCTGGAGGCCGCCGGCGTGGAGCTGGAAAGTTTCGCCTGAGCCGGGCCGCCAGGTAACTAGCCGAACAGCATGCTCGCCACCGTGAAGATGGCCAGCCCGGCCAGGGCACCCACCACCGTGCCGTTGATCCGGATGAACTGCAGGTCCCTGCCCACCTGCAGTTCGATCTTCTGGGACGTTTCCTCGGCATCCCAGCGGGCCACGGTGTCCGTGATGACTCCTGTGATGTCCGAGCGGTAGGTCTTCACGAGGTAGCCCGCCGCGTCGCCGATCCAGGCGTTCACTTTGCCGGCGAGCTCGGGATCGACCAGCAGCCGGGTGCCGAAGTCATGCACAGCGGCCTTGAATTTGACGGTCAGTTCGCTGTGCGGGTCATCGACGGCGGTGAGCAGGGCCGTCTTGATGGTCTCCCAAGTGCGGGAGGCGAGTTCGCGGACCTCGGGATCGCCGAGCACCTGCGCCTTGATGCCCTCGGCACGGGCGATCATGACCGGGTCATGCTGCAGGTCCTGCGCGAGTTCCTTGAGGTACTTGTCGATCGACTGGCGGACCTGGTGCTGCGGATTGGACTGCACGGCGCGGGTGAACTTCAGGATCTCCACATACACCTTGTCGCCCACGAGCCCGTCCACGAACGACGGCACCCACGTCGGGGAACGGTCGGTGACCAGCCTGTTGACCGTCTCCTGGTTGTCCCGCACCCAGTCCACGGTGCGGTCCACCAGCAGGTCCACCAGGGCGTGGTGGTGTCCGTCGTCGAAGATCCGCTCGGCGAGCCGGCCCACCGGCGGTCCCCACGGCGGGGTGAGCAGGTGCTTACGGACCATGGACTCGATCACGGCCTGGACGTCGTCGTCGTTGAGGACCTTGAACGCGCCGCGGATGACGGCGGCACCCTCCTTGGCGACGCGGTCCGGGCCGCCGGGGCTGGAAAGCCAGGCGCCGGCTTTGCGCGCAATGTCGGCGGACGCCAGCTTTTCCTGGACCACCTGTTCGGAGAGGAAATTGGTCTCCACGAATTCGCCCAGCGAAGCGCCGATCTGGTCTTTGCGGCGCGGGATGATCGCCGTATGCGGGATCTTGATTCCCATCGGGTACTTGAACAGGGCCGTGACGGCGAACCAGTCCGCCAGGGCCCCCACCATGCCGCCCTCGGCCGCCGCGCGAACGTATTCCAGCCCCGGATACTGCTTCTGCAGGGCGAATGCGACGACGAAGATCACGGCCATGACGATCAGGAGCGCGAGGGCCAGGAGCTTCATCCGACGCAGCGCCGCGGCCTTCTCGGCGTCGCTGGACGCAGCGGAACGCTGCCCGGGAGGACTGTCCGGCCGAACGCCGCCCGGAGATCCCGTAGCACCTGTCAGGGAAGTTGGCTGAGTATTGACCTGCATGAGCCCAGCCTAGTCCCGCCAAGGAAACGGGCCGTCCGCTAACGTGGCACCATGACGACAGACGAGTCCGCCGCCGCCCGTCCTCTGGTCTATGCCCACCGGGGCGCTAGTGGTGCCTTCGCCGAGCACACGAGGGCCGCGTACCTGCAGGCAATCGCCGACGGCGCCGACGGTGTGGAATGCGATGTCCGCCTGACCCGGGACCGGCAAGTGGTGCTCCTGCACGATTCCACCCTGGACCGCACCTCGGACGGCACCGGTCAGGTCGCGGACCGGATGTTGGAAGAGCTCCGTCGCCTGGACTTCTCCTCCTGGAAGGGCGCCCGGATCCCGGAAGCCTACGGCGCCAAGTCTGCGCAGTTCCTGACCCTGCCGGAACTGCTCGACATCCTGCGCGCGGCGGGCCGTCCAATAGGTCTGGCGATTGAGTTCAAACATCCCAGCTCGTTCCATCTCGGACTGGAGGACCGGGCCCTCGACGTCCTCAGGGACAGGGGGTGGAATCCCGTCACGTCGATGCTGGAGAACATCACGGTTTCCTTCATGAGCTTTAGCCCCGACGCCGTTAAGCACCTTCTCGAGTCCGTGCCGGCAGGGGCCGTCTGCCAGCTCGTGGACGACGTCAACGTGGCGGAAATCCGAGAGGAGCTGCGCCTCGGTGCCCTGACCGGCGGGGCGCTGGCCAATGTGATGAAGGCCGCCCAGGCGGAGGGCGAACGGATCCTGGCCGCCGGCGAGGCAGGCATGGCCGGCCCCGGCATCGGGTACGTCCGCGCGTTCCCCGGGACCGTTGAACGCTGGATCGGCTCGGGCCGACGCGTCCGGGTGTGGACGGTCGATGCCGAGGACGACGTCGAGCGGTGCAGGGAACTCGGGGTCCACGAGATCACCACGAACTGGCCGGCCCAGGTCCTGACCCAGCTGATGGCGGACCGCCAGCCCCTCCGCTAACAGCCCGGCCGCTCCGCGGATCCATAGCGGATCCCGTCCGAATTCGTTGTGGCGCCGGGGCTCCCGGGCGGATTACGGCGGGCGTGCCGCCTGTGGTTGAGTGGTTGCATGCCATTTCGCTGGTCCGGCCGGGACCTCCAGACGCTGTCCGCGGCAGCGCTGAGCGTGCTGCTGCTCACCAGCGCCGCCAAGCACTTCCGCGAGCCCGAATTTTTCCACCCGGTGGTTCCGGACATCCTGTGCCGGGACGACTCCGGGGAGCAGCCGAACGGCCCGCTGGCCGTCCTGTCCCGTGAGGAATGGGTGGCAGCCAGCGGGCTGCTGGAAGCCGCCGCCGCCGTCGGGCTCCTGATCCCGGCCACCCGCAGGACAACCGCCGGCTGCGTCATGGCGCTGTTCACCGCGTTTCTTTCCGGCCACGTCGATGCCGTGCGCCAGGCCTACGGGCCGGAGGGCACGCCGCGGCGGCGGCGCGTGCATACCTTGCGGCTCCCACTCCAGGCGCCCCTCATCGCGTGGGCCTGGACGCTGACGCGGCGGAAGCGGCGCCCGTGAAAATCCTGCAGTCACCGGCAGTGCGGATCGGGTTGTCGATCAGCATCGCCACCGGTCTCTACGGCGTCTCCTTCGGCGCGCTGTCCGTCACCTCGGGCCTGGATTTCTGGCAGACCATGGCCCTGAGCCTGCTGCTCTTCAGCGGTGGCTCGCAGTTCGCCTTCATCGGCGTGGTGGCCGGCGGCGGGTCCGGCGTCGCAGCGATGGGCGCCGCGACGCTGCTGGGCATGCGCAACGGAATCTACGGCATGCAAATCAACGCCCTATTGCAGCCCCGCGGGTGGCGCAGGTTTGCCGCTGCCCATCTGACCATCGACGAGTCCACGGCCACCAGCACGGGGCAGACGGACCCGGACGAGCAGAAGCGCGGCTTCTGGACCGCCGGAATCGGTGTCTTCGTCCTCTGGAACCTGTTCACGGCCCTCGGTGCGATGGCTGGCGGGGCACTCGGGGATCCCAAACAGTGGGGGCTCGACGGCGCCGCAGTGGCGGCCTTCCTGGGCCTGCTCTGGCCGCGGCTGAAAGGCAGGGAACCTGTGGCGATCGCGGTTGTCTGTGCGCTGGCCACCGTGCTGGCCGTGCCATTCGTGCCCCCCGGAGTGCCGATCCTCGTCGCTGCCCTGGTCGCCGCCGGAATCGGCTGGTTCAGCCACGGCCGCAGCGACGAGGGCATGGAACCGGACGTCGATCCCTACGCTGAGCAACACGCGCAACACCACCACGGCCAAGCCGGCGACCACCGGGGCGACCGCGCTGGAGGCGACGCATGAACCTCTGGATCTGGCTGCTGCTCTCCTGCCTGCTCGCCTACGCCTGGAAGCTGCTCGGCTATTTGGTGCCGGCCAGCCTGCTCCGCAACCCGCGAATGTCCAGGATTGCCGGGACCATGACGATCGGGCTGCTGGCGTCCCTGACGGTGGTCAACGCCGTCGCCTCCGGTCAGTCGCTCGTCCTGGACGCACGGCTGGGCGCATTGGCGGCCGCGGGCATCGCCTTGTGGTTCCGGGCGCCGTTCCTGGTGGTGGTGATCGCCGGCGCGGCCGCCGCCGCCGGGCTCCGGCTGCTGGGCTGGGATTGACACCCTGCGGAACCCCGCCAGCGCTGCTCCGAGCACAGGCTGCGCGCGTGGCGGGAACGGTCTTTAGTCCCTACTTGACGTTGGGATCGCGTGGGAGCATTCGAACATGAGCGAACAGGGCGGCGAGCAGCCTGCCGCGGGGCAGGATGCCGCGGAGCCAGACGTCGCGGAGCCAGAAGTCGCGGAGCCACGCAAGGAGCAGCGCTCCAAGCAGCACGAGCCGTTTGTCTCTGGAGGGACCGAGTCCACCCGGGAAATGCGCGAAATGTCCCGCCGTCGCCGGGACGCCGAAGAGAAGCTGCAGCAGCACCTGCTCGAAGCCAAAGACAAGCCGGCCGAGGACTAGCCCGGCCTGGCCTGCACCGGCCAGTCCAGAAGCGCCGGCCAGCCGAGAGCGCAGGCCAGCCCAGGAGGGCTAGCCGAGAAGGGCGTCGAAGGCGGTGCCCGCCAGCGGAGCTTGCGGCGGCAACGCCCGGTCCGGCCGCTCGGTCCGGATGGCGTCCTCCACCAGCGCCACGGGCCGCCGCCACGCGTCGGAGCCCGGTTCCATGGTGTCCACGACGCCGATCAGCATGGCCAGCAGGCGGATCATGTCCGTCATGGAAATATCACTGCGCAGGCTGCCCTGGCCCTGGCCCCGGCCCAGCAGCACGGCGATGGATTCAATCAGGCCGCCCGTAATGCCGGCCAGCAGCCCGCGCCGGCCGGCGACAGCACCCAGGAGGTTGGCCTCTTCGCTGGCAACATGCATCGTGGCATCGATGACCCGGAAGAGTCCGGCAGCGGCGTCCGGATCGGCTAGGGCCTCATCGATGGCCGGGTCCACCTGCAGCCGGAGTTGCCGGTTCAGGGCAGCGAGCACCAGTTCTTCTTTGTCGGAGAAATTCCGGAAGAGGGTGGCAGGGCCTACCCCGGCTGTAACGGCAATGGTCTGCAGCGGCACCTCGGGGCCGTGTTCGCGGAAGCACTGCCGGGCGGCGGCGATGATTTTGTCCACGTTACGCGCGGCATCTGCGCGGAGCGGCCTGCGGTCTACTGCCCGGTTCATTTGCCTAGGTTAGCAACGCGAGGGGTGCCCGAACCTGTTACCGGCGGGTAGTGATTAATGTGACGGTTCCCAAGGCACGTCCGGACGCTTTCGGGGCAGAATCGCGTGAAAGACTAGTGCCGGACGGCCTGTATTTTGCCCGCTGTCCGGACTGAGTGAAGGGAACCACCACATGCTGGTCGCATTCTCCGTAGCACCCTCCGGTGACCCCGCCAACGGGCAGGCGCCCGGCGACGCGTCGGTCCACGACGCCGTCGCGGCCGCCGTGCGGATCGTCCGGGAGTCGGGCCTGCCCAACCGGACGAGTTCCATGTTCACCGAGATCGAGGGGGAGTGGGACGAGGTCATGGACGTCGTCAAACGCGCCACGGACGCGGTGGGCGCCTACGGTTCCCGCGTTTCGCTGGTGCTCAAGGCGGACATCCGGCCGGGCTACAGCGGCGAGCTGACCGGCAAGGTGGAGCGGCTCGAAAGCGCCATCGACGGGCAGGGCGCTGGCGGTACGGGACCGCAAATTCCAATCCGGCCGGGTACCTAAGGCCGGGCGCAGGCCGAAATCCGGAGGGAAAACCGCACCCGGAGGCTACCGCCGGGCGCGGGCGGCTGGAACACTGGGGACATGATCGAGCATCAGTCCACCCCCGGCTGGGTCGCCGTCGAAGACTTCCTCTCCGACGCAGTGGTCCGCCCGGACAGTTCACTCAAGCGCGCCGTAACCAGCGCCCTTGAGGCGGGCATGCCGCCCATCGAAGTGGCCCCCAACGCCGGCAAACTCCTGAAATTGCTGGTCCAGCTCTCCGGTGCCCGCCGCGTCCTGGAGATCGGCACGCTGGCCGGGTTCAGCACAATCTGGATGGCCCAGGGGCTGCCCGAGGACGGCCGGCTGGTCACCTGCGAGTACCTCCCGCTGCACGCCCGCGTTGCGCGCGGGAACGTTGACGACGCCGGCGTGGGCCACAAGGTGGACATCCGGGTCGGCGCGGCGCTGGACACGCTGCAGGAGCTGGAAGGCGAGGCGGGGCCGCCCTTCGACTTCGTGTTCATCGATGCCGACAAGGAAAACGACCCCCACTACCTGGACTGGGCCATCCGGCTTGGCCGGCCCGGCACCACCATTGTGGTGGACAATGTCGTGTGGGAAGGTGCGGTGCTGGACGCGTCGATGGACCCGGTGAACGCCCCCGGAATCATCAGCACGCTCCAGATGCTGGGCGATGACCCGCGGCTGGACGGCACCGTCATACAGACCGTGGGTTCGAAGGGCTGGGACGGCTTCGCCCTCGCGATCGTCCGCTAGGCGCAATAAATTGTCCGCTAGGCACTAGATTTGTCCGCTCGGGCGCGCGCCGGGGCCTGCTGCCTGAGTCGGTGCGGCCGGCCAGCATCAAGTGCTAAGTATGCTTAGATTGCTTGTCGACGGCGCCAGCGATGGCGGCGCGGCCGCGGATGCGCAGGACTCCAGCCAGATGGCCAGCCCACACGCCCGATCCGCACAGCCAGAATCCGCCCAGTCCGAAGGAACACAGGCAGTCGAAATGAACGGGATCCCCACCTCCCACCACCCCCTACCTGTCAGGATCAGCTCCAAAGCCGCGGACCTGGACGCCATCAGCCCCCTGCTGTCCGATGCGCACGCCGCCGTCGGAGATGTCCCGGCGCTGCTGGACCTGGCCAAGGCGGCAGCGGCGGCGGCGCCAAAACCCGGGGACGGCCGGACCGCGTTCCTGTGGGAGATCCTTGCCTCCGTGACCGCCGTCGACGTCGCTGCCGGTCGCGTGCTGGAACCGCACCTGGACGCCGTGGCGATCCTCTGCCAGGCCGCAGATCAGGCGGCGCAGGACGGCGGGGACTTCCCGGATGCCCATGGCGCCGACTTCGAGGGGACCTGGGGGGTGTTTGCGGCCGAAGCGCCCGGCTTGCGGCTTGAGGCCAGGGAATCCGCCGGCGGCTGGATTCTCCAGGGGTCCAAGCCCTGGTGTTCGCTCGCCGCGCAGCTGGACCATGCCGTGCTGACGGCCCACCTGGAGACCGGCGGCCGGGCGGCCTTCGCCGTCGACCTCCACGCGCACGGCGTGAGCTTCGCGAATCCGGAGTGGACCAGCCGGGGGCTGCGCGAGATTCCCAGCGGCACCGTCCACTTCGAGGCCGTCCCCGCCGTGCCCCTCGGCGGCGCCGGCTGGTACTACCAGCGCCCGGGCTTCGCCTGGGGCGGCATGGGCGTGGCCGCCTGCTGGCTGGGCGGCGCCGTCGCCGTGGCCCGCAGCTTCACCGCCTCCCTGCGGCAAGCCGCCGACGGCGGACGCGAGCCGGACCAGATAGCCCTGGCCCATCTCGGCGAGATTGACCGAACGCTGGCCACCCTGACCGCCTACCTGGCCGGAACGGCCGCGAGGATCGACGCCGGGGAGCTCTCGGGCGGCGGTGCGTGGCAGGAAGCCCTGCGGGTGCGCGGAAGCGTTGCCACCGCCGTCGAACGCGTCCAGACGCTCGTGAGCCAAAATCTGGGGCCGGCCCCGCTCGCCTTCGACGAGTTCTACGGAAAACGGATGGCCGATCTCGCCCTGTACATCCGCCAGCACCACGCCATGCGCGACGACGCGCAGCTGGGCACCCTGACGCTGACAGGAAGCAACCCATGGTGACTTTCACCCACAACGACGCCGGGACGTCCGAGGCCGCCTGGGCCGGCAGCCGTGCCGCCGGGCTGCCGGAACTGCCGCTGGATGACGCGGCGCTCGCCGGCCGGGCCTTCATTGTCCTGGCCGCGCACCCGGACGACGAATCGCTCGGGGCTGGCGGACTGCTCGCCCGGCTGCACGCCGTAGGCGCCACGGTCCGCGTGCTGCTGTGCACGGCGGGGGAAGGATCGCACCCCGGCTCGCCCACCACGACGCCGGAACAGCTCACCGTGGTCCGCTTGCAGGAGTTCGGGCACGCCCTGGAACATCTTTCCGGGGGCGGGCACCTGGCCGGGGACCTCCAGTGGCAGTGCCTTGGCCTGCCCGACGGACAACTCGCCGGGCACCGGGAGCAGGTCCGTGCCGCGGTCCGCGAGGCGGCGGCCGGGTGCGGGCACGCCGCAGACGAGATCGTTCTCGTGGCGCCCTACAGGGCGGATGGACACACCGACCACGACGTCCTCGGGTCCGTTGCCGCGGAGCTCAGCGCCGCGGCGGGCCACGCGCTTCTGGAATACCCCATCTGGTACTGGTTGTGGGCGGCGCCAGACTCGGCCGGGCCGGCTGGGCCGGATGACCCGGATGACCCGGAGGGACCGCATGACCTGGCAGGCGGCGCATGGCGCGGCTGGTTCCGGTTGCCGCTGCGCCCGGCGGAGCTGGCCGCCAAGGCTGCGGCCATGGCGGCTCATACCTCCCAGGTGCGGCCGCTCTCCGGGCTGCCGGGGGACGAGGTGCTCCTGCCGCCGGCCTTCCTGGCGCACTTTGAGCGGACCTGGGAGACGTTTGCCTGGCACCCGGCGGACGCCCCGGCCGACGGCGGATCCGGCGTTGGATCCAGCGCTCCGGCGAAAAATGCCCCGGCCGACGGTGAGCCCCCGCGACCCTACGCTTCGGGCGACGCGGAGCGCCTCTTCGATGCAGTCCACGCCCGGGACGAGGATCCCTGGCGGTACACCTCGAGCTGGTACGAGCAGCGCAAGCGTTCCCTCACGCTCGCCGCGCTGCCCGGCAACAGCTATACGGCCGGGCTGGAGATCGGCTGCTCGATCGGGACCCTGAGCGCGGAGCTCGCACCGCGGTGTGGAAGCTTCCTCGCCGTTGACGCCAGCGGCATGGCGCTGGACCGCGCCGCCCGGCGGCTCGCCCACCTTCCCGCGGCAACCACGCGCCACCTGACGGTCCCAGACGAGTGGCCGGACGGAGCATTCGACCTGATTGTGGTTTCAGAGGTGGGTTACTACCTCTCGCCGGCAGAACTCGCGGGTCTGTTCGACCGGATTGAGGGCTCGCTCGTGCCGGGCGGGACGCTCGCGCTGTGCCACTGGCGGCACCCCGTTTCCGGCTGGGAACTCGACGGCGACTCGGTCCACGACGCGGCCCGGCGGCGCTTGGGCTGGACCGGCGGCGGGATCTACCAGGAGCGCGACTTCATCCTCGAGGTGTTCCTCGCTCCGGGCACCGCGCTTCACATCGCGCCGGACCTCGGCACTCCCGAACGGAAGGGGTGACCCGGATGGCGGCCGTGCCGTTTCCGCGCGGGCACAGGATCGAACGGGTCGCCGTCGTCATGCCCGCGCACGACGAGGAAGACCACCTTGGGCAGGCGCTGCTGGCCGTTCAGCGGTCCGCGGACACCCTGTACCGGGTCCGGCCCGACGTCGCCACCCGCGTGACGGTGGTGCTGGATAGCTGCACGGACGCCTCCGCCGCCATCACGGCCGGCTACGCCGCCACGGACCCGCGCATCAGCGCCTTGGAGGTCACCTACCGCAGTGCCGGCGCCAGCCGGGCCGCGGGCGTCCGGGCCGCGGGCATCGGCGTGCCCCGGCAGCGGCCGCCCGGCCAGCGTTGGACGCCGCCGCCCTGGGCCCGCCAAACCTGGCTGGCCAACACCGACGCCGATTCCCGGGTACCGGAGAACTGGCTGGTACGCCAGCTTGAGTTCGCCGAAGCCGGAGCCGACGCTGTGCTTGGGTCCGTCGAGCCTGACCCCGCCGGGATGGACCCTGAACTGCTCCGGCGCTGGCGCGAACGCCACCCCTTCACCGAGGACCATCCCCACATCTACGGCGCGAATTTCGGGGTCCGGGCTTCGGCCTATCTGACGGCGGGCGGGTTCGCGCGGATCACGTCCGAAGAGGACCGGACCTTGGTGCACAGCCTCCGCAGCCGCGCCTTTACGGTCACCGCGACGGACAGCACCCGGGTCATGACTTCCGGCCGGACCCAGGCCCGGGCACCGCACGGCTTCGGCACGTACCTGCGGAGCCTGGGCCACTTGCTGCCGCCTGCCGGCTGAGGATTCATTGACGCCGGAACCGGGCCGCTCCACACTGAAGGAGTGACGGACGATGCGAAAGAATCCAGCATTGATCAGGTTGTCGACCGCTTGGCTGCCCGGTTTCCGCACGTTCCGAGGATTCACATCGCCGGGATCGTCGGCGAGGAATTCGACGCCCTGAACGCAGGCCGGATCAGGACCTACATCCCCACCCTGGTGGAGCGCGGCGCCCGCGTGCGGCTGAAAAGCGAATTCGGGATCCGCGCCGCCGGAGACTAGTCTGTGCAGCGAAGGTGCCCCGCCGACGACCCGCCGACGCGAGTTCGCCGGACACCTGCCACATCGCCGGAATGTTCCGGCGAGCTCGCACGCTTCCGGCGATTTCGACGGCGGCGGCGCGGCCGGGCGACGTCGGCGGCGCGGACCGCCCGCCTCAGGCCTACTCCATGTGCAGGACGGCCGCCCCTGTGACCCGGTCCTCCGCCAGGTCCCGTAGGGCCCGGTCCGCAGCCGAGAACGGGTACGCCACCGTGGTGGGACGGAGCGGGATCTCGGCGGCGATCCGGAAGAACTCCTCGCCGTCGGCCCTGGTGTTGGCCGTGACGCTGCGCAGCTGGCGCTCCTGGAAGAGCTCGTCGGTGTAGTGCAGGGGCGGAATGTCGCTCAGGTGGATGCCCGCGACGGCGAGCGTCCCTCCGCGGTCCAGGGCGCGGAGCGCAAACGGCACCAGCCCGCCCGCGGGGGCAAAGAGGATCGCGGCATCCAGGGGATCCGGCGGCTGCTCCTCGGCCCCGCCGGCGAACGTCGCACCCAGGTCCAGGGCCAGCTTGCGCGCCTCCGCGGACCGGGTCATGACGTACACGCAGGCACCCCGGGACAGTGCAATCTGGGCGGCCAGATGCGCGGAACCGCCGAAGCCATAGATGCCCAGCCGGCCGCCGATCGGCAGTTCCGCCCGGCTCAGGGCACGGTAGCCGATGATGCCTGCGCATAGCAGCGGTGCGGCTTCCTCGTCGCTGAACGTGTCCGGGACCCGGTAGGCGAAGTCCTCCGCCACCGTGATGAGCTCGGCGTACCCGCCGTCGCGGTCCCAACCGGTAAACGTGGGGGTGAGGCAAAGGTTTTCCTGGCCGCGCACGCAGAACCGGCAGGCGCCGCAGGTGTGGCCCAGCCACGGAACCCCCACGCGTTCGCCGAGGCCGAACCTGGCCGCCCCCGGGCCTTGCCCGATCACCTCACCCACCACCTCGTGGCCCGGGATGATCCCGAGGTGCTGCGGCGCAAGGTCGCCCTCGGCCAGGTGCAAGTCCGTGCGGCACACACCGCAGACCCGCACTTTCAGCAGGACTTCTCCGCGTCCCGGCACAGGATCCGGACAGTCGGCGGCCACGAGGGGCCCACTGGACATGGGACCCGGTCGTCCAACTTGCCAGGCTCGCACAGCGGCCTCCTTTTCTGCAGCCCCCGCAGGTCCGAATCGGTTACGTTCGCGGCGGCTAGCGGGTGACCAGCACGTTGCAGCGCGCCTTGTGCAGCACCGCCGAGACCGTGTTGCCGGGCCCTGCCGAGGGGTTGTGGGTCCCGAGCACCAGGACGTCGGCGTCCTCCGCGGCGTCCAGCAGTTCCCGGGCGGCATGGCCCTCGCGCAGGGTCCCTGAAACTTCCAGACCGGATGCCAGCGCGCGGGCCTCAGCGACGGCGTGATCCAGCAGTTCCTGGCCGTGAAGCCTGGCATGGCGGCCGTGCTCCTCCCGTGCCCCGGCCCGGTGCGAATCCACGTGCACGAGCTGCAGCGGGGCGGCGAAGACTTTGGCCAGCCCGATGGCCTCGGCCACAGTGGCTGGGCTGCGGGCCGAGTCGTCAACTCCCACCACGACGGGGTGATGGGGGCGGCGTGGGCGCCGGACCACCATCACCGGACAGGGCGCCGAGCCGGCCAGGGCAATACAGACCGAGCCGGCCACCTGGTCCAGGACGGCGCCAAGGCCCCGGCTGCCGACCACCAGCAGCCGCGCATCCCGGGCGGCTTCGCGCAGCACCGGCGCCGGAAGCCCGGCCTCCATGACGCCGTCCACCGCGGGGCCCGCGTGTTCCGGCACGCTTTCGGGAACGGCAGCATCGGGAACGGAATCCTGGACGCCGGACGGCGCGGCTCCGGCCGCTTCGATGGCGGCGGCGCGGCCCAGTTCGAGGCCTTCGGCGAGGATGGCTTCAGCGGAGTGCCGCAGCCCGCTCCCGGCCACGCCTTTGACGGGACCCAGTTTCTTGGTGAAGACCGGCCACACCCAGGCGTGGACCACCCGGAGGTTCAGCCCGGCGGCGGCCGCGTAGCCGGCGGCCCAGCGAACGGCCAGTTGGGCGGCCTCGGACCCGCCGTAACCGACCACCACGACGCCGCCCCGCTGCCCTGAGGGTGCCGACATATTTCCTCCCGGCTCGGCGGACGCACCCCTTCGCCCGGCAGTATGTGCAGCCCCAGTAGAACCCTGCGATCCGGGGAATGGGTAGGGGCTTTGGTCCCGCGGACGGCCCGCGGACGGCCGTGCGGGCCCATTCCAGCCCGGAAACCGGGGCCGGGGGGACGTCTGCCGGTGAACTAGGGTTGAAAGATGCACATTGCAGGGGATAGCTGATGGCCAAGCGGGGCAGGGGCCGGGGCGCCGGAACCGCCGAAGCCGGAGTGGTGGAAGTGCCTAAGGGTACCCGGCCGTCCGGTCCTGTGGCCGGGGTGTATTACATCGACACCGGAGACTGCGAGCTGATCCCGGACCAGGACAATTCCACCGGCTGGCTCCTGCGCATCAACGGGGTCATGAGCTCGCACATTGACCTCGCGGACCCGCTGTTCCTGGACTTCGAGTACATGCGCTGGATCGCTGCCCTTGTGGAGTCACGCTGGCCACGCGATTCAAAGCCCAAGCTGCGCGCCCTGCACCTCGGCGGGGGAGCATGCTCACTGGCCCGCTATTTCCACGCCGCCTATCCGGACGCCCGCCAGGTGGTGGTGGAGCTGGACGGCAAGCTGGCCGACTATGTCCGGGGCTGGTTCGATCTGCCCAAGGCGCCGCTGCTGCGCCTACGCGTGGGGGAGGCCAGGGAAGTCACCGAGAGCCTGACCCCGCAGACCCGGGACCTGATCATCCGCGACGTCTTCGCGGGCTCGCTGACCCCGCAGCCGCTCACCACCCGGGAATTTACCGAGCACGCCAAGCGCGTCCTGGCGCCCGGCGGGATCTATGTGGTGAACTCCGGTGACTCCCCGGACCTCAGGAATGCACGCGAAGACGCCGCCACCATTGCCGACGCCTTTGCCCACACCGTGATCATCGCGGATCCGGCCATGCTCAAGGGCCGGCGCTTCGGCAACATGATCATGGCCGGCAGCGATCTCCCGTTCGACGACGATCCTGGCCTCGCGCGCCGCCTGCTCGGCGGTGCGGTGCCGGCCCACATCTGGAACGACGCGAAGGTGCGGGCGTTCGCGGCCGGCGCCGCAGTCCGCCACGATCCCGCAGGTTCAACCCCGGCTGACCCTACTGAATCGCCGACTGCTCCGTAACGGCCCTTTTGGGGCACCGTAACGGCGGCTACGGAGCAAACGATGGGGTTGTTCCCCGCCCCAGCAGGGCATCGCGGTGCGCGACGGTCTGCTCCCGCAGTGCCTGCACGAGGGCCGCCACTGCCGGCCGTCGCATCGAATCGGGCCGGAGCACCATCCAGTAGGGGAGCAGCTCCGCGAAATCCTCGGGCAGGAGCCGGACAAGGTCCGGATGCAGGTCGGCCGCGAAACAGGGCAGGAACCCGATCCCGGCGCCGGCGCGGGTGGCCTCCACATGGACAAAGACGTTGGTGGAGCTCAGCCCGTCCCGCATGGTGGGCACCAGCCGCCGCGGGGCGTCAAGATCGTCCACCTGCAGCATCGAATCGACGAAATAGACCAGCGAGTGCGCCGTCAGTTCCTCCACGGTGGCCGGGGTGCCGTACTCGGCCAGGTAGCCGCGAGAAGCATACATTCCCAGCATGTACTCGCCGAGCTGCGCCGCCTCTGCCCGGTGCACCTGCGGCTCGCCGACCACCACCTCGATGTCCAGGCCGGAACGCTGCTGCAGCGCCCGGCGTGTCACGGTGATGATCTCGACGCTGAGGCCGGGATGGTGACGGCGCAGCCGGGCCACGGCCGGGGCCGCGATGTAGGCGCTGAAGCCGTCCGTGGCGGTCATCCGGACGACGCCGGTGATGGGGTCCGGGGTGTGCCCGGGCTGCTCCAGCGTGCGCACGGCACTCTCGACCTGCTCGGCCACCCGCACGGCCTCGGCACCCAGCTCGGTGAGCTCCCAGCCGCCGGAGGCGCGCGAGAGCACGCGGCCGCCCAGCGCCTTCTCCAGCGCGGCGATCCGGCGGGAGACGGTGGTGTGGTTCAGTCCGAGCGTCTGGGCCGCCGTCGTAAATTTCGCCGAACGGGACACCGCGAGCAGTACCAGCAGGTCATCGGGATTGGCATTCATATCTGCAATTCTGCACATACCGGGTGCCGGTTTGGCCATTGAATCGCCAGGAATGTGCGGCAATACTCAATGGAGCCATTTCAGTGCTGTGCGTCACAGCGCGTGTCACCGTGGACACTAAGGAGAACCAGAATGAGCGTAAACGAACGCTCTGCAACAACCCCCGCAGCACCCGCATCCCAGGGTTCCGGGCTCAAGAAAATCGTCGCAGCATCGATGGTGGGAACCGTCGTCGAGTGGTACGAATTCTTCCTCTACGCCACCGCCGCCACCCTGGTGTTCGGCAAGTACTTCTTCCCCGCCACCGGCAACGAACTGGACGGCATCATCCAGGCGTTCCTGACCTACGCCGTCGGTTTCGTGGCGCGCCCGCTGGGCGGCATTGTCTTCGGCCAGATCGGCGACAAGCTCGGACGCAAGCCCACCCTGCAGCTCACCATCATCATCATCGGTGTCTCCACCTTCCTGATGGGCTGCCTCCCGGGCTTCGCCACAATCGGCTACCTGGCACCGGCACTGCTGGTCTTCCTGCGCTTCATCCAGGGCTTCGCCCTCGGCGGCGAATGGGGCGGCGCTGTCCTGCTCGTGGCCGAACACAGCCCCAACAAGTCCCGCGGCTTCTGGTCCAGCTGGCCCCAGGCCGCCGTTCCCGTGGGCAACCTGCTGGCCACCCTGGTCCTGTTCATCATGTCCAACGTGCTCAGCGCCGCCGACTTCCTCAGCTGGGGCTGGCGTGTGGCGTTCTGGCTCTCCGCCGTGATCGTGTTCGTCGGCTACTACATCCGCACCCACGTCTCCGAATCGCCCATCTTCCTCGAGGCCAAGGCCCAGCTGGAAGAGGAGCAGTCTGCCAGCTACGGCGTCCGCGAAGTCATCCGCAAATACCCCAAGGGCATCCTGCAGGCCATGGGCCTCCGGTTCGCGGAAAACATCATGTACTACCTGGTGGTCAGCTTCGCGATCGTCTACCTGAAGTCCGTGCACAAGTACGACACCTCCTCGCTGCTGCTGGCCCTGCTGATCGCCCACGTCATCCACTTCCTGGTCATCCCGCAGGTCGGGCGCCTCGTGGACAGCTGGGGCCGGAAGCCGGTCTACCTCGTCGGTGCCATCACCGGTGCCACCTGGCCGTTCTTCGCCTTCCCAATGTTCGATACCCGCAATCCGGTGATCATCGTCCTGGCCGTCACCATCGGCCTGTGCCTGCACGCCTTCATGTATGCCGGCCAGCCGGCCCTCATGTCGGAGCTGTTCCCGACCCGGATGCGTTACGCCGGCGTCTCCCTCGGCTCGCAGGTCACGTCGATCTTCGCCGGTTCGCTGGCGCCGCTTCTGGCCACCCAGTGGCTTAAGGACACCGGCTCCTGGCTGCCCACCGCGATCTACCTGGTGGTCGCCTGCGCCATCACCACCGTGGCAGTGCTGAGCCTGAAGGAAACCAAGGGCATTGCACTGGAGGACGTGGACCGGGCCGACGCCGAACGCGAAGGCCTGCCCGTAGCAGCCATGCGCTGAGCTGCTTGCGTCACTGGGCAGCTTGAGCGACGGAGCAGTTTGAGTGACTGGGCAGCTTGAGTAACTGGGTTGCTTGAGTTTGGGCCGGCTCCAGCGAATGCTGGAGTCGGCCGCCTCATCGAAATTTCTTTACATGGAAGGCTGAGTTATGGAAAACACGCTGAACGGACGCAAGGCCCTGGTCACCGGCGGCGCCGGCGGGATCGGCGCAGCCAGCGTCCGCGCCCTAGCGGCTCGCGGGGCCAAAGTGGTGATCGCGGACGTGGACGAGCCCGCCGCCGCAGCGCTCGCCGACGAGGTCGGCGGCACCGCGTGGGCCGTCAACCTGCTGGACGTTGAGACCCTCCAGACGCTCAGCCTGGACTGCGACATCCTGGTCAACAACGCCGGAATCCAGCGCATCAGCCCCATAGAGGAGTTCGATCCGGCCGACTTCCGCCGGATCATCACCCTCATGCTTGAGGCGCCGTTCCTGCTGATCCGGGCCGCGTTGCCGCACATGTACGCCAACAACTTCGGCCGGATCATCAACCTGTCCTCCGTGCACGGACTGCGGGCCTCGCCGTTCAAGAGCGCCTACGTCTCGGCCAAGCACGGGCTTGAAGGCCTGAGCAAGGTGACGGCACTCGAGGGCGGGGCGCACGGAGTCACGTCCAACTGCATCAACCCCGGCTACGTCCGGACACCCCTGGTGGAGGCGCAGATCGCGGACCAGGCCAAGGTGCATGGCATCCCGGAGTCCGAGGTGCTCGCCAAGATCATGCTGACCGAATCGGCGGTCAAGCGGCTTGTGGAGCCCGAGGAAGTGGCGTCCCTGGTGGCATGGCTGGCATCCGACGACGCCGGCATGGTCACCGGCGCCAGCTACACGATGGACGGCGGCTGGTCCGCGCGTTAGCCGGGCAGGCTGGAATCGCCCGCCTAGTTGCCCGGCTGGAACTCGGCGGAGTTGCCCACGAGGGCCAGGGTGCCGCCCAGCCCGATCATCATCACGCCGCCGGTGGTGCTGAGCGCGGCGATCCGCCGGGGGGAGCGGGCAAACCAGTGCCGGGCCGTTCCGGCAGCGAGGGACCACGTACTGTCTGAAACCAGGGCAATCAGCAGGAAGACAGCCCCCAAGATGCCTAGCTGCACTGGAATCGCGCCGGCGGAATAGTCCACGAACTGCGGAAGCACGGCCACGAAGAACACAATCGACTTGGGGTTGGTCGCGCCCACGATGAAGCCCTCCCGGAGTACCCGGGCGGTCGAGGACGGGTTCGAGGAGGCCGCCGTCGCCGGCCCGCCGCCACGGTGCCGGATGGCCTGGATCCCGAGGTAGACGAGATAGGCGGCGCCCGCGAATTTCACCACGCTAAACAGCAACAGGGACTGGGCCAGCACGACGCCGATGCCCAGGGCCACGGCGGCGATCTGCACCACCTCCCCGGCCGCGTTCCCGAGGACGCTTAGCAGCCCGCCCCGGCGTCCCAGGGCCAGGGTCCGTCCGATCACGAACAGCACGCTGGGCCCCGGGATGGCGATGAGCACGAGGGAGGCGAGGGCAAAGGCCAGAAGGTTGGTAGCGGGGACCATGCCTGATCTTAACCCCGCGGCGGCGCTCCCGGGAGCGCTACGGGAGGGCTGGCACCGTTACCGCCCGGCAGGAACCTGCGGGAGTTGGGCCGTTTCGTCCACGAGTTCCGCCCGCGCCCGGCCGGGGCCGCGGACCCAGAGCCGATAGGCGATCACCAGGACGCCGAGCCAGACGGCCCCCACATACAGCGCCACTCGCGTGTCCTCGAAGACGCCCAGAATCACGATCACAAGGGCCATGAACACGATGGTCAGCACAGAGGCGGCGGGCCACCATGGCGAGGGGAACTCTGATGCCGGCAGGGACTTGCGGGCGATCTCGCGTTTCATGGCGACGTGCGAGGCCAGGATCATGGCCCAAACCCACACGGTGGCGAAAGTGGCGATCGAGGCGATCAGCAGGAAGACGTCCTCCGGGATCACGGCGTTCAGGACCACTCCCACCAGCAGGATGCCGGTCATCATCACCACGGTCATCCACGGCACCCCGTGACGGGAAACCTTGCCGAAGCTTGCCGGGGCGTGGCCCTGCCGGGCAAGGCCGAAGAGGATCCGGCCGGCGCCGAAGATGTCGCTGTTGACGGCCGAGAGCGCCGCCGTGATCACCACGGCGTTGAGGATGTGGGGTGCAGCCGGGATGCCCAGGCCGCTGAAGATCTGCACGAAGGGGCTGCCGTTGCTGCCAATTTCGTCCCACGGGAACAGGCTCATCAGCACGCCGAGGGTCAGCACATAGAAAAGCAGGACCCGGACGGGAACGGTGTTGACCGCCTTGGGGATGACCTTTTTCGGGTTGGCGGCTTCACCGGCGGTGATGCCGAGGGTCTCAATGCCACCAAACGCGAACATCACGACGGCGAAGGAGGCCAGGAGCCCTTCGAACCCGTTGGGGAACAGGCCCCCGTGGTCCACGAGGTTGCCGAGTCCCGGCGCCACCGTGGCGCCGCCGGTCTGGAAGCCAAAGACGATGATCGCCGCCCCGCCCGCGATCATCGCGATGATGGCCGCCACCTTGATCAGGGAGAACCAGAACTCCAGTTCACCGAACACCTTGACGCTGAGCAGGTTCAGGGCCGCCAGGAAAAAGATGATGGCCAGGATCCAGACCCAGCGCTCCACGCCGGGGAACCAGAATCCCATGTAGATGCTGAAGGCCGTGACATCCGCGATGGCCACGATCGCCATCTCGAAGACATAGGTCCAGCCGGTCACGAAACCGGCCAGCGGGCCCAGGTAGCGGCTCGCGTACTGGCCGAAGGACCCGGACACCGGATGCCGCACCGCCATTTCGCCCAGGGCGCGCATCACCATGAACACCGCGGCGCCGCCGATCATGTAGGCGAGCAAGACGGCGGGCCCGGCCTTTTGGATGGCGGAGGCCGAGCCGTAGAACAGCCCCGTGCCGATCGCCGATCCCAACGCCATGAAGCGGATGTGGCGGACATTGAGTCCCCGGCTGAGTACTGAGTCGACGGCCGCGCCGACGGCAGTGACAGCGCGGCCGGTGCCTGCTTCGTCAGGTGCCGGCTTCGTGGCGGTTTGGGCTTGTTGCATGCGAATACCTTCTCGTCATTGGGAGGGGGATCGCTATCCAGCAGACCATGTCCGGCCGTGCTGTGATCAGTCTCACGGGAACTTCGTGTCTTTGATTTCAGACTGTGCTGCCGCCGCGGCACGGGCGGCGCCGGCCGCCGTCGCCGTCGAATCCGAACCTAAAGAAAGTCGAAAACTCTTGACACCATGTCAGGTTTTCTTTACTTTGAGGATGTCAGGTTTCTTTTACATAGCGTTGGATGTCCGGGAGTGGCAGATGTCATTTGAAGAGAAGAGTGCCTGGATCATGGGGGTGCTTGCGGCGGCAACCTACGCCGTGTACCTCGCCGTCGTTTTTGGTCTCGCCGGTACCATGCCGCTCGCGGACGTGCCTTATGTGGCGCCGCTGCTGTGGACGGTCGGCGCCTCGATCGGCCTTTCGATCGTGCTCCACTTGGTGACCCGGGCCCTGTCCGCCAAGGACGCCGGCATGAAGGACCAGCGGGACAAGGAGATCTACCGCTTCGGCGAGTACATCGGCCAGTCCTTCCTTGTCGCGGGGGCCGTGGCGGCGCTCCTCCTGGCCATGGCCGAGCTCGACCACTTCTGGATCGCCAACGTCATCTACCTGGCCTTCGTCCTTTCGGCGATCCTGGGATCCGTGGCCAAGGTGGTCGCCTACCGCAGGGGCTTCCAGCCGTGGTGAAGCCCACCCGGGTCACGAACTCCATCCGGCGCCTGCGCTTCGAAAACGGCGAGCTGACGCAGGCTGAGCTCGCCGAACGTATCGGCGTGACGCGCCAGACGGTCATCGCCATCGAACAAGGCCGCTACTCGCCTTCACTTGAGCTGGCGTTCCAGATTGCCCACGTTCTTAAAGTTCCCCTCGATGATGTCTTCCAGTACCCCGAACTTGAAGGAGAAGCACCATGAAAGCGATCGTTCAGGATGTTTATGGTTCCGTTGAAGTGCTGGAACTGCGCGACGTCGAAGCCCCGGTCCCGGGCGATGACGACGTGCTGATCCGGGTCCGGGCCGCCGGCGTCGATCAGGGCGTCTGGCACCTCATGACGGGCCTTCCGTACCTGACCCGTGCAGTCGGCTATGGGCTCAGGAAACCCAAGACCCGCATCCGGGGCCGGGCTGTGGCGGGCCGGGTGGAGGCCGTCGGCCGGAACGTCGTCGGCTTTCGGGCGGGGGATGAGGTGTACGGCACCTGCGAGGGATCCTTCGCCGAATACGCGTGCGCCAAGGAAGGCCGGCTCGCGCTGAAGCCGAAGAACCTCAGCTTCGAGCAGGCCGCTGCCGTCCCGATCTCCGCCGTCACGGCTCTCCAGGCACTCCGGGACGCCGGCAGGGTGCAGTCCGGGCAGGAGGTCCTCGTCATCGGCGCGGCCGGCGGTGTCGGCGCGTACGCGGTGCAGCTCGCCAAAGCGTTCGGGGCGCAGGTGACGGGGGTGTGCAGTACCGCGAAAACCGATCTGGTCCGCTCGATCGGCGCGGACCACGTCATTGACTACAAGCACGACGATTTCGCGGACGGGGCCAGGCAGTTCGACCTCATTGTCGACACCGCCGGCAACCGCCCGGTCTCCGTGCTCCGCCGGGCGCTCAAGCCGAAGGGAACGCTCGCGATCGTCGGCGGGGAAGGCGGCGGGCGGCTGGCCGGCGGCATTGGACGCTCACTCGGTGCGGCACTGCTCTCTGCGTTTGTCGGTCAGCGGCTCACGGGCGTGATGTCCGCAGAGCGAGCGGAGGACCTCAGGTTCCTGACCGGGCTCCTTGAGGCGGGCGCGGTGACCCCGGTCATCGGCAAGTGCTACGCCCTTGCGGATGCGCCGGCGGCAATCCGGGACCTGCGCGACGGCCACCTCCTCGGCAAGGCCGTCGTCACCATCTAAGCGTCGCCGTTCGAGCCTTGCATGCGGCGTTTACGCGTGAAAACGGGCGACGTACCGCCGCTGCCCCGGAGTCTCCACCGTCCGCCACCGGTACTTGCGGCGGACGTAGGACACCGCCTGGGCGGGCGGGACTCCATCCAGGATGGCGATGCAGGCCAGCGCGGTTCCGGTCCTGCCGATGCCGCGCCAGCAGGCCACTTCAACCCGTTCCGTCTCGGCCCGGCGCCAGGCTTCCCGGAAGGCGTCGAGGGCCTCGTTCTCGTCAGCTGGCAGCCGCAGGTCGGGCCAGAGAAGCCACCTGGACTCCCATTCCACCCGGGGCGGCCGTTTGCCCAGCAGGTAAAGACCGAATTCGGGAAGCGGACCCTCCGGTAGCGCATAGTGCAGCCCGCGGCCGCGGACGCTTCGGCCGGACGGAAGAACCAGAACGCCTTCCTGGGATGGCTCCCACGTCTGCTTCATGCTCCAGATCGTAGTCCTTCCGCCCGGGCTGGGCCTTGGGCCGCTGCACTCAGCGGTAGCCGGCGGCATCGGCGTCGAGCCCGGCCTCCTGGACTTCCACCAGGTATCTCCAGCAGTCCGGCTGCGAGCCGTCGGTGTCGGTGAAACCGTACTCGCGCGCCAGCGCGCCAGAGGAATATGAGCCGCCTGTGCGGCTGAGCACGTTCGGGTCCGCCGCCAGGGCCGCGACCGCCCGTCCAACGAACAGCGGGCTTTCCGAGATCGCGGCAAAGTGCGGTTGCGTACCGGCGGCCTCCCGCCAATTCGCCTCAGTGACGCCGAAATGCTCGAGCATCATCTCCGAACGCATCCAGCCGGGCGTCAGCGCCAGGGCCGTGCACCCCGAGGGCTTCAGCTCCTCCGCCTGGCTGAACGCCAGGCGGAGCACCGCAGTCTTGACGAGGTCATAAAACACGGACACCCGGTAGCGCTGCGCGTTGTACTCGCGGGTGCCATCGGTCATCTCCACCACCAGGCCGCCGGGGCGGCGCGTGAGCAGCGGGAGCGCGAAATGGCTCGTAATGAGATGGGTGTCCAGGCCACGGTGGAGCATCTGGAGCCCGGCATCGAGATCGTGGGCCCAGAGCGGAGTGTTCCACTCAATGAGGTCTTCTCCGCCCCAGATGTCGTTCACGAGGATGTCCAGCCGGCCCTGCTCGGCATCGATCCGCCGCACGAGGGCTTCCACTTCGGCAGCCTGCCGGTGATCGACTGCGACGGCGGTCCCGGTGCCGCCCGCGGCGCTGACCAGATCGGAGGTCTCTTCGATCGTCTCGGGCCGGTTGTAATCGGAGCGGTGGCGGGAGGTGCTGCGCCCGGTGCAGTACACCGCCGCTCCAGCCTCGCCGAGGGCGACGGCGATGCCGCGGCCCGCGCCGCGAGTTGCCCCGGCAACGAGGGCCACCCTGCCCGACAGCGCTGCAGCCATGTCCTTGCCTTCTATCCTTTGCCGTTCCTCCGGAACTATCCCTCCGGAACTATCCCTCCGGAACTATCCCTCCGGAACCGTCCGGCGATCGGCTGAATCCGGTGATTGGGGTGGGTACCACGTGGAAGCCCGCCCCGGTTCATCGGAACACCGGCCGCCGGGCCGCGCTAGGGGCAGAAGGCCCATACGCTGGCGGCCGTGCTTGTCCGGAATCCCAGACACAGCCTCCTGTGCGAGGGTGTCCGTTGACCGGCGCAGGGCGCATGCTTAAGTACGGGATACCGGACACCACCCGACCTGAAGAGGATCCATGCCACCCACCAGCACCGCCGTAGGCCCCGCCGCCGCGAGCCATGCCGCCGCGACTGCGGCCCTTGACGTGCCCGCCGCATCTGTTGCCGGCACGCCTGCGCCCAAAGCCGTCCACCGGCCCGCGGGCACCAAGGTGGCGTCGAAGGTGCCGGCCGCCGAGAACACCCTGCGCATCCTCAAGCTGCTGGCCTCCCGCCGGGGACCGATGGCGGCGTCGAACATTGCCACCGCACTGGGGCTGCCGCGCTCCAGCGTCTACCATCTGCTCGGAGTGATGGAAGCGAACGGCTTCGTGCTCCATCTGCATGAGGAACAGCGCTACGGCCTGGGCATCAGCGCGTTCGAGCTCAGTTCGGCCTATTCGCGGCAGGAGCCACTGTCCCGGCTGGGCCGGCCGATGCTCGCCTCGCTGGTGGACGTGATCGGCGAAAGCGCGCATCTCGCGGTGCTGCACGGCCGCGACGTGCTCTACATCGTGGAGGAGCGGGCCAAGAACCGGCCCTCCCTGGTGACCGACGTCGGCGTCCGGCTGCCCAGCCACCTCACCGCCAGCGGCCGCGCCATCCTTGCCGCGCTGCCGAAGTCCCAGGTGCGGGCGCTTTACCCTAACGCTGCAGCCTTCACGGCCCGGCACGAAACCGAATCGCCCATCATGAAGTACTCCGCGCTGTCCTCCCATCTGGACCAGGTCCGGCAGCGCGGCTACGCCACCGAGCACGGCGAGGTGACCCCAGGCTTCGGCTCGATCGCGGCGGCCGTAACCGACCACGTGGGCTGGCCCACCGCCGCCGTCGCCGTGACCTTCCTCGAGGACAAACTGCCCCCGGACCAGTGGCCGGTCCTGGCCGCCCGGATCCAGAAGGTCGCCGACGAACTCTCGGTCCGGATCCACGGCCGCCCCGCCTGACCCCATCCCATCCCATCCCATATTGCGCTATCACTTTGGGCTGCCATTCGCCCGTTTTAGCCACCGGAAGTGATAGCGCAACGGGGGAGGGGGAGGGTCTGGAATCCCGGACAGCACCCCTGCGATGGGCCTGTTTCCGAGGCCGCGAAGGGGCTTTAGTTGATACAGAACCTCATTCCTCCCGATTCACCCCACACAGACAACACCAGCACAGACACCCGCCAGCAACACATCCAGCCACAAAGGAGATCCTCATGGCACCCGCCGATTTCACCACCGGTGCCCGCCCGGTCAAAGCAGCCCGCGGCACCGAGCTCACCGCCAAGAGCTGGCAGACGGAAGCCCCGCTGCGCATGCTCATGAACAACCTCGACCCCGAGGTCGCCGAGCGCCCCGATGACCTGGTGGTCTACGGCGGCACCGGCCGCGCCGTCCGGTCCTGGGCCGCGTTCGACGCGATCACCCGCACCCTGGAAACCATGGAAAAGGACGAGACCCTGCTGGTCCAGTCCGGCAAGCCGGTGGGCGTCTTCCGCACCAACGAATGGGCGCCGCGGGTGCTGCTGGCCAACTCCAACCTCGTCGGCGACTGGGCCAACTGGCCCGAGTTTCGCCGGCTCGAGGCCGAGGGCCTGATGATGTACGGCCAGATGACCGCCGGGTCATGGATCTACATCGGCACCCAGGGCATCCTGCAGGGCACCTTCGAGACCTTCGCGGCGATCGCCCGCAAGCTCACCGGGGACGAGAACGGCACGCTCGCCGGCACCCTGACCCTCACCGGCGGCTGCGGCGGCATGGGCGGCGCCCAGCCGCTCGCCGTCACCCTGAACGACGGCGCCTGCCTGATTGTCGACGTCGACGAAAGCCACCTCCGCCGCCGGGCCGGCAAGCGTTACCTCGACGAGGTCGAAACGGACCTCGACGCCGCGATCGCCAAGGTCCTCAAAGCCAAGGAAGAGCGCCGCGGCTGGTCCGTGGGCTACGTCGGCAACGCCGCCGAGGTCTTCCCCGAGATTCTGCGCCGCCACAACGCCGGCGAGCTCACCGTCGACATCGTCACGGACCAGACCTCCGCACACGACCCCCTGAGCTACCTGCCCGAGGGCATCACGGTCGAGGAATGGCACCGCGAGGCCGCCGCCGACCCCGAGGGCTTCACCAAGAAGGCCCAGGCCTCGATGGCCAAGCACGTCCAGGCCATGGTCGAGTTCCAGGACGCCGGCGCCGAGGTCTTCGACTACGGCAACTCCATCCGCGACGAGGCCCGCAAGGGCGGCTACAACCGCGCCTTCGAATTTCCCGGCTTCGTCCCGGCCTACATCCGCCCGCTGTTCTGCGAGGGCCTGGGCCCGTTCCGCTGGGTGGCCCTCTCCGGTGACCCCGAGGACATCGCCGTCACGGACAAGGCCATCAAGGAACTCTTCCCCAAGAACAAGCACCTGCACCGCTGGATCGACGCCGCCGCCGAACGCGTCGAGTTCGAGGGCCTGCCGGCCCGGATCTGCTGGCTGGGCTACGGCGAACGCGCCAAGGCCGGCCTGCTGTTCAACCAGCTCGTCAGGGAGGGCAAGGTCAAGGCCCCCATCGTGATCGGCCGCGACCACCTAGACTCCGGCTCCGTCGCCTCCCCGTACCGCGAAACCGAGGCCATGGCCGACGGCTCCGACGCGATCGCCGACTGGCCGCTGCTCAACGCCTTGCTCAACACCGCTTCCGGCGCCACCTGGGTCTCCCTGCACCACGGCGGCGGCGTCGGGATCGGCCGCTCCATCCACGCCGGCCAGGTCTCCGTCGCCGACGGCACCGACCTCGCCGCGCAGAAACTCGAACGGCTCCTCACCAACGACCCCGGCATGGGCGTCATCCGCCACGCCGACGCCGGCTACGACCGCGCCGTCGAGGTCGCCAAGGAACGCGGCGTACGCATCCCGATGAACGAAACCCGCTGACCAAGGCCCCAATCCCACATCGACTGCTCCGCAAGTGCCGTTTTGAGCCACCAAAAGGGCACTTGCGGAGCAATCGATGAGAACGAAGTAGGAATATCATGACCATCACCACCCACTCACCGCTCACCGTTACCCTCGGCTCCAGCGGCGTGACCCCCGAGGACGTCGTCGCCGTCGCGCGCCACGACGCCCACGTGACCATCGCCCAGGACGCCCTCGACGCCGTCGCCAAGGTCCGCGCCCACATCGACGATCTCGCCCACAGCGAGGTTCCCGCCTATGGGATCTCCACCGGCTTCGGGGCGCTGGCCAACCGGCACATCCCCAACGAGCTGCGCACCCAGCTGCAGAAATCCCTGATCCGCAGCCACGCCGCCGGCATGGGCCCGGCCGTGGAACGCGAAGTGGTCCGCGGCATCATGTTCCTGCGAGCCAAGACCCTGGCCTCCGGCCGGACCGGCGTCCGCCCCGTGGTGCTGCAGACCATGGTGGACGTGCTCAACGCCGGCATCACCCCGGTGGTCCGCGAATTCGGCTCCCTCGGCTGCTCCGGCGACCTCGCGCCGCTCTCGCACTGCGCCCTGGTCCTCATGGGCGAAGGCGAAGCGACCGGCCCGGACGGTGAGCTCTACGGCGTCAAGGGCGGCCGCAGCGTCGCCGAGCTCCTCGCCGCACACGGAATCGAACCCGTCACCCTCGCCGAAAAGGAGGGCCTGGCCCTCGTCAACGGCACCGAGGGCATGCTCGGCATGCTGCTGATGGCCATCGCGGACATCCGCCAGCTGCTCACGACGGCGGACATCACCGCCGCGCTCAGCGTCGAAGCGCTGCTCGGCACCGACCAGGTGTTCCTGCCCGAGCTGCACGCAGCGCTGCGCCCGCACCCGGGCCAGGCCGCCTCCGCCGACAACATGCTCCGCGTGCTGTCCAACTCGCCGATTGTGGCCTCGCACCGGATCAACGACACTAAGGTCCAGGACGCCTACTCGCTGCGCTGCGCACCCCAGGTGGCTGGCGCCGTCCGCGACACCGTGGACCACGCGGCCATGGTCGCTTCCCGCGAGCTGGCCGCCGCGATCGACAACCCGGTGGTCCTGCCCGACGGCCGGGTCAGCTCCAACGGCAACTTCCACGGCGCCCCCGTGGCCTACGTGCTGGACTTCCTCGCGATCGCCGTCGCGGACCTGAGCTCCATCTCCGAGCGCCGGAGCGACCGGATGCTTGACCCGGCCCGCTCGCACGGGCTGCCGGCCTTCCTGGCCTCGGACCCCGGCGTCGACTCGGGCCTCATGATCGCCCAGTACACGCAGGCCGGTCTGGTTTCGGACAACAAACGGCTGGCCGTCCCGGCGTCGGTGGACTCGATCCCGAGCTCCGCGATGCAGGAGGACCACGTCTCCATGGGCTGGCACGCGGCCCGCAAGCTCCGCCGGGCGGTCGAGAACCTGCGCCGCGTCCTGGCGATCGAGCTGGTGACCTCGGCCCGGGCGCTGGATATCCGCACCCAGCTCTCCGGCGGCGAACTCACGCCGGGTCCCGCGGGCGCGGCCGTGATCGCCGCGCTGCGCGATGTCGTCGAGGGTCCTGGCACCGACAGGTTCCTGTCGCCGGAGCTTGAAGCGGCGGACCAGCTTGTTGCGTCGGGCAAGGTCCGCGCGGCGGCCGAATCCGCCGTCGGAAATCTCGCCTGAGAAGAAACAAAGTGCAATACGGCTGAACAATTCCCGGCGTCCCCGAAATCTTTGGCGACACGGAAGGCGAGGGCCCGGGAACTGTAGTACAAATGGAAAGTCACACCAATGAAGTTGTGGCAGAGAACACATACAAAGGGGTAAGAGTTCTATGAAAGCACGCGGCACGGTTCTGTCCAGACGCCTTGCATCCGCAGCTACGGTTTCCGACTGGAGCGGCCTCCGGGTCGGCGAACGCGTCGAAATCGTCAAGCACGCACAGGTCATTGCAGCCGGTGAGGTCGAAGAAGTCTCGCTGAGCGGAAATGTGCTCTGGTTGGTCCCCGCCGGGCCGTCCGAGACGCAGCTTTTCCTGCAGTCCGACGGCGTGCAGGTGCGCCGCAGCTAGATCCGTTTCACTAGAAAGTCCCCGCCGCGGCGGGGACTTTCTGCGTTTCAGGTAATTGCCGGCGCGGCAGGGGCGGCGATCGCCCGATTGGAAGCGCTCTCGCCGCTGCAGGGGAGGGCTATCCAGGCCTTCGCCTACGCGAGCAGTGTATTGATCAGCCGGGCGGCCACCTTGGCGGTGCGGCCGTCGATATCAAATTCCGGGTTCAGCTCGGCGATATCCAGATGCAGGTGCTTCCCGCTCGCGGCCACCTGCCGGCACACGGCGCTGATGACCGGCAGCGGCACACCATAGGCGGCCGGAGCGCTCACCCCCGGGGCCACCGAGGCCGGCAGCACGTCCAGGTCGATGGTCAGGTAGAGCGCGTCCACCTGGGCCAGGAACCCCGCCACAAACGCTTGCGCGGCCTCCGCCGAGCAGTCCTCATCCAGCAGGTAGTCGACGCCGAGTTTCTCTGCCGTCCGGAACAGCGCCCGGGTGTTGTTCGGCTCGGAAATCCCGACGACGGCGTAGCGCAGTTCGCGGCCGGCGGCGGCTTCCGCGTGGGCCATCTGCAGGAACGGGGTGCCGGAGCTGGGCACGGGCTCGTCGCGGAGGTCGAAGTGCGCATCGAGGTTCAGCACGCCGACCGTGAGGCCCTCGCGCACGGCCGCCGATCCGGCCACACCGAGGTAGCTGGCAAAGGCGGTCTCGTGGCCGCCGCCCAACACCACGGGGAGCTGGCCGGCGTCGAGCAGCCTGGTGATGGCGAGCCCGGCACGCGCCTGCCCAGCCTCCAGCGCGTCCCCGGCCACGGTGACGTCACCGGCGTCGTGCACGCCCCGCGACAGGTGGAAGGCGAGCGGGCCGAGCGCGGCCCGGATGGCGGCAGGAGCGGCCGCGGCGCCGGTCCGGCCCTTGTTGCGCCGCACCCCGGCGTCGCTGCCGAAGCCGAGGATGACGGCGGGGCGCGGGCCGGGGGTGGCCGCGGGGGCCATGCGGGGAGTGTAGGGGGTCACGGCCTGCCACCAGCGCCGGTGCTCGGCACCGTCGCCGTCGAACCGGCCGGTCCAGGGCTGCGACGGGACATCAACGGGAAGCGCGGGAGAAACCATCCCCCTAGCTCACCGCAGCCCCGGCAGGAAAACCAGCAGCGCCGCGGCCGGACTGTCCGGAATCCCGGAAACTGCTCTTAAACACCGCCGAGACGACACTTCACGGCAGTGTTTTTCGAAAACTTCGAAAGCATTGCGCGTGAAGTGACGTCTCGGCGGACGGGACCGGGGGTAGTACTTAGTGCAACCCGAGGGCCGCCTCGATCGGTCCGATCGCGAAGAACAGCAGGAACGCGGCCGCCACAGCCCACATGAGCGGGTGCACCTCGCGGGCCCGGCCCTGGAACAGACGGATCAGCACGAAGGAGATGAAGCCCGCGCCCAGGCCGTTGGCGATCGAGTACGTGAACGGCATGAGGGTGAACGTCAAGAAGGCCGGGATCGCGATGCCCCAGTCCTGCCAGTCGATCTTGCCCACCTGGGAAACCATCATGAAGCCGACGATCACGAGCGCGGGGGCCACGGCCTCGAACGGCACGAGGTTGATCAGCGGGGTGAAGAACATGGCCACGAGGAACAGCAGGCCGGTGACGACGGAAGCCAGGCCGGTGCGCGCGCCTTCGCCGATGCCGGCACCGGATTCGACGTAGATCTGGTTCGACGAAACGGAGGCGCCGCCGCCGATGATCGCGCCCAGGGCGTCCACCTGCAGCACGCGGTCGACGTTGGGGATGTTGCCCTCCTTGTCGATGGTGCCGGCCTCGGTGGCCAGACCCACCATCGTGCCCATGGCATCGAAGAAGATGCTGAGCAGGATCACGAACGCCAGCAGGCTCGCCGCGACGAAGCCGAGGTGCTCAAAGGCGCCGAACGGGTTCGCCTGGCCGATCAGGGACAGGTCCGGGGCCGCCCACTCGGAGAACGCCGGGGCCACGAGGGACCAGCCCTGCGGGTTGTGATTCGTGCCGTCAAAGCTGGGCCCGATGTGCAGGGTGGATTCCAGGATCACGGACAGGATGGTGGAGGCGACGATGCCGATCAGGATGGCGCCCTTGACCTTGCGGACCACGAGCGCGATGGTCAGGACCAGGCCGAAGACGAACACGAAGGTGGGCCAGCCCAGGAGCTTGCCGTCGAAGCCCAGGCCGACCGGAACGGTGGTGCCGGCGACATCCGGGATGCGGCGCACGAAGCCCGCGTTGACGAGTCCGATCAGGGCGATGAACAGGCCGATGCCCACCACGATCGCCGTCTTCAGCCCCTCGGGAACGGCCTTGAACACAGCCGTCCGGAAACCGGTCAGGACCAGGATCAGCATGGTGACGCCAGAAAGCATCACCAGGCCCATCATGTCCGGCCAGGACAGCCCGGGGTTCGTGGCCACGGTGACGGCGACGAAGGCGTTGACGCCGAGCCCGGTGGCCAGTGCGAAGGGATGCTTGGCCCAGGCGCCCATCAGGATGGTGAGGATGCCGGCCACGAAGGCGGTGACGGCAGCGACGGCGGGGAACCCGAGGGTCGCGCCCGTGGAGTCCGGCCCGGAGAGGATCAGCGGATTCAGCACCACGATGTAGCTCATGGCAAAGAACGTGGCGAACCCTCCGCGGATCTCGCGCGAGAAGTTCGACCCCCGCTCGGATATCTTGAAATACCGGTCGAGCGCGGAGCCCTGCGTGAGCATTAGGTCTTGCATTAGTCCTCCGGGAGTGATGGGTGTTGCCTATATCCTATTTGGCGCCCAACGGCCAACCCTGCGTTTTCGCCTAGTCTGTAAGGAAGCCAACACTAGGAGTAGCCTGCCCATGCGCCGTATCCGCCAGCTTCGCAGTGCCCTGCTGGGTGCCGTCGTCCTCGTGGCCGTCCTGCTGGGAGCCGTGAGCCCGGCGTCGGCGCACGACACCGCGGAGTCCACCAGCCCGGCGTCCGGTGCAACCGTCGCGGCACCGCCGGAGCAGGTTTCGGTCACTTTCAACCACAATCCGCTCGCCCTGGGATCGCAGTTCCTGGTCAACGACGCCACGGGCGCCAACTGGGCGGATGGCCCCGTCGCGATCGTGGACAACGTCGCTGCGCAGAAGCTGAAGTCCGGCGCCCCCGCCGGGAAGTACACCGTGCACTGGCGGGTGGCCAGCTCCGACGGCCACCCGATTGAGGGCAGTTTCACCTTCACCGCGACGGCGGCTGCAGCAGGCTCGACGTCGGCTGCCTCGGTCCCCACGATGGGCACCGCCCAGCCGGGCACCACCCCGGAGCCGGCGCCTGCACCGGCCGGGTCGGAGCAGTTTCCCTGGAGCGTCATGATCTTCGTCGCCGTGGGGGTCGGAATCCTGGTGGCCCTGGGCCTGATGGCCAAACGCCGCCTCACCCCGGACGAGGGCAACGACACCGAGAGCTGACCCAACACCTGACCCAAAGCAGCGACCGGAAAACCACGTAACCGGCCGCGCACGCCGGCTCCGGCTAGGCGGGAGCAGCCAGGGCAAAGCCGGCAGGCAGCAGCGTGGGGACGCCGTTGGGGTAGACCTTGGCGGAGATCGCCTGCCCCACCACTTTGGCCTGCCGCAGGACTTCCTTGGGCGTCGGGGTAATCAGCTCGCCTACCCCCACGAGGTACATCCCGAGGGCATGCATCGCCGCCATGAGGTTCGCTCCGGCGGCCATGCCAAGCTCGGAGAGCATGCGGCGCAGCTGGCTGTGGGCGCAGCGGGTCAGGACAAGATGATCGGCCAAGAGGACGCCGCCCGGGGTCTGGACGGCCCACTTCTCGGTGGGGGAGCCGTCCATGCCGGTTTCACGGAGGTCCAGCTGCAGGGCACGGATGTTGTTCCGTACATCAAGCTTGTGGCTTGCGGCGTAGTTGCGCAGGTGGCGCAGGATTTCGTTGCGCTCCCGCAGGCTGGCGGCGTCCGCCGCGTCGCAGCGCTGGAGCGAGGACGTGTTGGCCGGATGGCCGGCACCCAGGAGGTCGAGCCCGTCCACAATGATGGACGCCACACCGCGGCGTTGGAGTTCGCTGGCCACAGCCAGGCCGGAGAGCCCCGTCCCGATGACTACGGCGGTGGTCCGCTCAATCCCGCCGTACAAAGGCATGCTCGACACTGCAGGGTACCTCCTTGAATGGTGCCAGTCGCAGGGAAATACCCCGGACGCCGAACCTAGGCCTGGTTTTGGCAACCCCAGCGGTTGCGTTCCGAAATACCAGTCTCGGTTCAGCAGTGCCTCGAAGGATACCTAAGATTCCCGCCCATGGATAGGGGAGGTAGGACATTGGGTGTGGTGCCGAATTTTGGGCGGTTTCGTGCCCCGGATCCTACGGAAACCGTCCCCGGAAGCCCGGGAATCCGCGCCACGAAACGACGTGTTAACTCTGCGTAAATCCTTTGGCCGCGGCCCGTCTGGGCCTCCTGGAGGCCGTCTTGAATGTTCGCAATTAACCGAGAATAGTGAGGAAAAACAGGGGTTCCTGCACGCAGATTCCGGGTCGCCTCGCCAGTGGACGCCGGGCGGCGGTACTTCTGGCAGAATAGCCGCAACATCAGGCAAGAATCGCGAGGAGGCGGACCCAATGGGCCGTGAACAGGTGCATCCGGACCCGGCATGGGAGGCCGGCGGCGAACCGGCGCCTCCCCGGGGAATCGTTGTGGGAGTGGATGGCTCGGACCACAGCCACTGCGCGCTCGTGTGGGCAGCCCGCGAGGCAGAACGCCGCCGTCGCCCGCTGCACATCGTGACCGCCTATTCGGTGCCGATCTTCGCCGCTTCCGGGCTCGACGGCGGCTACGCCACGGTGGACGACTCCGTGATCCGCGAGGGCGCCGAAGCCATTCTCAAGCACGCCCTCGACAAGATCGCGGGTTACAACATCGACGTCGACGCCTCCGTCGAAAACGGCGACGCGTCCGGCGTGCTGCTGGAAATCAGCGAAACCGCGGAGCTTCTGGTGTTCGGGACCCGAGGCCGCGGTGGCTTCGTGGGCCGGCTGCTCGGCTCCGTCAGCAGCGCACTGCCCGCGCACGCGAAGTGCCCCACCGTGACCGTGCCGCTGATCTGCGCGGACCGGCTGGGCGAAACCACTGACGACAAGCATGTCTTGGCCGAACGGGCGAAAATGGGCCGCCAGCCGATTGAAAACGTCGTGGTGGTCGGCGTCGACGGCTCGGAGCAGGCCCGCGTCGCGGTGTTGGAGGCGGCAGCCCAGACCGAACGGCTCTCCGCCCGGCTGCGGGTGGTGTGCGCCGTGCCGCAGTACACCGGCTCGCTGGCATGGGTGCCCACCCCGATGGACCGCGACGCTTTGTTCGCCGACATCAAAGTCCAGCTTGACGCCGGCGTGGCCTGGCTGCGGAGCCACTTCCCCGCGCTCCAGGTGGAGACGCAGCTCGTGGACGGCTCTCCCGTTGACATCCTCGTCGACGCCAGCAGGCACGTGGAACTCGTGGTGGTCGGCACCCGCGGGCGCGGCGGCTTCGCCGGAATGCTGCTGGGCTCCACGTCCGACGGCGTCCTCCACCACGCCAAGGGGCCGGTCATGGTGGTGCCGGACCGCGACGACCCGCGGCTGGCGGACAGGGCCAGCTTCGGCCCGATGCTCGGCGACTCCTAAGTCCCGAGGCCACAGGTCCGGCGTCGGAAGGACGGTTTGCGGATGGAGCACCCCGGGGAGCCGGACGCTGCCGAGGACGGGCCGGTCCTGGCCTTGGAACGCCTTGGCCAGGACATGCTGGCCAGGGTCGGCGGCAAGGCGGCCAACCTGGGCGAGCTGGCACGTGCCGGCCTTCCGGTTCCGGCCGGCTTTTGTCTGACCACCCGGGCCTACCTGGACGCCACCGCATCCCCGGAGCTGGCGGACGTGCACCGGGCCCTCGCCGCGACCGCCCCCGATGACCTGGCAGGTCTGGCTGCGCTTGCCGCGAAGGCCCGCGCGCTGGTGCTCGACGCCGCAGTCCCCGCCGGCATCGACGCCGCCGTGCGCGCCGCGTATTTGGCGCTGGGCGCGGACGGCCCGGTCGCGGTGCGGTCCTCCGCGACGGCCGAAGACCTGCCGTTCGCCAGTTTCGCCGGCCAGCAGGACACGTTCCTGAATGTGGTCGGCGCGGATGCCGTGCTGGCTGCCGTCCGCCGATGCTGGGCCTCGCTGTGGACAGACCGTGCGGTGACGTATCGGGCGGTGCAGGGGATCGAGCCCTCGGCGGTGTCCCTCGCGGTGGTCGTCCAGCGCATGGTGGACGCGGCCGTGGCCGGGGTGCTGTTCACCGCCAACCCTGTGACCGGCCGGCGGCACGAGGCCGTCATCGACGCTAGTCCGGGGCTGGGCGAGGCGGTGGTGTCCGGGGCCGTCAACCCGGACCACTTCGTGATCGACGGCGCCACAGGACGGATCCTCGAGCGGCGACTGGGGGACAAAGGCATGCTCATCCGTCCCCTGCCCGGCGGCGGAACCGAGCGGGTGGCGCAACCTAGCGCAGGTTTGGCGCCCAGCCTTGACGATGCGCAGCTGGCCGCGCTGGAGCTCCTTGGCCGCCGCGCGGAAGTGCGCTTCGGTTCCCCGCAGGACCTCGAATGGGCCATCGGCCAGGACGGCGCCGTGTGGCTGACCCAGTCCAGGCCCATCACCACGCTGTACCCGATGCAGGAAAGGCCGCCGTCCGGGCCAGCGCCGCGCGTCTATCTGTGCTTCAGCCTGGCCCAGGGACTGACCCGGCCCCTGACGCCGATGGGCCTCGCCGGCATCCGGCTGATTGCGTCCTCGGTTGCGCGGGCGGCGCATTTCCCGGTGCCGGCGCCCCGTGACGGGCCTGCGCCATACGCGGAGGCCGGACAGCGCATTTACTTCGACCTCACGCCCGTAGTCCGGAGCAAGGCCGGGCGTGCGATTGTCCCCCGGGTGTTCGATGTCATGGAGGCGCGCTCCGCGGCCGTGCTGCGAAACCTTTTCGCCGATCCGAGGTTCTCTGTCACCATAAGATCGCCGTGGCCGCTCCTGCGCCACGTTGTTCCGGTGGCGGCGCGGGCCAGAGTCCCGGAGACCCTGATCCGCGGCCTCATCCGGCCCGAGAAGGCGCTGCGCCGGGCCGACCGTGTGGGCGAACAGCTCAGGGCCGCACTCGCGGTGCCTGCCGGCGCCACCGCCGCGCAGCGCCTGGACCAGGTTGAGCAGATCCTTGGCCAGCGCGTCTTTGCCGTGGTTCCCGCCATCCTGCCGCTGCCCGCCTTGGGGTTCGCCTTGCTCGCCCTGGCCGGAAAACTCGCGGGGAACCCCGGGAACGGGGCGCTGCAGGAAGTCCTGCGGGGTCTGCCCAACAACGTGACCACCGAGATGGACCTGGACCTCTGGTCGCTGGCCACCGCCATCCGCAACGATCCGGCGTCGGCGGCCGTGTTCCAGGAAGCCGCATCGGCCGAGATAGCCCGGCGTTACCGGGCAGCGGATCTTCCCGGCGCCGTGCAATCCGGGCTGTCAGACTTCTTGGGCCGGTACGGCCACCGCGCCGTGGCGGAGATCGACGTCGGAATGCCCCGCTGGTCTGACGACCCGACCCACATCCTCGGGGTCCTGGCCAACTATCTGCGCATGGATGACCCGGCCATTGCCCCCGACCGGCAGTTCAGCAAGGCGGCGCGCGAGGCTGAGGCGCAGGTGGCTCGGCTTGTGGCTGCGGCCGGGCAGCGCAGCCGCCTGCGGGGTGCCCTGGTACGGGCAGCGCTGCGCCGGACCCGAATGTTCGCGGGATTGCGTGAACTGCCCAAATACCATCTCGTGGAAGCGCTCAGTGCCGTCCGCCAGCAGCTCGCGGCCGTGGGCGCCGAACTCGCCGCGGCCGGGGCCATCGATGCGGCGGACGATATCTTCTTTGTTGACCTGACCGAGGCGCACCGGGGGCTGGGCGGCGACGCGCTGCAGGGTGTGGTGGCGCAGCGCCGGGAGGCTTACGCGGCTGAACTCGGCCGCCGGCACATCCCCCGCGTGCTGCTCTCGGACGGCACCGAACCCGAGGCAGTGCAGACCAACGCAGTGCCGACCAACGCTGCGCAGGCCCGTGCTACGCGGTCCGGCGCCGACGGCCGGGGCCCGGCGGGCGCCGACGGCGGCGCGGGACAGCTCTCCGGCACGCCGGCCTCGGCCGGGACCGTCACGGCCCGGGCCCGCGTGATCCTGGACCCCCAGGGCGCGCACCTGGAACCGGGCGAGATCCTCGTGGCGCCGTCCACGGATCCCGGATGGACGCCGTTGTTCCTGACCGCCGGCGGCCTCGTGATGGAAATGGGCGGGCCCAACTCCCACGGCGCCGTCGTGGCACGGGAATACGGGATCCCCGCGGTGGTGGGGGTCCCCGACGCGACCACGAGGGTCGCCACCGGCGACAACCTTACGCTCGACGGCGCCGCCGGCACGGTGACACCGGCAGAGTGACGCTGGCCATGAGCGAAGTTCGCGGTTCCAAAGGACAGGAACCCGGGGTCACCGAAATTCCCGCGGCGGGTACCCCGGGACCTGACACCCGGCCGCACGAAAACCCCGGTTCCGAACACCCCCGCTCCGGCGCACCGGCTGCCGGAGCTCCCGCGGCCGCAGGTCCCGCTGCCGGAGCTCCCGTGCCCGCAAACCCGGAGGCGCCGGAGGCGCCGGACGCGCGGCTGCCGGCGTGGCTCGTGGAGCGGCCGCTCACGGCCGGCTGGGCGTGGGCCGGGTTCTGGGCCGTGCTGATCGTGACCGATGAATTCCTGGATCTGGCCGGCTGGTCCTGGTATGTGCTGGTCGGCATGGCCGCCCTGCCGACGCTGCTGGCAAGCCTCGCGCTGCTGCACGCCACCCCGCGCCGCTACCTGAAGCCCCGCCGGGACACGGTCCTGGGCCACTTCTTCGTCCGCTTCCTTGCGCTGGTTGCCGCCTTCCTCGTGTGGGGCGTGTCGGTGGTCATGAGCGCCTCGATCTCAACCACCCTCCAGGCCCTCGTCGGGGCGTCCGAACGCGAGGTAACCGCCGTCGGCTTCAACCTCCTGCTCGCCGCGATCCCGCTGGTGGTCTCCGTGCTGTGGCTTGTCTTTATCATCCGCTGCGCCTGGTTCCTGCGCCGGCTCCGGGGCTGGAAACAAGCGCCGGAACCGGGCACCGTGCCCAAGAAATTCCTGCGGGACAGGCCGCGGCTGAGGCGGGTGGTGGTGGGCCTCGCCCATCCCGGTCTGCTGCTCGTGGCGGGCCTGGGCACCTCCGTGCTCGCGCTCCTGCTGGGCGCCGTGGAACTGACCATCAATGTGCTGAAGTAGGGCAACCGGGCGGCCGGGGCCAGGCGTACTGTTGACCTATGAGCTGCACTGAAGCGCGCATACCTCAGACGCGGAAATTTGGATCATCTCTTCCCGGGGCGCGGTCACGATGACGCGCCAATGGCTGCGCTGGCTGCCCGCCGTCGCCGTTCCTGCGGTCATTGCCGCCGGCGCGCTGGCCGGATCCCTGCCCGCCAGCGCCGGGGATCCCCTGCCTACCAAGACGCCGGAGCAGGTCCTGCAGTTGATCGCCCAGCACCGCACGCCTGCGCTCTCCGGAACCCTGGAACAGTCCTCCGAGCTCGGTCTTCCCGAGCTCCCCAAGACCGGTACCGGCCCGGATTCGTCCAACACAGCCTGGCTCGAACTGCTGACAGGTCCGCACACCGCCCGGGTCTATCGCGACGGGCCGGATAACGCCCGTATCCAAGTGATGGACCGGCTGGCCGAACGCAACGCCGTCCGCCACGGCAACGAGGTTTGGTTCTACAACTCCAAGGACAACACGGCCTCCCACCTCCAGCTCCCGGCCCACCCGGCGGGCGCCGCCAACCACCGCGGCGACGGCAGCGACGCCACGGCCACCCCGGACCAGCTCGCCACGACGCTCCTGGCCAAGATCGAACCGGGCACCGACGTGACGGTGGGTGCCGACGTCCAAGTAGCCGGACGGGCCGCCTACAACCTGGTGCTGACGCCGAAATCCGATGCGACGCTGGTCGGGTCCATCGCCGTAGCCGTTGACGGCCAGACTGGGCTGCCGCTGGGCGTCGAGATCAAGGCGCGCGGACAGGCGGATCCTGCCTTCCGGGTCACCTACACGAGCCTGACGCTCGGCGCCCCGGACGCTTCGGTCTTCACGTTCAGCCCGCCACCGGGCGCCACCGTCAAGGAGATCCCCGTGCAGGAGCACAAGCGCGGGAAAGACTCCGGGAACGCCACGGCGCCAGCAGCCAAGGATAGCGCCCGCAAGCCGGCCGTCACCGGCTCCGGCTGGGACTCGGTGGTTGAGTTCCCGGCGCGAACGGCCAGCCCCGCCTCGGACGCCGCGGCCCTGCTTGAACAGGCCACTGTTCCGGTCCAGGGCGGCCGGCTCCTGTCCACGGCGCTGGTGAACGTTTTGGTGCTCGACGACGGCCGGGTTGTCGCCGGCTCCGTGCCACTGGAGCGGCTCCAGGCCGCTGCCGCGCAGAAGTGATGATGGGCGCGCTATCCGGCGACGGCCGGGTGACCCTCCGGTGACAGCCGCGTGAGCGCCGCCGGGCCGGGGGCCGAGCGGAGCATCGAGGCCAGCAGCGAGCTGAGCATTGAGACCAGCGGCCTGACCAAACGGTTCGGCCAGCAGTTGGCTGTCAACGGCGTCGACCTGGCCGTGCCGAAAGGCGCGGTCTTCGGCTTTCTCGGTCCGAACGGTTCGGGGAAGACCACCACCATCAGGCTCCTGCTGGGGCTGGCCACGGCCAGCGGCGGCTCCATGCGCGTCCTGGGCGAGGAGATGCCCCGGAAGCTGGCTGGCGTGCTTCCGCGGGTCGGGGCGCTGGTCGAGGGACCGGCGTTCTACCCGTTCCTCTCGGGCGCGGCCAATCTGCGCCGCATGGACGCCGCGGACCCCCACGGTTCGGCGGCGACGCGGCGCGCCCGGGTCCAGTCAGCCCTGGAACGGGTCGGTTTGACGCACGCCGCGGACAAACTGGTCCGGGCCTATTCGCTGGGCATGAAGCAGCGGCTGGGGATCGCCAACGCCCTGCTCGCCCCGCGGGAACTCCTAGTGCTGGATGAGCCCACCAATGGGCTGGATCCCCAGGGCACCCGTGAGGTGCGGAGCCTGGTGCGATCGCTCGCTGCGGACGGCGCCACGGTGTTCGTCTCCAGCCACCTGCTGGCCGAGGTCGAGCAGATCTGCACGCATGCGGCCATCATGAGCGCGGGCCGGCTTGTGGCGCAGGGAACCCTGGCGGAACTGCGTGGGGCGGGCCAGGCAAGGTTCCGCGTGCTGACCCCGGATCCTGGCACCGCAGCGCAGGTGCTGACGGGCCTAGGCCTGGCCGTGAGTGCCGACGGCCGCACTTCCGCAGGCACGGGTTCCGGTGAGGCGGGGTCCCGTGCCGCTGGCTCCGGGACGGACGCGGCACTGTTCGCGTCACTGACTGCGGCACTGACTGCGGCACCGACTGCGGCGCTGACTCCGGCACTGACTCCGGCTCCGCCAGGGGCGGCAGCCCGGGAAGACGCGGGATCCGCTCTGGCCGTGGAGCCGGAAGCTGTGGTGGCGGCCCTCGTGGCGGCCGGGGTCCGGGTACGCGGCTTCGCGACTGAACAGGCCAGCCTCGAGGACCGGTTTGTGGCATTGACGGGGGAGGGGTTCGACGTTGTCCAGTAACAGCCAGCCTCTGGGCGATCCGCCAGCCGACCTTTCAGCCGGCCCACCAGCCGCCCCGGCCGGGGGCAGCAGGGGAGCGGGCCCAGGCGCAGCCGGCGACGTCGGGGCGGGCGGTCCGCCGGTCCGGCGCGGATCCCTGACCGGCGGACTGCTGGCGTCCGAGCTCGGCGTATTGTTCCGCCGCCGCAGGACGTGGGCCATGTTGTGCGCGCTGGCGGCCATCCCGGTCCTGATCGCCGTGGCGGTGCGGGTTTCCTCGGCCGTGCCGCCGGGCCGCGGACCCGCCTTCCTGGACCGGATTGCCCAGAACGGCCTGTTCGTTGGCGTCACGGCCTTGGTGGTTTCCGTTCCGCTGTTCCTGCCGCTCACCGTCGGCGTCGTGGCAGGGGACACGATCGCCGGCGAGGCCGGGCTGGGAACCCTGCGCTACTTGCTCGTGGCACCGGCGGGGCGGATCCGTCTATTGATCGTCAAATATGCAGGAACGGCCCTGTTCGTGGTTGTTGCCCCGCTCGTGGTGGCCCTGACCGGGGCGGGGATCGGCGCGGCGCTCTTTCCTGTGGGGCCGGTGACCCTGCTTTCCGGCGACACGATCGAGCCCGGCGAGGCAGTGGTCCGGCTCCTGCTGATCGCCGCCTACCTGGCTGTTTCACTGCTGGGGTTGTCGGCGATCGGACTGTTCATCTCAACCCTGACCGACGTTCCAGTGGGGGCCATGGCGGCCACTGTGGTGCTCTCGGTCGTCGCCCAGGTCCTGGACGCGCTGCCACAGCTGGGGTGGCTGCATCCCTGGCTGTTCAGCCACTACTGGCTGGACTTTGGCGATCTGCTCCGCCAGCCGGTTTCCTGGGACGCCTTTACTGCCAACGCCCTCCTGCAGGGCGGCTACATCGCCGTCTTCGGCGCACTGGCTTACGGCAGGTTCATCACCAAGGACGTGCTCTCCTAGCCAACGGACAGGCCGACCCTGGACGGCATCCTAGGACCGCACCTCAGAACTGCGGCCCAGAACCGGCTCTCAGTAGCGCGCCACGTAGCCGTAGAGCTGCATCCCGGACATGGCGGCAACGTCGGTCACGGTGATGCCGGCGTCGGGATTGAGAGCCTGGACCACGCGGCCGCCACCGAGGTAGATGGCCACGTGGTAGAAACCCGGGGCCGAGCCCCAGACGAGCAAGTCGCCGGGCCGGGCCTGGGAGAGCGGGACGTGGACGGGGGCCTGCGCGAACTGCTGGGAGGCAGTGCGGGGCAGATATTTGCCGGCAGCGGCGAACGCGTTCTGCACCAGGCCCGAGCAGTCAAACCCACGGGCCCCGGTCCCGCCGTACTGGTAGAAGTAGGGCGATCCTGTCTTGCCAAGCGCAACTGAAATCGCGGTCTGGTTCGAGCCGCCGGAAATCGGCGCCGGCACAGGGGAAGGTATGGGCGCCGGAACCGGGACAGGCGCCGGAACCGGAACATGAATCGGCGCCGGAGCAGGCACGGGGGCCGGTGCGGACGCGTGTACCGGCGCGGGTGCGGGTGCGGGTGCGGGTGCTGGTGCTGGTGCCGGAACGGGAGCCGCCGGCACGTGGGCCGGAGCCGGTGCCGGAGCCGGAGCTGCCGGCAGCTGTGCGGCCGAATCGTCCCCTCCCGGTGATGCCGGGGCAGGCTGGGAATCCGTGGCCGGCGGCGGCGTCGCGGCGGACGCCGCAGTCAGTGCCGCCAGCCGCTCCTGCTGGCGCTGGCGGTCGAGGGCGTCCACCCGGGCCGATTCCAGCGCCGCGGTGGTGTTCTTAAGGTTTGCCAGCTGGTCAACCAGCGCGGTGCGCTGTGCTTTGGCATCCGTCACGGCCTGGCGCTGGGCCGCGGTGGCGCGGTCGGCGTCGGCCTTGCGGTCTTCCGCGGTCGCGGCGGCCTCATCGGCGGCGCGGTTGGCGTCCGCTGCGGATTCCGTCAGTGACTTTGCGGCGGCAGCCGCTGTTTCCGCGGACTCAAACGCCCTCGCGCGTCCGGCCGTTACAGCCTCCAGCGTGGCCGCATCTTCGAGGGCCCGTCCGCTGCCGCTGACAAAGCTGCTGAGCGCAGGATTCAGTCCGCCATTGCGGTACAGATCCCCGGCCAGCTGGCCGATCTGCTTACGGGACTTGGCCTGTTCAGCTTCGGCGGCGGCAGCCCTGGCGGCCGCCACAGCCGCCGCGTCACGGCGGGTGGCCAGCTCCACGAGGGCCTCGCCGTAGGCATTGTTTGCTTGCAGGGACGCGGCGAGGCTGGCTTCCTGGCCGGCCGACGCGTCCGCCAGGAGCCCGTCGATCCTGGTGACCTCCGCCGCCGTCGCGCTTTCACTGGACTTGGCGGCCGCGATCTCTTCCGGTGAGGGGATCTCCGGCGACGCCGGAACCGGGCCGGCCGCTGGCAGCGGTCCGCGTCCGAACGCGGAAGTCAGGGGTGCGGCCTGTGCCGGGAGCGCGAGCGTTCCAAGGAGGACGACGGCGGTGCAGAGCACAGCCGTCTTGCGACCGGATCCGGTCCAACTCATGGGCAAACCTCGCGAAGTCTCAGGCTGGTATGAGCGAGGTCGGATTTGGCGCGTGCAAGCCCCTCTGCGGATCACCCAGCAGGCATGAGGCTACGTGCCAAAGGTCACTTTGGCAACACGAGTCACATGAATAACATAAACAACACTGGTGTCATTTGGCCACGCTCGCGAGGGGTGTGTCGTGCTGGCAGCAGGCCGCGGCGCCATGCGGACGCTGCCCCTCTCGTACAGAACACCCCCGGCGCTGCCGCGTGCCAGGACCCGGCCGGACCCGGCCGATCCCGGCGCGGCGCGGCGGCGGGCACCCCCGGGACGCTCCCGCACGCTGGTGCGGGGGTCAGGCGTGCTGGTGCGCCTCGTGCTCCGAATGCGTGACGGGCTCGAGCTGGAACGTGCAGTGTTCGGTGTCGAAATGGGAGCCCAGGCAGCTGGTGAGTTTATCGAGGACCCGGTCCGCGCCCCGGGCACTGAGCGCCGCGTCCTCCACCACGACATGCGCGGAGAAGACGGGGACGCCCGAGGTGATGGTCCAGATGTGGATGTCGTGGACGGATACCACTCCGTCCACCGAGAGGATGTGCTCGCGGATCATCTGAACGTCCACGCCCTTGGGGGTGGCCTCGAGGAGCACGTCCACGACGTCGCGCAGCAGGTGCCAGGCCCGGGGCAGGATCATGAGGGCGATGAGGATCGACGCAATGGTGTCAGCAGCCTGGAACCCGGTGACCATGATGACCACCGCCGCCGCAATGACGGCAAAGGACCCCAGCAGATCCCCCAGGACCTCCAGGTAGGCGCCGCGGACATTCAGGCTCTCCTTCTGGGCGCCGCGCAGGATCAGCAGCGATACCAGGTTGGCGACGGCGCCGAGGACCGCTGCTGCGAGCATGATGTCGGTGTGGACCTCCGGGGTTGAGCCGAGCCGGCGGATGGCCTCGGTGAAGATCACCACCGAGATGACGATCAGGACCAGGGCGTTTGCCAGCGCCGCCAGGACCTCGGCGCGCTGGTAACCGTAGGTGCGCAGATCGCTGGCGGGCCGGGTGGCGATCCACGCGGCCAACAGGGCGATGAAGATGCCGGCGGCGTCGGAGAGCATGTGCCCGGCGTCGGCGAACAGGGCCAGGGACCCGGAGACCACGGCGCCAATCGTCTGCACGAGCACCACGGCGAGCGTGATCGCCAGGACGGCGACCAGGCGCTTGCGGTGCTTCGCAGTGCCTGTGGCAGTGAGGCCGTGCGAGTGGCTGTGGTCGTGTCCCATGCCTACAAGGCTATCCCCAGCCGAGCTCGTGCAGGCGCGCGTCGCTGATGCCGAAGTGGTGGGCTATCTCATGCACCACGGTGACTGTAACTTCCTCGATCACGTCCTCCCGGGAGGCGCAGATGTCCAAGATGGGCTGGCGAAAGATCGTGATCCGGTCCGGCAGCGAGCCGGCGTCCCACCAGGAGTCCCGCTCGGTCAGGGGAACACCCTCATAGAGCCCCAGCAGCACGGTGTCCGGGTCCTCGCCGGGCTGCGGGGTGTAGTCGTCCTCGATGAAGATCGCGACATTGCTCATGGTCTTGGCCAGCTCCGGCGGGATCCGGTCTAGGGCGTCGCTCACCGCCGCCTCGAAATCGGCCTCGGACATCGGGAACGGCCCGTCAGCCTGGTACTCACTACCGTCACTACCGTCACTGCCGTCCCCGCCGTTCGGAACGATCGGCAGGCCGGGCGGGAGGGATGAGGGCATACGGAAACTCTAGCGGGACCGGCGCCGCGTCAGCCCCACGCCCACGAGGCAGATCACACCGCCCACCAGGCCCCAGATGGTCGGAATCTCGCCCAGGACCAGCCAGGAGATCAGGATTGTGGTGCCCGGGACCAGGTAGGTGGTGGCGGCGAGGCGCCCCGCGTCAATGAGGGAGAGCGCGTAGGCCCACGTGGTGAACGCGATCGCAGTGGGGAAGATGCCCAGATAGACCAAGCCCAGCGTCGCCGGCAGGGGAGCGGACTGCAGCTCTGTGATCAACTGGCCGCTGAAGGGAAGGCAGCAGACGGCGCCCACCATGATGCCGAACCATGTGGCCTGGGCGGCCGGGAACTTGCGGAGCACCGGCTTTTGGACGATCACGCTCACGGCGGCCAGCGCGGCCGCGAGCAGGCACAGCAGCACACCCGCCACGTCCGCCGTCGAGCGCTGGCCGGATCCCAGCGCAATCACGGCCACGCCGCCGAAGGCGATCAGGCTGCCGATGATCAGCCAGCGCGGGAAGCCTTCTTTCAGAATCACGCCGGCCATCACGGCGACCAGGATGGGATTGACGTTGATCAGCAGGGCGGCGGTGCCGGCGTCGAGCATGTGCTCGGCGGCGTTCAGGGCCACGTTGTAGCCGCCGAACCACATGACGCCGTACGCCAAAATGGGCCACCATTCGCGGCCCCGGGGCAGCCCCCTGAGCTTTGGCACCACCAGCAGGCCCAGCACGACGGCGGCAACGGCCAGGCGGCCCAGCGTCAGGGAGCCGGGGGAGAAGCTCGGGCCCACGGCGCGGATGCCCACGAATGCCGAGGCCCACAGGACCACGGTGACGACGACGGCGGCGATGCCGAGCCGGCTGATCGGGGCCGGCTGTCGGGGAGAGCCGGGCGCGGGTTGCGGGGCGGGTAAGGGGGCAGGGAGCGGAGACCCTTCGTGGGGGCCTGCGGAGGGAGTGGGGCCGGATGCGGCGGTTGTTGCCATGCTGCCAATCTAGCCGCTCCCGCACGGTCATTACTGGCGGAAATCGGTCGCGTCTAGTCGAGATCCTGCCAACATGGCGGACGGCCTCAGCGGAGGACCTTCGCCGCCGCCCGGACAGCGTCCGCCACGCCGGTCAGCGCCGCCGACCCGCGCCGCCATTGCTGCCAGTAGAGGGCGACGTCCACGTGCGCGCGGGCAGAGAGCGTCTCGAGCCTGCCACTGTCCAGGTCTTCGCCGATTTCGATCTCGGGCATCATGCCCCAGCCCATGCCCCAGCGGATGGCATCGCCAAACTCCTGGGCGGCCGGCACGTAGTGGCGCGGCGGCTGCAGGGCTGCGCGGCTGAACCGGCGCAGCCAGCGGTCCTGCAGATCGTCCTTGCGGTCAAAGACCATAACGGGAGCCGCGGCCAGCGCAGCGGCGCTCACCCCGTCCCCAAACCACCGGCGGGTGAAGTCCGGAGCGCATACCGGAAAGTAGCGCATGATGCCCAGCTTGCTGGACGAGCAGCCGGGCACGGGCTTGGCTGTCTCGGTGATGGCGGCAGCGGCGGCGCCGGCACGCAGCAGGTCCAACGAGTGCTCCTGGTCCTCGCGCAGGATCTCCAGCTGGACGTTGTCGCTGGCCGCGGCGAGCCCGGCCAGCGCCCAGGTGTGCAGTGAATCGCTGTTGATCACCAGGGTCAGGCGCGTTCCCCCGCGGGATTGCTCCGGCTGCAGTTCCTCGGCCAGGTCCGCGGCGAGCATTTCCAGCTGCCGGGCGAACCGCACCACGGCCTCGCCGGACTCCGTGAGCCCGGGCGGCCGCGCGCGGGTCAGGACGGGCCTGCCGACGGCGGCCTCGAGGGCCCGGACACGCTGGCTGATGGCCGAGGGCGTCACGGACAGGTGGGCGGCTGCGGCGTCGAAGCTCCCGTGCGTGAGAATTGCGGCCAGCGTCCGGGCCTGCTCGGGGGAAATTTCCATCATTAGCTCATCTTATCTATCAGCAGAAACTTTAACTGGTTTCATCTTTGGCGGGCCCCTACCGTGGACTGATGATCCTTCCCCTGTTTTCCGGCCTTTCCGCCGGGCTGTCCCTCATCGTTGCCATCGGCGCGCAGAACGCTTTTGTCCTCCGCCAGGGCATCCAGCGCTCCCACGTCGTCATGGTGGTGGCGGTCTGCGCGGTTTCGGACCTCGTGCTGATCCTGTTGGGCGTCGCGGGCATCGGTGTCCTGCTGGACCGGGCGCCCGGTGCCCTCGTGGTGATCCGCTGGGTCGGGGCCGCGTTCCTCCTCGTCTACGGAGCGCTCGCGGCCTGGCGCGCGGTCCGGGGGGAGCAGTTGCAGAATCCCGGCGACAAACCGGCCGGTGGCCGGGCCGCCGTACTGGGCACCTGCCTGGCTTTCACGTGGCTGAACCCGCACGTCTATTTGGACACGGTGCTGCTGCTCGGATCCCTCGCCGCCGCCCAGGGCGAAGCCGGGCGCTGGTGGTTCGCCGCAGGAGCCGGCCTGGGAAGCATCGCCTGGTTCACCGCCCTCGGGGCAGGGGCGCGTTTCCTGACGTCCCTGTTCCGGCGCCGGGCGGCGTGGCGGGTGCTCGACGCCGGAATCGCCGTCGTGATGGTCACCCTTGCCGTGCTGCTGCTGGCCTGAACGGCGGCTGCCCGCCGTTCCGCCGGCGCGCGGTGACCGACGCAACGCGTAGGGAAAACCGAACTTCTCCCGGGCCGGCCTTAGATCGGGGCCGGTGGGCCCTTGTCCCCTCAATGATGCGGCGCAACGATTGCGGTATGACCGCATCCGCAGCGTCGGCCCGCGAAAGAAGGCGTGCAGCCATCGGTACGGCCGCCTTCGCGGTTGCCCCCGCAACCGTCGCCGGCGTGGTGCCGTGGCTGCTGGCCCGCTGGGAAGTGGCTTCCCCGGCCCCGGGCGGGGTGCCTGCGCAGATCACCGGCGCCCTGCTGATCGGCGCGGGCGCGGCGGTGATCGCGAACTCGTTTGTGCATTTCGCCGTGGAGGGCATCGGGACCCCCGCACCGTTCGCCCCGCCCAAGAACCTGGTGGTTGGCGGGCTCTACCGGTACGTGCGGAACCCGATGTACGTGTCCGTTGCGGCGGCTGTTGCCGGTCAGGGACTCCTGCTTGGCCAGCCGAAGCTCTTTGTGGCCCTGGGCATCGGCGCCGTCCCGGTGGTCGCATTCGTCCGGCTGTACGAGGAGCCGGCACTTACCCGGAAATTCGGCGCGGCCTACGAGGAATACCGCCGAAATGTCCCGCGCTGGCTGCCCAGGCTCACGCCGTGGCGGCCGGAGGGCCCGGAACAGCCCCGGGGCGAAGGCTAGGGCGCGGGCCCGGCCGGGGCCGCTACTTTCCGCGTCCGGCCCACTCCAGCAGCCGATCCAGCGGCCAGGTGGTGACGATCCGCTCGGCGGGCACGCCGTTCGCGGCCGCGCGTTCGGCGCCGTACTGCAGGAAATCCAGCTGGCCCGGCGCATGGGCGTCACTGTCGATGCTGAAGAGGCTGCCGGCGTCGAGGGCCAGCCGGATCAGTTCATCCGGCGGATCCTGCCGTTCGGGGCGGGAATTGATCTCGACGGCCACGTTCTCCTCGGCGCACGCCGCGAACACCCGCCCGGCGTCGAACTCGGACTGCGGCCGGGTTCCCCTTGAGCCCTGCAGCAGCCGGCCGGTGCAGTGGCCGAGGACGTTCATATGCGGATCATTGATGGCACCCAGCATCCTGTCCGTCATGGTGCGCCGGTCGGAACGGAGCTTCGAGTGGACGCTCGCCACCACGATGTCCAGCTGCTCCAGCATGTCCGGGGTCTGGTCCAGGCTGCCGTCCTCCAGGATGTCCACCTCGATCCCGGTCAGGAGGCGGAAGCCCCCGTCGTCCCCGTTGATCTCCGCAACAACGGCCAGCTGTTCCCGAAGGCGCTCGGCGCTCAGGCCGTTGGCGATCGTCAGGTTGGGGGAATGATCCGTCAGAGCCAGATAGTCCCGGCCCAGGGTCCTCGCGGCGTCAGCCATGAGTGCGATCGGGGACCCGCCGTCGGACCAGTCGCTGTGGCTGTGCAGGTCCCCGCGGAGGGCGGAGCGCAGTTCGGCGCCGCCGGTCGCAAGGGGCTGCTGCCCGCGTTGCCGCAGGCCCTCGAGATAGTCGGGCACGCCGCCGTCGACCGCCTGCCTGATGACTTCGAAGGTTCTGTCCCCGATCCCCTTCATGCTTTTCAGCCTGCCGTTGCGTGCCCGCGCCGCGACCTCGTCCGGGTCCAGGGCGCCGATAATCCCGGCTGCCTTGCGGAATGCTTGGATCTTGAAGGTGGGGGCGAGCTCGCGTTCCAGCCAGAACGCAATCTCATTGAGGGCATCAACGGCATCCATCCGTCCATCTTGCACCCGCCCGGCACCGATCTTGCACCCGTGCAAGCCTGATTTTGGATAATCCGGGGGTGTGCCCTTATAGTTTTATAGTCCAGTTCGGAGGAACCCGAAAGGACAAAAACGACAGGCTTCGGCCCTTAATTTTTGCCCTGATGTGTTCAATCGGATGGCGTCCTGGCCCCCATCGTCTAGCGGCCTAGGACACCGCCCTTTCACGGCGGCGGCACGGGTTCGAATCCCGTTGGGGGTACGCAAGGAACTGGTCAAACCGGATGGAAAAGTCTGGTAGGCTAAAGGCCTTGAAAATTTGCGGTAGCGATACCGCAGACAGCAAGAAACACGCAATACAAGCAGTAAAAAGCAAGGCCCTGTAGCGCAGTTGGTTAGCGCGCCGCCCTGTCACGGCGGAGGTCGCGGGTTCAAGTCCCGTCAGGGTCGCTCTGATTGCCGGAAGAAATTCCGGCCATCAAGGTGACATGTCACCTAGGCTCTGTAGCTCAGTTGGTAGAGCGTTCGACTGAAAATCGAAAGGTCACCGGATCGACGCCGGTCGGAGCCACCACTGGGAAGCATCAGTTCATTGAGAACTGGTGCTTTTCTTCTTTAACACCAGCTTTACTACCATCGGCTGCTCCGTAAGTGCCCTTCTGAGGGGTCAAAAGGGCAGTTACGGAGCAATCGACGGGTAGACCGGGGCCGCAGCGATGGGCCACCGACGGCGGCGACCGGTTGGGGGCCGGACCGCTGGCCGGGCTAGACTCGCACGCTGGGGAAAGAACACCAAGGCCGCCGGCAGCCCGGTCCGGGCAGGCGGCGCAATCTCAACCGAAAAGTGATTCTGCAACGTGATTTCGAAGAATATTGCCCGTCCTCTCACCGCCGCCGCGTTCCTCGCCGCCCTCGCCCTCGCCGGTTGCTCGGCCCCCCAAGCCGGCAGTGCGCCGTCGTCCGCGGCGAGCTCGTCAACTGCTTCGGCCTCCGCCACGCCGAGCCCCAGCGCAACGTCCGGCCCCTTTGGCAGCTTCTCCAGCGCCGCCGAGGCGTGCACCAAGATCTCCGAGCAGGCCACCGGCGCCACGCTCCTTCCGCTGTCGGCCGCCCAGGGCAAGACCGCGGAGCTGGAACAGTTTAAAGCGGACTTGGCCGAGACCGCGGAGCGGGTCCCGGACAGCCTCAAGGCCGACTTCGCCAATCTCAAGGAGGTGGCAGTCGCGGGCGTCACCGACCAGACTGTCTTCTCCAGCGGCAAGCTGCAGGCGGCCATGGCGCCCGTAACAACCTGGATCGCCACCAACTGCAAGTAGGGAGTCTGACCGGGCCATCGTCCGCACTGGCTCCCGGTTGATGCCGCGCCGCTGACCTGCGGACGCCAGCCCAGCTCCGGATGCCTGCTCCCCGATGCGCTTCGCCCGTTCCCATGGCCCCCACCTGCGGCGGCTCTGTGGGAACGGGCGCCGCAAGATTCCCCCGCGCGGCCCGAGGCAGGGACTAGGGTGGTGTCAAAGAGAAGGGGGAGTGCGTTATGGAATACCAGAATTCTCAGCCCGTTGCCGGACCGGTAGCCGGACCTGCGGCTGGTCCCGCGGCCGGTCTGCCCGTCGCCCGCCAGCACGTTGCCAATCATGCGGCCGGTCTGCCTGGTGACGGCCTGTCCGGGCCGGCCGGCACCGGCCGCACGGTCATATCGGAAGCCGCCGTCGCCAAGGTCGCGGGCATCGCCGCCCGCTCCGTACCCGGCGTCTACTCGTTGGGATCCGCCCCGTCACGCGCCCTGGGGGCCATCCGCGACGCCGTCGGCAGCGCCGATCACGCAGCGGGCGTCCGCGTGGAAGTCGGCGAAACTCAGGTCGCCGTGGACATCGATCTCGTCGCGGTGTACGGCACCCCCCTGCATGCACTCGCGGACCAGATCCGCGCCGCCGTCTACTCCGCCGTCGAGGAACTGGTGGGGCTCGAGGTGATCGAGGTAAATATCGAGATCAATGATGTTTACGTGCCCGGCCCGGCCAAACCGGCCGCGTCCGCCGAGGCCCGGCCGGTCAGGGAGGCAATCCAATGAGTCTGACGGTAGTGGGAATCGCCATGGGGGCCTTTGTGGCTTTCATGTCCTTCCAGTTCGGCGTCTGGGGCTTCCTCGGTGCGCTGCTCTTCATGGGCATCGGCGCCCTCTTGGGCCGCGCCGCAGAGGGGAAGCTGGACCTGCGCAGCGTGTTTGACGCCCTCACGGGCCGGCGTTCCTCCTCATGAACATGACGGCTGAAACGCCGGTCCGCGGCACCGCGTTGGCCGGGCACAACCGCATCAGCACCCAGGCCCTGACGAGCGTGGCCCGGGCGGCGGCGGGTGAGGCCCTCGGGGTGCCGGCGCACGATGTGCGCGCCGAATGGTCGGACGACGACGGGCTGCTCGCGCTCTCGCTGGTCATGCCCGTCGCGGTCCCGAACCTCACGATGGTCCTGCGGGATCCCGGCCGCATCGCTGGCTTTGGCGGTTCCATCTGGGACCGTGCCGTCGCGGCCAAAGCCCAGATCCTGGGCCGCGTGACCGAGCTGACCGGAGCCCAGCTGAGCCGCGTGGACATCCGCATCAGCGGGGCCACCATGCGCGGGGGAGGGCGGGTGCGTTGAGCCAGGACACCCAGAACGCCGGTCTCGGTTCCGGCACGCACGACGCCGACGCGGTGCCCGGGAGCGCGCCGCTAGGTTCCGGTGCCGCGGGCATGGAACGTATTTTGAAACGGGAGACGCACTCATCGCGGGCCGTCGTCTCCGTGATCGCGGCCGCCCTGGTGATGGCGGTGTGCGCTTATGCGCTGCTCGAGACCGGTGTCCGCGCGATCGGGCAGCCACCGTGGCTCGTGGATCCGCAGACCGCGGCCGAGCGGGTGGTCGCGCTCCCGGCCGGAATCGGGCCGCTGCTCCTCGTCGTCACGGGCGCCGTGATCGCCATGGTCGGATTGTTTTTCTTCCTTAACGCCGTGCTGCCCGGACGGCGGGCGCGCCACCTGCTCCCGGACCGCCGGGCCGCCGTCGTGGTGGACGATGAGGTGATTGCCGCGGCCCTGGCGCGCCGGGCCCGCCTGGCCGCCAACGTGACTCAGGAACAGGTGATGGTGGTCGTGTCGCGGAACCGGGTCATGGTCAACGTCCGGCCGACCTCCGGCGTGCCGCTGCGCCCGGACGCCGTCGTTGACGCCGTGCGGAATGAGCTGCAGGACATGGGCCCGTGGCCGATGCCGGAAGTGCGGATCCAGGTGTCCACGGCAGGGGTGGTGGGGGCATGAACAACACTCCCCGGGTCTTGAACCGCATCCTGATCGGCATCCTTGGCATCACGCTTCTGGCCATTGGCATCCTCTTGGTGCTGCTGGCGACCGTCCCCGCCGTCGGCGTGTGGTGGCATGAGTGGGCGGGCGGCGTCCTAAACTTCTGGCTCGATTTGTTCGAACGGACGCAGTTCCCCAGCCGCCAGGGTAGCTGGCTGTGGCTTGTCATCTGCTTTGTCCTGGTGGTGGTGCTTGGCCTGATGGTGGCCTGGATTGCCCAGCAGGGCAAGGGCCGGACCAGCCTGCTCGTGGCCGAGGAGGACCCGGGCGGCGCGCCCGGCAATGTCGGAATCGGCCACGGGGTGGCGGAGCAGATGCTCCGTGCTGCCCTCGCGGATCGGCCCGATCTCGCCGGCGTCATGGTAGCCGCCTACGAGATCAAGGGGGAGCCGTCCCTCAGGATTCGGGTGGAACCCCGCCAGGGCGTCGCCCCGCACGCGCTGGCCGCCGAGGTCTCCTCCCTGGTAGAGGCGCTCGACGCGGTGATCGGCAAGCGCACGCCGGTCCTGATCCACATCGGATCCGGGACGCGGTCGCGGTTTGGCCGGGCCGAGCGGGTCCGCTGATGCGGCTCATCGCCGCGGCCGCGGAATCTCCTTTGCATAAAGGTTGATGTAAACGCTTGCATCAACAGGGTCTGTTGATTACTGTGATGGTCGGCACACCATCAGTACGGCCTTTTTTCACCGGTACTCAGCGAGGAGCACTCCAGTATGAAAACCCGCAATTTCCTACTTCCCGTCGCCACGGCAGGCATTTTGGCTATCACCCTTTCGGCGTGTGGCGGCGGAGGTGGCGGCACTACCAGCGGCAGCGACGCCGCCTCGCAGGGCCTGGACGGGCGCGGCCCCATCACTTACGTTCAGGGCAAGGACAACAGCAACGTGGTCCGCCCGCTGATCGACAAGTGGAACGCGGCCCACCCGAACGAGAAGGTCACCTTCAAGGAGCAGACCGACCAGGCCGACCAGCAGCACGACGACCTCGTCCAGCACTTCCAGGCCAAGGACCCCGGCTACGACGTTGCGAGCGTCGACGTCGTCTGGACCGCGGAATTCGCTGCGAAGGGCTGGCTGCAGCCGCTCAAGGACAAGATGGCGCTGGACACCTCCGCCATGCTGAAGCCGACCGTCGAGGCCGCCTCCTACAAGGGCACGCTGTACGCGGCGCCGGAATCTTCCGACGGCGGCATCCTGTACTACCGCAAGGACCTGGTCCCCACGCCCCCGAAGACCTGGGCCGAGATGATGAGCATGTGCTCCATCGCCAAGACCAACAACATCGGCTGCTACTCCGGCCAGTTCAAGAAATACGAGGGACTGACGGTCAACGCCTCCGAGGCGATCAACTCGGCCGGCGGATCCGTGCTGGACCAGGACGGCAAGCCCAGCCTGAACACCCCTGAGGCGAAGGCAGGCCTCGAAAACCTGACCAAGGCCTACGCGGCCGGCGAGATCCCGAAGGAAGCCATCACCTTCCAGGAAGAGGAAAGCCGCCAGGCGTTCCAGGACGGCAAGCTGCTGTTCCTGCGCAACTGGCCTTACGTCTACAACCTGGCCACCACTGAAGGTTCCTCGAAGGTCAAGGACGTTCTGGGCATGACGGCCCTCCCGGGCACGGACGGTCCGGGCGCCTCGTCCCTCGGCGGCCACAGCGCCGCGGTCAGCGTCTACTCGAAGAACAAGGCCACGGCCCTGGACTTCCTGAAGTTCCTCACCACGCCCGAGACCCAGAAGTTCTTCGCCACCCAGGGTTCGCTCGCTCCGGTGATCGGCACGCTCTACGAAGACAAGGAACTCGTCGCCAAGCTGCCGTACCTGCCGGTCCTGAAGACCTCGATCGAGAACGCTGTGCCGCGCCCGGTTACGCCGTTCTACCCGGCCGTCACCAAGGCCATCCAGGAAAACGCGTACTCGGCCATCAAGGGCGAGAAGACCGTAGACGCGGCACTGTCTGACATGCAGAAGTCCATCGAGTCCGCTAGCGCGGGACAGTAGGTCCATCATGGCAACTGAAGTAGGCCCGACGTCGGTCAAGGCACCGGCGTCGGGCGGGGCACCGATCCACCACGCACCCAAGGGTGTCGGGGAGGACAACCGCATCGCGACGCAGGGGCGCTGGGCAGCATGGCTGCTGGCGCCGACTATCCTCGCATTGTCAGTGGTGATCGTTTACCCGATCATCACCGCCATTGTGATGTCATTCCAGAAGGATGCCGGTCTGGACCCCGCCACGGGTCTCTTCACTGAGGGTGGCCCGGCCGGCCTCTCGAACTACTACAACTGGATCTTCCAGCAATGCCCGGCTCCGGGCGGCGGAACCGTGGACTGCCCTCCCGGCACACTCGGGGCGCAGTTCTGGTCCGCCACCGGCACCACGTTCTTCTTCACCATCGTCACCGTGACACTGGAGACGGTGCTCGGCTTCTGGATGGCCGTCATCATGGCACGTGCCTTCAAGGGCCGCAGCCTGGTCCGCGCAGCTGTCCTGGTGCCGTGGGCCATCCCCACCGCCGTTACGGCCAAGCTGTGGCTGTTCATCTTCGCCTTCGAAGGCATCGGCAACAAACTCTTCAACACCACCGTCCTGTGGACCGGCAGCGAATGGCCGGCCAGATGGGCCGTGATCATCGCGGACGTCTGGAAGACCACGCCGTTCATGGCGCTGTTGATTCTTGCCGGCCTGCAGATGATTCCCGCGGAAGTGTACGAGGCAGCCAAGGTCGACGGCGCCTCAGCCTGGCAGCGGTTCCGGATGATCACCCTGCCGCTGGTGAAGCCGGCGCTCATGGTGGCCATTCTGTTCCGCACCCTGGACGCACTGCGCATGTTCGACCTCCCGTACATCCTGACGGGCGGAGCGAACAACACCACAACGCTCTCCATCCTGGTGATCAACCAGATCAGGCAGGGCTTCAACGCGGCGGCGGCGTTGTCCACCATCACGTTCATCATCATCTTTCTGGTGGCTTTCATCTTCGTACGCTTCCTCGGAGCGAACGTGGTGGAGCAGCAGACCGGCGCAGGTAAGGGGAAGAAATGACCGCCGCGACCGAACTACGCGCAGAGCAGGACCGGGGGCGGAAGGTCGCGCAGAACCGCGAGAAGTGGGCCCAGAGCCGCACCTACATCAGTGCGGTCGTGATCCTCTTCTGGTGCCTGGCGCCGGCTTACTGGATGGTGGTGACGGCGTTCCGCGACGTCGGCTTCACCTACGACACCTCGATCCTGCCGACCCACGTGACGCTCGACAACTTCAAGACGGCGTTCGACACGTCATTCGGCAACCACTTCGGCCAGGCACTGCTCAACAGCTTGTTCATCGGCGCCGTCGTCACCATTGTTTCGCTGGTGATCGGCGTGTTTGCCGCCTATGCCCTGGCCCGCTTGAACTTCAAGTTCAAGTACCTCGTCCTGGGCTTCATCCTGGGGGCTTCCATGTTCCCGGGCGTCGCCCTCATCACTCCGCTGTTCCAACTCTTCACGAACATCGGCTGGATGGGCACCTACCAGGCCCTGATCATCCCGAACATCTCGTTCGTGCTGCCGCTGACGGTCTACACCATGACCTCCTTCTTCCGGGAGATGCCGTGGGAACTCGAGGAATCGGCGCGGGTGGACGGCTGTACGCAGGGACAGGCCTTCCGGAAGGTCATCATGCCGCTGGCCGCACCGGCCATCTTCACGACGGCCATCCTGGCGTTCATTTCCTCGTGGAATGAATTCCTGATCGCCAGCCAGCTCTCGTCCGACGCAACGCAGCCCGTCACCGTGGCCATTGCCAGCTTCGCCGGTGCGCAGCCCAACCAGATCCCGTACACCGCGATCATGGCGGCGGGCACCATCGTGACCATTCCCTTGGTCATCCTGGTGCTGGTATTCCAGCGTAAGATCGTCGCGGGCCTTACCGCCGGCGCGGTCAAGTGAGGATGGCATCGAGTGAGGGATCCGTCATGACTGACGATCAGAATCTGGGCCACGTGCCGGCAACGCGCCGAAAGGTGCGCTCCGGCGAGGACTTCGACATCATCATCGGGTTCCTCGGCTTCTGGACAGTCGTGCTGCTGGTGGTCACCGTCTGGATGGAGGTGACCGCCCAGCCGGCCCTCTTCTGGGCACTGGGACTGCTGGCCATGCTGCTGGCCCTCTACGGGATGATCCGGCTGCGCCGGCGTTTGCCCGGACGGACGGCCAGCCGGCGCCGCTAGGCAGCCAGAGGCCAGGACTATTCATCCGCCGCGGGGGAGGCGGGCGCAGCACGTCTGCGGGCAGCCGACAGGCTTCCGCGGACCGTCAACAAGGGGACAAAAGGTGGCACGGACAGAAAGGGCGCAGCGCGGCGGCCACTCCGGCGTCAGCATTGAGGATGTTGCCGCCGCTGCCGGCGTATCCACGGCCACCGTATCCCGGGCCGTCCGCGGACTGCCCCGCGTTTCCCCGGCGACGCGGGAGAAGATCCTCGGTATTGCCGAATCCTTGGGCTACGTCGCCTCGTCCTCGGCGTCCGGCCTGGCGACGGGCCGGACCAAAACCATCGGCGTGCTGGCCCCGTTCGTCAGCCGCTGGTTCTTCTCCAAGGCCATCGAGGGGGCGGACCGGGAACTGCACTCCCGCCAGTACAACCTTTCCCTCTTCAACCTCGGCGGCCACGGCAGCAACCGTGAGCGGCTTTTCAGCAAGACCATGGTCTATAAGCAGATAGACGCCCTGCTGGTCCTCTGCATGGCGCTTACCCATGAGGAAATCGAGCATCTCCAGAAGATCGATATACCTCTGGTGGTGGTGGGCGGCCATGTCGAGGAATGCCCCTACATTGGCATTGACGACTACGCCGCGGCCGCCACCGCGGTCCGCCACCTGATCGGGCTGGGCCACACCGACATCGCGCTCCTGCATGGCGATGACGAAACCGACCTCAACTTCGACGTCCCCAGGGTCCGGATCCAGGCCTTCCACGACATCATGCGCGAGGCGCGGCTGCCCGCCCGGGCCGAATGGGACGTGTGGGGGGACTTCACCGTTCGCAGCGGCCAGGAGGCGTTCCGGCGGCTCTGGGCCGCCGACGGGCCCAAGCCCACAGCAATCTTCTGCGCCTCGGACGAGATGGCCATGGGCGTCATCTTCGAGGCCAACAAGGCCGGTGTGTGCGTCCCGGAGGATTTGTCGGTCATCGGCATCGACGATCACGACTTCGCCGAAGCCATGGGGCTCACCACGGTCGGGCAGCGGCCAGACCTGCAAGCCGAACTCGGCACCAAGATGCTGCTGGACGAGCTCGACGGAATTGCCGGGGCCGTGCAGTCCGCCGTGGCACCGCACCGGCTGATTGTGCGGACGACGACGGCGCCGCCGGTACGGGCATCCGCTCGGCTCCGCTAGCGGCGTTCGGCCGTAGTGGCCGTCCCGCATGGACTCCTGGGTTGCGGTCCGGCCTGGCTCAGGAAGCCCGGGCCAGTTGGCGGATCGGCACCCAGCGCGAGGCCAGCCGGCGGTAGGCCGCGGCGGCGCCGGTCATGTCGCCCTCCGCCAGGCACTCGATGCCGAGGCGCACGTCCAGTGGCGAATCGTCCGGGTAGACCTTGTCTGCCACGCCGCCGTAATCGAGTTCCACTGCCGAATCCGGGTGGAACAGCTCAAGCCATTCTGTGAGCTGGGTCAGGTCCTCGAGCATGTCGAGATCGGGTGCGGCGAGGGCCAGGTGCGCCACTGCGTAGCTCACGCGCTCCAGTGCCTTGCCGATGCCCGCACGGATGCGGACCGTCACAATGTGCCCCTCGGATTCGACGACGTCGGTGGGATCCGATTCCTGGAAGAGGCAGAACCAGCTGAAGGGAATGCCCCACGTGGACGCCCGGGTGTGGACCCGGCTCAGGCCATCGTGGGCGCGCACCTCATCAATGCGTTCCTGGTGCTTGTCCCGCTGCTCTTCCGGGATCAGGAGCTGGGCCAAGGGCCCGTGAATGCCTTCCATCAGGGCATTGGCGGCCAGCCCGGCGCGGAGGACCATCTGGCTGGGGCAGTACAGCAGCCGCTCGGCCTGCGGTGCGGCGGCCCCGGTGCCGGACGCGGCGGCGTCGAGCGCTGAGCCGGAGGATGCCCGCCGTGCCGGGGCCGGGACAACGCGCACGAGGTCCGTCCGGCCGGTGGGAAACGGGTCCCCGTCGGACCGGGTGATGCGGCCCAGGGACGCCAGGAGCTCGGCGTTCTCCACGGCAGCGCGGGACGCCTGGCCGACGCCGGCGGCCCGCAGGGTTTCCTGCTGCTTCTCGGGGAACGCCTCGAGGGGCTCGTAGATCCGGAGCGCGGAAGAGAACGGCAGCCCGGCCTGTCCGTGGTAAATGTTCCCCGTCATGGGATCACGACGCTTCCTGGGCGGCAGCCATCAGTCCGCCAGTTCCGCAAGCACCGGGGCGTGGTCCGAGGCGCCCTTGCCCTTGCGCTCCTCGCGGTCGATCATCGCACCGGTGACCCGTGCCGCCAGGGCCGGGGAGGCCAGAATGAAGTCGATCCGCATTCCCTCTTTTTTCGGGAAGCGGAGCTGCGTGTAGTCCCAATAGGTGTAGACGCCAGGTCCCGGGGTGTGCGGGCGGACCACATCCTGGAACCCGGCCGCCTCAAAGGCGTGGAAGGCAGCCCGCTCGGGCTCGCTGACGTGTGTCATGGCGTTGGCGCGGAAGAAATCGATGTCCCAGACGTCGTCGTCCTGCGGTGCGATATTGAAATCGCCCATCAGCGCGATCTGCGCCTGGGGGTCGTCCTTGACCCAGGTGCCGGCGTGGGTTTTCAGGATGTCCAGCCAGTTGAGCTTGTAGGGCATGTGCTCGTCGTCGAGGGCGCGGCCGTTGGGTACGTAGAGGCTCCAGACCCGGATGCCGCCGCAGGTGGCGCCGATGGCGCGGGCCTCCTGCACGGCGTCCTTGCCGCTCTTGCCGAATACCGGCTGGTCCAGGAAGGTGCGCTCGACGTTGTCGATTCCCACGCGGGAGGCGATCGCGACGCCGTTCCACTGGCTCAGGCCGAAGTGTGCCACCTCGTAGCCCATGCTCTCGAAGAGCTCCCAAGGGAAGTTCTCGTCCTTGCATTTGGTTTCCTGGATGGCCAGGACGTCACAGTCCGTGCGCTGGAGCCAGGCCTCCACGCGGTCGGCGCGGGCGCGGAGCGAGTTCACATTCCAGGTAGCTATCTTCACAGTCCCTAACTTACCGAACTTGGCCCCCGCACGAAGCAGCCGGTGGCTACCGTCCTCTGGAAATTAGTAGGAAGTCCGAGTATATTCGGCTGCAGAGATGATCTAGGTCACATGCAAGGAGCATTCGGTCATGGTTCGAGAACTATCCCATTACATTGACGGGCAGCGGGTGGACGGCACCTCCGGCCGGTTCAGCGATGTGTTTGATCCCTGCACCGGCGAGGTCCAGGCCCGGTTGCCGCTGGCCAGCGCAGAGGAAGTGCACAATGTGATTGCCAGCGCGGAAAAGGGGCAGGTGGAATGGGCTGCGATGAATCCGCAGCGCCGCGGCCGGATCCTGCTCAAGTTCGTGGACCTGGTCAACGAGCACCTGGACGAGCTCGCCACCCTGCTCTCCTCCGAGCACGGCAAGACCTTCCTCGATGCCAAGGGTGACATCCAGCGCGGCATCGAAGTGGTCGAGTTTTCCGCGGGCGCCCCGCATCTGCTCAAGGGCGAGTTCTCGGACAACGCCGGCACCGGCGTCGACGTGCACTCGATGCGGCAGCCGCTCGGCGTCGTTGCCGGCATCACACCGTTCAACTTCCCGGCCATGATCCCGCTGTGGAAGTCCGGGCCGGCGCTCGCCGCAGGCAACGCCTTCATCCTCAAGCCGTCCGAACGGGACCCCTCCGTGCCGCTGCGCCTGGCCGAGCTCTTCACCGAGGCGGGCCTCCCCGACGGCGTCTTCAACGTGGTCAACGGGGACAAGGAGGCCGTGGATGCGCTGCTGGAGGATCCCCGGGTCCAGGCCATCGGGTTCGTCGGCTCCACTCCCATTGCCCAGTACATCTACGCCACGGCCGCAGCCAACGGCAAGCGCGCCCAGTGCTTCGGCGGCGCCAAGAACCACATGGTGATCATGCCGGACGCGGACCTCGACATGGCCGCGGACGCCCTCATCGGGGCGGGCTTCGGCTCCGCGGGTGAGCGCTGCATGGCGATCTCGGTGGCCGTTCCGGTCGGCCGGAAGACCGCGGATGTGCTCGTGGAGAAGCTGCAGGCGCGGATCGCCGGGCTCAAGGTGGGCCACAGCCTTGCCAAGGATTCCGACTTCGGCCCGGTGGTGGCGGCCTCCGCGAAGGAGCGGATCGAAGGCTACATCGCCTCCGGCGTCGAAGAAGGCGCCAGCCTCGTGACCGACGGCCGCGGGCTGACGGTGGAAGGCTACGACGGCGGTTTCTGGGTCGGTCCCACGCTGTTCGACAACGTCACGAAGGACATGAAGATCTACAAAGAGGAGATTTTCGGCCCGGTCCTGAGCGTGCTCCGCGCCGAGGACTATGACGAGGCCCTTCGGCTCTGCAGCGAACACGAGTTCGGCAACGGCGTGGCCATCTTCACCCGCGACGGCGACGCCGCCCGCGACTTTGCCAGCCGGGTCCAGGTGGGCATGGTGGGGATCAACGTCCCCATCCCCGTGCCCATCGCGTACTACACCTTCGGCGGCTGGAAGGCCTCCGGATTCGGCGACCTCAACCAGCACGGGGCCGACGCCTTCCGCTTCTACACGAAGACCAAGACGGTCACCAGCCGCTGGCCTTCCGGCATCCGTTCCGGCAGCAGCTTCGTCATGCCGGAAGGCAGCTGATGGGGGCGGAAGTTTCGCGGGAAGCGGACAGCGGAGCAGCGGCCGGCGAACGCTTGCCCGGGGAAGCAGCGGAAGTCCTGTTTGAACGGCGCGGCAGCCTCGGCGTCGTGACCCTCAACCGGCCCACGGCCGTCAACGCCCTGACGGCCGGGATGGCCGCCGCGATGCTCGAACAGCTCAGGCTCTGGGCCGATGACGACGCCGTCGCTACGGTGTTGGTCCGCGGCGCCGGCGACCGGGGCCTCTGCGCCGGCGGCGACATCGTGGCCATCTACCGGGACATGCTCGACGGCGGGGACACCACCGCGGACTTCTGGGCGGACGAGTACCGGCTGAACCTGCTCATCTCTGAATACCCCAAGCCGTACGTCGCGTTCATGGACGGGCTGGTCCTGGGCGGCGGCGTAGGGATCTCGGCCCACGGCTCCGTGCGGATCGTCACCGAACGCACCCGCACGGGCATGCCCGAAACGACCATCGGGTTCGTGCCCGACGTCGGCGGCACCCTGCTGCTCTCCGGCTCGCCGGGGGAGACCGGCACCCACGCGGCCCTGACCGGCGCCCACCTGAGCGGCGCGGACGCGCTGTTCCTGGGCCTCGCCGACCACTTCGTGCCCTCCGCCAGCCTGCCTGAACTGGCGGCGGCGCTCGAGACCGAGGCAGCGGACGCCGCCGTCGCCCGCTTCGCCGAACCGGCTCCGCCGTCAGTCCTCGCCGCACAGCAGGAATGGATCGACGCCTGCTACTCCAGCGACGACGCCGAGGAGATCCTGCTCCGGCTGCGCACGGTGGGCGGGGAGGCCGCCGGCGCAGCGGACACCATCGAGGCCAAGTCGCCGACGGCGGTGAAAGTGGCCCTGGAGTCCCTACGCCGCGTCCGCGGACTGAGCCTGGAGCAGGCGCTCGAGCAGGAGTACCGCGTGGGCCTGCGCTTCCTGGCCGGACCGGACTTCCGCGAAGGGATCCGCGCCCAGGTGGTGGACAAGGACCGCAATCCCCGCTGGAAGCCCGCCACCCTCGCGGAAGTCACGCGAGAGGACGTCGCGGCCTACTTCGCCCCGCTTGGCGGGCGCGAACTGAAGCTTTCTCCGAAGCAGAAGAACACGGAGAAGAACAAGGAGAAGAACCATGTCTGAAGCAGGAGCGCCCGGAACCGGCCCCATCGCCTTCCTTGGTCTGGGGCACATGGGCGGCCCGATGGCCGTCAATCTGGTCAAGGCCGGCTACCGGGTGACCGGCTTCGACGTCGTGCCGGCGGCCCTGGACGCCGCCCGGGAGCACGGGATTCCAACCGCCGGGACGGCAGCCGAAGCGGCGGCGGGCGCCGCCGTCGTGCTGACCATGCTGCCCAGCGGCAAACACCTCCTCGATGCCTACCGCGGCACAGGCGGTGAGCCAGGCCTGCTTGAACTGGCCGTCCCGGGCACCATGTTCCTGGACTGTTCCACGATCAACGTGGACGAGGCCCGCGAGGCCTCGGAACTCGCGGTGGCGGCCGGTCACCGTGCTGTCGACGCCCCCGTGTCCGGAGGCGTGGTGGGGGCCGAGGCCGGGACGCTCACCTTCATGGTCGGCGCCCTCCCGGAGGACTTCGAGGCCGTCAAGCCGCTGCTGGAAGTCATGGGCAAGCGGGTGGTCCACACCGGCGCCCACGGCGCGGGCCAGGCGGCCAAGATCTGCAACAACATGATCCTGGGCGTCTCGATGATCGCCGTCAGCGAGGCCTTTGTGCTGGGCGAAAAGCTCGGACTGACCCATCAGGCACTGTTCGACGTCGCCTCTGCCGCCTCGGGACAATGCTGGGCGCTGACCACCAATTGCCCCGTGCCCGGGCCCGTCCCGACCAGTCCCGCCAACCGGGACTACCAGCCCGGCTTCGCGGGGGCGCTCATGGCCAAGGACCTCAAGCTGGCCCTCAACGCGCTCCAGAGCACCGGCGTCGCGGCCCGCCTCGGCCCCCTCGCATCCGAAATTTACGATACCTTTGCCGCGGAAGGCGGTGCCGGCCGGGACTTCTCCGGCATCATCACCGACATCCGTGACAAATCGGAAGCCGGAACATCAGAATCCGGCACGTCCGGGCACTAGTCCGCCAAACACAGACCAGACGCACCACCTAAGGGGACCACTCATGACGGAACAGTACGCGAACATCCTGGTGGAGCGCCGCGGCCGCGTGGGCCTTGTGACGCTCAACCGGCCCGAAGCCCTCAACGCCCTGAACAAGGCCACGATGGAGGAGTTGGTGAAGGCCGTGACCGGGATGGATGCGGACCCGGAGATCGGTGCCGTGGTGGTGACCGGTTCCGCGAAGGCCTTCGCCGCCGGCGCGGACATCAAGGAAATGCAGTCCAAGGGCTACATGGACATGTACGCGGCGGACTGGTTCCGCGGCTGGGAGGACTTCACCAGGCTCCGCATCCCCGTGGTGGCAGCCGTGTCCGGCTTCGCGCTGGGCGGCGGCTGCGAGCTGGCGATGATGTGCGATTTCATCATCGCGGGGGACAACGCTAAGTTCGGCCAGCCCGAGATCAACCTCGGTGTGCTCCCGGGCATGGGCGGCTCACAGCGCCTCACCCGCGCCGTGGGCAAGTCCAAGGCGATGGACATGATCCTGACCGGGCGCTTCATGGACGCCGAGGAGGCCGAACGTGCTGGCCTGGTCTCCCGCGTGGTCCCGGCCGCGGACGTGGTCGAGGAGGCGCTGAAGGCCGCCGAGGTGATCGCCTCCAAATCCAAGCCGGTGGCGATGGTGGCCAAGGAAGCGGTGAACGCGGCGTTTGAGACCGGGCTTGCCCAGGGCGTGCTGTTTGAACGGCGCGTGTTCCACTCCCTCTTCGCCACCGAGGACCAGAAGGAAGGCATGGCTGCCTTCACCGAGAAGCGGCAGCCGGAGTTCAACCACCGCTAGGCGGGACCGGACACGTCGCGGCGGCGCAAACGGCGCCAGCATGGCGAAGCCGGCCTTACGTGAAGATGTCGGCCACGTACCTGCCGTGTGTGCGTTCCACCTCATCCATCCATGCCTCGGCCTCCTCCTTGGAGGCGCCGGTTGCTTCCTGGTAAATGAGGGCGCACGTCTCGCGGACCTGGGGCGCCATGTGCTTGCCGTCGCCGCAGACGTACACCGTGGCGCCCTGCCGGACCAGCTCGACGACGTCGGCCCGGTCGGCCCAAAGCCGATCCTGGACATATTTCAGGCCGTCTTCGGGAGCGGTGGAAAAGACCGGCCGCAGATCGAGGTTGGCCTGCTCCGCCCACGACGCGAGTTCGGCGCTGTAGAGGAAATCGGTGTCCGGGGCCCGGCAGCCGAAGAACAGCAGGGCAGGCGCCGGCGTCGTATCCTCGGCTTCGGCCCGCAGCGCCCGGTCCTGGACGAAGCCGCGGAAGGGTGCCAGCCCGGTCCCTGCGCAGACCATGATGAGCGGGACGCTAAGGGACGACGGCGGGTGGAATGCCGCGTTCGAGGGCCGGACAGTGACCGCGACCCTGGACCCGGGCCTGGCCTGGGCGAGGTACGTGGACGAGGCGCCTTCGAAAACGCCGCGGCCCGACCACGCCGGGGCCTCGATGACGGTGAAGGTCAGGGTCGCATGGTCGGGGCTCCAGAGCGGGGACGAGGAAATGGAGTACCGCCGGGGGGTCAGCTGTGTCAGCAGTTGCAGGAACGAGGTGAACGACAGCTGGCATGACGGATATGTCTCCAGCAGGTCCAGGAGGGAGACCCGCTTGTCCAGGATCTCGGCCGCGTAGCGCCCGCGGTCCTGGGCCAGGGCCTCAAGTTCGGCGCGGTGTCCGGGATCCGCCGCGACATCAGCCAGGTCCTCGAGCTGGATGCGGGTGGCCGGGACCGCGAGTTCCACGTAGCTGCTCAGCAGTTCACCGACTGCCACGGGAACACCCGTGGGCAGGAAAGTGTCCCCCCGCTCCATGCTCAGCTCAACATGCGAGTCGTAATCAAGGTTGAAATGGGCCAGGGCGCGCTGCACCAGTGCGCTGGGATTCAGCGGCAGCACGGCCAGATAATCCCCGGTCCGGTAGCTCATCCCCTCGGGCAGGGCGATCTCGACATGCCGCTTGGACCTGGCGCCGGGCTTGGCCAGATCGACCAGTTCCCGGTTCGCCACGACGGTACCGAGTGCCAGCCCGTTCTGGCGCAGCAGCGGATCCCGGACGTTGCCGACGAACTGGAGTTCAAGCTGGGGCTGCGCGGTGGGCGGGGTGGTCCTCTGCCCGAGGGCGGTGTCCACGGCGGGCCAAAGTCCGGCGTACCATTCTTCAAAATCGCCGAAAAAGTCGCCGCGGGCGTTGGCTTCGCCCCGGGCATAGATCCGCGTGGCGCCCGCAGCCTCCAGCCGGGCGTCGATGGCCTTGGGCACCTCCTGGTACGTTCGCGCCCAGTCCTTGTTGCCGTTGCCGAAGACCGTAAACCGGACCCCGGCGAGGCTGCCCGGCTGCAGGCCTTCGGTCCAGGCCACGAATTTCCGGGCGTTGTCCGGCGGCTGCCCCTCGTAGGAGGACGTCACGATTGCCACGAGCCCCTCCGATGGCAGTCCGCCGGCCGCCTCATCGAGCGGACCGATGGTGGGGCTGTAGCCGCGCCGGCCGGCGTCGTTGGCGATGCGCTGGGCGAAGTCCTTGGACGTGCCTGCGTTGGAACCGTAGAGCACACGGATCGGGACGCCGTTGGGCGCGGCGGCCGCCGCTGCCGCTTCGGCCTGCCGGGCGTGTTCGACGGCGGCCTGCGGGCCGGCCGCGATGGTGACGTCCCGCCTGCGCACGTGGATGAAGAGCCCCTCAGGCTTCATGGTCAGCGTGTGCTTGATCTGCAGTTCATAGCCTGGGTCCGCCGCCGTGACCTCGAAGCGCTGCAGGAGCTTGGCCAGGAAAAGCATGGCCTCCTGCAGGGCAAATCCCCGGCCGATGCAGGAGCGCTGTCCGTTGCCGAAGGGTTTCCAGGCGTTGGCGGGGATTTCCGCGGCCCGGGCAGGTGAGAACCGGTCCGGATCGAAGATCGCGGCGTCCTCCCCCCAGGCCGCCGTGTCCCGGTGCAGCCGCGGAATGAGGACCATGATGGGCTGGCCTGCCGGGACCTCGTAACGGCCGCCAAGGGTCGTGTCCTCGTGCGGGGCGACGTTGAACGCCGGGGCGGTGGGCCACAGCCGGAGCGTCTCCTTGAGGATCTGGTCCAAGTACCCCAGCCGGGGCAGGTGCTCGAATCGGGCACTCTCGGTGCCGAGGACCTCGTCCACCTGGGCGCGGGCCTTGGCCAGGACAGCCGGATGGCGCAGCAGCTCATAGAGCGCAAAGGACAGCAGTCCGCTGGTGGTCTCATGCCCGGCCACCAGGAAGGTGACCATCTGGTAGCGGACGTTTTCCTCGCTCAATCGCTCGCCGGTCACCGGGTCAGCGGCATTGAGCATGGTGTCCAGGATGTCCTCGCTGCCAGCCGGGCTGGGGTTGCGCCGACGGTCGCTGATCATCTGGTCGGCGACCTCGAACATCAGGGCATGGTCTTCCTCGAGCTGGTGGCGTCTGCGCAGCATGATCTTGTTCTGGACCGGGAGCCTGCGTGCTCGATCCCCGGATTCGACCAGGCCGCGCACCATGGCCCCGACGAAGGGATGCATCTCTTCCCGGTAGAGGCTGTTGAACCGGTAACTGAACGAGCACAGGGCAATGGTGTCCAGGGTCAGCCGGGTGGTGTTGTCCGGGACATCGATCCGGGCCGTCGGGCCGAGCCGCTCCCACTTCAGGAGCAGCTGCTCGGCGATGTCGTCCATGCCGCTGAACATCCGCGTCAGCGCCGCCGGCCCGAACGCCGGCATCAGGATCCGGTGCGCCTTCTGCCAGTTCAGTTCATCTGTTCTTGCGGTGAACAATCCGTCGCCAATGAATTCCCGCACCTGCCGAAGGGAAACGCCCAGCACCTTGCCGAAACGGGACTCGTCGCAGACTTCGTTGACGAGCTGCTGGGAAGAGATGGCGATGATGCTGCGGTTGAAGACCTGGATGCGGACAATGGGGCCGTACCGCTCGGCCACCTCGGCTATTCCCAGGATTCCCTTGCTGGAGTCGATGTCCGGCAAGTTGCCGACCACCGGCCTCGTGGGAGGCTGCGGTATGGGCACGCTGGGCGAAGTCATGGCCCCTCCTAGGCGATCGCCAATCGACGCTCTGTGAGCACTAATTGCTGCCTGGCCAGACGGCACTGTCCGGCTCCGAACCACGATACTCCGGACGGTTTCTGGGCAAAACATGTTTTCATTTGAATGGCCGGGGCACCGCCGGCGGGCGTACTGGAGGTGGCACTACCCCGTGGTCCCTGGCTGTTGAGAGAATGACAACGATTGGTCTCAGACAGGGAAGAACAGGGGAGCTAAGATGCTCACCACATACGAGCCCAGGGCCACCAGGGCTCCGAGAATGACAACGGTAACAACCCAAAACAGGACGGAGGGGCTCCGCCTCGGGTTTGCATCCATCACAACCACCCCATGTTCAATCGGGAATATCCTCGGACCCGTATCCTGCCTGAACGTCCTTGCATAAAGCTTGGAATCCCGAGGAGAACCCGCAGTTGAAAATCAAGGCTGTTCTTCACCGGGATCAAACCCTAGGCTGTGCCTCACACTTATCAACCTCTGGAGGCTGCTGTGCGTGTGTCCGAAAAAACTGACCGGGCGGCTCAAGCCCGTCATCTCGAAGAAAACCTTATCGCCCGTCTGGCAAAGGGCAGGGAATGGGCGACACCCGGTGTCGAAGCCGCCCTCCGCCGTGCGCTGGGGCAAGTTGATGCCGGCATCGACGTAGCGTCGCCCCGACTCCAAGCCACGTTGCGGGCCATTGCCGACGAACTGGCCGGGGGAGTGGAAGCGGTGACCCCGCGGGTCCATGAGCGCATTGCGCGGATCCTTCCCGAGGTGGAAGCGCCGGCATCTGGTAAAGCCCATGGACGCTGGCCAGGGAAACCTTGGCTCGTCGTGGGCGCCGCCATTGCGGCCGTGCTCGCCGGCGTAACCGCGTGGCGTGTGCTTCACACGGCCGAACCCGTGCCGGAACGTGGGGATGCGACGGCGCAGGAGGCCCGGCCAGTCAAGGTGGACCCTCTCGCGGCCACGCCGCCGGGCCCGCCGGGCCCGCCTTCCCCGCTCAGCTGAAATCCCCGGCGTTCCGGCGGAACGTGCCCAGGATCCGGATCAGCTGGTCCACGTCCTGGTCCCCGAAGCCCGACTGGCCGAAGACCTCCGAGTTCAGCACCGCCGTCGCCCGTTTGGCCAGGGCGCGCCCGTCGGGGGTGAGCTCGATCAAGGTGGTGCGGCCGTCTGTGGGATGCGGTGAACGGATCACCAGCCCGGCGTTCTGAAGCCGGTCCACCGCGTTGGTGACCGAGGTGGGATGGACCTGCAGCAGCGCGCTCGCCTTGTTCATCGGCAGCGCCCCGCTGCGGGCGAAGCTGAGCAACGCCAGCAGCTCGTACCGGGCAAACGTGAGTCCGAACGGCTTGAGGACGGCCTCAATCCGGCCCAGCAGAATCTGCTGGGTCCGCATGATGGCGGTGATCGCGGCCATCGGGGCGGCGACGTCGGACCAGCCGTGGCGCTCCCAGTTCAGCCGGGCGTCAGCGATCGGATCTCGCGGCAGCGGTGTCCCCATGCTCAGCCCTGACCCTTGAGCCCGGGGAAATCGGAGTCGGAGTACTCGATGCCGAAGCCTTCGGGCACAGGGCCGCCGCCGTGGCGCAGCTCCTCGCTGTGCCGCAGCTCCACCCGCCGGATCTTGCCGGAGATCGTCTTGGGAAGCTCGGCAAACTCCAGCCGGCGGATCCGCTTGAACGGGGCCAGGTGCTCCCGGCAGTACCGCAGGATGTCCTCGGCCAGCTCCGGGCCAGGCTGGTGCCCGGCAGCCAGGACCACAAAGGCCTTCGGTACCGACAGCTTGAGCGGGTCGGGGGAGGGGACGACGGCGGCCTCCGCCACCGCCGGATGCTCAATCAGCACGCTCTCCAGTTCGAACGGGGACAGCCGGTAGTCGGAGGACTTGAAGACGTCGTCGCCGCGGCCCACGTACGTGATGATGCCGCGCTCGTCCCGGCTCGCCATGTCCCCCGTGTGGTAATAGCCGTCGCGGAAAGCCTCCGCCGTCTTCTCCGGGTCGCCGTGGTACGCCTTCATGAGCCCCACGGGGCGGGGGTCGAGGCGCAGGCAGAGCTCGCCGTCGTCGGCCTCCTCGCCGGTGGCGGGGTCCACGAGCACGACGTCGTAGCCGGGCAGCGGCTTGCCCATGGCGCCGATCTTGATCGGCTGGCCCGGGGTGTTCGCGATCTGCACGGTGGATTCGGTCTGGCCGAAGCCGTCCCGGATGGTCTGGCCCCAGGCGCGGTGGACCTGGTCGATCACCTCTGCGTTGAGCGGTTCGCCCGCGGACACCACCTTCGTGGGCGGGTTCTTCAACAGGGTGAGATCGGCCTGGATCAGCATCCGCCAGACCGTAGGCGGGGCGCAGAAGCTGGTCACGGATTCGCGGTCCATCTGGTCCATGAGCGCCTTGGCGTCGAAGCGGTCGTAGTTGTAGATAAACACGCAGGCCTCGGCGATCCAGGGTGTGAACACATTGGACCAGGCGTGCTTGGCCCAGCCGGGCGAGGCGACGTTGAGGTGCACGTCGCCCGGTTCCATCCCGATCCAGAACATCGTAGACAGGTGTCCCACCGGGTAGGAGGTGTGCGTGTGTTCCACGAGTTTGGCCTTGGACGTGGTGCCGGAGGTGAAGTAGAGCAGGAGGGTCTCGTCTCCCCGGGTGGGGGCGTCCGGGGTGAAGTCCGCGCCGGCCGCGGCCGCCTCCGCATACTGCCGGGCATTGTCCTGGCCTGGGGCGGCGGGATTGGTGGGATTCCCGCCGATTTCGATCAGCGTGTAGTCACCGGCGACGTCGGCGAACTTGGCGATGTTGGCACTGCCGACGGCGGCCCAGGACGCGCCGCCGCGCTCCACCCGGTCCTGGAGGTCGGCGGATCCCATGAGGGTGGTGGTGGGGATCATGACGATGCCCAGCTTGATGCCGGCCAGCATGAGTTCCCAGAGCTCCACCTGGTTACCGAGCATGATGATCATCCGGTCCCCGCGCCGCACACCCTGTCCGCGCAGCCAGTTGGCCACCTGGGACGAGCGCCGGGAGAGGTCTGCGAAGCTACGCCGGGTCGCGGAGCCGTCCTGTTCGACGATCACCAGCGCCGGCTTGTCCGCCTTGGCCGGGTCTGCCGCGAGCTGGTCGAACCAGTCCAGAGCGAAGTTGAATTCCTCGAAGCGCGGCCACTGGAATTCGCTGCGGGCGCCGTCGTAGTCCCCGCGCAGGGCCAGCAGCCGGTCCCGCGCGGCCCGGAATTCCTCAGTCACGGTCATGGTGCACCTTTCGAAGTTCTCTGGCGCTGCCGTTCCGGGCGGTCCGTGGCACAGCGCCGTTGCCTGGGATCCGCCGGCCGGCCCAGCGCCTGCCTAGTGATCCCCGTCACTGTGCAATATACTAGGACATCCAAGGGTTTGGAAGAGCGGCGCTGCTCTGCAGGCGGCGCATGACGAAGGGATACATGCCCGTGCAGCCACAAGGACGTGCCAGCGGACAACCAGCGCCAGGGGAAGCAAACACGGCGCAGCCGCCCTTTCCCGACGCCGACCTGATGTACATCGTGGACCTGCTGCCGCCGGACGAACAGCTCCGCTACCAGGAGGGCCGGGAATTCCTGCAGTCCCGGATCCGGGCCGCGTCGATCGACTACTGGAACCGCGAGGAGTTTCCCTTCGGCCTGCTCGCGGAACTCGGCAAATACGGCCTGGGCGGGTTGCAAACGGACGGCACATCCAAGCTCTTCAAGGGGCTCATGTACGTCGAGGTGGCCCGCGCCGACGTTTCCCTTTCGGCGCTCGTGGGCATCCACAATGAGCTGATCGTCGGCATGATCGATGAGCTGGGCTCGGAGGAACAGAAGGCGCGCTGGCTCCCCGGCCTCACCGCGTTCACCCAGCTCGGAGCGTTCGCCCTGACGGAACCGGACCACGGCTCGGACATCGCCGGTGGCCTGGAAACCACTGCGCGGCTGGACGGCGGCGAGTGGGTCCTCAACGGTGCCAAGCGATGGATCGGCGCCGGCACTATCGCGGACTTCGCCCTGGTTTGGGCCCGGGACGTCGCTGACCAGCACATCAAGGGCTTCATCGTGGAGACGGACCGTGCCGGCTACACCGCCACGAAGATCGCCAACAAGATCGGCCTGCGCATCATGCAGAACGCCGACATTGTCCTTGACGAGGTCCGCATTCCGGCGGCCAACCTGCTGCCCGGCGCCACTGACTTCTCCAAGGCCAACGAGCTTCTGCGCGATTCACGGGCTTGGGTGGGCTGGCAGGGCGCCGGCATCCAGCTGGCCGCGTTCGACGTCGCACGCGCCTATTCGCTGCAGCGCCGCCAGTTCGGCAAGGAACTGGCCCGCTTTCAGCTCATCCAGCAGCAGCTCGCCGAGATCTTGGGCAACGCGACGGCCTCCCTGGCCCTGATGGCCCAATTGGCGCGAATCCAGGAAGATGGCAAGCTCGAGATGGTCCAGGCCGCCATGGCCAAAGCCACCACCACGCGGCTGGCGCGTGCCTCGGTGGCGATGGGCCGGTCGCTCATGGGCGGCAACGGCATCAGCAGCGACTTTGAGATGGGCAAGCTCTTCGGCGACGCCGAAATCCTCTATACCTACGAGGGCAGCTACGAAATCAATTCGCTGATCGTGGCCCGGGCCGTGACGGGGAAGTCCGCCTTCGTCTAGCTCCGCGCGTGATCTAGGCTCCGCGCGTGTCAGTGCCGTCCAGCGCCTGGCCCGCCTGGTCAGAATGAACCGCCTGGCTGGGGTGGCCGTACCGGGACGTGCGGTTGCGGCCGCCGTTCTTGGCCTCGTACAGGGCCCGGTCCGCGCAGTCCAGGAGGGAGCCGGCGGCGGCGTCGCTCTGCTCGCAGACTCCGGCCGAGATCGTCAGGAAACCGACTTCCCCGAACGGTTCGGACGCGATGGCCACGCGGGCCCGTTCGGCCGCGCGCAGGGCCTCGGCGCCGTCGGTCTCCGGGAGCAGCCACACGAACTCCTCGCCGCCGAATCGGGCCATGACCTCCTTGGCGCGGGCGACCTTCCGCAGCCTCGCCGCGACCTCCGCCAGGACGGCGTCGCCCATCAAATGACCGTGGGTGTCGTTGACCCTTTTGAAGTGGTCGATATCCAGGACCACGGCGCTCAACTGCGTTCCGCGGCTCCCGGCCTGCGCAACGTGCTCGGCGAGGTGCCGTTCCAGGGCCCGCCGGTTGGGCAAGCCGCTCAGGGCATCGGTGGTGGCCTGCTGCTCCAGGTCGGTCCGTGCCTCCGTGTTGCCGATGGCGATCTCGACGAGCTCCGCGAACTGGGCCAGCCGCTCCATCATCGCTTCCGTGACCCCGGTGCGCGATTTCGAGCTCAGGCCGAGGGCACCCCACAGGCCGCCGCTGACCCGGATCGGCGCCGCCGCGGCGGACTGGAAGCCGCCGGCGCTCATCTGCTCTGCTGCCTGTCCGCCCTCCGGCCGGTAGAGAACGAGGGCCGGCTTGCCGGTCACGGCCACCCGGACGGTGGCGGACTCGTCCGTCGGGGTGAAGATCTGCCGGCGGCTCAGCGTCGGCGGGAGGGTCGGCGCCATGGCGACGATTTCCGCCGAGGACGCACCCGTGAAACGGACGACGGCGGCGGAATCCACGTTGAACAGATCGCGGACAATCGCGGCGACCCGTTCTGAAATGTCTGCGGGGGCCGCGTTGCGGGCGACTTCGGTCGCTATTTCGTGCAGGGCCTGCCAAACCTGCTGTTGCTGCAGGCGCTCGGTAATGTCAACCGCCACCACCATGCCGGCAGCGGCTTCATCGTCGGAATGGACCGGTCGGGCGTTCAGCCGGTAGGTACGGTGCCCGATCTGCCGGCTCCAGGAGACCTCGCGGCCGGCGAGGGCCGCACGGTAGCGCGGCTCCAGCTCTGTGGCCAGATCGCTCTTGAGCACGTCCTGGATGCGCTGCCCTTCGAGCTCTTCCCTGCGGTAGCCGAAGGTCTCCAGCTCCTGGCCTTCGGCGATCAGATAGCGCAGCTCGGCGTCGAAGAGGAGCACGAAGACGCCGGGGACGCTTCGCGCCAGGGTCCGGTACCGGTCCATGTCCCGTTGCCGGCGCCGGTCGGCCAGCACTCGCTCGGTGATGTCCGTGACAACGACGAAGAAGCCCTGCATCACGCCGTCGCGCTTATCGGGGGTGTAGGTTACCTCGGTGAAGCGGGACTCGCCCGCGGCGTCCACCAGCGTCCGGTCAAACTGCTGGAGCTCTCCGGCGAGCGCCCCCTCGATGTGCGGCTTGTTGGCCTCGTAGACGGCCTCGCCGAGCACGTCCCGGACATGCATGCCGTGCAGCTGCCGGGGCCCGAAACCGAACCACTCGCAGTAGGCATCGTTGGCCAGACGGTTCCGCAGCCCCGTGTCCCAATAGCCCACGAGTGCCGGGATCCCGTTGAGGACGGCCCGCAGCTGTGCTGGGATCTCAGGCAGTGGCGACGGACCAGCGTCGTCCCTGTTGAGCGGGCTGCGATTAGTCATTTCCCCAGTATCCATGGCGCGCCGCGGCATCGGAAAACCATCAGGAAGAAACTGTCAGGGCATGAAGCGGTAGCCGATGCCTGCTTCGGTGAGCAGGTGGCGGGGGTTGGCGGTGTCCGGCTCCAGTTTGCGCCGCAGCTGGGCCATGTAGACCCGGAGGTAGTTGGTCTCCTTGGCGTATGCCGGACCCCAGACCTCGGAGAGCAACTGCTGCTGCGTGACGAGCTTTTCCGGGTTGCGGACCAGCACCTGAAGCATGTTCCACTCTGTGGGGGTCAGCCTTACGTCCTGGCCATCGCGGATGACCCTCCGCTTGCCCAGGTCCACGGTGAAGTTTTCCGTGCTGACCACTGCCTCGTGGTCCGGTTCGATGCTGCGGCGCAGCAGGGCGCGGAGCCGGGCAAGGAGCTCGTCCAGGCCGAATGGTTTGGTGATGTAGTCGTCCGCGCCGGCATCGAGTGCCTGGACTTTGTCCTCGGAGCCGTGGCGGGCGGACAGCACCAGGACCGGCACACTGCTCCAGCCGCGCAGTTCCCGGATCACCGCCGTGCCGTCCAGATCCGGCAGCCCGAGGTCCAGGATCACCACCGACGGCGGCCCCTGCCGGGCCTGCAGCAGCGCCGTTCTTCCGTCCGCCGCTGTGGAGACCTCATAGCCGTGTGCCTGCAGGGTGATGCGCAGAGCCCGCAACAGGTGCGGATCGTCGTCGACTACCAGAACCGCGCTCACAGCGCGTCCTGCCCGGCGTCCTGCCTGGAGGTCGACGGCGACGGCGCGGTCAGGTGGCGGCGCCCGGAAGGCTTCGATTGCGGCGGGAGCTGGGCGGAGTGCGGTTGGAGCGGGGCCCCGCCCGGGAGGGTGTCGAAGGGCTCTCCGGTGGAGAGCGGGAGGGTGATCACCATGGTGAGTCCGCCGCCCGGCGTTGGCTCCGCCGTGAGCCGCCCGCCCATTGCCTCGGTGAATCCCTTCGCCACGGCCAGGCCCAGCCCGATGCCGGCGGCCTGGCTGGCGTCGTCGAGGCGCTGGAACGGGCGGAACATGTCCAGGACCCGTTCCGCCGGGATGCCGCGGCCGTGGTCGATGATGCGCAGCTCGCCCGCGGGTTGCCCTGCGAGCGCGGCCGGACTGAGCCCGCCAGCGGCGCCCGCCACCACAATGTCTGAATCCGGGGCGTATTTGACCGCGTTTTCGACGATGTTCGCAACAACGCGCTCCAGCATGCCCTGGTCGGCCTCAATCTCGGGCATGTTGGCCGGAAGCTCCACGCGCACCCGGCCCGGCGGGACGCCGTGAAGTGCGCCGGGGATGACCTCATACCAGCGCAGGGGATGGAGCCGGGGACTGACCGAGTCGGAGGTGAGGCGGGACATGTCCAGCAGGTTACCAACCAGCACATCGAGCCGGTCGGAGCATTCCTCGATGGTGGCCAGCAGCTCCTGCTCTTCCTGCGGGGTATACGGGACACCGGTCTGGCGGAGGCCCCCGACGGCGAGTTTGATCCCGGCCAGTGGCGTCCGGAGATCGTGCGAGACCGCGCGGAGGATGGAGGTGCGCATGGTGTTGCTCTCGGCCAGGTGCATCATTTCGCGCCGGCTGGCCACCAGTTGCTGGCGTTCCAGCTGGGCAGCCAGGTGCACGCCGAACGCAGCGACGAGCCGCCGGTCACTGGCCGGCAGGATGCGTCCGTAGAGGACCAGCCGGGTGGTGGAGTCGATCTCCTCGATATTTTCGCGGTCGAGGCTTTCGCCCGCTGCCATGGCCTGCTGGCCTGTGCGCTGCTGGCCTGTGCGCTGCTGAACTGTGTCGGCCGGGACCTCGCCGGCGGACGCCAGGAGCCGCCACGTTCCGTCGTCGAAGAGTTCCGCCCCGCGGACCTGGCTGAGGAGGGCCGTCCCGCGGACCTTGAAGACGGTCCTGGCCTGCTCAAGCAGCGACTGGACCGTGTCCTCGGAGCCGGCCGCCCCGCGGGTGAGGTCACTAAGGGTGGTGGCCTCGGCCCTGGCCCGGGCGGCCTCCTTCGAACGGCGGGCGGACAGGTCCACCACCACAGCTACGGCCGACGACACCCCCAGGAAAACGAAGAGGGCCAGGAAGTTCTGCGGATCGCTGATGATCAGGTGGCCGGTCGGTGGTGTGGAGAAGTAGTTCACCAGCAGGCTGCTCCACAGGGCCGCCAGGACCGCTGGCCACAGCCCGCCCACCAGGGCGACGGCCACGGAGCCGCTGAGCTGGACGAGCATGGCCGTGGCAACGCTGTGCTCCGGATTCACGAAGACCAGCAGCAGTTGCAGGAGCGCAGGCAGGAGCACCGCCAGGATCAGGCCCACCGCAACCCGGGCCCGGCCAAGGTCGCCCGGGCGCGGCCACCCGGTGCCCCTCGCCCCGAGCGGGTGCGGGACCATATGGACATCGATGTCCCCGGAGTCCCGGACCACCCGGGTTCCGACCCCGCCGCCCAGAAGACCGCCCAGCAGGCCCGCGAGGTTCTTGTGCCGCGAGATGCCGACTACGATTTGGGTCGCGTTGACGCTGCGGGCAAAGTCCAGCAGGGCGGCCGCCGGGTCTTCTCCGGTCACGATGTGGTAGCTGCCGCCCAGGTCCTGGACCAGCCGCCGCTGCTGTTCGAGGGCCTGCGGTGATTCCGAGGCGACTCGACCGGCGGCCCGGACGTGGACGGCCAGGAGGTCGCCGCCGCTGACGCGGGTCAGGATGCGGGCCCCACGCCGGATGAGCGCCTCACCCTCGGGGCCCCCGGTCAGGCCCACGACGATGCGTTCGCGGGCAGGCCAGCTGTCCTGGATACCGTTCTCGGCCCGGTACTTCGCCAGCCCTTCGTCCACCCGGTCGGCCAGCCACAGCAGGGTGAGTTCGCGCAGCGCGCCGAGGTTGCCCAGCCGGAAATAGTTGGACAGGGCCGCATCGATCCTCTCCGCGGGATAGATCTTGCCCTCGCTCAAGCGCTGGCGCAGCAGATCAGGCGGAATATCGACCAGATCGATCTGGTCAGCACGGCGCACGATGTCATCCGGCACCGTCTCCTCCTGCCGGACGGCGGTGACGGCGCTGACGACGTCGCCGAGGGATGCCAGATCCTGGATGTTGACCGTGGACAGGATATTGATCCCGGCGCTGAGGAGTTCGTCGACGTCCTGCCAGCGCTTCTGGTTGCGGCTGCCCGGGACGTTGGAGTGGGCGTATTCGTCCACCACCGCGGTCTCGGGGGCCCGTGCCAGGACCGCGTCCAGATCCATTTCCTCGTACTCGGCACCCCTGGACCTCAGGCGGCGGGCCGGGATGAACTCGAGGCCTGCCATGAGCGCCCGTGTCTCTGCGCGGCCGTGGTCCGTCGCGAGCGCCACGGCAACGTCCTCGCCGCGCTCGCCGAGGCGGTGGGCTTCCTGAAGCATTTCGTAGGTCTTGCCCACTCCGGGCGCGGCCCCCAGGAAGATCCGCAGCGTTCCACGTGCCATGCCGCCATTCTGTCACTTGGAGGCGATGCCGGCGACGCGACGGCAACCCGCACAGGCACCCGAGGGCCATGTTTGGAAGCCGCGTTAAGGAAGCATCAGGATTGCCCGCCGGACGGGTGCGGCGGCGGCGGGCGCTGGTACTGTCCCGGATGGAAGCGGTGCGGTGCGCCGCGTGGAAAGGACATCATGACCACCCTCAGCCGGCCTCCGGCAGACCCTTCGGCGCCCCGGCCCGGCGCAGGGGAGCACTTCAGGAACTGGCTGCTGTTCGGCCTCCAAGATGCCAAGGGAATCCATCAGGGGCCCGGGGCCGTGAGCGACAGCCACCTGAAAAAACACACGTGGTGGCAGGTCATGTGCCTGACCGGCGTGGACTACTTCTCCACGCTGGGCTACCAGCCCGCCATCGCCGCGCTCGCCGCAGGCGTGATCTCGCCGCTGGCCACCCTGGTCCTGGTCGCCGTGACCCTGTTGGGCGCGCTGCCGGTATACCGCCGGGTGGCCGGCGAAAGTCCGCGCGGTGAAGGGTCCATCGCCATGCTGGAGCGGCTGTTGCCGCGCTGGGGCGGGAAGCTGCTCGTCCTGGTGCTGCTCGGCTTCGCCGCCACCGACTTCATGATCACCATGACGCTCTCCGCCGCCGACGCAACAGCCCACGCCATCGAGAACCCCTTCGCTCCCGCCTGGATGCAGGGCCAGAACGTGGCGGTCACGCTGTTCCTGCTGGCCCTGCTCGCCGCCGTGTTCCTGCGCGGCTTCAAGGAGGCGATCGGCGTCGCCGTCGTCCTCGTGGGGCTCTACCTTGGGCTGAACGTCATTGTCGTCATCACAACGATCTTCGAGGTCTTCGCCCACCCCGTGGCCGTGGACAACTGGTGGCTGGCGCTGACCACCGCTCACGGCAACCCGCTGATGGTGGTGGGAATCGCGCTGCTGGTCTTCCCGAAGCTGGCCCTGGGCCTCTCGGGCTTCGAGACCGGCGTCGCCGTCATGCCGCAGATCCGCGGCCACGCCACAGACACCGAGGACAACCCCGAGGGCCGGATCAAGGGCGCACGCCGCCTGCTGACCACGGCCGCCGTCATCATGAGCGCTTTCCTCATCACCACCAGCTTCACCACGGTGGTGCTGATCCCGGCGCAGGAATTCGAGCCCGGCGGACCGGCCAACGGCCGCGCCCTGGCGTTCTTGGCCCATGAATACCTGGGGAACGGCTTCGGCACCGTCTATGACCTGAGCACTATCGCCATCCTGTGGTTTGCCGGCGCCTCCGCCATGGCCGGGCTGCTGAACCTCGTGCCGCGCTATCTGCCCCGGTACGGTATGGCCCCGTCCTGGGCTCACGCCGTGCGGCCGCTGGTCCTGGTGTTCACGCTCGTCGGGTTCCTGATCACCTGGCTCTTCGACGCCGACGTCGACGCCCAGGGCGGTGCGTACGCCACCGGCGTCCTGGTCCTGATGACGTCGGCGGCGGTTGCCGTGACCTTCTCCGCGCGCAGACGGCGGCAACGCAAGCGCACCGTCGGGTTCGGCGTCATCGCCGTCGTGTTCATCTACACCACGGTGGCCAACATCTTCGAGCGGCCCGAGGGCATCCGGATCGCGGCGCTGTTCATCCTCGGGATCATCCTGATCTCGCTGCTCTCGCGCCTCCGGCGCTCCTTCGAGCTTCACGCCACGCACGTGCGGATGGACACCCCGGCCCTGGAATTCCTCGCCGCCAACGAAACCGGCCCCATCGCGATCATTGCCCACGAGCCGCTGCGGCTGAGCGCCGAGGCGTACCAGGACAAGCTCACGTCCGCCATCGAGGTCAGCCACCTCCCGGTGGACTCCCAGGCGCTGTTCCTCGAAGTCGTGGTGGACGACTCGTCGGACTTCGAGACCGCGCTTGAGGTCCGCGGGGTCATCCGGCACGGGTACCAGATCCTGGAGGTCCACGGGCCTGTTGTGCCGAACACGATCGCCTCCGTGCTGCTCCACATCCGCGATGTCACCGGGCTGATGCCGCACATCTACTTCCGCTGGACCGAGGGAAACCCGTTCACCAACCTCCTGCGGTTCCTGGCCTTCGGCGAAGGCGAGATCGCCCCGGTGACGCGTGAAGTGCTGCGCGAGGCCGAACCGGACGTCACGCGGCGCCCGTGGGTCCACGTCGGCTGACGCCGGGGCCCGTGAGCCGGCCCGACAAACACAAACGCCCCTCCGGAGGAATCCCTCCGGAGGGGCGTTGTGGTCTTCGGGGAAGTGTCCGGCCGGGCGGCCGGGGCAAATCCAGAGTCCTTAGAGCGGGCGGATGTTCTCAGCCTGCGGGCCCTTCGGGCCCTGCGTGACGTCGAATTCGACCTTCTGGTTCTCGTCCAGCGAGCGGTAGCCGCTGCTGGCGATTGCCGAGTAGTGGGCGAAAACGTCGGCCGACCCGTCATCCGGGGCAATGAAGCCAAAACCCTTTTCGGCGTTGAACCATTTAACTGTGCCTGTAGCCATGCCTTTATCCTTCTGAAATGCTGCTGATCTCCGGCGGCCCTGGGGCCAACGGCTGCGGAGACATTCGTCCGCTGTCCCCAACGTACGGTGCCACGGGCCGCGGTGCAAGGGTCTCTTGGAGGTCTTCGTCTCTGCCGGTTGCTTCAGTCATGCCGAGACGGAGGCGTCGAAGAGCGCAATCAGGTCCCGGCTTATCTGGTACGGCGAGGTTTCGGACGGGCTGTGGCCGCCGCGGTAGACAGCAATCCGTGCATGGATCGACTGCGCGAAATGACGGTGCAGCACCAGCGGCCAGAGGTCTTTTTCGCCGACGGCGACAAGCTTCGGCAGTGTCGCGGCGGCCAGGACCCGCCGCAGATCCGGAGTGTGCTTCATGAGGCCGATGATGTCAACGACCGAGGAGCGGCGCGTGAACGCGAACCGGCTCCTGACGAACCTCAGCCGTTCGGGCGCCACCCGGGCAACATTCCTGCGGATACCCCAGATCATCAATGCGGTGCCCACCCTGTTGTTGACCCAGCGGCTGAACCAGCCGGCCAGGCGCAGGCCGCGGAAACTCTGCCCCGGCTCGGGCGGGCAGCTGATCAACGTCAGGCTGCGGAACTTCTCTGGCCGTTGGGCGAAGGCCAGTTGGACGACGATCGCCGCGAAGGAGTACCCCACGACGTGCACCGCGCCGTCCTCGGCGTCCAGCATGGCGAGGAGGTCGTCGCGGAAGAGCTCGTAGTCGTAGCGGCGCCGGGGCGGAACGAGGTTTTCGGGCCCGGCCTGGGCGGATTCATACTGCCCGGCGATATCGCAGCTGAGGACGAAATAGCCGGCCGCGGCGAGCTCGGGCAGCATGAGGATGAAGTCTTCCTTGGAGCCGGTTGCGCCCGGGAGAAGCACGACGCGGGGCTTCCCGGGATCTCCGGTGGAGATGGTCGCCAAGTTGCCGCTGGGCGCCGCGAAGTCACCGCGCAGCACACCTTCGGGAAGGACTGCCCAGTCGAAGTCGGGCAGCGCGGCGTCCCGGCGGGCGGCATCGTCCACCAGCCCCGAACCGAAGCCCTCGGGCTCCGGAAACGGGGTGCCGTGCGCGCTGCGGCCGACAGACACCATAGACCTAACATAGCCCTTTCGTCGGCTCAGCTGGCCAGGCTTCCAGCCTCCTTCGCGGGGGAGAGCGGGGTATCCACCTGCCGCACCGTTCCGGCGGATCCGTCCACGGTCACCCTCTGGCCCGTCCGCAGCCGGGTGGTCGCATCCGGCACGCCCACCACGGCCGGGATGCCGTATTCGCGGGCCACCACCGCGCCGTGCGAGATCACCCCGCCCATCTCCATCACGAGGGCGCCTGCGGTCAGGAAGAGAGGAGTCCAGCCGGGGTCGGTCGAAGGTGCCACGAGGATTTCCCCGGGCTCGAGGTGGGCGCCCACCGGATCCAGGATGACCCGGACCGTTCCGGTGGCGGTACCGGCCGAGGCCGGCGTCCCGGCGAGGGCGCCGGAGGCAGGGGACTTGGCCATCACGGCGGCTTCCACGTCCGTGCCGTCGGAGAGCAGCAGCCGGGGGATCCGGCGTCGGCGAAGTTCGACGTCGTAGAGCCGGCGGCGGGCCGCGACGATGCCCTTAAGGTCGGCACCGCGCAAACCCACGCGAACCTCATCGAATTCCAGGAAATACACATCGGCCGCCGCGGTGATGGCGCCGGTCCGTACCAGTTCTGTGCTGATCGCGTTCAACTGCCGGTGCATCTCCGCGAGGGCCAGGACGACGTAAAACTTGGGCAGTTCGCGCAGTCCCGAGAGCTGCCGGGTCCGGCGCAGGCAAAACTCCACCAGCCGGGCGCGGAGCCGGCTCCTGGCCCCGGTCCGTTCCACCAGGCTGCGGATCCGCGCCTCGGCGTGTTCCTCAGCCCCGGCGAACTGCCGGTCGGGGGCCTGCTCCGGGTCCTCCACGTGAAGGTAGTTCGAGATCATGCCGAGGATATGGTCCGGCTTCTCCGACCACCGCGGCATGCCAAGGTCTATCTCCGCCACGGCGCGGTGGCCGTAGCGGTCCAGGAACACACGCAGGCCCGTCTGCGCCACTGCGGGCAGGGACCCGGCGGCGTACAGGGCGGCCAGTTCCTTCGGGCCGTGGGCCAGGAACACTTCACGGGACGCATCATTCGCGCGGATCGTGACGGCCAGATGCCAGAGCTCAAGGTCCATCTCGGTGGTGACGTTGTTGGGCAGCCCCCGCAACACTGCCTCGAGTTCCCTCGGTTCCGCGATGCCGCGCAACAGCCTGCGGGCCACGGCCAGCATGAGGTAACCAACGGACGGTCCGGGCAGCGTCGCCAGGATCAGCCCGTCCACGGTGCGGTCCAGGATGCGCTGGGCGTGATCGAGCCGGCCGAAGGCGGTGGCCGGCTCGGCCAGCACAAGCTCGGCTTCGAGGCGCGTTCCGTAATCGAAGGCGCGCCGCAGTTCGGCGGCCGGCCGCACCGCGGCCCGCAACAGGGACGGCACCAGCCGGACCGTCAGGCCCAGGCCGGCCAGAGTGTTGGGACTGCGCGCTGCGGGGCCGCGCGCTGAGGGGCTGCTCGGCCCCGGTTTCCGCCGCACCCGCCTGATGGCTGCGCCGGGACGTGTCCGCCGGGGCGGCCGTTGGCGCACACTGAACCGCGGATCGGCCAGGAGCGCCGGGAAAACCGCGCCGGACCTCCCGTCCGCCAGCGGGAGCATCCGCAGCAAGTAGCGGCGGCCGTACCGATTGCGCACCATGGCCGTCACATCCACGTACATGCGCAGGCCCGGGTTGACGTACGCCCAGGGCCCGTTGCGGTTCCGCATTGAGCCCAGCACGGAAAGCCCCATGGGGGTCAATGGCCGGGTCAGGCCCTGGAGCAAGGTGCCGCACAGGTACACGCGGGGTTCAGCGGCGGGCCCCGACTCCGCGCCAAGGGGTTCGGCGGCGGCCGGGTCCGGCAGCGGGTACAGCGTAGTGATGGGCCGAGACTGGGTGACCCAGATTTTGCCCGCGGCGTCGATCACCCATTCCATATCCTGGGGTGCACCGAACAGCCGCTGGACGGTATCGCCCAGCGCCGTGAGTTCGCGGATCCGGGCGTCGTCCAGGCTCTGCCGCCGCCTGGCCGCGGTCCCTTCCGGCGAGCGGAGCAGGATGCGTCCGGTGGCCGTATCCACCACGAAATGATCGGGATTCACGCTGCCGGAGACCACCGCCTGGCCGGGCCCGGCGCTCGCATCGATGACCGTTTCGGTCCGGGTGCCCGTCACGGGATTGGCGGTGAACAGCACGCCGGCGGTGGCGGCGGCGACGACGTCCTGGACGACGACGGCGAGTCCGGCGTCGCGGTGCCTGATCGCGTTGGCGGCGCGGTAGGCTACGGCCCGTTCGGTCCAGAGTGAGGCCCAGCAGCGCCGGGCCGACTCGACCACGGCATCGGCCCCGGAAATGTTGAGGAAGGAATCCTGCTGTCCGGCGAAGCTGGCGAAGGGCAGGTCCTCGGCGGTGGCGGAGGACCTGACCGCCACGGCGGCGCCGCTGCCGAGCGCGGCATAGGCCGCGCGGAGGGCGGCATCGACATCGGCGGGAATCGGCGCGGTCACGATCATTTCCCGGGCCTGCCGCGCCAGTTCGCGCAGGTCGGGTTCGGGGTGGTCCAAGCCGTGGCCCGACTCGCCGCTGCCTGGTTCGGCGTCGTTCAAGGATGCGGGCTGCACGGCGTCCAGGCTGGCCGCCAGTGCGTCCAGTTCGGCCGGGGCCGCCTTCCGGTAGGCGGCGGTGGTGAGGCAGAAGCCGCGCGGCACAGGGAACCCGGCCGCGGTGAGCTTGCCGAGGTTCACGGCCTTGCCGCCCACGAGTTGCAGGGGAGCGGAGGCCAGTGCGCTGAGATCTATGACGAGGCTTCGATCCGCGACGAAGCTGTCCGGCGCCCTGCCCTCTGCAGAACCCATTTCCCTGCTCCCACGTCCTGTCCGCGTATCCAAGTCGCGTATTCAGGCCATGGCTTCAAGCCATGGCCGGTTGCCGGTCCTGCGCCCGGTGCGATCCCGCTCCGTGCCCCGGTGCAATCCCTATGGTGGTCCCTCTGACGACGGCTGCCGGCCTACTGGCCGGCGTCAGCCTCGCCGGTGTCCTCCCACATGAGATCCAGGTTGCGGAAGACCGGCGGACCATCGCAGAGGGCGGCCATCTTCGCGGCGAATTCGGAGGTCTCGGGCCGGTTGGAATTCTCCATGGCCGACTCGTAGGAGTCGAATTCAACGATCGTGAAGTAGGTGCCGGGGCGGTCGCGGTCGGCGGTGGCCAGGATGCGGCGGAAGGTCGGGGCCGTGGACCCCTCGGTCCTTGACGGGCGGCCGAGTTGTTCGATCTCCTCGATGCGGGACGACTGGAATTCGATGATCTGCACAAACCTGGCCATGACGGCTCCTCGACGGCGGCGGATGCTGATGCGCTTCACGCTAGACCCTCGCCCTTGCCCGTGCAAGGGCGGCGGCAAGCAGTTGCACGGCCATCCGGCGCCGCCGCCGTCCGGGGTTCGGCTACGGGGTCAGCAGGACCTTGATGGCGCGCCTCTCGTCCATGGCCCGGTAGGCCTCGGGCGCCTCCTCAAGGGGCATGACCGAGTCGAAGACCCGGCCCGGATTGATGGTTCCGTCCAGCACGTCGGCCAGCAGTTCCGGGATGTACGTCCGGGCCGGGGCCATGCCGCCGCCGATCGAGATGTTGGTGTCAAACAGGAAGCGCAGCGGGGCTTCGGCCCCGCCGGTGGGGACGCCCACAAAGCCGAGAGCGCCGCCCGGGCGGACGCTGTGCAGCGCCTGCTCCATGGATTCCTTGGTCCCCACGCACTCCAGCACGGAGTCGGCCAGGAGGCCGCCGAGCAGTTCGCGGACCTTGGCGACGCCATCGTCCCCCCGCTCGGCCACGATGTCTGTGGCCCCGAATTCGCGGGCGATCGCCTGCCGGTCGGCGTGCCGTGACATGGCGATGATCCGCTCCGCGCCGAGGCGCTTGGCGGCCAGGACGCCGCAGAGGCCGACGGCGCCGTCGCCGACCACGACCACCGTCCGGCCGGGGCCGGCTTTGGCGGCGAGGGCCGCGTGGTGGCCGGTGGCCATGACGTCGGAGAGCGTGAGCAGGCTGGCGCGCAGGGCGTCGTCGGGATCGGTAACGCCCGGGACCTTGACCAGCGTGGACTCGGCGAGCGGCACGCGGACAGCCTGGCCCTGGCCGCCGTCGATCCCGTGGCCGGTGTCATCCTTGCCGCCCCAGCCGGCGAGGTGGTCGCAGGCCACGGTGACGCCGTTGAGGCACTGGGGGCACTTGCCGCAGCTGACCACGAAGGGCGCGATCACGAGGTCGCCCACGGCCAGGTCCTTGATGTCCTCGCCGATGCTTTCCACCGTCCCGATGAACTCGTGGCCGATCGCGGACGGCTTGTGGGTGGGCTTGACCCCGCGGTAGGGCCACAGATCCGAGCCGCAGACGCAGGAGGCGGTGACCTTCACGACGACGTCGGTGGGCAGCTGGAGTGTGGGGTAGTCGCGGTCTTCGACTCGGATGTCGCCGGGGCCGTGGATGATGGTGGCGCGCATGGGGGCTCCTCGCATGGTGGTGGGTGGGCTTGGACCGAGTTTAGTCTCCCCGGCGCGGTTGGTCGTTTCGAGCTAGGACCAGGGACGCGGGCGGAGGGCAGCGGTTAGCGCATGCCCTCGCGGCGGATCGCGGTGGCGATCGCGGCGGCACGGGTTTCTACGCCCAGCTTGGCGTAAATGTGCGCCAGGTGAGTCTTCACGGTGGCCTCAGAGATGAACAGCCTTTGGCCGAGCTCACGGTTGCTGAGGCCTTCGATCAGCAGGCTCAGTAGCTCCGCTTCGCGCGGCGTCAGGATCTCGTCCGGGTTCCGGAGCTGCTGGAAGAGCCGCGACGCCACCGGAGCGCTCATCACGCTCTTGCCTTGGACCGCCCCTCGGATCGCGGCGAAGATCTCCTCCGGCGCGGCATCCTTGAGCAGGTAGCCCATTGCGCCGGCGTCAACGGCGCGGACAATGTCAGCGTCCGAATCGTAGGTGGTGAACACCAGCACGGCCTGCCGGCTGTTGCGGCGGCGCAGCTGTTTGATGGCCCCGATGCCGTCCATGCCCGGGCCCATGGCGAGGTCCATCACCACCACGGCCGGAGAGAGCTGCTCCGTCTGGACCAGCGCCTCCTCGCCTGAGGCCGCCTCGGCCACGACCTGGATATCGGGCTGCGTTCCCAACAGCGCCCTGAGCCCGCTGCGGACCACCAGATGGTCATCCACCAGCAGCACGGTAATCGGATTCATTGTTCCTCCGCAGTTGGCAGTTGCGCGGCCACGATGGTTCCAACGCCTGGGGTGCTTTCCACCGAGAATACGCCGCCCAGCCGTTCCACCCGCTGGCGCATGGCCCGGAGCCCGTAGCCTCCGGCGTCCGACGGCGGTGCCAAGGACTGCGGGTCGAAGCCGGCGCCGTCGTCGTAAACATCCAGGGTGACGGCGCCGGGCAGGAAGCCCAGCGTCACCGTGGAGCTGGCCGCCGCTGCATGGAGCTTGGTGTTGGCTGCAGCGCTCTGGACCACGCGGAGCAACGCGTGCCGGACATCCGCGGGGACAGGGCGCGGCTCGCCCGTGACCAGCAGGCGCACGCCCGGGACGTACTGGGACGCCGCCTGAAGCAGGGCATCCGGCAGCGGTGCCGTGTCCAGCCCGGGGGAGGCGAGCTCGTGGACCAGGCTGCGGGTGTCCGCCAGGTTCCGGCGCAGCATTCCGCTGGCGTTCACGACATCCTCGCGCGCTGCCGGGCTGGGCCATGACCTGTTCGCGGCTTCCAACAGGAGCAGGCTGCTTGCCAGGCCCTGCGTCACGGTGTCATGGATTTCCCGGGACACCCGCTCGCGCTCCTCGACCGTGCCCGCCCTGCGCTCGCTGGCCGCCAGCCGGCCCTGGGCCAGCGACACCTCGGCGTGCAGCCGGCGCTGCTCGGCGGCGTCCTGCTCGATGCGGTCGTAGATCAGCGTCAACATGACGCCGACGGCCAGTGGGCCCAGGAGCATGGCAATATCGCTGCCGCCGCTGAGCCGGAACAGCCCGACGGCGGTGGCGGCCGCCGTCGCGCCACCTGCCAGGTATGCCACGGGGCCACTGAAGGCGGTCCGGCACAGGAAGAACAACGCGAACGAGCACCACGCGAAGCTTGGCGCCGCGATCACCAGCACCGCCCAAAGCGCCACCAGGGCGAACATCCACAGCGCCCACGGCCGGCGCCGCTGCGAGCGGACGGCGATCACGGCGTACAGCGAACACACCCCTGCGGCCAGGGCCAGCACCCACAGGTTGTCCGCCAGGCTGTGCCGCATCACGTAGCGAACCGCCGACGCCACCAGCAGGACGGCAAAACCAAGATGGACGACGGCGTCGATCCGGCCCAGGGTGCCGCTTCCGGCAGCGGCGTTGTGCGGGTCGGATGAGGGCCCGGGCGCGGGGACTGGCGGCGTGGGAAGGGCTGGTGGAGAGGAGGGCATGGGGTCCGGTTCCGCTGGAGGAGTGCTACCCACCATGCTATGACCCGCGCCGTTACTGGTCTCTCAGCCATTTGGCTGATACGCCCGGCCCGATGGGGGAGGCTGCGGCAGACTAACGCCCGATGCCCTGCCAGGACCTGAGCGGAAGCATGGAGTCAAGGCCCGGGGACTAAACCGGGCGGTCCCAGAACCTGATTCCAACAGAACCTGATTTCAAGGAGCAACCGTGAAGATGTCCAAGAAAATCGCCGCTTCCGCTTTCGGTGGAGCATTGCTCCTGACGGGTGGGCTGACGGCCGCGGCCAACGCCGGCACGTCAGTGGTTGCTCCTGCGGCGGCGGGTCCGGCCGCTGTTCCCGCCGTCGCTGTTCCCGTTGCGGACGTCCAGCCGGTGCCCGAAACCGTGGTTGCCCAGAACCGGATCAGCGCCGGGGCCTCCGCCGACGCGGTCAAGGCCGCCCTGGCCAAATGCCAGGTGGACAAGCTGCCGTTCGTCACGGTTGCCCTGGTGGACAGGTTCGGGACCGTGCAGGCCTTGCTCCGCGGCGACAATGCTGCCGAGCACACCATTGAAGCGGCGCAGCAGAAGGCCTATACGGCTGCCGCCTTCGGCACGCCCACCAGCGAACTTGCCAAGCGCATCAACGGCAACGGACCCAGCATCGCGGACCTCCCCGGCACCTTGTTCCTGGCCGGCGGAGTCCCGCTCAAGGTCAACGGGGTCTCCGTGGCCGGGATCGGCGTGGGCGGCGCCCCGGACGGCATGCTGGACGAAGCGTGCGCAAGTGCCGGCGCCGGGGCCATCGGTGCTGGGACCTCGAAGTAGGCTCTGGTCCATGAAGCGGCGCAACCATGGCGGCGGGCGGCAGGGATCCGTGGCATTCCTCGCCGCAGCGGTCCTGGCTGCCTGCCTGGCTGCCATCCTGACAGCCTGCGGGCCGGCCGGGGATCCTGGCCCGTTGGAGGCACCGCCGTCGTCAGGTCCACCAACGGCGGCGGCAACGCAGGCTGCCAGTACCCGTCCCGCCTTGTCCCCGGAGGCGCAAGCTGACCTGGACCAGAGACTGATCCGGGCCGCGAAGGCGAACGATCCTGGCGCTGTGGCGGAGCTCATCCGGGCCGGGGGCAGCGTCAACGCCAAGGACGCCCTCCAGGACTCGGCGTTCCTTTATGCAGGGGCAGAGGGGTTCGACGAGGTGCTCCAGCTGACCTTGGCCGCCGGTGGTGACGTGCGGAGCACCAACCGCTACGGCGGAACGGCGCTGATTCCCGCCAGCGAACACGGGCACGTGGACACCGTCAAGATCCTGATCGCTGCGGGCGTGCCCGTGAACCACGTCAACAAGCTCGGCTGGACCGCGTTGCAGGAGGCCATCCTGCTCAATAACGGGGGTCCCAGGCAGCAGGAGGTGGTGCGCCAACTCCTGGACGCCGGGGCAGACCCCAGCATCCGCGACCCCCAGGGCCGCACAGCCCTGGAGAACGCGGAACGGCTGGGCTTCGGCGCCATCGCGAAGCTGATCCGGGAGCGGGACCAGCCGCGGTGACGGTGCGGAATTTCCCCACCTTTGCCGCCGGTGGCCGCGCGGCGGCCTGGAACACGCCGGCCAAGGAAGTCAAAGGTGGGGAGATTCGGCGGCGCCTTGGTGTCCGCCGCGGCTAGACGGCTTCGAGCACGCTGACGTAGTTCGCGATGCCCACGCCGCCCATGTTCTGCACCGCGGCACGGCGCGGGCTGGCCAGCTGCATGGCTCCGGCGGTGCCGGTGAGCTGCATGGCGGCGATGACGTGCTGGGAGACGCCGGTGGCGCCCACGGGGTGGCCCTTGGCTTTGAGGCCGCCGGAGACGTTGACCGGCAGCTTGCCGTCCTTGAAGACCCAGCCTTCCTCGAGCGCCCGGGCACCCTGGCCGCGTCCGGTGAGTCCCATGGCCTCGTACATCAGCAGTTCGGCGATGGTGAAGCAGTCGTGGACTTCCGCGAAGTCGAGGTCCTCCAGCCCGACGCCGGCCATCCCCAGCGCGCGCTGCCAGGAGGCCCGCGTGGCGGCGAATTCGGTCGGGTCCCGGCGCTCGGCCGGGAAGAAGTCATTCGCCTGGCCGAAACCGGCTAGCCGCACCGGGGCGGTGGCGCCGCCGGTGGGTGCAACGCTGAGGACGACGGCGGCGGCGCCGTCGGACACGGGGGAGCAGTCGGTGCGGCGCAGCGGATCCGCCACCATTGGGTTCTTGTCCGAGACGGTGCGGCAGAAGTCCTCGCCGAGGTCCTTGCGGAGCTGGGCGTAGGGGTTGTCGACGCCGTTGCGGTGGTTCTTCGCCGCGATGGTGCCCAGGACGTCGCCGAGCTTGCCGTCCCCGTAGCGCTTCCCGTAGTGCTTCGCGACCTCGGCAAAGAGCCCGGTGAACCCTGTGGTGGAGGCCTTGCCGGCCATGTCGTAGTCCGCGCCGAGCAGGGCCGCGCCCACGACGTCGGCCCCGGCGTGCGTCATCTTCTCGGCGCCGATCACCAGGACGGTCTTCGCGGTGCCGGCCAGCAGGGATTTGGTGCCCTGCTGGAACGCGGCCGAGCCGGAGGCGCACGCATTCTCGACCCGGGTGGACGGCACGTTGGCCAGCTGGTCCGAGACCTGCAGCGCCAGGGAGGACGGGAAGGCCAGCGGCATCATCCCGGAGTTGAACTGGCCGAGGTAGATTTCATCGATCTGGCCTGCCTCGATCCCGGCGTTGCCGATCGCCTCGGTGGCGACCTGCACGATCAGGGATTCCAGGGTCTCGTCCGTCAGCTTGCCGAACCGGCTGTGGCCCCAGCCGGTGAGCAGGACGTCCTTGCCGAACTGGTCCTTCAGGCTCATGCTCCCGCCACCTCCACTACGGTCCCTGCGATCTGTTGGGTTCCCTCGATCTGGTCGGTTTCTGCGAGCTCCAGGGCGACGTCGAACTCCGCCTCGGTCTTCTCGCGGATCTCCGCCACGGTGACGCCGGGGGCCAGGCGGGTCAGCGTCAGCTGCCGGACGCCGTCGACCTTTTCCAGGTCAAACACGGCGAGGTCGCTGATGATGCGGTCCACGCAGCTGAGCCCGGTGAGCGGCAGCGTGCATTCCTTGACGATCTTGGCGGTGCCGTCCTTGGCATTGTGCTCCGTCAGGACCACGACGCGCGGGGTGCCGGCCACGAGGTCCATGGCGCCGCCCATGCCCTTGACCATCTTGCCGGGGATGGTCCAGTTGGCGAGGTCGCCGGCGCCGGAGACCTGCATGGCGCCGAGGATCGCGACCTTCACGTGGCCGCCGCGGATCATGCCGAAGGAGGTCGCGGAGTCGAAGATGCTGCCGCCGGGCAGGACCGTGACGGTCTGCTTGCCGGCGTTGATGAGGTCGGCGTCTTCCTCGCCCTCGTAGGGGAACGGGCCCATGCCGAGCAGGCCGTTTTCGCTCTGCAGGACAACGCGGACGCCGTCGCGCAGGTTGTTGGCCACCAGCGTGGGGATGCCGATGCCAAGGTTGACGTAGTCGCCGTCGTTCAGTTCTTCGGCCGCGATTGCGGCCATTTCATCTCGGGTCCAAGCCATGGTGATTCTCCTGAAAACGTGTGGGTGGGTGGCGCTCAGGCCGGATCAGACGGTGACGGCGGATGCGGCGTGCGCCGCTTCTGCTTCTGCTTCCGCTTCCGCGCGGGGGCGGACGGTGCGCTGTTCGATGTCCTTGACCCGGTCGCTGGCCTGGACCAGGCGCTGGACGAACACGCCGGGGGTGATGATGTGGTTCGGGTCCAGCTGGCCGGGCTTGACGATCACCTCGGCTTCGGCCACCGTCACGGCTCCGGCCGTCGCCACCACCGGATTGAAGTTCTGGGCGGTGTACCGGTAGATCAGGTTGCCGTCGGTGTCCGCAGTGTGCGCGTGGACCAGTGCGACGTCGGCCTTGATGGCGCGTTCCAGGACGAAGGTCTCGCCGTCGAACTCCGCCAGCGGCTTGCCTTCGGCGACGAGGGTGCCCACGCCGGTCTTGGTGTAGAAGGCCGGGATGCCGGCGCCGCCGGCGCGCAGCCGCTCGGCAAGGGTGCCTTGCGGGGTGAACTCCACCTCGAGCTGGCCGGCGAGGTACTGCTCGGCGAAGAGCTTGTTCTCCCCGACGTAGGAGGCGATGACCTTGCGGACCTGGCCGCCTTCGATCAGTATGCCGAGGCCCTTGCCGTCCACGCCCATGTTGTTGGAGACGACCGTCAGGTCCTTCACCCCGGAGTCCCGCACCGCCTCGATCAGGTCGGCGGGGATCCCGCTGAGGCCGAAACCGCCGACGGCGAGAGTCATGCCGTCCCGCAGTACGTCCTGCAGGGCGGCCGCTGCCCCGGATTTCACCTTTGACATTGCATCTCCTCGTTGAGCCTTTGAGTCACCGGCGGCCGGGCTTCGAAGCCCGACGCCATGATCCACTTTGTGGACTGTTCACCTGAAGAAGGAGCCTATGGTGTGGCGTGGAGCACTGTCAACGCCGGATTTCGGCCAAGGCTGGTGCATTTTTACAGTGTGGACGGTAGGCTAAAGAGTGTCCACAATGTGGATATTCTTTTGGATATTCATGCGGAAATACCTGAGAAATCGCGAGGAAAAAGATGAACTCCGTTCCCGTGCAGGGCGCCCAGGTGGTGAGCCGGGTCGCGGCACTGCTCCGGATCGTGGGCCAGAATCCGGAAGGCTCCCCGCTGGTGGAGCTGGTGCGCGATTCGGGCCTGACGCGGCCCACGGTTCACCGTCTGCTCAGCTCCTTGGCGGCCGAAGGGTTGCTGGACCAGGATCCGGGCAGCGGCAACTGGGTCCTGGGCCCTGAGATCCTGCTGCTGGGGTCCGTGGCCTCGGCGCGATTCCCCCTGGAGGACATCGCGAGGCCGAGCCTCCGGCGCCTCGCGGAAGAGACCGGCGAGAGCGCGTTCTTCTCCATCCGGCGCGGCAACGAAACGGTGTGCCTGCTCCGGGAGGAAGGCAGCTTCCCGGTCCGCTCCTTCGTGCTGCATGAGGGCGTGCGGTTTCCGCTCGGCGTGGCCTCCGCCGGCACCGCCATCATGGCCTTCCTGCCGGCAGAGGAGCAGGAAGAGATGCTCGCAAACTGGGCAGCCCACGCCGGTGCCTTTGCGGCTGGGCACACCCAAGCGCGTGTCCGGGAGAACCTGGAAGCGACGAGGCAGGCCGGTTATTCGGTCAACCCGGGGTTGGTCCTGGAAGGCAGTTGGGGGATGGGCGCGGCGGTCTTCGACCAGCGGGGCCGCCCAGCCTGGGCGCTGTCCCTGACCGGCATCGAGCCACGCTTCCGGGAAGAGCGCCGCCCGCAGCTGGGGCGGCTCCTCATGGATGAGGCCCACAAAATCTCGATGCTGCTGCAGGGCTAGCTGTCGCTAGCGCTCAGCGGAAGTCCCGACGTCGTGGGTCACAAACTGCCCCGTCCGGGGGCAGATTGACGCGGACGCGCCGGAGTGTGGCTCCTCAGCGGGTTGGTCGGGGCTCAAAGTGCCCACGGAGCGCCGGCTATGCCACGATGCCGGCGGGTAGTTTGCTAGCGCGGCATCTCACGGGGCTTAGAGACCGACCCGGGGCTCCTCGGGGCCCTGGCCCTTCCACCACGTATCAAAAATCGTCACCGGGACGGTGCGCTTGTGGCGGGTGCGAAGGTACATCGCCTCGATCCGTTCCGCCGCGGCATCCGGCACATCGCGGCCCTCGAGGTAGTCATCGATCGTGTCGTATCCCAGGCCGAGCTCGTCCTCGTCGGTGCGGCCGGGCTTGCCGTCCAGGAGATCCGCCGTCGGGATCTTTTCCCAGATCCGGGCGGGGGCGCCGAGTTCGGCCAGCAGCGCGCGGTTCTGGCGCTTGTTGAGGCCGAACAGCGGCAGAATATCCGCACCGCCGTCGCCGAACTTGGTGAAGAATCCGGTGACGGATTCGGCACCGTGGTCCGTGCCGATCACCAGATAGTTGTGCTCGCCGGCCAGGGCGTACTGGGCGATCATCCGGGTCCGCGCCTTGGTATTGCCCTTGTGGAAATCGGAGATCTCCGAGCCCACCGTCTTCTGGAACTCGTCCTCGAAACCGTCCACCGCAGCCGAGATATTGAACGTCCACTCGGTCTTGGCCTGTATGAAGTCCAGGGCAGCCTGGGCGTCGTCCTCGTCGTGCTGGACACCGTACGGAAGCCGCACGGCCACGAAATTCGCCTCGGCGCCCTCAGCCTCGAGCTCCTCGACCGCCAGCTGGGCCAGCCGCCCGGCCAGGGAGGAGTCCAGGCCGCCCGAGATGCCCAGGACGAAGCCCTTGGTGTGGGTGGCCGTCAGGTATTCCTTGAGGAACGTCACGCGCTTGCGCACCTCCCCGGCGGGGTCGATCCGGGGCTGCACGCCCATTTCTTCGATGATCTTCGCCTGGAGTTCACGCATGCCTCACAGCCTAGCCAGCGCTGTCAACAACGCTCAACTGTTGCGGCAGGTGCCGGCCGGTGGACGAGGGCCTTAGGCGCGGAACGGCGCTACGACTACGGACCGGCGCTGCGCTTTTAGACCGGCGCGGCGACTACGGCCGGCGCTGCGACTACGGGCCGGCGCTGCGCGGATACCCGTCGCGCAGGGAAGGTCGCGCAGCGCGCGCCAGGAACCGCCGCGAAAACCGGGCCCGCCGGTGGACGAGGGCCTTACGCGCGGGAATGGCGCTACGACTACGGACCGGCGATGCGCTTTTGGACCGGCGCGGCGACTACGGATCGGCGCTGCGCTTTTGGACCGTCGCCACGCGGATACCCGTCGCGCGGGGAAGGATGCGCAGCGCGCGCCAGGAACCGCAGCGAAAACCGGTGCCGCGGGGGACGTCGGGCCCGCCGGCGACGCCCGACCCACCCAGGAGCCGCCGCGAAAACCGGTGCCCCGGGGGACGTCCGGCCCCGGCAGACGGGTGGACGTGCGGCCTAGCGCTCCTGCCGGGCCGGTCCGGTGGAGCCGCGGACCGTGAGGTGGGTGGGCATCACGGACCGGCTTCGGGTGCCCCCGCCGGCGAGCGGGTTCAGCTGGGCCAGGAGCATGGAGACTGCCACGCGGCCGGCCTGTTCGATCGGGGAGGCCATGGTGGTCAGGGGCGGGTTGCAGAAGTCGGCGCCGAAGATGTCGTCGCAGCCCACGATGCTCATGTCGTCCGGGACGCGGATGCCGCGTTCGCGAAGGCGCTGGAGCATGCCGATGGCGATGAGGTCGTTGAACGCGATGCAGGCGGTGACTCCACTATGTACGGCGGCGTCCGCGGCGGCCGCGCCGGACTGCGTCTTGGGGGCAAAGGGGCCCAGCCGGCGCACTTCCACGCCGCGCTCCTCGGCTGCCGCGGACAATGCAGTCCACCGCCGTTCGCTGGACTGCGACGTCGGCGGGCCGGCCACGTAGGCCACGCGGGTGTGTCCCAGCGAGATCAGGTGGTCCAGCGCCTGGCTGGTGGCGGACGGTGTGTCGATCAGGACCGCCGGAACGCCGGGCACGTCACGGTTGATGGTGACCAGGGGCATCTTGGCCGCCGCGTCCAGCAGGCTTTCGTCGCTGAGCCGGGATGCGGCAACGATGATGCCGTCGGCACTCTTGCGCAACTGCTCCACGGTGCTGGCCTCCACCTCGTCGGACTCTTCGGTGTCCACCAGCAGCTGGGTGTAGCCGGCCGCCTTGAGCTGGAGCTGGGTTCCCCTGATGAGGTCGAAGTAGAACGGGTTGGTGATATCCGGAACCAGGACTCCCACTGCGCCCGTGCGGCCGGAACTCAGCGCCTTCGCCTGGCTGTTGGGGGTGTAGTGCAGCTGGGCCGCGGCTGCCTCGATCCGCTGCCGCGTCCTGATGTTGACCCTGTCCGGCGTGGAGAGAGCCCGGGAAACGGTGGAGGCCGCCACACCGCAGAGCGCGGCGATGTCATGGATGGTGGCCGGGCGGTCCACTGCTGGTTGCGTCGTCGCCACGGCGCTCCTCTCTGAACGTGGTGGCCGGGCCGTGACGGCCGGGTCGGATGGCAGCCCTGTGATTGCCGCCACAGAACCGGTCAGCAAAGAATGCCACAGATTGTCAACGTTTGGCAATCGGTTGTCATTTGATTCGGATACTCGCTAAGCTGGGTCCTACACCGATTGTGAACTGCGTCACCGCGCTGGAGCCGGAAGCTGCCCGCGGCGGCCGCGAAACCCAGGAGATCCGCGTGAGCAAAACACCAACAGCAGTCTGGTCGCTTTCAGGCTTCGGCGACGAAATAGATCCGGACCCGGCAGTCCAGGCCGCCGTGCTGCTGGCACTGGGCGCTAGCCACATCGAGGTGCGCAGCGCCTGGGGCACCAATGTCTCCGAGCTGGAGCCCGAACAGGTGGCCCGGCTCAAGGAAATCCTGGATGAGAAGGGCCTCAAAGTCTCGGCCGTGGCCAGCCCCATCGGCAAGGTGGACGTGAGCCTGCCGGTGGAGCATGAAATGGCAAGGCTCCGCCAGATCATCTCAGTGGCCAAGCGGCTGGAGACAAAGTACGTCCGGATCTTCTCCTTTTACCGGGCGGAAGGCCGCAGTTCGGACGACATCCGCGAGGACGTCCTGGTCCGCATGGGCGCCCTTGCGGCGCTCGCCGAGGAATCCGGCGTCGTGCTCCTGCATGAAAATGAAAAAGGCATCTATGGCGATACGCCGCAGCGCGTGCTGGACATCATGGAGTCCGTGAACTCGCCCGCGCTCCGGATCGCGTGGGACAACGCCAACTTCGTCCAGGTGGGCGTCAAGCCCTACACCGAGGGCTACGCCATGCTGCGCCCCTATTTGGAGTACTTCCAGGTCAAGGACGCGCTCGCCACCAGCGGGGAAGTGGTTCCCTCCGGCGAGGGCGATGGCGAGCTCGACGCCACTATCGCAGCCCTCAAGGCGGACGGGTACGCCGGCTTCGCCTCGCTGGAACCCCACCTGGCCAGCGCCCACGAACTCGGCGGCTTCTCGGGCCCGGTGGCCTTCGGCACCGCGGCCCGCGCCTTCGCCGCGCTGGCCGCGAAGAACCAGATCGAACTTGTCTAGTCGACCTCATGTAGCAGGAATGCACCACCACTAAGAATTAGGGAGCTCCGGATGCCAAAGGCGGCAATCATCGGCTGCGGCGACGTGTCGATTGTTCACTTTGAAGCGCTTGCAGGGATGGACGACGCCGAATTGGTGGCCGTCTGTGACACGGATCCGGCGCGCAGGTCCGCGGCGCAGGAGGCTCAGGGGGTCCCCGGCTTCGGGGATTTCCGCGACATGCTCGAGGCGGCCGCACCGGACGTCGTGCACATCACCACGCCTCATCATGAGCATGCAGCAATCGCCATCGAATGCCTGCGCCGCGGCGTCCATGTGGTGCTGGAGAAGCCTCTGGCGCACACCCTGGCCGAGGGCGAACGGCTGCTGGCCGCTGCTGCTAACAGCACGGCGAAAATTGGCCTGTGCTTCCAAAACCGCTACAACGCCCCCGTGCAGGAAATGCGCCGGCTGCTGGACTCCGGCGAACTCGGCAAGGTCCTAGGGGCCTCTGCCACGGTCATGTGGCACCGGCAGCCCGACTACTACCTGAGCCGGCCCTGGCGCGGAAGCTGGGGTGAGGGCGGCGGCGGCCTGATGATGAACCAGGCGATCCACACCGTTGACCTGCTGCAATGGCTGGTAGGCGACGTCGTCGAGCTCGCCGGCAGCGCCTCGACGCATGCGCTGGCAGAAGCCATCGAGGTGGAGGACACGGCGGAGTTCGCCGCGCTCCACAGCAACGGCGCGCGCAGCGTCTTCTACGCCACCCTCGCCAACACGCTCAACGCACCGGTCACCCTGGACATCAGTACCGAGACGGCAACGCTGAGCCTGCGCGGGGACCTCACGGTCACTTACGACGACGGCCGCAGCGGCGTAGTGCGGGAACGCGCCAGCGGCTCGGGCGGGCGTTCTTACTGGGGTGTTTCCCACGCCCTGCTGATCGCGGATTTCTATGCCGGACTGGCGCAGCCGGGCCCGTTCTGGATTGATGCCGCCGAAGGAGCGAAGTCGCTGCGGATCGTGAAGGACCTCTACCGGCAGTCCTACCCCGGCTCTGAGGAAAAAGTGTCCTAACCGGACGCGTCTGCGCAGCGGTCGCAACCTGGTGTGCGGGTCTCTTGTTGCGCTGCCCACCTGAAGGGCTGCCACCCTGCACCACTGCCCACCAAACGGCTGCCCAGCGGCGCGTCCCGGGGCGCCCTCCATCACTGCCTGCGGGCTGCCGGCGCGCCCTCGTGCGGCCCAGCCGCAGCCCCCTTATCGCAATAATTCAAAAAGGTTATGACAACCGGTTGCCAGATATGGCAACCCAACGTACGCTGAACCCACAAGCGGCAATGTGGCCCAAGCCACATTGCCGCCGCCATGGTCCGAAGCAACGGACCCGTCAAGCGATCCAAAGGAGCCAACAATGAAGTTCGGTCCCCAGGCAGCAGCTGCTGCCCTCATCCTCAGCGCGTCCCTCGCGCTCACCGCCTGTGGCGGCGGCGCTTCAGCAGGCGGCGCCGCAGGCACCGCGGCCACGTCCCTGACGCTGGGCACCATCCAGGACGTCCGGTCCTGGGATCCGGCCCAGGCCCATGTGGGCCACGTCCTCCAGCCGTACCAGGCCGTCTACGACACCCTGATCCTGCGCGAGCCGGATGGAAAGCTCAGCCCCATGCTGGCGACGGCCTGGAAGTACAACGCAGCCAGCACCAAGCTGACGGTAGATCTGCGCACGGACGTCACGTTCAGCGACGGCGCCAAGTTCGACGCCGAGGCCGCCAAAGCCAACATGGACCACTTCAAGAAGGCCAACGGCCCCCAGATGGCCCAGCTCAACGCGGTCAAAGACGTGGCCGTTGTGGACGCCGACACCATCGACATCAACCTCACCGTCCCGGACCCGGCCCTGGAATATTTCCTCAGCCAGGCGGCCGGCCTGATGGGCAGCCCCAAGGCGCTCGGAACCGACGCCATCAAGACCGAACCGGTGGGCTCCGGCCCGTACGTGATGGACAAGGCGGCGTCGGTCAAGGATTCCCAGACCGTGTTCACGGCCCGCAAGGACTACTGGAACAAGGATCTGCAGAAGTATTCCAAGCTCACCTTCAAGATCCTGACCGATCTCACCGCCCGCACCAACGCCCTGGTCTCCGGCCAGGTGGACGCGACGATCCTGGATCCCAAGAACGGCAAGCAGGCCGAGGGTGCGAAGATGAAGCTGGCCGCCAACGAGGTCGACTGGCAGGGACTGCTCCTCCTGGACCGCGACGGTGCCAAGAACCCGGCGCTGCAAAACGTCAAGGTCCGCCAGGCCATCAACTACGCCTTTGACCGCAAGACCATCCTGGACCAGGTCATGCTGGGCCAGGGCACCCCGACGTCGCAGCCGTTCGGAAAGGCCAGCGGGGCCTGGACCGAAGGGCTGGAGAACTACTACAGCTACGATCCGGCCAAGGCCAAGCAGCTCCTCAAGGAAGCCGGCTTTGAAAGCGGCGTCACCCTGGAAATCCCGAGCGTCCCCGGTTTCGAAACCCAGATTTCGGTCGTCCAGCAGCAGCTGGCAGACGTGGGCATCACCTTGAAGGTGGGCGCCGCGCTGACCAACACCTTCACGTCCGATGTCGCGGCCCAGAAGTACACCACCATGTACTTCTCCCTCTTCCAGGGCGAGCCGACGGTTGCCATCAACCAGATCATCTCCACCAAGGCGCTCTACAACCCGTTCAAGAACGCGACGCCGGAGCTGGACGCCAAGATTGAGGCCGTCCGCGCTGGCGGCGCCGACGCCGGCAAGCTGGCCCAGGAGGTCAACAAGTATGTGGTGGAGCAGGCCTGGTTCGCGCCGCTGTTCCGGGTCAACCAGATGTACTACCACAACGCCAAGGTGAACGTGGCGCCGCAGATCCAGCAGGCCGTTCCCTCCATTTACAACTACTCACCGGCCAAGTAGGACACCATGATCAGGTTCATTGCGAAACGGCTGGGCAGCGGGCTGGTGGTGCTGTTTGTTGTCTCGGCGCTCACCTTCTTCCTGCTGTATATCTCCAGCGGGAGCATCGCCAGGAACATCCTGGGCGACCAGGCCACCGCTGAACAGGTGGCGCTGAAAGAACAGGAGCTGGGCCTGGACCAGCCGCTGCTGACCCGCTACCTCGCCTGGGTGGCTGATGCCCTCGGCGGAAACCTTGGCGCTTCCTGGTTCACCTCGGAACCGGTGGCCAATTCCCTGGCCAGCCGGATCCCGGTGACCATGACCATGGTTTTCACCGCAATGATCCTGATCGCAATTTGTGCCGCCCTCATTGGTGTTCTTGCCGCGGTCAAGCGTGGCTGGGTGGACAGGGTGGTCCAGGTTGGCGCCATCATCGGCGACTCCATTCCGGGATTCGTGATCGGCGTCATCCTGGTCACCATCCTGGCCATCCAGCTCGGTCTCTTCCCGGCCACCAGCACCATTTCCCCGGAAGCCGGGGCCGACGCGTGGGTCTATTCCATGTCGCTACCGGTGATTGCCTTGTTGATCAACGGCGTCACCGGAGGCGCGCAGCAGATCCGCAGCGCCGTCATCAAACAACTGGAGCGGGACTATGTCCGCACCCTGCGCAGCCGCGGGATCGGCGAGCGCGAGATCCTGTTCAAGCACGTGCTCCGCAGCGCCGCTCCGGCCGGCCTGACCGTGCTGAGCCTGCAGCTGATCGGCATGCTTGGCGGTGTGGTGATCATCGAACAGATCTTCGCGCTCCCCGGTATGGGGCCGCTGGCGGTCGCCGCAACGGGCCAGTCGGATCTTCCGGTGGTGATGGGCGTGGTGATGTACACCGTGGTGGTCGTCATCGTGGTGAACCTGCTGGTGGACATTCTCAATGGCTGGCTCAACCCGAAGGTACGTGTGTCATGAGCGATTCCGTAGAAACCGCGGCAGCCGCCGCCTCCACCCCCGCTGTTCCAACAGGGCACAACGGAACAGGGCACACCGGAACAGGGCACAGCGGAACAGGGCAGAGCGGAACGGTGGTCCGCTCCACCGTCATCCGGCGCCTGTTCAGGAACCCCCTGGGCCTGGTTGCCATGACGATCCTGCTGGCGATTTCGCTGCTGGCCATCCTCGCCCCGGTCTTGGCCCCCTTTGACCAGAACTACGCCAATATTGCCAAGACCCTGGCCGCTCCGGACTCCGTCAACATCCTTGGAACGGACAGTGCCGGGCGCGATGTCTGGAGCCGTCTGCTGTTCGGCGCGCAGCTGACCCTGCTTTCGGCCCTGCTCTGCGCCGGCGTGGCCATTGCCATCGGGCTGCCGGCGGGCCTGATCGCCGGCTACTACGCCGGCAAGTTCGAGGCGGTCTCCAACTGGGTGGTCAGCATCCTCATGAGCCTCCCCGGACTGATCGTGCTGCTGACCATCCGGGCGGCCTTCGGCCCCTCGGTCTGGATGTCCATGATCGCCTTCGGCATCCTGATCAGCCCGTCCTACTTCCGGCTGACCCGCACGGCCGTCCAGTCCGTGCGCAACGAGCTGTACGTTGACGCCGCACGGGTCTCCGGGCTCTCGGACCTCAGCATCATCTCCCGGCACATCTTCTCCGTGGTCCGTGCCCCCATCATCATCCAGACCGCGGCCATTGCCGGCGTGGCCATCGCCATCCAGTCCGGGCTCGAGTTCCTCGGCCTGGGCGATCCCACCAAAGCCACCTGGGGCGTCATGCTCTCGGAGGGCTTCAAGAACGTCTACCTGACCCCCACCCTGCTGTTCTGGCCGGCGCTCGCCATGGCGCTCACCATCGGCGCCCTGGTCCTGCTGGGCAACGCCATCCGCGATGCCCTGGAAGACGGCGAGAAGATCAAGCACGGCAAGAAGAAGGCACCCCCGGTTACAGGAACGACGACGACGGCGGCGCCCGCCGCCGCGCGACCGTCGCGTAAGGCCGTGGCCGCCGTCGACCTCGGCACCGAACACCACCTGGTCAAGGTGACCAATCTCGGCGTCGGCTATCCCCAAGCGGACGGTTCCATCAAGAAGGTTGTTGACGACGTCTCCTTCCACGTGGACCGCGGCGAGTTCCTGGGCATCGTGGGCGAGTCCGGCTCGGGCAAGTCCCAGACCGCCTTCTCCATCCTTGGGCTGCTGCCGGAGAACGCCCGCGTTGTGGGCGGCTCCATCCAGTTCGACGGCAACTACACCGTGGCCCCGGGCGAGGAACGCGTCAGCCAGGAGCGACTGTCCAAACTCCGCGGCAAACGGATTTCCTACATTCCGCAGGAGCCCATGAGCAACCTGGATCCCGCCTTCACCATCGGCTACCAACTGGTCACCCCCATGGTCCGCGTCCTCGGGATTTCCAAGGCCGAGGCCACGAAACGGGCGCTGAAGCTGCTCACCGACGTCGGAATCGTCAGCCCGGACCGGACCTTCCACGCCTACCCGCACGAGGTCTCCGGCGGCATGGCCCAGCGGGTGCTGATCGCCGGAGCCATCAGCTGCGAGCCGGACCTGGTGATCGCCGACGAGCCCACTACGGCCTTGGATGTCACGGTGCAGGCGGACGTGCTGGACCTGCTCCGCGAACTCCAGCAGCGCCTGAACATCGGCGTCATCCTGGTGACGCACAACTTCGGGGTGGTGGCGGACCTCTGCGACCGTGTGGCCGTCATGCAGAACGGCCGGCTCGTGGAGGAAGGACCCGTCCGCGACATCCTCCGCAATCCGCAGGAACCCTACACACAGACACTTCTGGCATCGATGCTTGAAGGCAAGGAACCCATGTCCATGCTCGTTTCCCCCCGGCCGAAGGAGCCAGTCGCATGAGCACCACCGAAGGCGCGCCGCTGCTCACAGTGGACCAGCTGGTGGTGGAGTACCCCAGCAAGAAGTTCCGGGCCAAGGCCTTCCGCGCCCTGACGGACATCAACATCACCATCGGCCGGGGCGAAACCCTCGGCCTGGTGGGGGAGTCCGGGTCCGGCAAGACCACCCTGGGCCGCGCCATCCTGGGGCTGGCACCGGTGACCGGCGGGACGATCAGCTTCGACGGCAAGGACATCAGCCACGCCAGCCGCAAGGACCGGCGGGTCCTGAGCCGGGACCTGCAGGTGGTCTTCCAGGATCCGTACACCTCGCTGAACCCCGCACTGGAGATCGGCGACATCCTCGCCGAGCCGCTGGGCGTGCAGGGCCTGGATGCCGCTGCGGCCAAAAAGCGCGTGAAGGAACTGCTGGACCAGGTGGGGCTGCCCTCCGACGCCATCAACCGGCTGCCGCGCGAATTCAGCGGCGGGCAGCGCCAGCGCGTGGCGATTGCCCGCGCCCTGGCCCTCTCGCCCAAACTGATCGTCTGCGATGAGCCGGTCAGCGCCCTGGACCTCTCCACCCAGGCCCGCGTGCTGGACCTGTTCCTGCAGATCCAGAAGGACACCGGCGTGTCCTACCTCTTCGTCTCGCACGACCTCGACGTCGTCCGGCACATCAGCCACCGCGTCGCGGTGATGTATCACGGGGAGATCGTCGAGCAAGGCCCGGCCGGCGTCGTCACCACCGACCCCGACCACCCCTACACCCAGCGGCTGCTGCTCGCCTCCCCGGTCCCTGACCCGGACCGGCAGGAACAGCGCCGGGCGGACCGGCACCGCCTGCTCGAATCGCAGCGGATGCAGCACGAACAAGCGGGCGCACTCGCCTGAGGGCGCCCGCCCAAACCGAACACAACGGCAACCGAACACAACGGCCGGCTTCCCCTGGGATCCGGCGGCAACGGAGGAAAAGCGTGGCAACAACAGCCAAAATTGGCGTGCAGGCGATGATGCTGAAGGACAGCTTCGCCGAACTCGGGGCGTTCGAGACGCTCCGGAAGGTCAATGCGATCGGCTACAACGCCGTCGAAGTCTCCCAGATCCCCATGACCGCGGAGAACGTGGCGGAACTGGACCGCGCGCAGACCGAACTCGGCATGGACGTGGCCGCCCTCTCCGTCGCCATGGAAACCCCCAAGGGCATGCCCGGCGATTCCCTGAAGGACCACTTCGACAAGATCGTTGAGGACGCCAAGCGCCTGGACACGACGCTCCTGCGGATCGGCATGCTGCCGTTCCCCGCCATGAAATCGATCGACGCCATGGTGGACTTTGCCAAGCAGGCCAACGACTACGCCGGGCGCCTGGCCGAGCACGGGATCGGCCTGTACTACCACAACCACCACATCGAGTTCGCGAAGTTTGACGGCACCTACATGCTGGACATCATCGCCGCGAACTCCCCGGCCATGGGCCTGGAAATCGATGTCCACTGGGTGCAGCGCGGCGGCCTGGACCCGGTCCGGACGCTGCAGAAGTACGCCGGCCGCACGGCCATGGTGCACCTGAAGGACTACCGGATCGGCCAGCTCCCCGAGCCCGCCTTCGGGCTGCTGGAAACCGGGGACTTCAAGGGCTTCATGGCCGAGTTCAAGAACGTAGTCCAGTTCGCCGAGGTGGGCGAAGGCAACCTGGACTTCCCGGCCATCATCCCGGCCGCCCAGGCCGCCGGCGCCCGCTACCTGCTGGTTGAGCAGGACGAACTGTACGGGCGCACCGTGTGGGACGCGCTGCAGACCTCCTACGACAACCTCGTGGCCATGGGCCACTCGAACCTTTTCTAGACCACACGCAATGACTAGGGAGAATCACTACATGAGTAAGAACGTACGCCTCGGCATCATCGGTCTGGGCCAGCAGGGCGGCATGTACGCGAAGTTCATCGCCGACGGCGCGGTCCCCAACATGGTGATTGGCGCCATCTGCGACACCGACCCCGCCAAGAAGGAACTTGCCGCTGCCCAGTATCCGGACGCGCCGTTCTACGACGACTACATCGCCATGCTCGAAAGCGGCGACGTCGACGCCGTCGTGACGTGCGTGCCGCACTTCCTGCACCCCGAGATGGGCATCGAGACCCTCAAACGCAACCTCCACGCCCTCGTGGAGAAGCCGGCCGGCGTGTACACCAAGCAGGTCAAGGAACTCAACGACTTTGCCGCGGGCAAGCCGGAGCTGTCCTTCGCCATCATGTTCAACCAGCGCAACAACCCGCTGTACCAGAAGCTGAAAGAGATCGTCGACAACGGCGAGATCGGCAGCATCCGCCGCACCAACTGGATCATCACCAACTGGTGGCGCCCGCAGGGTTACTACAACTCCAGCGAATGGCGCGCCACTTGGGGCGGCGAGGGCGGCGGCGTGCTGGTCAACCAGGCCCCGCACCAGCTGGACCTGTGGCAGTGGATCTGCGGCGTGCCGAAGTCCGTCTACTCCAAGGTTGCTTACGGCTTCCGCCGCGACATCGCGGTGGAGGACGAAGTCACTGCGGTTGTGGACTACGGCAACGGCGCCACGGGCGTCTTCGTCACCGCGACGCACGACCTCGTAGGGACAGACCGCTTCGAGATCCTGGGCGACCAGGGCAAGATCGTGGTGGAAAACAGCAAGACCGCCACCGTGACCCGCCTGAAGAAGCCCGAGCGTGAACTCAGCGAAGGCATGGACATGGACGATGTCCGCAAGCTCTTCATGGGCGAGCTGAACCCCGAGGAGTACTACACCACCGAGGTCATCGAGTTCGAGTCTGCCTGGGGCGCGCAGCACTCCGGCGTCCTGGCGAACTTCGCCGCCAACATCCTGGACGGTACACCGCTGCTGGCCCCGGGATCGGATGGCATCAAGGGGGTCCGCCTGGCCAATGCCATCCACCTCTCCAGCTGGAGGGGCACGGAGGTGGGGCTGGACTTCGACGAGGACGAGTTCCTCGCCGAGCTGAACAAGCGCATCGCGGACGAAGGCAAGTTCCCCGAGCGCTCCTAACCCGGGCCGCAACCCCAGCCCAACTGGCTCGCAGTTGCGGCCGTTTTGAGCGCTCAAACAGCCACAACTGCGAGCTGGTTGGGTTGTTTCCTCGTTAGGATGGGGCGGTGACTGAACCCAAGACGCCGGACGCTGCCGCAACAACAGGCCCGGTCAAGAAGCATTCCCGGGCCGGAAAGTCCAGCGCCACCATCTACGACATTGCCAAGGTTGCCGGCGTCAACCCGTCCACCGTCTCACGGGCGCTTAGCAAGCCGGGCCGCGTCAGCGCCAAGACGCAGAAACTGATCGAGGACGCCGCCGCCGAGCTGAACTACCAGGTCAACCCGTTCGCCCGTGCGCTGCCTACCGGCCGCACCAACACCTTCGGCCTGATCGTCGCGGACATCACCAACCCCACATTTTTCGACATCATCAGGGGGGCGGAAACCACGGCCACGCAACGGGATTACACCCTGGTCCTGGCCGAGTCCGCCGAGTCCGGCGTCACCGAGCTGACGGCAGCCCGCCGCATGATGGCCACGGTGGACGGCCTCATCCTGGCCAGCCCCCGCATGGACGACGACGACATCCGCACGATCGCCCGGGACAAGCCCGTGGTGGTGATCAACCGCGAGGTGGACGGCGTGCCGTGCGTGGTTCCCGACGTGAACAAGGGCATCAGCGAGGCAGTCCGCAGCCTGGCCGCCAACGGGCACCACAAGGTTGCCTTTGTTGCCGGTCCGCCGCAGTCCTGGATGTCCGCGCGCCGCTGGGAAGGCGTACAGGCTGCCTGCGAATGGTCCCGGCTCGAAGCCGTGCGGCTGGAATCCACTAAGCCCACCGTCGACGGCGGCCGCCAGGTGGCGCGCGACGTCCGGGCCAGCGGTGCCACGGCAGTGCTGACCTACAACGACCTCCTGGCAATCGGGCTCATGCAGGAACTCCAGGCCGCCGGCATGGTCATTCCGGACCAGATCAGCATCGTGGGCTTCGACGACATCTTCGGGGCGGATTTCACCACCCCTCCACTCACCACGGTGCGCTCGCCGCTGGGGGAGTGCGGCGCAGGCGCCGCCACGCTGCTGCTGGATCTCCTGCACGGCGATCTCCTGCACAGCGCGGGGGAGCCTGCTGCCACCCTGCGCGTCGAGACGGAGCTGGTGCTGCGGGGCTCGAGCGGACGGCTGCTGCCCGCGGGCTAGCCTTGCCGGCGAAGCCAACCGCAACCTGTTTGGCAATTTATGGCAACCGGTTGACAAATGCGCCGGGCAAGCCGGACCATTGATCTATGTCACAGTCGATTGCCGCCAACCCAGACCGGCTCCTGCCCGCGGATCCCGGAACGCGCAGCATTGCGCGCGAACTCCTGCAGCGCGTCCAGGACCTCCCCATCATTTCCCCGCACGGGCACGTTGACGCCGCGGTCATCGAGCACAACACCCCCTTCCCGGACCCGGCGGCGTTGCTGGTCAGCCCGGACCACTACGTCACCCGGCTGATCCACGCCAGCGGCGTCCCGCTGGAGCGGCTGCGCGGCACCGCCACCGCGGCACCGGACTCCCGCGCGGTCTGGCACGAGTTCTGCAAGGCCTGGCCGCTGTTCGAAGGGACGGCCTCCGGCTACTGGCTCCGCACCCAGTTCGAGAGTGTCTTCGGCCTGCGGCAGGAGATCACCGCCGCGAGCGCCGACGCCAGCTACGATGCGATCTCGGCCAGGCTGCTGGAGCCCGGCTTCCGGCCCCGCCAGCTTTTCAAGGACTTCAACATAGAGGTCCTAGCCACCACGGACGACCCCCTGGACAGCCTGGCCAGCCACAAGGCGATCGCCGAGGACCCCACGTTCCACGGCCGCGTCCTGCCCACCTTCCGCCCGGACGCCTACCTCAACATCGCGCACCCCACCTGGTCCGCGAACGTGGACCGGCTCATCGCGGCAGCGGGCGACGGCGCCACCGGCTATGCCGGCTACGTCACCGCCCTGGAAAACCGGCGTCGTTACTTCGTGGACCACGGCGCAGTCTCGGCCGACCACGGCGTCCGCACACCGGCAACTCTCAAGCTCGACGCCGGCGACGCGGCCAGGCTGTTCGACCGCGCCCGGTCCGGCCAGGCCACGGCGCAGGACCGCGACGACTTCGAAGCCCACATGATGTACCAAATGGGGCGCATGTCCGTGGAAGACGGCCTGGTCATGACCATCCACCCGGGGTCCTACCGCAACCACCACGAACCAACCTTCAACGCCCACGGCGCCGACACCGGCCACGACATCCCGTTCGCCGTCAACTACACCGAGGCGATCCGCCCGCTGCTGCAGGACTTCGGCACCGCCAAGGACTTCCACCTGGTGCTCTTCACCCTCGACGAGACGGTGTTCTCCCGCGAACTCGCGCCGCTGGCAGGCTTCTACCCCTCCGTCTACCTCGGTGCCCCGTGGTGGTTCCTGGACGCGCCGGACGCCATGCTGCGCTTCCGCTCGGCCGTGACCGAAACCGCAGGGTTCTCCCGCTCATCCGGCTTCATCGACGACACCCGCGCGTTCTGCTCCATCCCCGCGCGCCACGATGCCTCCCGCCGGATCGAGGCCTCATTCCTGGCCCGCCTGGTGGCGGAGCACCGCGTCAGCGAGGACCGGGCCCATGAACTGATCGTCGACATCGTGGACGGCTCGCCCCGAAGGGTCTTCAAATTGTGAGCATCGACCAGCACTCCGAACGTGAAACCGATGTGGCGGCATCCGCCGTCGATCTTCCGCAACTGAACCGCCGCCTGCGCCCCGGTGCCAAGGCGCCCGTCCGGATCATCCACCTGGGCCTGGGTGCCTTCCACCGCTCACACCAGGCGTGGTACACCCACCAGGCGTCCGACGCCGCGGACTGGGGCATCGCGGCCTTTACCGGCCGCCGCCCTGACGCCGCGCTGGCGCTGGCCGGACAGGACGGGCTCTACACAGTCGTGAACCGGGCCGACGACGGCGACTCCTTCGCCGTGGTCAGCAGCATTGTCGAAGCCGTGGACGGGGCGGATGTGCAGCGGCTGGCGGAGCTGGTTGCCGCTCCTGCCACCGCGGTGATCACCCTGACCGTCACCGAAGCGGCCTACCGGCTCCGGGCCGACGGGCAGCTTGACCGCACCGCGCCCGACGTCGCCGCCGACCTTGAGCTGCTGGCGTCCGGCAGCTCAAACCCGACGACGCCGCTGGGCCGGCTGGTTCTGGCCCTCGCCGCCCGCCGGGCTGCCGGGGCCGGGCCGCTCGCCGTCGTCTGCTGCGACAACCTCTCCCATAACGGCACCGTGGCGCACAACGCCGTGGCAGGCCTGGCCGGGGCCTGGGACGCCGGGCTGGCCGGATGGATCGACGCCAACGTCAGCTTTGTCAGCACCTCGGTTGACCGCATCACTCCGCGGACCACTGCCGCGGACGTTGCCGCCGTCCAGGCCGCCTGCGGCTACCGCGACAATTCGCCCGTGGTGGCCGAGCCCTTCTCCAACTGGGTGCTCAGCGGGGACTTTCCCGCCGGACGGCCGCTCTGGGAAGACGCCGGCGCCGTGTTCGTGGCTGAAATCGAGCCGTACGAGAACCGCAAGCTGTGGCTCCTGAACGGCGCGCACTCCCTGCTGGCGTACGCCGGCCAGCTTCGCGGCCACACCACCGTGGCCCAGGCCCTGGCGGATCCGCTGTGCCTGCAGGCCGTTGAAAAGTTCTGGGACGAGGCGGAAGCGAACCTGTCCGGACCGGCGGGAAACGCCGCGGAACTGCAGATCCCGGCCTACCGCGCCGCCCTGCTGCAGCGATTCGGCAACGCCCGGATTGCCCACCACCTCGCACAGATCGCGATGGACGGCAGCACGAAGCTGCGGATGCGCGCCGTTCCGGTACTGCGGGCCGAGCGCGCCGCGGGGAGGTCCGGCGCGGCCGCGGCGCTCATGATTGCCGCCTGGATGGACTACAGCGCCGCCTCCGCCGCGTTCCAGGACCCGCTGGCCGCCGAGGTGGCCGCAGCCAACCGGCTGGCGGGCGCCAGGCGGATCCGCGCCCTGCTGGACCTGGTGGATCCGGCCCTGGCCGCAGACGGTTCCGTCGCGGGCCTGGTTGAAAGCTTGAGCGGAACGTTCGGGGAGCGGGCTGTCTCCCCGTAACGGCTTCCGCGCAAGGGCTTGCTGCCCGGCTCCCGGTCACGGGGAGCCGGGCAGCAGTTTCGATGAACAGCAGTGTTTCGATGAACTTTCAACAAATGTATGGCAACCGCTTGCCATTTGATTGCCACGTGATTAGGATTACAACAAGAGCACAACCGGCCGCCCCGCCGGCCCCAAATTCCTCCCCGGCACTGCCCGCAAAGACGCGATAGGACCTCCAAAATGCTCAAGCCCCAGGCCAGCGAAACCCGCGAGATGGTCAACCTCGACGGCTTGTACCGCTTCAAGGTGGACTTTGACCGCTCCGGCCATCGGGACGAGTGGTTCAAGGCGCCTCTGGAAACCGAACTGGAAATGGGCGTCCCGGCCAGCTACAACGACGTCTTCCCGGACAAGGCCATCAGGGACCACGTGGGCTACGTCTGGTACCAGCGCGACGTCCGCGTCCCGCGCGGCTGGGCAGGCGAGCGCATCCACGTCCGCCTCGACTCCGCCACGCACGAGGGCATGGTGTGGGTCGACGAGACCCTCGTGGCCCAACACACCGGCGGCTACATGCCCTTCAGCGCCGACATCACGGACCACGTGACGCCCGGGCAGGTTTTCCGGCTGACGGTCTCCGTCAACAACGAGCTCACGCAGGCCACCATCCCGCCCGGCAGCATCACCGTCACGGAGGACGGCCGCCGCCAGCAGAGCTACCTCCACGATTTCTACAACTACGCCGGCCTGCACCGCAGCGTCTGGCTCTTCAGCACCCCGGCCGTGACGGTGGATGACATCACGGTCGTCACCGGGTTCGAAGGATCCACCGGCAGCGTCGACTACACGATCGGCACCGCCGGCGGGACCGGCAGCGAAACGGTCACCGTTTCGCTCCGGGACACCGACGGCGAAGAGGTCGCCCGCGCCGACGGCGCCCGCGGCACCCTGACGGTCGCCGACGTCGTCCTCTGGAAGCCGGGCGCCGCCTACCTGTACAGTCTCACCGCTGAAATCCGCGACGGCGGCCGGCTGCTGGACAGCTACACCCTGCCGGTCGGCGTCCGCACCGTCGAAGTCAGCGGCAAAGAATTCCTCATCAACGGCGAACTGTTCTACTTCACCGGCTTCGGCATGCACGAGGACCACGTGGCCATCGGCAAAGGCCACAGCAACGCCCAGATGGTCAACGACTTCCAGCTTCTGGACTGGGTGGGCGCGAACTCCTTCCGCACCTCGCACTACCCCTACGCCGAGGAAGTCATGGAGTTCGCCGACCGGCACGGAATCGTGGTGATCGACGAGACCGCCGCCGTCGGGCTGCACCTGGGCTTCGGCGCCGTCTTCGGCGGCATCGCGAAAAAGACCTATGTCGACGGGGGTGTGGACGCCAACACCGCCGCCAACCACCGGCAGGCGATTTCCGAGCTCGTCGCCCGCGACAAGAACCACCCCTCGGTCGTGATCTGGTCGATCGCCAACGAGCCCAACGGTTCCGAAGAGGGCGCCCGCGAGTACTTCGCACCCCTCGTGGAACTGGCCCGCCGGCTGGACCCCACCCGGCCCGTCGGTTACGTCAACGTCATGTTCGACACCCCGGACAAGGAACTGCTCGGGGACCTGTTCGACGTCATCATGCTCAACCGCTACTACGGCTGGTACCTCAATAACGGTGACCTCGAAACGGCCGAGCAGAGCCTCGAAAAGGAATTGCGCGAGTGGGAAGCCAAGTACGGCAAGCCCATGATCATGACCGAGTACGGGCCGGACACCATGCCCGGCTTCCACTCCATCTATGAACAGCCCTGGAGCGAGGAATACCAGGCCGCGTTCCTGGCCATGTACCACCGGGTCTTCGACCGCGTGGACGCCATGGTGGGCGAACAGGTCTGGAACTTCGCGGACTTCCAGACCTCCAACGGCATCATGCGCGTGGACGGCAACAAGAAGGGCGTCTTCACCCGGGACAGGCGGCCCAAACCCGCCGCCTACGCCCTGCGCCAACGGTGGACGGCACTGGCCGGCACCAAGAACATCACCTCCGAGGCGTAGGCCCTAACGCACATTTTTCGCCGGGCCCAGGTCCGGCAACGGGTAAAGGAGCCCATTCATGAAAAAGCTGAACAAGCTCAGCATCATCGGCTATGGCGCCGGCGATGCCGCCAACAATCTCGCCTTCACCACTGCCACCATGTTCCTGCTGGTGTATTACACGGACGTGGCCGGGATCTCCGCCGCGGCCGCCGGCACCCTGCTGCTGGTGGTGCGGATCTTCGATGCCTTCGCCGACGTCTTCGCCGGCCGCGTGGTGGACCGGACCTTCAGCAAACGGTTCGGCAAGTTCCGGCCGTTCATCATGTTCGGCTCCATCCCGCTGCTGCTGCTGAGCGTGGCAACCTTCTCCGTCCCTGCACTCGGAGAATCCGGCACCCTGCTCTACGCCTACGTCACCTACGCCGCCCTGGGCCTGGCCTACAGCCTGGTCAACATCCCCTACGGCTCCCTCGCTGGCGCCATGACCCAGGACCCGGCGGAACGCGCCAAGCTGGGCTCAGCCCGGATGATCGGCGCGCTGCTGGTCGGCTCGGCCCTGGGCATCTTCGTGGCCCCGCTGATCAAGCCGGGCACCGACCTGCAGGCCACCTTCACCACCATCACCCTGGCGTTCGTCGTCATCGGTGCGGCCCTGTACCTCTTCACCTTCCTGACCGCCAAGGAACGGGTCCACCGGGCCGTCCCGAACGTCACGTTCAAGCAGAGCATGGACACGCTCAAGGGCAACCGGCCGCTGCTGATGCTGTGCCTGAGCTCCTTCTTCTTCCTGACCGGATACCTGGCCCTTACCTCGGTCCAGCTCTACTACCTCCGCGACGTCCTGGGACGGCTGGACCTGTACCCCGTGCTGTCCATCACCCAGCTCGTCCTGACCTTCGTACTGGCCGGCTTCATGCCCAGGCTGGTCCGGAACCTCGGCAAGAAGCGCGTCTACATCTTCTCGTCGCTGCTCACGGTCATTGGCGGCGCCATCGTCTTCTTCACCCCGGCCAGCCAGGTCTGGTTCGGTTTCACCGGCCTGGTCATCAGCCTGGTGGGCGTCCTCGCGGTCAACATCGTGGTGTGGGCACTGGAAGCCGACACGGTCGAATACGGCGAATGGAAGACCGGCGTCCGCACCGAGGGCATCACGTACGCCCTGTTCTCCTTCACCCGCAAGACCGGCCAGGCAGTGGGCGGTGCGCTCGCGGCCTACGCCCTGGCCCTGGGCGGCTACAAGTCCGGCGCCGTCCAGACCCCCGACGCCGTCTTCGGCATCCAGCTCGCCGCCGGCGCACTTCCAGCGGTCATGACCATCCTGGCCGTGCTCGTGATGGCCAAATACACCCTCACCGATGCCATGCATGCCCGGATCCTCACCGAAATCCGTGCCCGACGCACCGACGACGACGGCGCCGGAACTCCCGTCGGCGTGGCCGCCACCGCCACCGCCACCGTTCCCGCCGAGGCCGCGCCGCTGGCGCCCCGCAACTAAGACACCCCCTGAAAGACCAGAAAAGGACCTGTTGTGAAAATCATTGCCGCTGAAGTCTTTGTGACCAGCCCCTCCCGGAATTTCGTGACGCTGCGGATCACCACCGAGGACGGGGTGACCGGGATCGGGGACGCGACCCTGAACGGGCGCGAGCTCGCGGTGGCCGCGTATTTGAAGGAGCACGTCGCGCAGCTGCTGATCGGCAAGGACCCGCACCGGATCGAGGACACCTGGCAGTTCCTGTACCGGTCCTCGTACTGGCGCCGCGGCCCGGTCACGATGGCCGCGATCGCCGCGGTGGACATGGCGCTGTGGGACATCAAGGGCAAGCTCGCCGGGATGCCGGTCTACCAGCTCCTGGGCGGGGCGTCCCGGAACGGGCTGCGCGCCTACGGGCACGCCTCCGGCGCGGACCTGCCCTCGCTCTTCGACTCGGTCCGGGAGCACCTGGAGCTGGGGTACAAGTCGATCCGGATCCAGACCGCGGTCCCCGGGATCAAGGCCGTGTACGGGGTCGCGGCGCAGGCCCAGGCCTCCGGGGAGCGGTATGACTATGAACCGGCCGGGCGCGGCGCGTTCCCGCAGGAGGAGGACTGGGACACCCGGGCCTACCTGCGGCACCTGCCGACGGTGTTCGAGGCGGTGCGGAACGAGTTCGGCCCGGAGATCCCGTTGCTGCATGACGGGCACCACCGGATGACCCCGATCCAGGCCGCGAAGCTGGGCAAGGCGCTGGAGCCGTATGACCTGTTCTGGCTCGAGGACTGCACCCCGGCCGAGAACCAGGAGGCGCTGCGCCTGGTCCGGGCGCACACCACCACCCCGCTGGCGATCGGGGAGATCTTCAACACCGTCTATGACTACCAGACCCTGATCAAGGAACAGCTGATCGACTACGTCCGGGCCGCGTCCACGCACTTCGGCGGGATCAGCCCGTTGAAGAAGGTGATGGACTTCGCCGCGCAGTACCAGATCAAGTCCGGCTTCCACGGCCCCACCGACATCTCCCCGGTCGGGTTCGCCGCGCAGCTGCACGTGGGCCTGGCGATCCACAACTACGGGATCCAGGAATACATGCAGCACTCGGATGCGACGAACGAGGTCTTCGAGCAGTCCATGACGTTCGTGGACGGCTACCTGCACCCGGGCGACAAGCCCGGCATCGGCGTCGAATTCAACGAAGAAGCCGCCGCCGCGTTCCCCTACCAGCAGGCCTACCTGCCCTACAACCGCCTCGTGGACGGCACCGTTCATGACTGGTGACCCGGACATGACCGGTGACCAGAAGCCTGCAGTTGCTGGCCGCCACATCGTGGTGATGGGTGTCTCCGGCTGCGGCAAGACCACCATCGGCGACCTCGTGGCCCGCGAGCTCGGCGTCCGCTTCCTCGACGGCGACTCCCTCCACCCCGTGGAGAACGTCGCCAAAATGGCGTCCGGAACGCCACTGACGGATGCGGACCGCTGGCCGTGGCTCGCCACCGTGGGTGCCGAACTCGCCGCCGCGGGTTCGGCAGGCCTGGTGCTGGCCTGCTCCGCGCTCAAGCGCAGCTACCGCGACGCCATCCGCGCACAGGCGCCGGAGACCATCTTCCTGCACCTGCACGGCAGCCCGGAGGTGCTCGGCGGCAGGATCGAAGGCCGCTCCGGCCACTTCATGCCGTCCACGCTGCTCGACTCCCAGCTCGCCACGCTCGAGCCGCTCGACGCGGACGAAGCCGGGACCGTGGTGGACATCGCCGCCCCCGTGGAACAGGTGGTCGCCGCCGCCCTCGCCGGCGTCGCCGGCTGGCCTGCGGCCACAACGCCGGACGCCCCCGTGTCGGGAACGCGTGCGGCAGACGCCGCCGCACCGTTCGCCGTCGACCTTCAGTCCGCGCCGTTCAACCTCGACGGCGAAGCCATCGCCTGGGTGGAGTCCACCATCGACTCCATGTCCCTCGAGGAAAAGATCGGGCAGCTGTTCATCAACCACAACAACGACTACTCCCCGGAATACCTCGACGGTGTCCTGGAGCAGTACCACGTGGGCGGCATGCGGTACCGGCCGGGGCCCTCAGCTGAGGTGCAGGAACACATCCGCTACGCGCAGTCCAAGACGCGGGTGCCGCTGCTGATCGCGTCGAACCCCGAAATGGGTGGGGCCGGGAGTTGCGACGACGGGACGTTCGTCTCGACCCACCTGCAGGCGGGCTCGCACCCGGACAAGGACATCGCCCGCCAGATGGGGCGCGTTGCCGGGGTGGAGACCGCCGCGCTGGGCTGCAACTGGGCCTTCGCGCCGATCGTGGACATCCACTACAACTGGCGCAACACCGTCATCTCCACCCGGGCCTTCGGCAACACCGCGGAAATCGTGGTGGAACGGGCCAAGGAGTACTTCGACGGCATCAGCGAATCGCCAACCGTGTGCGCCATGAAGCATTTCCCGGGGGACGGCCTGGACGAACGCGACCAGCACGTGGTCACGTCCTACAACACGTTCGGCTACGCGGAATGGACCCGGACCTACGGGCACGTGTACCGGGAGATGATCGGCCACGGCGTGCAGTCCATCATGGTCGGCCACATCGGTGCGCCGGACCTGTCACGGCATTTCCGCCCCGGGCTGGCGGCAAAGGACATCCTGCCCGCCACCCTGGCGCCGGAACTGCTCCAGGACCTGCTCCGCGGCGAGCTCGGGTTCAATGGGCTGATCCTCACCGACGCGTCCCAGATGATCGGCCTGACCCAGGCCATGAAGCGGAGCGAGCTGGTCCCGGCCACCATTGCGGCCGGTTGCGACATGTTCCTGTTTTTCCGGAACCCGGCCGAGGACTTCGGGTACATGCTGGACGGCTACAAAACCGGGGTCATCACGGACGCGCGGCTGCATGACGCCCTGCGCCGGATCCTGGGCCTGAAGGCCTCGCTCGGACTGCACAAGGCCGCGCGGGAATCCCTTGTTCCGCCGGCCGAAGCGCTGCAGCTGATCGGGAGCGCGGCCCACCGGGCCGTGGCCGCGCAGATCGCCGACAAGACCGTTACCCTGGTCAAGGACACGGCCGGCAACCTGCCCATCACGCCGGCGACGCACAAGCGCATCCGGCTCTACGGCATCTCGGGCGGCGCTGACTTCACCCGGGCGGACCCGCTGGCCCACCTGGATGTTGTCCGGGACGAGCTCGAAAAGGCCGGTTTCGAAGTCCACGTCTTCAAGACGGCCGCGCAGCGCGAGGCCGCCGGCGAGACCGGGGTGAACTTCATGTCCGTCATCTCCGAGGAAGCCACCGGGGATTACGCGCAGAAGTACGACGCCGCGTTCGTGTTCGCCAACGTAAAAGGCTTCGCCCAGGAGGCGGCGATCCGGATCAAGTGGTCAACGCCGATGGCGGCCGAGATTCCCTGGTACGCCACCGAAGTCCCGACCGTGTTTGTCTCGCTCAACCAGCCCAACCACCTCATTGACGTGCCGATGGTGAAGACGGCCATCCACGCCCACGCGGGCACGCCCGAGGCCATCCGGGCTGCGATCGAGAAGATCCAGGGCAAATCGGAGTTCCAGGGCACGTTCAACGAGAACGTCTTCTGCGACTCCTTCGACACCCGGCTCTGACGCGGCATTTCCCAACGGCAGCTGCGCAAAATATCCTGCGCTACGGGGATTCCCGTAGCGCAGGATATTTTGCGCAGCGCCAACCAGAATGCGCCGCGAATTACCCCCTCCCGCGCCACCGCGTGCAGGCGTAGCGTGGGGCCATGGAGAAGACCGGATGCGCGGTGGTGGGCGGTGGACCTGCGGGGATGATGCTTGGATTGCTACTGGCGCGGGCCGGGGTGCGGGTGACGGTGTTGGAGAAGCACGCGGATTTCCTGCGCGACTTCCGCGGCGACACCGTGCACCCGTCCACCATCCGGCTCATTGACGAACTCGGACTCGGCCCGGAATTCCGCCGGCTGCCGCAGAGCCGCCTGAAGAATGTCGTTTTCCCCGTCCCGGGCGGGCCGCCGGTGACCATGGGCGATTTTGACGCCCTGCCGCCCCCGTACAACTACATCGCCATGATGCCGCAATGGGATTTCCTGAGCTTCCTCGCCGACGCCGCAGCCCAGGAACCGGGCTTCACGCTGCTCATGAGCCACACCGCCACATCTCTGGTCCGCAACGGCGGCCGCGTCCGCGGAGTCCGCTTCCGGGCCCCCGACGGCACGCAGGACGAACTTTTGGCGGACCTTGTGGTTGCCACGGACGGCCGCCATTCCGCGCTGCGCACGGCGGCCGGGCTGGCGCCAAAAGAGTTCCCGGTGCCGTTCGACACCTGGTGGTTCCGGCTGCCCCGCTATCCCTCCGAAACGGGTGAAGTGGCCGGGCTCGTGCCGGCGTTCGGCCCTGGCGAGGCGCTGCTGGCCCTGTTCCGCAACGACTACTACCAAATGGGCTACCTCGCCGCCAAGGGCACCGACGCCCGGATCCGAGCGGAAGGCGTGGAGGGTTTCCGACGGCGGGTCGCGGCGCTCCGCCCGGATCTGGCAGACCGCGTTGACACCATAGAGTCCCTCGAAGACCTCCACTGGCTGGACGTGCGTCTGAACCGGCTGCACACCTGGCACATCAACGGGCTGCTGTGCATCGGGGACGCGGCGCATGCGATGTCCCCGGCCGGCGGCGTCGGAATCAACCTCGCCATCCAGGACGCGGCGGCGGCCGCCGAGTACCTGGCCCCCGCACTGCTCCGGGGCCGGGTGACCACGGCAGACCTGGAGAAAGTCGAACGACGGCGGCGGCTGCCCACCGTCATTGTGCAGAGCGTCCAACGGATAATGCAGCGCGCGATCTTCGTCCCGGTCATGACCGGAAAGCGGACCAAGTTTCCGGCCGCGGCACTTTTCCTCGCCCGGCACGTTCCGGTGTTCCGCACCATCGTGCCCCGCTTCATCGCATTTGGTCCCCGCCCCGAGCACGCGCCGGCCTTCGCGCGGCGCGCCCCGCAACACAGCTAGCAGAGGAACCGAACATGGGCCGACTGGTAGTCCAGGAATTCGTCACGGCCGACGGGTTCGCCGCCAACACCAACAATGACTTCACGGCCTACGAACTGATTCAAGGCGGCACCGGCGAGCTGGACCAGAGCCAGCTCGCATGGCTCGCGACCGTGGACGCGATGGTCCTCGGGGCAACCACCTACCGGATGTTCGTTGAATTCTGGCCGACTCCCGCTTCCGAGGGGGAGATCCTCGTTGTCATGCCGGTTGCGACCGGTGCGGGGCGCGGGGTGTTTCCGGCCGGCCAGGACCCGACCCTGTTGAGGCTGCTGAGCGCGAAGACGTACGACGCCGGGCTGATCGAGCTCGAATACGCCGTTAGTGCGGGCCCGTAAGTCTCACGCGCAGGACATCGAGCCATCCCTGACATCGGGCCGCCGCCGACATAGAGGACGCCGGCTGGGAATCCGCGGCGGGCCGCCCACTAAACTGGGAGCCATGACTGCCACCCGTGACTTCGCAGCCGACGCTGCCACTGCCCGTGCCCGACTCCTGGAACTGATCAAGGAACTGGCCGTCGTCCGCGGCAAAGTCATCCTCTCCAGCGGCGCGGAAGCCGACTACTACATCGACCTGCGCCGCATTACCCTGCACCACGAGGCGTCCAAACTGGTGGGACAGGTCATGCTCTCCCTGATGGAGGACGCCGGGATCGATTTCGAGTGCGCCGGCGGGCTCACCATGGGGGCAGACCCGGTGGGCACCGCCGTCATGCATGCCGCCGTCGACGCCGGCCGCCCGGTGGACGCGTTCGTGGTCCGCAAGGCGCAGAAGTCCTACGGCATGGGCCGCCAGGTGGAGGGCCCCTCGGTCGAGGGCCGCAAGGTCCTGGTCCTGGAGGACACCTCCACCACCGGCGGCTCCGCGCTGACCGCCGTCGAAGGCGTCCGCAAGGCCGGCGGCAACGTGGTGGCCGTCGCCGTGATCGTGGACCGCGACACGGGTGCCAAGGAAAAGATTGAAGCCGAAGCCGGTGTCCCGTACCTCTTCGCCTTCGGCAAGGACGAACTGGGCCTCAGCTGAGGCGTTCCCCGCTGACCTGCGCGGGTGGACGGGGTATGGGCCGTGACCTATCATTTGCTGGATACCCGTCCGTTCCATTCATCTGGAGAACACGCGCCATGCTCCCGTCCGAAAAGTCCCTGAACAGCGGCGCGAATCGTGGTCCGGAAGGGCAGGGCACCGAGATCTCGGTGGGCACGGTTGACCAGATTCAGAACCTGATCCTGGACAGCGCGGACTTCGAAGAGTTCCTGAACGAACTCGCGCGTTTTTCCGCGCACCAGGTGGCGGGCTCCGGCGACGACGCGCTGTGCGGAATTACGCTGCTGCGGGACCGCAAGGCCGCCACGATCGGGTGGAGCAGCGACTCCGCGCGCGAAGTGGACGAGATCCAGTACTCCCTGTCCCAGGGCCCCTGCCTGACCGCCGCCAAGGAGGAACGGGAAGTCTACGTCCCGGACCTCTTCGACGAGGACCGCTGGGGCCCCGACTACGCCGCCGCCGTCGCCTCGCACGGCCTGCGCTCGGTGCTGTCGGTGCCTTTCCACCTCCAGGGCGACGCCCAGGCGGCGCTGAACCTCTATTCCGATGTCCCGCGCAAGTTCGACGGCGACGTCGCGGCCCGGGCCCGTGGCTACACCCGCGAGATCTCCCAGGCGCTGCGGCTGGCAGTCCGGTTCTCGCTGCACACGGACAGCGCCACCAACCTGCGCGCCACGCTGGAATCCCGGACCACCATCGATATGGCGATCGGGATCGTCATGGCGCAGAACCGCTGTGACCAGGAAACCGCGGTCCGGATCCTCACCGATGCCTCCAGCAACGGCAACGTCAAGCTGCGCGATATCGCCAAGTCCCTGGTGCAGTCTGTGGGTGGAACGGCTACCCGGACGCACTACGAAGAGCCGGATCGGCGTCGGGCGGGCTGAACCGGCAGCGGCCTATGACTTGTGTGCAAACACAACCGCGGATACGCTGAGTGCGGTTGAGCCGTCGGCCATAGAGACCTTCTTTGGAGTACCTATGGACCAAACGCTGCAAGCCCACGTCAAACTCGATGTCGTTTCCGACGTCGTCCGGATTAGTGTCCGGGGGAGCCTCACGCAAGCCTCCCGCCCCTCCCTGATGCACGTTATCCAGCGGGTTCGCCGCATGGGGATCATCTCGCACATCCGCGTCGACCTCGGCCTGGCCGCCTTCGTGGAATCATCGGCGCTGGCCGGCCTGCGCAACGACCTCAACGCGATCGACGGCGGGAACGCCGGCCCGGAGACCGCCGGCATGCCCGCCCCCGGCGGCGTCTCCCTGGAGCTGACCCCGCACCGCGACGATTCCGCCGCGTTGCCCACCCTGGACATGTCCGGGGAACTCCTGGCCTCCGTGGATCCCTCGGGCACCCGTCAGCTGACCCGGTTCTCCGACGACGAACTCCTCGCCGCGAGCGACTCCGTGTTCGGCCTGCTCGACGACCCGGCAGACATGGCACGATCGGAACTGCTGGCGACCTATGACGAGATCGGCATCGAGATCAGCCGCCGCGAGGTTGGCCGCGAGCCCGAACCCGCATAGCAGGCCAGCGGCGCCGACGCCGCTCCCGGCGGCCTTTCCGTCTTCCGGATTAGTCCGGTTTCTCATCCCCGCCAGAGCGTGGATACGGTAGTGATGTGCCGGCCGAGATGGAACCGAACCATCCGCGAGGCCCCGGTTCTGCCGAGGCCCGCATGCTCCGCCGCGCCGTCGAACTTAAACGGGTTTCCCGCCGAACTTTCCTGATCGGCGCCGGGTCCGCGTCAGTGCTCGCGGCGGACATGCTGTTCACGCGGCGCGTGCAGGACGATCGGCGTGTCACCCGGATCCTCGAAGTGCCCGATGACTTCGCCGAACTGTATTACCCCTACGCCAGCTGGATCCTGTTCCCCGGCTACAAGACCGGCTGGGAAGAGGCCCTGTGGATCCTGAACGCCCTGCGCGGATCCCTGAACAAGCGGGGCCGGCTCGCCGCCGTCGGGTATTCCAACGAGGGGCTGGACATCGACGAGGTGGTCATTGCGGTGATCGAACACGTCCGCGCCCACAATCTCACCACCCTTTACTTCTACGGCCACAGTTTCGGCGGCATGGTGGCAACCCAAGTGGCCGCCCGGCTGCGTGAGCTGCACGGCGTCGAAGTGGCGTTCATCCTCCTGGACTCCAGTCCCGCGAGCCGCCACGACGTGCTGGACCAGAGCTGGTTTGAGGGCGTGGTGCTGCTCTACGAAAGCGGTTTCCGCTTCCCCACGGTGCTGCGCGGCGGCTACGAGCTCGGCGAGAGAATGCTGCACAAGAACGAGCGCAGTTGGGGGCAAGTGGTGGACCAGACCCTGGAACAGCTCTCCCCGATCGCGCCGTCCAGCGTGCTCATCCAGTCCGAATCCGCCTACATCTACCACTTTGAGCCCAGCCGTTTCGTCGGGAAGCTCGGCGAAACAAAGATGGCCTTCATCGGCAACCCCGGGGACAAGACCGTGGACTACGAGACCGCCCGGGATACCTGGTCACTGACCTTCAAAGCGAATATGGCCTCGGATGACCTGCGCACTGACGGGGCGCGGCCGGAGCACGCGAGCCCGGGCTGGAGCCCGTTCATCTACCGGCCCGTCATCGACAAGCTTCAGGACGATCTCTTCCCGCTGCCGGGCGGCGGCGGGAAGATGACCGCCTTCTGAGGTCCTCCTCAGATCTGGTTCTTGAGGTCCGCCACGGAGTTCAGGATCTGGTTCGGCCGGAACGGGTACGCGGCGATGTCGTCCCGGTGGGTGATGCCGCTGAGCACCAGCACCGTGTGCAGGCCCGCTTCCATGCCGGCGATGATGTCGGTGTCCATGCGGTCCCCGATCATGGCCGTGGTTTCCGAATGCGCGTCGATCTGGTTCATGGCCGAACGGAACATCATCGGGTTGGGCTTGCCCACAATGTAAGGTTCGCGGCCCGTGGCCTTGGTGATGAGGGCAGCGATGGCGCCGGTGGCAGGCATGGGGCCGTCCTTCGAGGGCCCGGTGGCGTCCGGGTTGGTGGCGATGAAACGCGCGCCGGCCAGGATCAGGCGGATGGCCATGGTGATGGCTTCAAACGAATAGGTGCGGGTCTCGCCGAGCACCACGAAGTCGGGATTCTGGTCGGTGAGGATGAAGCCTGCCTCGTGGAGCGCCGTCGTGAGTCCTGCCTCGCCGATCGTGTAGGCGCGGTTTCCCGACTCCGAGCCGCGGACCTGGTCCTTGAGGAACTGGGCAGTGGCCAGGGCCGAGGTCCAGATGTTTTCCTCCGGGATTTCCAGTCCGGAGGAACTCAGCCTGGCCGCGAGGTCCCGGGGGGTGAAGATGGAGTTGTTGGTGAGCACGAGGAACCGCTTGGAGGTGTCCACCCAGCGCTGGATCAGCTCCGCTGCGCCCGGGATGGGCTGGTTCTCGTGGACCAGCACGCCGTCCATGTCCGTGAGCCAGCACTCGATTTCCTGGCCGCTACGGTACACGGATGCCGATGAACGTACTTCGTCTGACTCTGCCATGGGGACCTCCGCCGGTGGTGATGTGCTGCTTACTGGGTCCCAGTCTAATGTTGAGGGGTGACTGAACAGCCCGGAAGCCCTGCCCCGTCCCTCCCCGCCGCAGAGGAAGGGCTGGAACTGAAGGCGGAGGTCGGCGTCGGCCCCTGGGACGGCGACCTTCCACAGGGCGAGCACTGGGACCCGGACCTGTTGGCGGACGGCGACCGGCGCAATGTGGTGGACAAATACCGGTACTGGAAGCACGAGGCGATCGTCGCGGACCTGGACTCCAAACGCCACAACTTCCACATCGCGATCGAGAACTGGCAGCACGACCTCAACATCGGCACCGTGGTCCGGACCGCCAACGCGTTCCTCGCCAAGGAAGTGCACATCATCGGACGACGCCGGTGGAACCGCCGCGGGGCCATGGTCACCGACCGCTACCAGCACGTCCGTCACCACCCCACCGTTGAGGACTTCGTGGCCTGGGCGCAGGGGGAGGGGCTGGCTATCATCGGGATCGACATCTTCCCGGACTCCGTCCCGCTGGAAACCTACGAACTGCCCAAGGACTGCGTACTGGTCTTCGGCCAGGAGGGCCCGGGTCTGACCCCTGAGGTCCACGACGCGGCGCTGGACACCTTGTCGATCGAGCAGTTTGGCTCCACCCGGTCCATCAACGCGGCCTCCGCCGCCGCGATAGCGATGCACGCCTGGATCCGCCGCCACGTGTTCGGCCAGCTCCCGGGATAGGGGTGGTGTTCAAACGCTGCGCGAGAAGGCATTTCACGGCAGTGTTTTCGCCTCACACTGCCGTGAAATGCCTTCTCGACGGCGTCTGCGGCCGCGACCTGTGGAAAACGCGCCGGGCGCCCGGCGGAAACGGTCACAATGGGCCATGCGTCGGGCACCGCTTCCCCTCCATCTGACCACCGGCTCCTTCTCGCTGCGGGCCGCCGACACGGCAGGTGTCACCCGCACCCGCACCGAAGCTGGAGACCTCGTCACGGTGTCCCGCGGGATTCGCGTACCCGTGGACTCCGCGTCCTCGGGCGCGGCTGCCCTCCGGGCTTACACCGAGCTGGACGACGAGTCCGTCCTCAGTCTCGGATCCGCGGCACGGCTCTGGGCGGCACCTCTGCCGGGCCGTCTTGAGGAGGACTGGCGCATCCATCTCGCGCGGCGGCGAGGCTTCAGCAGGCCCGCCGGGTCAACGTTGTGGGGCACGTGGTGACGTTCTTTCCCGACGAGGTGGTGGAGCTCGACGGCGTTCGACTCACCTCGCCGGCCCGGACGTGGTTGGACCTGGCCTCGGTGCTGGGCCTGGATGAATTGGTGGTGGCCGGAGACTTCCTGGTCTGCGGGCACGGTCCGGAGTTTCCCGTCCCCCGCGAGGCTTTGTGCAGCATTGCGGAGCTGCAGGCCATGGTGGCGCGTCATCCTGGCAACAGAGGCGTGCGGAAAGCCCGGGCCGCCGTCGAACTCATTCGTGTCGGTGCTGACTCGCCGCCCGAAACCCGGCTGCGCCTGGCGCTCATCCGTGCCGGCCTGCCTGAGCCGGCCCTGAACGAGGTGGTCTGGGGTGCAGCTGGCGCCCCGGTGCTCTGGCCGGATGCCGCCTACCCCGAGTGGCGCATCGCGCTCCAGTACGAGGGCGCACATCACAACGGGCAAGACCAGTACTTGCGCGACATCCGGCGGGCGGACACTGCAGCGATCTTCGGGTGGCTTGAGGTGCGGGTGTCCCGGCTGGACCTTGCGGGCGAGCATCCCGCAGCGGTCAGCAAGGTCCGGGCCGCGCTGCAGAGCCGCGGCTGGCGCGCGAGATGACACTTCGCGGCAATGTTTTCGCCCGACACTGCCGCGATCTGCCTTCTGGGCGGGGCCGCGGGCGGGTGAGGGGCAGGCGGAACCGCCGGGGCGCGAGTGTTACACGGGCACAGTGACCGGAGACACTGCCGCGGCGCAGGAATGACTAGGATGGTTCCTAGCCGACGAGGTTCCTTCCAGAATCACCAGCCCGTAGACGAAATTCACTTTAGGAGTCAGCATGCCCATTGCAACCCCAGAGATCTACTCCGAGATGATCGACCGCGCAAAGACGGGTGGCTTCGCCTTCCCCGCTGTCAACGTCACGTCCTCCCAGACCCTGAACGCCGCCATGCGCGGCTTCGCCGAGGCTGAGTCCGACGGCATCGTCCAGGTCTCCACCGGCGGCGCGGCTTACTGGTCCGGTGCCTCCACCAAGGACATGGTTGCCGGCTCCCTGGGCTTCGCGGCCTTCGCCCGCGAGGTGGCCAAGAACTACGGCGTCAACATTGCCCTGCACACGGACCACTGCCCCAAGGACAAGCTGGACGGCTTCGTTCTCCCGCTGCTCGCCGCTTCCGAGGCCGAGGTCAAGGCCGGCCGCAACCCCTTCTTCAACTCGCACATGTGGGACGGCTCCGCGGAGACCCTGCAGGAAAACCTGCGGATCGCCCGGGAACTGCTCGAGCGCACCGCGGCTGCCAAGATGATCCTCGAAGTTGAGATCGGCACCGTCGGCGGCGAGGAAGACGGCGTCGAGAACGCCATCAACGACAAGCTTTACACCACGGTCGAGGACGCGCTGGCCACGATCGACGCACTCGGTTCCGGCGAAAACGGCCGCTACATCACGGCGCTGACCTTCGGCAACGTGCACGGCGTGTACAAGCCGGGCGGCGTCAAGCTGCGCCCGGAGATCCTCAAGGACATTCAGGAGCAGGTGGGCGCCAAGATCGGCAAGGCCAACCCGTTCGACCTCGTGTTCCACGGCGGCTCCGGCTCCTCGGACAAGGAAATCGCGGACGCCGTCTCCTACGGCGTCATCAAGATGAACATCGACACCGACACCCAGTACGCCTACACCCGCCCGGTGGTGGACCACATGTTCCGCAACTACGACGGCGTGCTGAAGGTCGACGGCGAGGTCGGCAGCAAGAAGCTCTACGATCCCCGCGTCTGGGGCGCCTCCGCAGAGGCCGGCCTGGCCGCCCGTGTGGTCGAGGCCGCCCAGCAGCTCGGTTCCACCGGCAAGACCTTCTAGTCATGTCCGACGAGTTCCGCAAGAACCTGATGGGTCCCGAGCCCACGCTCCTGCCGGCCGAGACTGAGATCTACCAGCACCTCGCGCTCGGCCAGGAAGCCCTGGACCTCGTGGCGAAGCACCCCACGTCCTCGCTCCTGTGGGCCATCCTGGCCGAGGAGGCCTGGAACGAAGGCCGCACCATCGATTCCTACGCGTACTCGCGGGTGGGCTACCACCGCGGCCTGGATTCGCTGCGCCGCAACGGCTGGCGCGGCGTCGGACCGATCCCGTGGGAGCACGAGCCCAACCGCGGCTTCCTGCGCTCGCTCTACTCGCTGGGCCGTGCGTCCGCGGCGATCGGCGAGGCCGAGGAGCCGGAGCGGATCGAAAAGTTCCTCAAGGATTCCGATCCCGGCGCCAGGACCGCCATCGAGTCCGAGGACTGACCAGCGGTTAAACCAACGACGGCGGGCTCCCACCTTGAGGTGGGAGCC